>CALWZC010000014.1 GCA_944385935.1 uncultured Anaerofilum sp.
CCGTTCGACTTGCATGTGTTAGGCGCGCCGCCAGCGTTCGTCCTGAGCCAGGATCAAACTCTTTATAAAATGGTATTCAAACCAGATTACTCTGAATTTAAATCAATGCTCACAACGCAATCGCTTGCGTCCTGTCATTACTCTTTAGGAATTTTCTTCCTTATTTGTGTCACACTTTCATTCCGTGTGCTCTAAGGGTTTCCATTCAAGCTTCTTCAATATTGTTTAATTTTCAAGGTCCTGCGCCGCTCTGTGGGCTGTCTCCCTGAGCGTGTTATTTATTATAGCGGCTTTTTTTTCATTTGTCAACACTTTTTGTAAAAAAATTTGCAAGTTTTTACATTTTTTTGATTTTATCTTTATTTTACCTTTTTTCTACTGTTTAAAAGACCCTTTTATCAATTATTAGACCTATATATAAAAATGGAAGAAACAGCACCCTGCATTTTGGAATTTAAGAAACAGTTAGAAAATAGATAAATCATCATGCCATTTTTCAGCATGGAACCCAATTTATCGGTAGAAGCTGCAATTACCAGCATCTGCAATGCTCGGTTGCCTTTGATAACATTCCACATATCTTTGAAGCCTACTTTTTGAGCTTTGGCAGCACCAAGATATACTTCGGGCACATCTCTAGAAGCCAAGCCAATGCAAGCCAAAACCGAACAAACCACCATAATTCCTGCAGTGATAAAAGACATATGGCTCCACAGTTGGGGATTTTGCAGTTGTCCCTCATAATTTGGTGCCATCCATGTCATCAAAATTAGAGGAAATACTGCACTTAGAATGGCATTAAAGCCGCTGTTCCATACTGCAAACATTGGTCTTTGTTTTGGGTTTTTGGTTAAAATGGCTTGTGCTGCACGAGTACAAGTAGTTTGGAAGGTATATCCCAAAACATATACAACATAGGCCAATGTGGTAAAAATATATCCCCCTTGCACACCAAAACTAGCTGGAGTATTAAAAATAGCAATCTGTGAAAGTGCCACTAAGATACAGCCTGCCATCATAAAAGGGCGAAACCGTCCAAACTTTGTATTGATTCTGTCAATCAAAACACCAATGGGAGGGTCGGTAATGCCATCAAATACCCGCATAAGAGTAGCTACCATACCTACTACAACCGCCGACAGTCCCAAAATATTTTGGGTAAAGAACATGTAGTACCCCATCATAGTCAGGGCAGTATTGGAAGAAATGCCATTTAGGGAAAAAGTGCAATTTGCCAGTTTTTTGTTTCTGGTGCCTGGTGATTCATAATTTCATTTCTCCTTTTCTCTTATAATTTTTGTGCTCTATCCGCACATAATTACAAATTACAAATAATTTTTTACTGCATACAGCAAACCTGTGGCATCTTTTTCTGGAATAATTTTTTTAATGGCATCCAGAACGTCCTGTGTAGAAATAGTCTGTTTTTGCTGGCTATTTAGGGCATTTTCCAAGGAGGTTTTATGCTGCATTCCTGCCAAACTTAAAAAGACCGCAGCGGCTTTTTTAGCACCATCCGAAAGATTTTGGATATTTTCTGTTCCGGGGCGTTTATCACATTGGAACCGCTGCAAAATATCTCCTGTCAATGGCCCATCCATAGGAATTCCCAGACGTTCAAACTGCTCTTTGGGCGCATCATTTTCTTTCATTAACTGGCGCATTAATCCAATCATACGAAGTTGCTGTTGGGGGTCTTGGATGGGAGATTGCTGGTGTGGGTCTTTTTCCAAATCAAAAAGCATTGTGCCATACCAATAGGGGTTTAGAATGGTTTTTGCTGGAACTTTCATCACCATTGCACCCTTTGTAAATGCAAACTCATTGGTAAGGCTGATGTTGGAAAGCTCTTCTGGTTTAAAGAGTGCATTCATGTGCATTGGCATCAAAGTGTAATCATACAAAGGCTGGTTGGAAGGTTCTGCACAGGCGTGCATATAAACATATCGACCATCTGTAACATTTACATGACCTCCATGAACACCAAACAATGCTGCCTCTCGAATGGGTGCGTCCTTTTTCAAAATAGGAGTTAGGCTTCTTCCATCCATATATTGGGGAGGCTCTATACCGAAAAACTCTGCCAATGTAGGCACTATGTCCACAGTTTGTGCCAAGGAACTACGGCGTTGGCCGTCACAATTTATCTGGGGATGATGAATGAAGAAGGGGCTATGTACCAACTCATTGTAGAAGGGCTGAACATTTTTTCCCATCCATTCCTTTTCCCCCAGCATAAAGCCGTGGTCAGTATTTACAATGAGCATGGTATCTTTCCACATATCAAACTCATCCATTAAATCCAGTACCTGCCCCAAATAGTGGTCGCACATACTCATCAAAGCGGCATATTCATACCGTACATGCTCGGTTGCCTCTGGGCCATAGTCGTTTTTTCCGTAGTCAGGCCAATCGAGATTTTTTCCATGATAATCATGGGGATAAAGGTCTTTGTAGGGTTGTTGACTATAAAAAGGTTCATGAGGGTCAAAGGCTTCTATCTGCAAGAACCAGTTTTGTTGGCTGGCACTGCGCCGAATAAAATCCAGCCCATTGTCAAAGATTATTTTTTGGGGCATATCTTCTTCTTTTTGTATAAAGCTGCGGTTTACCCAGTCATGCCGCCAATTTTGACCTGTCTTTCTGCGGGACAAGGTATCAGGAAAATCTGGCCAAGAAACTTGTGCTTTCCATGGGTCACCTTGTTGACCTCGAACAATCTCATGGCTATCAAATTTTGTGAGATACCCAGAACCACCATCCTCCCAATAATGAAAATGGTCTGTGGCAATATGGGTGTAAATTCCTGCTGATTTCATGCGAGAAATAACTGAGTCATCATAGGGGTGCATGGGTGTCCAAAAAGTATGCAAAAAATTATATCTACCTGTGTGCAACTCTCTTCGGGCAGGCATACAAGGCATGCTGCCTCCGTAGAAGTTGTCGAAGGTGGCTGTATATTTTGCTAAACGCTGAAAATTAGGCATTTTTGTCCATTCACAGCCATAATTGGGCAAGAACTCTCTGTTTAGAGAATCAAACATGACCATAATTGCTCGCATGATATTTCCGCCTTTCATAAGGGAACGTTCCCATTTTATTGAAAAAGTTTTCCCCTCTGCAAGTAGGAGAGGGGCATATTTTTACTCCAGTAAATTTTTTACAGAGGAGCGTATTTCCATAGAGTAAGGAATTTGTACATCTGCATATTCCATAGATGGGTCTTGTAAAATATCTATCATCAACTGGGCACATTGTAACCCATACTCAAAATCGGGCAAGCAGACAGAAGTAATCATAGGGTCAGCACCTGTATCAGCCGCCCGCTGGATGGCTACCAGAGAATAATCCTCCTTTAATCTCAGCCCACGCTGGGAAAAATCACTAATAATTTGATTGCCCAGCTCGGTACTATCCGCAAAGATTGCTGTAAATCCTCCCTGAGAAAACTGCTCATATAGAGTTTCCATTTGGGTTTTACTTGCGGAAGAAACACAATACAAATCCAAAATAGAATGTTCTGCTGGTTGCCTATGAAACATTTGGCACACCTGCTGATAAGCAGCGTTTCTTCTTTGTAGCAACCGTTGGTTGGCATGTTCATACACCGTTAAAATATTGGTGTGTCCTCTGTCTATAAGGTGCAGGTACAAATCCCGGCTATAGTTATAGTTGCCCATATAAACACGGAATCCTTTGTGTGGGTGGATTCGTTCGCCGGTGTACACAATTTGTCTGTAATGAAGAAGGGAGTTTCGCTGTTGCTCATCTTCAATATCCCCCAAAAAAATTAAACCATCTATTCGACAATCCTCCAAAAAGCGAAACGCAGTGGAAATGCTGTCTTGTTTGGCAGGATTGCCATTGATAAGCAAAAAGGAATACCCCATCTGGCTAAAAACATGATTCATGCCTGCAAGCCGTGTAGTGAGAGAGCGACGAAGCAGAGCATCCGGGTCGGAAACTGCCACCCCAATGGTGTATGTAGGTGCTCCTCGCAAGCCTTGTGCGTTGCGATTTGGCACATAATCCAGCTCTTCCATGGCGCGGCGAACTGCTTGTATGGTTTTTTCGCTTACAGAACCTCCTGTCAGCACTCTTGAAACTGTACTTTTGGAAACCCCGGCTTTTTTTGCAACATCAACAATGGAATAGCTTGCCATGGTTTGCTCCCTTCTTGGAACTTTGGTATCGTTCCCATTTCTAAAATATAACTATCTTTCTCAAAAGTCAATGATTTTACAAATTTTCAGAAAATCGCTGTGATTTTCTTTTAAAAGTTGTTTATTCCGACAAGTTTTGTTGATACAAAAGATGCTGTTCTTCCAAAGCCTGTTGGATTCTTTGGGCGGTTTGCTGGTCTTTGCACAAAATGGTATGAAGATGGACACCACTTGTAAGGTTACTAAGAAGGCTCTGGCTTTGTTCAGAGGCTTTTTGTAAAAAGAGGTCTACTTCATACCGACTGGAAATGTGAAGTTGGGCGGTAATTTGTCCATAAAGAGGATTTTCTACAATAACATCTTGCACCAATCCGCCGTTATCTACCACGAGATACAATTCTTGTTTTAACTGTTCCAATCCTGTATGGCAACAAGCCACCATTAGTTTGATTCCAGTAGACTGCTGGGCAATGCGGTACCCTCTGGGGGTAGCTTCAATGTGTTCTCCTGCGGCACGCATTAAAGCAATATCCCCTACCACAATTTGCCGGCTTACACCGCTTTGCTTTGCCAATGCTGTGGCACTGATGGGTTTTTGTGCAGTTTGTAGCTGCTGCAAAATCCATTGTCTGCGTTGTTCTCCTGTCATGGCAATTTCCTTTCTTGTTCCATTGTTTCTATGAGTTGTTGCCGCTTTGTACAAGACATGGCAACAGCTTTCCGCAACAATGCAGCCACCTGCTGAGAGGAAAGCTGTTGATATGCCAAAGAGCGCAGCTTTGCCATCTGCGATACTGCTTGTGTATATTGGTTTTCTGCCTGTTGTGCCAAATCTTTTGACACCATCCCTGAAAGGGCGGGAGCTTGCGGAATGGACACCGCTACTACCCCACCAGTCCATGGACGGTTTGCCATAGGGTGAAAAGGGCTTTGGGAAGGGGTACTGCTAACCACCAAAATTCCATTTTTCACACAATGGTATACAATTTGCTCATTAACCTCTGGGTCATTGGTGGCAGCGGCAGCAAAAAAAGCCCCTTGTAATTGGCTGGGGCAGAATGCCTCTTTACGGCATAAAGAGGCATATGGCTCCCATTTAGAAGAAAATTCACGAGAATAGACTGTGACATTTGCCCCTTCTTCTATAAGCTGAAGGGTGCGACGGAATCCCTCGGCTCCTCCGCCAAATACCACACAGGGCTTACCCTGTAACTCTACCCTAAGACAAAGTGCCATTGTTTTGCTCCTGCCACTTTTTTACACTGGCAAAGGCGTTATCCATAGCAGAAAGGGTCTTTTCAATATCCTGTTGGCTGTGTTCCACAGAAAGGAACATCCCTTCAAATTGGCTGGGTGCCACTAAAATTCCCTGTTGCAACATTTCACGGAAATACACCTTAAATGCCTCTGTATCACAAGTCATGGCATCTTGATAGGAATGTACCGGCTGTTTGGTAAAGAAGATACAGCACAAGCTGCCTACTCGTTGTACCTGATAGCCCAGTTGATGTTTTGCTATTTTGTCCTTGATTCCCTGCTCCAACTGCTGGCCACTTTGTTGCAACTGTTGGTAGACCTCTGGATGTTGTGCAAGATAGCGCAGTTGTTTTAGCCCCAAAAACATGGCTAAGGGATTGCCAGACAAAGTACCTGCCTGATAAACGGGGCCTTTGGGAGAAACCCATTCCATAATTTCACGTTTTCCGCCATAGGCCCCCACGGGCATTCCTGCCCCGATGATTTTCCCAAAGCAAACCATATCCGGTTGCACACCATACAACTGGGCAGCACCTCCGAAGGCTGCACGGAATCCGCTGATAACTTCATCAAAAATTAGCACTGCTCCCTTTTCTGTGCAAAGGTCCCGCAATCCTTGCAAAAACTCTGGCTGGGAAGGAATTACCCCCATATTTCCGGCAATGGGCTCCACAATTACCGCTGCAATTTCCTGTGGGTTGGCTTCAAATGTATCCTGTACCGATTGCAAATCATTGTAGTGGCAAACCAAAGTATTTTTTGTAATATCGGCAGGCACTCCCGGGCTGGTGGGAATGCCATAGGTCAAAGCTCCACTACCTGCTTTTACTAAAAGCCCATCACTGTGCCCATGGTAGCAGCCCTCAAACTTAATAATTTTATCCCGTCCGGTGTAACCTCTTGCCACTCGGATGGCACTCATAGTTGCCTCAGTGCCGGAATTGACCATCCGAACCAACTCAGCGGCGGGATAGGCAGAGCATATCTCCTTTGCCATATCCAGTTCCAAGGTGGTGGGCAAACCGAAGCTGATTCCTCGGTCTACTGCTTCCAGCAATCCTTCTTGTAGCATAGGATGAGAATGCCCCAAAATCATGGGTCCCCAACTGCAAATATAATCAATGTATTCATTTCCATCAATATCCCACAAATGGCTTCCCTTTGCTTTTTGTGCGAAGATAGGAGAAATACCCACAGATTGAAAGGCTCTCACTGGGCTGTTTACTCCGCCGGGAATATACTGCTGGGCATTCTCATAGGCTTGCTGCGATTTTTGGTGATTCATTGCCATTCTCCTTGTTTTAGTTTTTGGGCAGCTTCCAATGCAAAATAGGTGATAATCAGCTTTGCCCCTGCCCGTTTGATGGCAGTAAGGGTTTCGGGGATAACGCTTTCTGCCATCAGACCTTGCTGCACTGCCATTTTCAACATGGCATATTCTCCACTTACATTATAGGCAGCTACGGGCAACCGGAAAGTTTGGGTTGCTTCCTTGAGCACATCCAGATATGCCAAAGCGGGTTTTACCATTAGCAGGTCGGCACCTTCCTCTACATCTGCCTGCATTTCTCTTAGTGCCTCTTTGCCATTGGCACAATCCATCTGATAGCTTTTTCGGTCGCCAAAGGCTGGGGCACTGCCTGCCGCCTCACGGAAGGGGCCATAGTAGGCAGAGGCATATTTTGCAGAATAGCCCATAATTGCCACCTGTTCAAAGCCGCTTTCATCCAATGCACTACGAATGGCGGCAATGTGTCCATCCATCATATCACTGGGGGCAACCATGTCTACTCCTGCTTCTGCATAGGTAATTGCGATTTGTGCCAAATGGGGCAAAGTTTCATCATTGAGCACTTCGCCCTTTCCGTTTAAAATACCGCAATGGCCATGGCTGGTATATTCACACATGCACACATCTGCAATGATGTACAGTTCCGGCCACAACTGCCGCAAGCGTCGGATAGCTCTTTGTACAACGCCATCTTCATTGCTTGCCTCGCTGCCACAGGAATCCTTTTTGTCTGGGATTCCAAACAAAATACAGCTTGGTACCCCTGCTTGCTGCATTTGTTCCACAATGTTTTCCAGCTTATCCACAGAATAATGGTAGTGCCCCGGAAGGGAGGAAATTTCCCGTTGAATTCCTTCCCCCTCCACCACAAAAATGGGCAATACAAAGTCTTCTGGCTGCAAGCGGGTTTCTTTCATCATACTGCGAATGGCTGCATTTTTTCGCAGCCTTCTTCCTCTATAAAATCCTGTCATAAGGATTCTCCTTTCCTATCGCTGTTCCAATGGGTTTTATTATACTGCTATGGAGATAAAAAGTACATAAAAACATAGGAACCATACAAAAAAGGAAAGCACAGGGCTTTCCTTTTCCATGGGATATTTTTATACAGTCCAGTTTCCGTCCTCTTGCACCGAAAGGCTGCCAGAGTAAAACTCTTTGCACAAATCCACCAATGCTTGCAAGTCCTTGCTGCCAGCGGTTTCGCAAGAAGAGTGCATCGCCAACTGGGGCAAGCCTACATCCACTGTATTGATGGCTGCCTGTGTACTGGAAATGTTGCCCAAGGTGCTGCCACCTCGAACATCGCTGTTATTTACAAACCATTGCAGTTTTACCCCTGCTTTGGCTGCAATTTTTTTCAGCAATGCCGCCGATACTGCATCGGTGGTGTAAAGCTGAGAAGCATTGCTTTTTACTACTACGCCCTCATTCATCTGTGTTTTGGTAACAGGGTCGCTTTTTCCGGCATAGGCAGGATGAACTGCATGAGCATTGTCTGCACTTATCATCATACTAGAAGAAAGGGCTGCAAAATAGCCTTCTCTAGTTTTGCCCATACAACTGCAAATGCGCTCCAGCACACTTGCCATAAAGTTGGAGTCTGCTCCCTGTTTGGTAGAGCAGCCTACTTCTTCATTGTCCAGCACCACAAAGACATTGACATTTTTCTTGGGTGCTCCCTGCAAAAAGCCCTGCAAGGTGCCAAAGGCACACTCTAAATCATCCAAACGAGGGCAGAGAAGATACTCCTGCTCTGCTCCTACCAGTTGACCTTCTTGGGGATTGTACAAATACAACTCATTTCCTAAAACCTGTTCCGGCTGCACCCCTGCTGCCTTTGCTACCAACTGGGCAAACTGTCCTTTGGTGTCCTTGTTACCAAAGAGGGGCAGCATATCGCTTTGCAACTTGTAGGTTTTGCCGTTGTTAATCTCTCTGTCCATATGGATTGCCAAATTTGGAATAACCAGACGGAGAGGGTCTAGGGTAACAAGGCGGGTTTCTACACCGGTTTCGGTTTCCACTACCACACGGCCAGCAATTCC
This sequence comes from uncultured Anaerofilum sp., assembly GCA_944385935.1. Classification (GTDB taxonomy): domain Bacteria; phylum Bacillota; class Clostridia; order Oscillospirales; family Ruminococcaceae; genus Anaerofilum. The sequence goes on from CALWZC010000014.1 coordinate 8,760, forward strand.
CAGAGGTTTATCCAGCCAGGTAGAGCGCAGCATTCCACCGTATCCTTCGGTATTCAATACAGTATAGATGCCTGCTGCCTCTAATTCTGCTCCATTTTTTACCTTAAAGGTAGGGCAATCGCTGTGGCTGGAGGTAATCAAAAACCCTTGAAATTGTTCTTTGGGAAGTGCAAAAGCCACAATGGAGGAACGGTTGCGGGTAACATAGTATTTGCCCTCTGGCTGCAACTTCCAGCTTTCATGCTCATGGAGCTTTTGGAAGCCCTGTTGCTCCAACTGCTGGCTAATGGTTTGGATGGCATGAAAGGGGCTGGGGCTTTTTTGGATAAAATCAAATAATTGCTGATTGATATTCATGTATACTCTCTTTTCCGGGCAAAATGCCACACTGGTTTACTTTACTACTTCTACTTCGTATTCCCGAACACCCAAACCAATTTTTTCGGCGTGTTCCAGACAGCTTTCCCATTCGCTTTCGGGAGTAGTATTGGTGAACATATCTCCCTTGTCTACAAAGCCGGGGGCTTTCATCCGCTGGTCTAGCAGGCTTCCGGCAATGACAGGCTGTGCTTGGCAAGCATCGGCACAGGCTTGGTCAAGTGCAACAGGGTCAAAGCTGGCAAAAATACCTACATCAGGAATCAGAGGGATGTCGCTTTCTGCGTGGCAATCGCAGTATGGAGAAACATCCACCACCAAACTAATATGGAAATGGGGACGACCATCCACCACCGCTTTGGCGTACTCTGCCATTTTTTTGTTCAGTTGGGCATTGGCTGCATAGTTTGCGTTGTAGATAGCATCAAAGTTACAAGCACCAATACAACGACCACAGCCTACGCACTTATTATGGTCAATGGAAGCCTTTCTTTGCTCATCAAAGGAAATAGCTCCATGGGCACAGTTTTTGGCACACATGCCACAACTGCGGCAGAGGCTTTGTTTTACAGTAGGTTTGCCAGAGTTGTGTTGCTCCATCTTTCCACGACGGCTGCCACAGCCCATGCCAATATTTTTGATGGCACCACCAAAGCCAGTACATTCATGGCCCTTAAAATGGTTTAGGCTGATAAAAATATCTGCATCCATAATGGCTCTACCAATTTTTGCGGTTTGTACATACTCGCCGCCCTCTACAGGAACTTCTACATCATCGGTACCCTTCAAACCATCGCCAATAATTACATGGCAGCCAGTGGAAAAGGGAGAAAAACCATTTTCGTATGCAGCTTCAATATGGTCTAAGGCATTTTTGCGGCGACCTACATACAAAGTATTGCAGTCGGTCAGGAAGGGCATACCGCCCAAACTTTTTACTACATCTGCTACTACTTTGGCATAGTTGGGACGCAGGTATGCCAGATTGCCCGGCTCACCAAAATGAATTTTAATGGCAACCATCTTTTTTTCAAAGTCAATGGTTTCAATTCCGGCTCGTTTCATCAATCGTTCCAGCTTTTGCAATACACTGGTACCGGGTTTTGCTTCCAAACTGGTAAAATACACCCTTGCAGCATTCTTGCTCATTTCTTCTCTCTCCTTTTTGGGAATGGTTCCCTTTGTTGCCATTATAGAAAATTTCTACATCCTCTGCAAGAGATTCTTTGGCTTATTTTTTCTGTTTAGAAAGAGGCAGGTTTTCCCGCACCACTTTACAAGGGTTTCCATAGGCAATGGTGTTGGAGGGAATGTCCTTTGTAACCACACTGCCTGCACCAATAACTACATTATCCCCGATTGTAACACCGGGCAAAATAATGGCACCCCCTCCAATCCACACACATTTTCCAATAATAACAGGGGCAGTGTATCCAGTGCAGAACTGGAAGGAACCATCTGGTTTTGGCTCTCCAAAGCGGTCTTGTGCATGGGTTGGATGAAAGGCTGTGTAAATTTGCACATTGGGGGCAATTAGGGTATGGTCACCAATGACAATTTTGTTATCATCCAAAAAGGTACAGTTCATATTTACTTCGCAATGATTGCCAAAGTAAATATTGTTTCCATAATCCACAAAGAAAGGCGGGGTAATCCAGAGATTTTCTCCCCTGCCTCCCAATAGCTGGGAAAGAATTTCATCTTTTGCCTGCATATCTTTGGAAGGTAGGGTATTATATTTCAGCACCAAATCCTTTGCCTTGTGCCATTGCTCCAACAACTCTGGGTCAGAGCAATCATACAGTTGCCCTGCCAGCATTTTTTCCCGTTCGGTCATCTTTACTGCTCCTTCTGCTTATGATTTTTATGCAGGTTTTGCCAGCAAGAAATAATATGCCAACAAAATCACACCCAAAACAATGCGATACCAGCCAAACACCTTGAAGTCATGGCGTTTTACATATGCCATCAAAAAGCGAATAGCAAACAGGGAAACCCAAAATGCCACTACCATGCCTACCAACAACACGGCCAATTCTTCACCACTAAAAGCAAGGCCAAATTTTAACACCTTAAGCAGGCTTGCTCCTGCCATAACGGGAATAGCCAAAAAGAAGGTAAACTCGGCAGCAACAGCACGGCTTGCCCCTAGCAACAATCCTCCCACAATGGTGGCACCAGAACGGCTGGTACCGGGAATCATTGCCAGTACCTGCCACAAGCCAATGATAAAGGCATCTCGATAGGTAAGCTGTGCCAAGGAAGAAACATGGGGTTTTGTTTTTTTGCGTCCATTTTCCACCACAATAAATAAAACGCCGTATACAATTAGCATGGTTGCCACAGTTACAAAATTATAGAAATGGGCATCTAACCAATCATCCAGCAACAATCCCAAAACCAAGGCGGGCATAGTTGCCACTAAAATGCGAAACCACAAGTTCCAAGAATCTTTTTTTAGATAGTTTTGTTTTTTGTCAGCACAAAAGGGCCATATTTTATCCCAGAACAGTACTACTACTGCCAGGATAGCACCCAACTGGATAACTACCCGAAACATCTCCATAAAAGCATCGCTTTGCTGGAATTTGACAAATTCTTCAAACAAAATCATGTGACCTGTACTGGACACGGGCAACCATTCGGTAATGCCCTCCACAATGCCATAAAACAGGGCTTTTATCAATTCGATTATTTGCATTCCATCGCATCCTTTCCTTACAGCCTTTGGGCTGCATATATACTCCGTATCAGTATAGCACACCTTGCCCCAAAACAGAACTGCCCCCAAAATTTTGGGCCAATTTCATTTGCCATCTTGTTCCTTTTTGTGTAAAGGCTTATAATAGGGGCAGTCACCTTGTGATTGCATCACCTTTTAGGAGGGTTTATATTTGAACATTTTAATTGTTGGCTGTGGTCGAGTGGGTTCCCGTTTGATTCAGGTATTGGATGAAATGGGCCATGATATCTCTGTGTTGGAGGAAGTGGATGCCAACAAAGAGCATCTGCAAGCTTTGGAGGATTCCAATTTCAGCGGTATGATTCAACTGGGTTCCCCCATTGACGTGGATATGTTGCGGCAGGCAGGTATTGAAAATTGCGAGGCACTGGTAGCAGTTTGCCCAGAGGATAACATCAATATTATGGTGTGCCAAATTGCCACCGAGATGTTTCATGTGCCTTGTGTGTTGGCACGCATTACCGACCCCGCACGGAAAAAGGTATTTACCCAGCGGTTTGGTATGCACGCTGTATGCTCTACCAATTTGACAGTAGAAGCCATTCTCCATGGCATTTCCAACGGGCCAGATACCCGTAGGCTGACCTTTGGCTCTAGTACCGTTTCCTTTTTGCCATCGGAACCAGATGTTTCTTTGCTGCACCAACCTCTTTCTGAGGTGGTTGCTCCAAAGGGACAGGTGGTACTAGGGGTTTTGCGTGCTACCGGAATTATGGAATTAAACACCATCCCCAGCCCTATCATTCATAGAGGGGATAAAATTATTTTTGCAAGCATTGCAGATTGAGGAGGACACACCAAATGAATGTTTGTATTGTAGGCGGTGGCAAAGTTGGTTTTTATTTAGCCAAAACCTTGCTGGAGCATGGCCACGACCCCATTGTAGTGGAGCCTAATCAAGAAGCCTGCCAACGGCTTGCCAATAGCTTAGATATTCCTGTAATTGCTGGAGATGGCACCTCAGCAGATGTGCTGGAAACTGCTGGTTGTGGCAACTGCCATTCTATGATTGCCGTTACCGGACAGGATGAAAACAATTTAGTTGCTTGCCAGCTTGCAAAGCAGGTGTTTAAATGCAAGCGAACCATTGCCCGTGTCAATAACCCAAAAAATGCCTCTATTTTAAAGGCACTGGGGGTAGATATTGCTGTAAGCAGTACCAGCAACATTGTTCGTATTTTGGAGCGAGAAGTAGAAACAACCGCCATTCGCCATCTGCTAAACTTAGCCGGCGGTGTGGCCAGCCTGATTGAAATTTCTTTGCCGGATAATTTCCGCTATCATGGACGCCCCCTAATAGATATCCCCATTCCCCAAGATTTTAATATTGTGTCTATCACTAGGGGAAATGATTTTGTGATTCCTCGTGGACAAACACAACTTTTCTCTCAGGACAAACTAATGTGTGTTACATTGGACAGTGCTTTTCATACCATTGTAAAAGAATGGCGGCTGCCCAATGTGTGAGGCCCTTCCCCTGTGCCTTTGCACAGGGGTGTTGTTTTCTTTGGCAGCCAGTAGAAAGGCAGGAACATGGGTATGAAGATTTGTTGCAGTCCAGCAGGAATACAAGTCATGCAGCTTTGGGCTGTGGTTGCTTGTGGCGTGTTGTGCATTGTGTTATTTTGGCAGGTTTGGTGGATTTGCATTGCTATGTGGGCAGCCAGCGGATTTTTGGCAGCTTTTGGAATAAAAAAATGGGCGGGAAATATTTGCTTGGAGCTTTCAGGAATTGAGTTGCAACTACAAACAGGAAAATTGTTTCGCAGTTTGAGGCGGCAGCCTATCTGGAATTTGACCAGTGTTCAAATTCTCCAAACGCCTTTGCTGTGTCGTACTAAAAGTTGCTTTTTGCTGCTATATAGCACCCACAGTGTTTGGGTTGTGCCTGCTGTTGATTTGGAACAAGCGGAAAAGCTGGCTTTGCTTCCGGGAAATGGAGGAAATGCGCCATGAAGGTAGTTTCTCGATTCCATTTTTTCTACTCCTTACAGTATATTCGATACGCTTTTTTACTTTCAGTTGTTCCGCTAATACGGGCATTGTTGGAATTTGACCTTGCTGCTTTATGGGTGGCACTGGTTCAAGATGGATTTATTTTTATTGCTGTAATGTGTTTTTCGGTTCTTCAATGGGCAGCTTCTGGGTATCGGTACAGTGGGAAACGGATTTTAATACAAGAAGGTTTATTGTTTCGCAGACAGTTGGCCATTTCTCGCCCTATGGTGGCGGCGTTAGAACTGCGGCAGCCATTGTATTGCAGATTGTTTGGTGCCTGTCAGGTAAAGATTTATTACAAATATAGGAAAAAGCCCGTCTTTATTTGGCTGTGGTATCGGGAAGCCACTACTATGGCTCAGCAGCTTTTGCCACTGAAACGACAAGAAACTGTTTTTCGGGCTGTGGGAGCAGAACGGCTTAGTTTTTCAGTGTTATCGGCTAATCTAGTTACCACAGGTGTTTTGGTGGTAGTGTCGGCAAAACGCACCACCGAACTTTTTGGGGAAGAGCTTAACAAACTAGCACTTTCCAATCTGGAACGAGTGGAAAAACTCATTGAGCAGGTGTTGCCTGTGGGGTTGGCATGGTTTGCCGCTTTGATATTTGTGCTGGCCAGTGTGGCTTTTTTCATTTCCTTTTTGCATACAGCAGGTTTTTTTGTTTGCCGTAACAACGGTGTAATTGTTGCAAAAGGAGGGCTATTGACCAAAACCGAACGGCGGATTTTGGCGAAAGCAGTAACAAGCTGTGATATTCGTACCACACCTATGGGGAGGCTGTTGCGTCGCAGCTCGGTGTATCTTCATGCGGGTGGATTTAGCGGAAAGGATTTACCTTTAATGGTATATCGCAAAGGGAAAGAAGCGCAACTGCAAAAACTTATGCCTGAATTTCATATCACACCATTGCAAAAAGCCTCCTTTCGGGGGCGCAGTTTGCTACAATTTATTTGGTTGTCAGGGTCTGTTTTATTGCTACTCTTAAGTATGACAGCAGTATCTGCTTGGCTGATTCCAGAATTATCTTCTTTGCTTTCCATTCCTTGTATGCTGGTTTTTATTTCTCTTTTGGTTTCCCTAGAAGGTTTTTTTGTGGAAGATGTACGGCGAGGAGAGAACCGAACCTTAGAGCTGTGCTATACCCAGTTTCTAACCCGACATCGAGTGTATGTATTTACCAGTCAGATGGCATTTCAATTTTCTCACAATCCTCTTTTGGATGTGCGAAAACGGTGTAATTTTCATCTGCGGGTTCCTTGTGGCCTTCGCTTTCGTGTGCGATGTGTGCCCATAGAATTGAAACACAGTCTTTCTCTTATTTTTTAGAAACAGGTGATTTTGTTGTATCAAGGCATTATTTTTGATTTGGATGGAACATTATTAGACACTATTACAGACTTGGCAAACGCAGGCAATTTTGTTTGTGAGCAGATGGGATGGCCACAACATTCCATAGAAGCCTACAAAAAATTTGTGGGCAATGGTATTCCCATGTTGGTGCAGCGTTTTTCTCCTGCGGAATATCGACAGCCCCAACAATTAGAGCAGACCTTAGCAGCCTTTCGCAGGCGATACGCTGCCCATACCACCGATTGCACCTGTACCTATGAGGGAATCCCCGAACTTGTGCAAGAACTTTATGAAAAAGGTATCCCTATGGGTGTTCTCACAAACAAAGAACAATGTTTTGCAGAACAAATTTTGAAGCAATATTTTCCCTCACAGCCTTTTTCTGTGATTCAAGGTGCTGTGGCAAACTTTCCCCCAAAGCCAGACCCCAAGGCTTTGTTGTTTTTATTGCAACAGCCAGCTTTTGCAGGGAAAAAGATTTTGTTTGTAGGGGATTCGGATGTGGATATTCTCACTGCCCACGCTGCTGGTTTAGAGGCTTGTGGAGTATTGTGGGGATTTCGTGACCGAGCAGAGTTGTCTGCCGCTGGTGCAGAACATTTGGTAGAACATCCTTCTGAGATTGCAAATTTACTGGAAAAGGAACTTTGCTGTAGCTATTAAGTAAACATAAAAAACTATCCCTCATAAAGCAGTATCTTTCTCAATGCTTTATGAGGGATAGTTTTTAATTGTTTTTTTCTGTTTGCTTGTCCTTTATGCTTTGTAGAGTATCAAAGCTGCCTGTGCGGGGATTTTGCGCCATGTGAAAATATAAAATAGCATATCGGATAAAAGTAAACAACATCATGCCGCCACAAATTGCCATCAAAATGGTGGCTGTACTGTCTGGCAAATTGGGCCAAAAGGTAAGCACAAGGGTAATTGCATAAAAAACAGTGGTACAAACTTTACCAAACCACATGGCACCCCCCAGCTTTTTCTTTTTACGTAGCATAACAGCCCCTGCCACGGTCATAAAGCCTTCTTTTACTAGATAAACGCCAATGAGCCACCACATCAAAGGGTAGCGAATAGCCAGACACAGCAACACTGCCCCTTCTGTCAACTTGTCCGCTACAGGGTCAAGCAAAATTCCTATTTCGGTAATCATGTTAAATTTGCGGGCAATTTTGCCATCAAATAGGTCTGTCAAAGCAGACAGTGCCAAAGCCAAACCCGCCAACAAATAATTTTGACCTAGGTACTGCCACACAAATACCGGAATAAACAAAAATCGAAAATAGGTCAAAATATTAGGAATCATGAGTAATTCCTGTAAAGTTGGTTTTTTTATCATCATTTCCCCCACTTTCTGTTGCCAGAAACTTGATTGTATGTGTTTTATTGTAACAACGCCATTGCTTTTATGCAACCAAAATATGTAAAATACAGGCTTTTCCTTTACAATACGAAATAGGTAGCTTTTTTCTTTCACCAAGGCAAACTGAAACAAAAACAAGCTATAAAAATAAAAAGGTTCTGCATATTTGCAGAACCTTTGTGGTGACCCGACCGGGAATCGAACCCGGGTTACCGCCGTGAAAGGGCGATGTCTTGACCTCTTGACCACCGGGCCATGGTGGGCAGAGTTTCCTAAAACGAAAACTCTGCGATGGTAGCGGTAACAGGATTCGAACCGGTGACACTTCGGGTATGAACCGAATGCTCTAGCCAACTGAGCTATACCGCCATATTTACACCGCATTAGCAGCGCAAGACTTATTATACTCAACCAACACTATTTTGTCAACACTTTTTTGCAATTTTTTAAAAAAATTTTTTTGCCCCTTCTGCAAGCAAAAGGGGCAAGGGTAATACAAACAGGTTTGATACTATTAGCGGATTTCGGTTTTACCGCCCATATAGGGACGCAATGCCTCGGGAATTTTTACGCTGCCATCTGCTTGCAGATTGTTTTCCAAAAATGCAATCAGCATACGAGGAGGAGCCACACAGGTATTGTTGAGGGTGTGTGCCAAGTAGTTTTTGCCGTCCTCGCCTTTTACACGGATTTTCAAGCGGCGTGCCTGTGCATCGCCCAAGTTGGAGCAGCTGCAAACCTCAAAGTATTTTTTCTGGCGGGGGCTCCATGCCTCAATGTCACAGCTTTTTACTTTCAGGTCTGCCAAATCACCAGAGCAGCACTCCAACTGACGAACAGGAATGTCCAAGCTCTGGAACAACTCTACACTGTATCTCCACAGCTTTTCGTACCAGTCCATGCTTTCTTCTGGTTTGCAAACTACAATCATTTCTTGCTTTTCAAACTGGTGGATACGATATACACCACGCTCCTCCAAACCATGGGCACCCTTCTCCTTACGGAAGCAGGGAGAATAGCTTGTCAAGGTCTGGGGCAGTTGGCTTTCAGGTAAAATTTGGTCGATATAACGTCCAATCATGGAATGTTCAGAGGTGCCAATCAGGTACAAATCCTCCCCTTCAATTTTGTACATCATTGCTTCCATTTCGGGGAAGCTCATAACGCCCTGTACCACATTGCCATGAATCATAAAGGGAGGAATGGCATAGGTAAAGCCCTTGTTAATCATAAAGTCACGGGCATATGCCAGCACAGCCTCATGCAGGCGAGCAATATCCCCCAACAAATAGTAGAAACCATTGCCGGAAACACGACGAGCAGCCTCCAAGTCAATGCCGCCAAAACGCTCCATAATCTCGGTATGGTAGGGAATTTCAAAGTCGGGTACCTTTGGCTCTCCAAACTTTGCCACCTCAACATTGTGGCTGTCATCTGGGCCAATGGGTACACTGGGGTCAATCATTTGGGGCAAAGTAAACATAATCTCTTGGATGCGCTTTGCAAGCTGGTCTTCTTTTTCTTCCAGCTCTTTCAGACGTTCTGCCTGTGCTGCCACCTGAGCCTTTACCTGCTCTGCCTCCTCTTTTTTGCCTTGGCCCATAAGCATACCAATTTGCTTGGACAAACGGTTACGGTCGGCACGTAAAGCACTTGCCTCATTCATGGCAGCACGGTTCTCGGTATCTAGTGTAATTACCTCATCTACCAAAGGCAGTTTATGCTCCTGAAATTTCTTTTTGATGTTTTCTTTTACCAAATCGGGGTTTTCTCGCACAAATTTAATATCCAGCATGGTTGTTTCTCCATTCTCAAAAATTTTATTTGGTTGGTTCTTCTGGGGAATGTTCGGGATGGTATTGCCCCAAAAGACGGGCAAAATCCCGCAGTTGTTGGTCGGAATAGAATTCCACTTTTAGGCTGCCTTTTCCGTTTTTGTAGTCAACCTTCACTTTACTGCCTAGCACTTCCTCCAGTGAAAGCTGTACTTCATCGGGGAAGGAAGGGCGCAAAACCAGCTTTTTTTCTTTGGGCTGTTTTGCCATTTGTTTGCAAAGCTGTTCGGTTTGGCGGACATTCAGCCCCAACCGAATAACCTCTTTTGCTGCTTTGGTTTGCAGTTCTGCTCCATCCAGTGAAAGAAGTACCTTTGCATGACCTGTGGTAAGCAGTCCAGCTTTCAGTTGCTCTACTACCCAATCGGGAAGGTTCAGCAACCGCAAACTGTTGGCGATTGCGCTACGGCTGCGGCTCAATCGCTTGGCAGCCTGCTCCTGTGTGAGGTTACAGCGTTCCATGAGTTGCTGATAGCCAACAGCTTCTTCGATGGGGTCTAAATCCTCTCGTTGGAGGTTTTCAATCAATGCCAGTTCCATGGCTTGCTCATCGGTTACCTCTCGGATAACTACTGGTACTTCTGTTAGCCCTGCCTGTCGTGCTGCTCTCCAACGGCGTTCCCCTGCAATAATGCGGTATCCCCCTGCCGGGGCTGGGCGCACTGCAATGGGCTGCAAAATACCATGCTCCAAAATGCTTGCAGCAAGCTGGGAAATGGAATCGGGGTCAAACGCCTTTCGGGGTTGGTTTTTGTCTGGTTCAATATCCCTTAGGGGCAATGTGGTGGTGGAATCGGGGCCAGACAGGGAAACACTTTCTTCAAATAAACTGCCTAGTCCTTTTCCCAGTCCTCCCTTTGGTTTTGCTGCCATCATTTCACCCTCTTTCTTTTTATGGCTGTGAAATGGTTATTTTTCGTGATTTTTTAATAGCTCTGCTGCCAAATCATTGTATGCCTTGGTACCACGGCTGGAACGGTCGTAATAATTTACGGGCATTCCGTAGCTGGGAGCTTCTGCAAGGCGCACATTGCGGGGAATGGTTGTTTGGAACACTTTATCCCCAAAGAATTTTTTCACTTCCTGCACTACCTGCAAGGTCAGGTTTAACCTTCCATCATACATGGTAAGTAGAACACCTTCCAACTCAATGTAGCGGTTATACATTTTTTTCACGTTGCGGACGGTGTTCATCAACTCGGAAAGACCTTCCAGAGCAAAGAACTCGCATTGAATGGGAACCAGAACGGTATCTGCTGCACACAGTCCGTTGAGGGTAAGCAAGTCCAAGGCGGGGGGGCAGTCGATAAAAATGTAATCATATTTATCTACTACCGAAGCCAATCCCTGTCGTAGACGGTTTTCTCGCTTTTCCATTTCAATAAGTTCAATGGTTGCGCCGGACAACTGGATGTTGGAAGGAATTACATCCACTTTATATTCAGTGGAAACGGTTGCCTGCTGGGCATCACTTTTTCCAATAATTAGATGATAGGTGCCGTGTTCCACAGATTTTTTGGAAATGCCAAAGCTGCTGGTGGTATTGCCTTGGGGGTCTAAGTCCACTATCAGCACTTTTTTTCCTTTTGCTGCAACGCAAGCGGAAAGGTTCACGGCTGTGGTGGTTTTGCCAACGCCGCCCTTTTGGTTGGTTACCGCAATAATTGTACCCAAATTTATCCCTCCTTTGGAAAATTCGGCTGCATCGCAAGCCTATGGGTATTATAGCACACTTCCAGGGGGTTGAAAACATTTGTTGGGGCTATTTTCCAAGAAAATTGTTCCATGTGGAACACTTTTTTGCAAAACTAAAGGGAAGATGTTCCACATGGAACATCTTCCCTTTAGCTGGTGTGTGTTCTATTATCCTATGGCGGTGGGAATTTGCACTGTATATTGTATGTACCCCTCTTTTTCCTCTTTGACTGCTTTTGCAGGAATTCCTGCTTTTACCATTACTTGTATAGCACGATTTACTGTATTTAGAAAAATACGCACATCCCGCACCATAACGGTTTTTTTGGGCTTTACAGGGGGAAGCAACAATTTTTGTACAAGTTCTTCTGTTTGATGAACAGTTAACTCTCTTTTTGCTGCCTGTTCCAACACTGCATTTCGTTCTTTCTCATCCTCCAATGCAAGCACTGCTCTGGCGTGTCGTTCGGTGAGATTTCCCTCTAGGCAAATTTGCTGTTGCTGGTCGGTGAGGGTAAGCAAACGCAATTTGTTGGCTAAGGTGGGCTGTGCCATGCCCAACCTTTTAGCAGCCTCTGCCTGTGTGCAACCCCACATCTGAATGAGTTCCTTAAGTCCTCTGGCTTGCTCAAAACAATTTAGCTGTTGTCGGTGGGTGTTTTCCTCCAATCCCAACACAGCACTGGAAAGGTCGCTGTGCTCTGTAATAATGGCAGGAATTTTTGTAAGACCTGCCTGTTTGCAGGCTCTCAGCCTGCGCTCCCCTGCAATTAACTCATACTGCCCTTGCTTATTTTTGCGAACAGTTACCGGCTGCAAAAGCCCGTTGCGGGCAATGCTTCCTGAGAGCTTTTCCAGCTCTTGTGCATCAAACACTTTTCTGGCCTGAAAGGGAGAGGGCTGAATGCTGTCCAGTTCCAACAGCACAACCTTTCCCGTTTCTTTGGGCTTTTTCCCCAGCATATTTCTCATCCTTTCTGTGAAAGCAGTGTTTTTATTCCTCCATCAACAAAAAGGCTTTTTGTGACAAAACAACTTTGCAAAGCTACATTGCTGTCATCAAAAAAGCCGTTTCGCTGCACTATTTGGTCAACACCTACAGTGTAGCATGAAACGGCTTTCTATTCCAGAATTTTCGCTCGACAGTCTACCTGCAAAGGCTGTCACTTTAGGGGCGCTTTTGCTATTTTGCCCCCATTGCGTGGGTACAATGGCGGAGTTTGCGATATTTTCTTGACTACCAAAAGATTTCTTTCGTCCCCTTGGGGTAAGGCCATCTTTCGATTTTCTACAAACATTCCACCCAGTTTCTCAATGGCAGGTTGTGCCTGTTCCAGTTCTTCTTGAGCAGTGGCGGCTTTCATGGCAATGAAAAAGCCTCCTTCTTTTACTAAGGGCAAGCAATATTCACTCAGCATATTCAGCCGTGCCACGCCACGGGCACTTGCTACATCAAATTTCTCTCGCCATGTTTTCCGTGCGGCTTCTTCTGCACGTTCTTTTGCAAACTCTGCTTCAATTTCCAATTTTTTACAGAGATATTTTAAAAAGTCCACTCGTTTTCCTGTTGGCTCCATCAAAGTGAGTTGTAGCTCTGGTTTGTAAAGCTTTGCCACAACACCAGGGAACCCTGCACCAGTGCCAACATCCACAAACTTTCCCTGTACTTCTGGCTGACAGGCAAAGAGCAAACTATCAATAAAATGCTTGTCCTCAATTCCCTCTGGGTCGGTAATGGCGGTAAGGTTTACCTTTTGGTTATAGTCTACCAGAATTTCCGCATAGAGGGCAAGCTGTTGGACACAGTGGGAAATATCCAAACCATAGCTTTGTGCTTTTTGTAGTAAGCGTTGTGTATCAATCATGGCGTTTCCTCGTTTTCTTTCTTTTGTGGTTGGCTTGCGCAAGCTGCTACAGCAACAGCCAACACAGACAAATCTGCTGGAGATACTCCAGGTACACGGGCAGCTTGTGCAATACTGCGGGGGCGAATTTTTGCCAATTTTTCCCTTGCTTCCAACCGTAAACCTTTGATGGGTGCATAGTCAAAATCCGGTGGGATTGGGGTTTCTTCCTGACGCTTTACTTCTTGAATCTGCCGTTGCTGCCGCTGGATATATCCTTCGTACTTTATCTCGGTTTCAATGCGTTGGGCAGTGCGTTTATCCAGCCCTTCTCCCCATCCAATCACTTTGGCAACAAGTGCATAGGTTACTTCGGGACGTTTTAGCAGAGTGGCAGCGGTTCCCCCTACTCCGGGAGGTTGCAACCCTGCCTCTAAAAATACAGGCTCCAACTCTTGGGCACGGATGGTGGTGGACTCCAACCGCTTTCGTTCTTGGATACCTGCTTCATGGCATTGGCAGAATTTTTTCCAGCGAATATCATCCACCAGCCCCCACTCTCTACCCATGGGGGTCAATCGCTCGTCGGCGTTATCCTGCCGTAGGGTCAAACGGTATTCGCTACGGCTTGTCATCATTCGATAAGGGTCCATAACCCCTTTGGTTACCAAATCATCCACCAAAGTGCCCAGATAGCTGGTGTGGCGAGGCAACATAACAGGTTCTTTTCCTTGTACCTTACGGGCAGCGTTTACTCCTGCCAGCAATCCTTGTGCAGCGGCTTCCTCATAGCCAGAAGTGCCATTGAACTGCCCTGCTCCATACAATCCCTGCACCTGCTTAAACTCTAGTGTGGGTTGCAAGGAGGTGGGGTCACAGCAATCATACTCAATGGCATAGGCTGGGCGCATAATTTCCAAATGTTCAAAGCCTTCAATGGTTCGGTACATTTCATTTTGTACTGCTTCTGGTAGGCTACTGCTCATACCTTGCAGATACATTTCTTCGGTGTCCAATCCGCAAGGTTCCACAAAAATCTGGTGGCGTTCCTTTTCTGCAAAACGGACAACCTTATCTTCAATAGAGGGGCAATAGCGAGGGCCAATTCCTTCAATCTGTCCACCATACAGTGGAGAACGATGAAGATTGTTTTGGATAACCTCATGGGTGAGAGGATTGGTAAAGGCAATATGACATTCCACTTTGTTTTTCAGTTCGCCCTCTGTTAAGAAAGAAAAAGGAACGATTTCGGCATCACCGGGCTGGACTTCCAGCTTGGAAAAATCCACACTGCGGCGGTGAACACGGGCAGGGGTACCAGTTTTAAAGCGGCGCAGAGGGATACCAATTTCCTGTAGGCTTTGGGTCAGTTGGTTGGCTGCGTGCTGTCCATCGGGGCCAGAGGCAAAACCTGCCTCTCCTACAAAAATCCGTCCGCCCAAATAGGTGCCTGTTGCCACAACTACCGCTTTGGCGGCATAAAATCCCCCTAAATTGGTTTGCACTCCTGTTACTTTACCATTCTCTACAGAAATGCCTGTGATTTCTGCCTGCTTCAACTCCAAGTTATCGCACTTTTCCAAAAAGTGTTTCATATATTCGTGGTAGCGTTTGCGGTCGGTTTGTACACGCAAGGAATGGACAGCTGGCCCTTTGCCTAGGTTAAGCATACGGCTTTGCAAAAAGGTTGCATCTGCGGCAATGCCCATAACACCGCCCAATGCGTCCACCTCTCGCACCAAATGCCCCTTTGCAGTACCTCCAATGGAGGGGTTACAAGGCAAATTTCCCACACCATCCAGTGTGAGGGTAAACAGTGCTGTTTTTGCCCCTAACTTTGCCGCTGCATGGGCGGCTTCAATGCCCGCATGTCCTGCACCAATGACAACTACATCATAACTTCCCAAAAAATCCACGGGAACCTTCCTTTCCTATGGGTGGCTTATTTGCAACACCAACCAATTATTTTCCTACACAGAATTTGGAGAATACTTCCTCTACCACTGCTTCACTGGCTTCTTCTCCAGTAAGCTGATACAAGGCGTGCAGAGCATCATCTACACAAACACCAACAGCATCCAAGTCAAACCCTTGTTGTTGGGCAGCTGCTGCCTCCTGCAATGCTTCCACAGCACGGGTGGCGGCTTCCAGTTGTCGCTGGCTTGCCAACAAACCTGCATCCGGGTCAATAGAGGATACTCCTAACAACTCCTCAATGGCTTGGGTTAGGTGGGGCAAAAAGCTGTCATCCTTTGCGCTGATTTCCACCACCTTGCCAAAGTAGGGCAAAATCTGCTGTTTGTCAAAGTTTTTTTCCAAATCACTCTTATTGAGAATTGCCAATGCTGGGCGTCCTTGGCACTGTTGGGCAAGTGCAATATCCTCTTGGCAAATTTCTCGGCTACCATCATACACAGCAAGTACCAAACCAGCTTTATCCATCTGGGCATAGCTGCGGCGGATTCCCTCAGCCTCCACAACATCATCTGTTTGCCGCAATCCTGCGGTATCAAATAGGTTCAACCGTACCTGCCCCAACTGTACCTGTTGTTCTACAACATCTCGTGTTGTGCCTGCAATGGGGGTGACGATGGCACGTTCAAAGCCGGAGAGCAAATTTAACAGGGTGCTTTTTCCCACATTGGGACTGCCTACAATGGCAGTATCTACCCCTCTACGCAGTACCGCACCTGCCCCATAGCCTGCAATCATTTTTTGCAGTTGCGCAATGCAATCGGACAAGGTTTGCTGCAAAGTTTGTTGTTCCAGTGCTGGTACGTCCTCCTCTGGAAAGTCAATCCATGCTGCCAAATGTCCTGCAAGGGTGGTAAGCTGTTGGCGCAAGCCCTCAATGCGTTTTGCCAATGCTCCCTCTAAGGCTGCCACTGCCACGGCTGCCCCTTGCCGTCCAGTTGCTGAAATCAAATCCATAACTGCTTCTGCTTGTGCAAGGTTGATTCTTCCATTTTCAAAGGCACGGCGGGTAAATTCCCCCGGCCCAGCAGGAGAAGCACCGCTTTCTACACAAGCCTGCAACAGCAACATGGGAACAGTGGAACCGCCATGGCAACTTAGTTCTACTACATCCTCGCCGGTATAGCTATGGGGTGCCCGAAAGCTGAGAGCTACCACCTCATCACAGGTTTTCCCCTGCCATACAAAATGCCCAAACAATGCGGTATAGCCTTTTGCATCCTGCAAAGAACGATGGGAATTGACTGGTCGAAAAATTTTGGCAGCAATGGCATGGGCATCTGCCCCCGAAATGCGAATCACTGCAAGGCCGCCTTCCCCCGGCGGGGTGGCGATGGCTGCTATAGTTTTACTCACTGGCAAATGCCTCCTTTGCGGTTTTATCAACATAGTATTGTATCATACCCACCCAAAAAAGTACAGCAAACAAAAAGAAAAATCCCCTGCACTCTTGAGAATGCAGGGGCAAGAATTATAATTCAATTTTGCCGTATAGTGCAATGCCTTCGCCATCGTTCAGGGTTTCGGTGCGGCGAGGTGCTGGGGAGCCTTCTGTTCCACGGGCAGAACCCTCTTTAGAGAAGTTACGACCAGGGCGGCGGTTGCCCATGGGACGCTGACCACCACGGGAATTGCGACCGGGGCGACGGCTACGGGGAGCAGGATTGTCGGGATAAATTATAACCCGACGGTCGTTTCCTTCTCCACGGCTTTCGCTGTGTACCCCTTCCATCTCACTGATGGCACTGTGGATGATTCGACGCTCGTAGGGGTTCATTGGTTCCAGCTCTTGGCTGCGGCCATTTTTCAGCACACGGGCACCAATACGGCGAGCCAGTGCAGCTAAATCACTTTCTCTTTTGGAGCGATAACCTGCCACATCCAAACCCAGCTTTAGATAATCTCCACCACTGCGGTTTGCGGCAAGACTTGCCAAGTAGCTGAGAGCCTCCATGGTTTCGCCTCGGCGACCAATGAGGGTACCTGCCTTTTCTCCCTCTACTCGCAATACAACAGCCTCGCTTTGATATACAGGGGTAATGGTAGTATCCATAACTCCCATTTTTTCAAAGACTTCTGTCAAATACTCTTTTGCAATGGAAATTTTTTCTTCCAAAACAGGGTTCATTTGTAGCTGTTCTTTGGGTTGTTCTTCCACCACAGGGACAGCAACTTCTTCCACTGGTTGTACAGGAACAGGCTGAGAAACAACAGACTTTGGCTCCTCCACTGGCTGCACAGGAAGGGGAGGTTCTACGGGGGCAGACTGCTCCAAAGCTACAGCTTTTACTTTGGCTGGAATAGTGCGGAACAATTTCTTAATGGGCATTTCCAAAATTTCCACGGTTACTTCATCCCGTGCCAGTCCCAGTTGAGCACAAGCATTTTCAGTGGCTTCTTCCACTGTTTTTCCCGTTGCAACAACTTCTCTCATGGTCAATTACTCCTTTCCGTCTGCGGGCACACCCAAAGGTGTGGTGCGCTCGTCCTTGTATTTTTCTTGGTCAAGTTCTCTTGCTTTTGCAAGACGCAACTTTACCATTTCTGCTTCGGTTACTTCCTTTACTTGGGTTACGCCTGTTTTGGCATCGGTAACTACTACCTGCTTTTTCTGCTTTTTGGCTTGTTTCTTTTCTTCAATCTCTGCAAGCACTTGTTCCTTCATCTTTTGGGGGTCATACATCATCTTCATGAAAATGCTCTGCAAAATCATGGTGATGTTAGAGATGGTGTAGTACAGAGAGAAAGCAACAGGAACTTGGAAGCTGTAGGTGACAAACATCAAGCTCATAATCCAAGGCATCCATTTCATGCTGCCCTGCATTTCCTGTCCACTCATTTTGGTAATAACAATGTTGGAAAGGAACATGGTCAAAACCGACAATACAGGGAACACCAACAAGGGCAAAAACTCAGGAGAAAAGTTGAGTTGTGGCATTTGGCTTAGGTCAATGCCTAAAAAGTGGAAGTTAAATGTCTGAATTTTTTCCACTTGCTCTGCACTAAACCACTGCAATGCGGCGGTGGGGTCTGCCTGCACCCGTGAAATCATGGCATTTTGGGCCATGTAGTTGTTGGTGATGTTCATACCAGTCATGGCAGCGTTGATGGCATCCACAGGAATGCGCAAGATATGCTGCAAAGGCTTGTATACAACATCAATCACACCAAACATCACCAGCAAGGTGAGCAGCATGGGCATACAACCTGCCATGGGAGAAAATCCATATTCCTCCTGCAAGCGAAGCAGTTCTTCCTGTTGCTTCTGCTTATCGTTTGCCCATTTTTTGTTGATTTCGTTAATCATTGGCTGGTATGCCTGCATCCTTGCGGTGCTTTTTTGCTGCTTAATGGTGAAAGGCAGCATTGCTACCCTTACCAACACAGTAAACAACACAATTGACCAACCATAGCTGTTTACAACCTGATAAATCAGGTCCATGACCCATCCAAGAGGGCCACCAAGAAAACCGAGAAAACCCATATTTCACTCATTTCTGTTCCTGCTGCACCAAGAACCTAAATTTTATCGTAGAAACCTGCGGGTGTGCAGGGTGCAGGTGATAGCCTGTTTTTGGGAAAACAGACTACACGAAGACAAACAGAACGGGAAGCAACTATGACTTCCATTTTCCTTTTGGGGGCACAGGGTCTCTCCCACAGCCTCCAAAGGGATTGCAGCGCAAAATTCTCCACACAGCCAGCACTGTACCTTTGACAGCACCATGAATAGTAATTGCTTCAATGGCATACTGGCTACAACTGGGAACAAACCGACAGTTATTTCCCAAAAGAGGTGAAAGAAATTTTTGGTAGCAGCGAATGAGGAAAATCAACCCTTTGGAAATCATTCCGGTTGCTCTGCTTGGGTTGCTTGTAATACCCCAGCAGCCTCCAACTGCTTTTTCATTACTTTTTCCAGCTGCCAACTTTTGCTTTGGGCAGTTTTGCCTCTTGCTACAAAAACCAAATCCCAGCTACCCACATTTTGGGGCAAAAGTTGCTGCATGGCAGCCCGAATGACCCGGCGGGCACGGTTGCGGGTGACGGCGTTTCCAATTTTTTTGCTGGAAGTAATGCCCACCCTTGTTTGGCCGGTGCGGGTTTTTACCACATAGAGCACCAACAAGGGATGTACAAAGGATTTTCCCCGGGTATAGGCACGGGTAAACTCCTTATTTTTGGTCAAAGTACGGTATCGCACCACCAAAAACCCCCTAAATTGAAAAATAAGGCCACTGCAAAAGTGACCTTTCCATACAGCCAGCCTTTAAAAAGGGCTTGCTGCTGCTTGTTAATGATGCAATCAATTACACTGCCAATTTTGCGCGGCCCTTTGCACGACGAGCACGAATTACCTTGCGGCCGTTCTTGGTGCTCATGCGATTCAGGAAACCGTGAACACGGGAGCGATGACGCTTCTTAGGCTGATATGTTCTTTTCATTTTCTATTTCCTCCAAGCTTGGGCCCCTTAGGGGCAAATTTTATAGCACTCTGGTGCAGAACGTACACATCTTTTTCAAGGGACAGCCCTGCAACTTAGAAGTATACACAATTCCTGCTGCTTCTGTCAAGTCCTGGGCAGAAAAAAAGCTGGTTTTGCAATCTTAGCTGTTGTTGGAAATGGGGTTTAATTTTCAACAAGTTTTTAGTGCTTTCTGTTTAGTGTTTTATATTACCTCTATATAAATAGGTTTAAACCTGTTGAAAAGTGGTTGAAAAAATGTTATAATTCTTGTATTCCTGTGCAAAACCTGTTCAGAGAAAATTTGCTACCCGTCTTGGAGGGGCTGCATCGCTATGAACTCTTTTAACGAAGTATTTGACGCAATTAAAGATTACTGTAGGGACCGTTTACCCGCAGCAACCTATACACTGTTTATTGTGGGGCTGGAACCGGTGGATTTCAGTGGGGACACTGCCACCCTTTCAGCCCGCAGTGATTTTTTAAAGGGCATTATTACCGACCGGTATATTCCTTTGCTTAAGGAAGCCTTTCGGGTAATTTTGGGCTTTGATGTAGAAATTAAGGTAATTGTTGCAGGAGAGCCAGAACCAGCACCTGCGGCCCCAGCAGCCACTGCTCAGGCCGAAATGCCCGCAGCACAGGGCAGCTATGCCCTAACATTTGAAAATTTTATTGTTGGTTCCACCAACAAATTTGCTCATGCTGCCGCCCAGGCAGTTGCTGCCAATCCTTCTGGGGCATATAACCCTCTTTTTATTTATGGTGGTTCTGGTCTTGGTAAAACCCATTTGTTGAAAGCCATTCAGTTGGAAATTAGCCGTAACCAACCACAATATAATTTGGTTTATGTAGATGGCGAAAAATTTACCAACGAAATTATCAATGCTATTCGAGAGGGTTCTACCGCAGAATTTCATCAAAAATATCGTGCTGCCGATGTTTTATTAGTGGACGATATTCAGTTTATTGGTGGTAAAGAAAGTACCCAAGAGGAATTTTTCCACACCTTTAATACCTTGTATCAGGCTGGTAAACAAATTGTATTAGCCAGCGACCGTCCTCCCAAAGAAATAAAAAGTTTGGAGGATAGACTGCGCACCCGTTTTGAAATGGGCCTTACTGCGGACATTCAACCCCCAGACTTTGAAACCCGTGTTGCCATTATCCGCCGAAAAGCGGACCTTTTGCACCTAGATATGCCAGATGATGTGGCTGAATTTATTGCCAATCATTTAAAAGACAATATCCGACAACTAGAGGGAGCTGTCAAAAAACTGGATGCTTACCGCCTTCTAGAAGGCATTCAGCCTGTATTAGGGGTTGCACAAAATGCCATTAAGGATATTTTAAACGAAACACAGCCAGTTCCTGTGACCATAGAACGCATTGTCAATGAAGTGGCCCGCACATACAACATCAGCCCCGAAGAGATTCGAGGCAGAAAACGAACTGCTAACATCGCCAGTGCTCGCCGTACTACCATTTATGTGGTGCGCGAAATTACAGGTATGAGCATGGAGGACATTGGCCAAGAATTTGGTGGACGAGACCATTCCACCATTGTATATGCTTTGAAAGAAGCTACTCGGGAAATTGAAACAGACACACGTATGCGGGAAACTGTAGAGGATATTATCAAAAACATTCGAGCATAAAATCTCCTGTCTGTTGAAAGGCTTTATTTCCACTAAAAAGTTTTCCACTATTTCAACATAGTTTTCAACTATAAACATGTAGTTTCCCACACATACTGTGAAAAACTTAAAAGTTTTAACAATTTCAACATTTTTTACACAAGTCATGTACTTTTTTCCACAATGATATTTTTTGGATTGTATATGACTTTTTTAGGGTTTTCCACACAACTCACACTCCCTACTACTACAACTACTACAAAAACTTTCTGAATTCTGTAAAGAGGATTTTTTCTCCTCTTTTTCTTTTAATACAAATAGTATAATACCTTACTTGTAAAGTAAAAGGAGAAGATTATGAAAATTATTTGCACACGTACTTTATTAGCAGATGCCATTGCGGGCGTTTCTCGTGCTGTATCTGGTAGAAGTACAATTCCTGCTTTGGAAGGAATTCTTTTACAGGCAGAGGGATTTCAGGTCACTCTTACTGGTCATGACACAGAAATTGCTATTACTACAACAATAGAAGCAAATGTAATGGAACCAGGACAGGCTGTAATTCCCGCTAAATTGTTTGGTGATTTGGTTCGTCGTATGAACGGCGAAGAGATTGAAATTACCACTACCATGAATGGCACCGCAAATATCAAAGGTGCCAGCGCAGAGTTTGATATTTCCTCTTTTAGTGTGGATGATTATCCAACATTGCCTACACCTGGAGCTGAAAAAGCTTTAGAAATTCAAGCAAGTGTTCTCAATGAAATGATTTCCCGCACGTTATATGCTGTTTCTCAGGATGATAAAAAGCCTGTTCATACAGGAGAATTGTTTAGCATTGAGGAAAATAAACTGACTGTTGTTGCCTTGGATGGTTATCGTTTGGCAATTACTGAGCAGGAAATCTCTTCTTCCCAGCAGTTGGATATTATTATTCCAGCCAAAGCTCTAACAGAGGTTTCTCGACTAATGGGAGATGGAGAAGAAGTTGTAAAAATATCGGCAAATCGTCATTTTGTTGTGTTTATTGCTGGCGGGTACACAATTATCAGTCGATTGCTGGAAGGGGCATTTTTGGACTATAAACGAGTAGTTCCCCAAGGATACCGCACACGTGTAGAAATTGATGTAAAAATGTTTGTGGAAACCGTAGAACGTGCCAGCTTGATTATTACTGAACGTTTGAAAAACCCCTTGCGTATTACCTTTGGAGATAATGTTATTGTTCGCTGCCAAACCAATCTGGGCAAAGTTCATGATTCCATGGATGCTGTTGTAGAGGGAGAAGCAGTGGAAATTGGATTTAACAACCGCTATTTGTTGGATGCTCTGCGGAATTCCGGCTGTGAAAAGGTTGTTTTGGAACTATCTGGACCATTGTCCCCTGTAAAAGTTTTGCCATCGGCACAGGATTTGGAACAAGGAAAACGCCCCTTCCAATTCCTGGTTTTGCCTGTGCGTTTTAAGAATGATTGACCTAAAACAAGTTACTGAAAAAATATGCAGTCTTATACAAAGATAGATTGTAAATCTTGCTATATGTAAGATTGGATTGGAAATACAAATGAAAAATATTGAAATCACAACAGAATTTATTAAATTGGATGCTTTGCTGAAGTATGCTGCTTTGGTGGAAACTGGTGGTGAGGCAAAGCAATTGGTACAAAATGGCGAAGTCAAAGTAAATGGGGAAGTATGTACCATGCGAGGAAAAAAATTGCGCAATGGGGATGTTGTAGAAGCTGTGGGGCAAAAGGTACAGGTGACTCAAGCGTGAAAATTACACGCATAGAGCTCACAAACTTCCGCAATATTTGCCAAGCTGAGTTAGAACCAGAAGATGGCCTAACCGTAATTTTCGGAAAAAATGGTCAAGGAAAAACCAATCTTTTGGAGGCAATTTGGCTGTTGACTGGTGCCAAAAGTTTTCGAGGGGCTAAAGATGCAGAACTTATCCAGCGAAAACAGCAGTTTTCCATTATTCGGGCAGAGATAGAAACCCAAGATATGGAAAAAGAAATCCAAATTTCCATCTGTCCACCGGGCAGCCCAAAACCCGGCCGCACCGCCAAAGTATCAGGAGTAGAC
Organism: uncultured Anaerofilum sp.; assembly: GCA_944385935.1. Classification (GTDB taxonomy): domain Bacteria; phylum Bacillota; class Clostridia; order Oscillospirales; family Ruminococcaceae; genus Anaerofilum. Next base: position 32,133 of record CALWZC010000014.1, read on the forward strand.
CAAGGCAGAGCCTCCAATTTAGCAGGTTTGTTCCGAGCTGTGGTATTTGAGCCCAACCATCTTAGTTTGGTAAAAGGTAGCCCTGAAGGACGGCGAAAGTTTGTAGATTCTGCATTGTGTCAGCTATATCCTGGTTATTTGGCAGAATATAGGCGATATTTGCAAGTTCTTTCCCAAAAAAATGCCTTATTAAAACATTATCGCCGCACCCCGGGAGCTGCCGAAATGTTGGATATCTATGATGAACAAATGGCACAAGCCGCCCAAAAAATTACCCAAAGGCGACAAGATTATATTGCAACATTGGCACCCCTTGCCACCCAAAATTATGCGAATATTAGCCATGGGGCAGAAAAGTTGGAAATTGCATATATTCCCACAGCACCACAAGGAAATTTGCAAGAAATACTGCGAAACAATCGTAAAGAGGACTTACGGTGTGGATTTTGCACCGTAGGCCCTCATAGAGAGGATATTTCTATTTTTATCAATGGTCAGCCAGCCCGTACCGATGCAAGCCAAGGCCAGCAGCGCAGTGCTGTGTTAAGCCTAAAATTGGCAGAGGCAACCATGATAGAGCAAATTACACAAGAACATCCTGTTATGCTATTGGATGATGTGCTCAGCGAGTTGGATGAAGGGCGACAACAATACCTTCTAAGCCGCATGGAAGGAAAACAGATTTTTGTTTCGGGGTGTGATGGAACAATGTTCCGCAAAACAAGGGGAAAAATGTTCCACATGGAACAAGGAACCCTAAAACCATGGAAAAAGGGGGAATTGGATGTATCTTCATCTGGGGCAGCATACTCTGATTAGAACCAAAGATATTTTAGGTATCTTTGATTTGGATACCGCTTCACTATCTCGTCACACTCGTGCCTTTTTGGCAAAGGCACAACAGGATAATCGAGTCATTACAGTGTCGGAAGAACTTCCCAAAAGTTTTATTGTCACTACCCACCAACCCCCAAAAGTGTATATTAGCCAAATTTCTGCCGCAACCTTAAAAAAGAGAAGCGGCTTTTTGCAAGATTTGGGCAGTGTGGAACATGTATAAACCGTCTATTGAGAAAAAAGGAGCAATTATGGCAGAAGAAAAATTACAGCATGAATATGGCGGTAGCCAAATTCAGGTTTTGGAAGGATTGGAAGCAGTCCGTAAACGACCGGGAATGTATATCGGTTCCACAGGAGAAAAGGGCCTGCACCATCTGGTATATGAAATTGTGGACAATGCCATTGATGAGGCATTAGCAGGCTATTGTAACCATATTGAAGTTACCATCGAAAAGGATAATATTATCCGTGTTACAGATAATGGCCGTGGTATTCCTGTGGATATTCAGCCTAAACTGGGCATTCCGGCAGTAACAGTTGTATTTACTGTTCTCCACGCTGGTGGTAAATTTGGCGGAGAAGATTCAGGATATAAGGTGGCTGGTGGCTTGCATGGTGTAGGTGCCAGTGTAGTAAATGCTCTCTCAGAGTGGCTAGAGGTGCGAGTTCGTCGAGATGGTGCAGAATATCGCCAAAGCTTCAAACGTGGAGTAGAAGATGGACCCCTAGAAAAAATCGGCCCTGCTGACACCACAGGTACTACTGTAGTATTTAAGCCAGACCCAGAAATGTTTGAGGTGCTGGAATTTGACTATGAAACCCTGAACCGCCGTTTGAGAGAAGAAGCCTTCCTCAATGCAGGGGTACGTATTACCATCACCGACTTGCGCCAAGAGGAACCTGTTTCCGAAAGTATGTGCTATGAGGGCGGTGTTAAAAGTTTTGTAGACTATATTCACAAGAAAAATAAGCAGAATGTCCTTCATGATGAAATTGTATACCTAAAGGGCGAGCTTAATGGCTCTGTGGCAGAAATTGCAATGCAATACAACGACAGCTACCACGAAATGATGCTGTCCTTTGCGAACAATGTACACACCCCAGATGGCGGCACCCATGAGGAGGGCTTTAAGTCTGCCCTTACCCGTGTGTTCAATGACTTTGGGCGTGCAAAAGGCTACCTAAAAGAAAAAGATGCGAACTTTAAAGGTGGCGATGTACGAGAGGGCTTGACTGTTGTTATTAGTGTAAAGCTAACAGAAGCACAGTTTGAGGGCCAGACAAAGGCAAAGCTGGGAAATACCGAAATTCGTACCCTAGTTTCTGGCATGGTCTATGAAAAGTTCAAAGAATTTTTGGAGGAAAACCCTGCTGTTGCCCGTACAGTTTATGACAAGGCTCTTACTGCTGCTCGTGCTCGTACTGCTGCACAAAAGGCCCGTGAATTGGTGCAGAGAAAGTCTGCTTTGGAAACCAACCGTATGCCCGGCAAGCTGGCAGACTGCCGAGAGAAAGACCCAACCCAAACAGAAATTTATATCGTTGAGGGTGATTCTGCGGGTGGTAGTGCCAAAATGGGACGGGATTCCCGCATTCAGGCAATTTTGCCTTTGTGGGGTAAGATGATTAACGTGGAAAAGGCCCGATTGGATAAGGTATACGGAAATGAAAAAATGATGCCTGTGGTAACTGCTTTGGGCTGCGGTTTAGGAGACGATTTTGACCTTTCTAAACTGCGCTACCATAAAGTATTTATTATGGCAGATGCCGACGTAGACGGAAGCCATATTTGTACCTTAATGCTTACCTTCTTTTTCCGTTTTATGCGTCCCCTTATCGAAAATGGTCATGTATATATTGCCCAGCCTCCCCTGTTTAAATTGGCACGGGGTAAGGATGTTCGGTATGCTTACTCTGAGGCAGAAATGACCCGTATGTCTGCTGAGATGGGGCAAGGTACAAAAATTAACCGATATAAAGGTCTTGGTGAGATGAATCCCGAACAGCTATGGGAAACCACCATGAATCCCGAAAACCGTGTGATTGTGCAGATTTCCATTGAAGATGCACAAAAGGCAGATGAAACCTTCAGTATTTTAATGGGCGATAAAGTAGAACCCCGTAAAGAATTTATTGAAAAGAATGCCCATTATGCCAATCTGGATGTGTAAGCCTTTGGCTTTCCTCCGCAAGAAAAGACAGGTGAAAACATGACGGAAAATATTACCCCCGGCACAAAATTGATTGTGCGGGATATTAAAGAAGAAATGGAATCTGCTTTTATCGACTATTCTATGTCGGTAATTGTGTCCCGTGCCCTTCCTGATGTACGGGATGGACTAAAGCCAGTACACCGGCGCATTTTGTACACCATGTATGAGCGTGGCAATGACCCTAGCCACCCCTACCGCAAATCCGCTGATACAGTTGGTGCTGTGTTGGGTGCTTACCATCCCCATGGCGATGCTTCTGTATATGATGCCATGGTTCGTCTGGCACAGGATTTTTCTCTGCGCTATCCTTTGGTAGATGGTCAGGGAAACTTTGGTAGTGTGGATGGTGACCCCCCTGCTGCCTACCGTTATACCGAGGCCCGTATGAGCAAAATGGCTGTGGAGCTGCTAACAGACATTGAAAAGAAAACGGTAGATTTTGGCCCCAACTTTGACGAAACCAAAGAAGAACCAAAGGTATTGCCCAGCCGTTTCCCCAACCTGTTGGTAAATGGTTCCACCGGTATTGCAGTTGGTATGGCAACCAATATTCCCCCTCACAATTTGGGAGAAGTCATTGATGGTATTGTTGCCCTGATTGATGACCCTGAATTGGATATGGCACAGCTTATGGACTATATCCAAGGCCCCGACTTCCCCACCGGCGGCATTATTATGGGAAAAAGCGGTATTCGTGCTGCCTATGCTACCGGACGGGGAAAAATTACCCTCCGTGGACGGGCAGAAATTGAGGAACAGAAAAACGGTCGTTTCCATATTATCATCACCGAGATTCCCTACATGGTAAACAAAGCCAGACTGCAAGAGCATATTGCAGATTTGGTCAAGGAAAAACGCATTGAAGGCATTAGTGATATCAACGATGAATCCAACCGCCAAGGAATGCGTGTGGTTGTAGAGCTGAAAAAGGATGCCAACCCTCAAGTGGTACTCAATCAGCTTTACCGCTATACCCAGTTGCAAGATACCGTAGGCGTTATTATGCTGGCCCTTGACCATGGTGTTCCTAAGGTAATGAATCTAAAATCCATGCTGGAAAAGTATATTCAGTTCCAAGGAGAAGTGATTCGCCGCCGTACCCAGTTTGACCTGAAAAAAGCAAAAGACCGTGCCCATATTTTGGAGGGCTTGCGTCGTGCGGTTGATATTGTGGACGAGGTTATTTACACCATTCGCCATTGTGGTGGAGGTCAAGCAGAGGCAAAAGCTGCCATTATGGAGAAATTTGGCTTTGATGAACCCCAAGCAGATGCCATCTGTAAATTTCCTTTGGGCCGTTTGGCAGGATTGGAAATTCAAAAAATTGATGGCGAACTGGGCGAACTGCACAGCAATATTGAGGACTGGGAGTCTATCCTAGCAGATGAAAGCCGTGTAATGGGAATTGTAAAAGAGGAATTGCTGGCATTGCGGGAGAAATATGCCGATGCCCGCCGTACAGAAATTCAACACGTTTCGGGAGAAGTGGACATTGAGGACTTGATTCCCGTGGAAGACTGTGTATTTACTCTCACCCACGCTGGTTATATCAAACGCTTGCCAAAGGACACCTATCAGGCCCAAAAGCGTGGCGGTAGGGGTATTTCTGGTATGACACGCAAGGAGGAGGACTTTGTAGAAACCATGTTTATTGGTTCTACCCATGACTATATCCTCTTTGTTACCGACCAGGGAAGAATTTACCGCTTAAAAGGCTACCAAATTTATGAGGGAAGCCGAACCAGCAAGGGCACCAATATTGTAAACCTGCTGGAATTGCAAAACGGTGAAAAGGTAACCACTATGCTGCGTCTTGCCCAAGACCAGCAGGAGGGCTATTTGACCATGGTTACCGCTGGTGGATACATCAAACGTACTCCCCTAAACCAGTATGCAAATATCCGTAAATCTGGGCTAATCGCCATCAATCTGGAAGAAAACGATTCTTTGGCATGGACTCGCATTACCACTGGAGAAAATCAGCTTTTGGTGGCAACACGAAACGGGCAGGCAATCCGATTTTACGAATCCGATGCCCGCAGTATGGGACGTACTGCCAGAGGTGTGCGCTGTGTTCGCTTAATGGGTGATGACAAGGTTGTTGGTGTAGGTCTATTGCGTGAAGGTGCAACGGTCTTTACTGTTACCGAGCAAGGAAAGGGCCGCCGAACCAACATCGAAGATTACCGTATGCAACGCCGTGGCGGTAAGGGTATCCGAAACTATGCAAAGGGCACCGTTGCAGGTATCAAAGTATTGGATGACACTGATGATATTATCTTGATTTCTATGGATGGTGTTATCATCCGTATGCACGCTGCTGACATCAATGTACAAAGCCGCTATGGAAGTGGTGTTCGTGTAATGCGTTTGGGTGAAACTGATAAGGTAGTAACTGTTGCCCGAACCGAGCACGACGACACCGAAGAATTGGCAAAGCCAGAGCAAGAAGAAATGGAAGAATTGACACTGGAAGAAATTGCTGCACTGGAAGCAGAGGACGCTGCCAGCGACAATGAACCAGTGGAAGATGAACCAGAAGAGCAAGAATAATTGCCCCTTGCATACTTTGGTAAAAATCTATACTATATAGCCAGTTCATCATAAAATAGTAAATCCTCCGTATGGTTATAGCCACACGGAGGATTATTTTTTTGCCATTTTTAAAGAATCTAATAAAATTTGTCAGGTGTCTACCTTTTCAATGATTCCATTGGTTAGTTTATATACGTTTCCATAAAATTGTTTTTCTCCATTAGCACAAATAATAATACTGTCATCACATAGTCCATATATGGTGTATTTTTTGGATATTTCTATCAGTTCATCTGTCACATGTTCACAGTCAAAATGAGGCTCTACTGAAATATCTACACATCCTAATCCATTGTATACTTGGTACTCGGTATGCTGACAAGTTCGTGTGCATATAGCAGTTTTTGCTAGATTGATAGAGCCTGCACTCATTCCGATAATAATTCCATTATGTTGCCGAATAACCTCATCCAAACCATATTTGACTAAGTAGCCAAATTGTACAGGTGTATCACCACCAGCCAACCAGACTACATCTGCTTTAGAAACTGTTTCCTTTGCCTGATTTGTATTCATACGACCATCAACAACATAGGAATCTTCAAAATAAATTCCGATTTTTTCAAACATGTTCAAGAAAAAACGAAAATAGTGGTCTGTTATATCTTGGTTCTTTTCAAATTCAGATGCTACAAATGCAAATTTTTTTGTTTTTGTTAGTAGCTTTTGAAATACTTCTTTGTTTTTTCCATGTATGCCATCTGGAAACATACTTGTTAGGATATAAGTGCTCATATTGTCCTCCTCCAAAATCTTGTTTGTTATATGCTGTTTTCAAATTAGAATAGCAAAAAACAATAAAAAAGTCTACTCTTATTTTTTGTAAAACAAAATAAAATTATTGTTATTCGATAAAAAATACTTGAAAAACAGAAAAATTCATGCTATAGTAAAACCAATCTAACAAAAGGAGATTGTTACAATGACTTGGAATGGTAAGGCAAGCATTGCTTTTTCTAAAATATGTGTGGTACTGTTTGCAGCAGTAGCGGCACTTTTGGTAATAACAGCCCCTTGGGTAACCCATTGGTTTGTAGGCTTTAGTCGTGCAAATGTGCAGCAGGAACAAAGTTTATTTATGGCAACCATATATACAGGCGCAGTATTTATATTCCCTATTTTATGGAACTTGTGGCACTTGTTGGTGCAGATAGGAAAAGAAAATGTTTTTGTTCAAGAAAATGTTCGACGTCTGAGAGTGATTAGCTGGTGTTGCTTTGGGGTAGCAGTGGTTTGCTTAGCAAGTACAGCCTATTATCTGCCTTATTTGTTTGTGGCTGCCATTGCTGCTTTTATGGCGTTGATTGTCCGTGTAGTAAAAAATATTATGCAACAGGCTGTGGCATTGAAAGACGAAGTGGACTATACCATTTAAGAAAAGAGGAAACAAAATGCCCATAGTGGTGAATTTGGATGTAATGATGGCAAAACGAAAAATTAGCGCAGGAGAGCTTGCCGAAAAAATTGGAATTACTCCTGCCAACCTTTCTATTTTAAAAAACAACAAAGCAAAGGCGGTGCGCTTTTCTACCTTAGAGGCTCTTTGCAAAGCATTGGATTGTCAACCAGCCGACCTATTAGAGTATAAACCAGATTGATACTTGTTTAGAAAGAGGTGTTTTTCTAGTATGAGTGATGTATCTTCCACAAAAAAGGCTCCACCAGCTGTTTTACAGCAACCAGCGGCACAACCTGCAAAAAAGAAATTTTTTGCCTCAAAACAAGAAAAAATTTCCAGTTTGTTGTTTTTGGGCGTGTCCGTAGCATATGTAAAATTTGTGCTTTTTGGATTATCTTATCCCTTTGCAGAATGGAGTATGGTGCTTTTTCTATTTGTGTTTTTTGCTGTGGTAGAAATTTCTGCAAGGCTTTGCAAAGTTGCTTTTTCTAAAGAAAGTGCCTTTTGGGCAGTAGCAATGTTGGCCATTGCAGTGGGTACAACCATGCAAAATAATGAGTGGGTTCTAGGGGCTTATGGATGGATATTACTCCACTTGACAGCAGCACAATTTGCCCTCACCCGTTTGGGAGGAGCAGCAGAATCCAAAGCAGGAAGCCTTATTCCTTTTGACTTTGTACGGGCATGGTTTATTCTCCCCTTTTCCAATTTCTTGAGAAATATACAAGTGTTGTGTTATGATATCAAGCTACCAAGAAAATTTTCTCGTTCTAAAGAATGGTTATGGGTAGCTATGGGACTTTTGCTGGCACTTCCTTTGTTGCTATGGAGCTTTTCCACTTTGGTGCAGGCGGATAAAATTTTTGAGCATACCATGGGCCGTTGGGGGTATTGGTTGTCACAATGGAGCCCTTTGGAAATGCTTTCTCAATGGTTTGATTTCTATTCTTTGGTATTGTATGGATTCTTTTGGTGTTGGTTTTATGGGCTGTTTTATGGTGCATTCCATTCCAAAGAAAATACAAATCGTTTAAAAACACAAGAAATATACAGCTTTTTGGAGAAAATTCGCCAATTTCCCGGAAAAGTATTTGCTATTCCAGTGTCATTGTTGGCCGCATTGTATTTGCTGTTTTTTGTAAGTCAACTGCAATATTTTACTGGTGGATTTTTGGGGGTTCTTCCTCAAAAATATACTGTGGCAGAGTATGCACGCCAAGGATTTTTTGAATTGCTGCGCATTGCCTCGGTAAATTTGGGAGTATTGGTTGTTTGCCAAAAGTTAGCCCGCAATGGCATGGAAAACAGTCGGGTTCTTCGGTGGTTTGCTATGGTCTTGATGGCCTGCAATTTGCTCTTTGTTGCCATTGCTTCCAGTAAATTGGGGTTGTATATCTCTTGTTTTGGCCTTACCCCCAAACGAGTGCTGGCAGCTTATGCCATTGTAGTGGTGGCTCTGTGGTCTGTGCTTGCCATGGTGCGGTTGCTACGACCCTTCCGAGTGGCAGAAGTTGCCATCCATCTTGCCGCCTTGCTGTTTTGTCTGCTGTGCTGGCTGCCATGGAACCAATGGATACAAGAAAATCCACGCCACTCTACAGTGGAATCCACTGAAATATATTATGGACAAATCGACCCCAATTTTTAACATGGAAAATTATTGCATATATAAAATACAGAATTTCCCGAAAGGAGATTCTGTATTTTACTTTTTTGGAAGGTGTGCTATACTGACCAAAGAGTGTATTCACAAAGGGGATGGAATCAATGGTGTCGAAAACGACGTTTTCTGTGCGGTATGCAGAAACCGACCGCATGGGCATAGCACATCATGCAAACTATTTGGTATGGTATGAGCAAGCTCGTACAGATTTTACTAAACAGCTTGGTACTTCCTATGGAGAATTGGAAGAAATGGGTTTTCTATCGCCGGTTTTGTCGGTGGAAAGTCAATACCTGCTGCCTTGTACCTATGAAGATGAAATCACAATAGAATGTCGGTTGACAAAGGCAACTGCCGCCCAGATGGAATTTTGCTACACAGTGACAAAAAAGGGTGAAAACTCCCCCATTAACCGAGGAAAAACCCGCCATGGCTGGGTGGACAAGGAAACCTTTCGCCCTATTAGCCTAAAGCGTAAAGCTCCCCATTTATTCCAAAAACTTTGTGATGCCTTAGAAAAGGAAGCAACAGAAGATAGAGGTGCAAAGGATGGATTTTAATAAGGTCATTCGGTTGGTGCATAGCACAAGAGATTTTATTTTTGATGATAGACTGCGCCATGAAGTAACCGAAAAAGGGTTAGCAGATTATGTAACACAGGTAGACTTGCGGATTCAGGAATATCTTACCCAAAAGCTGGCAGAGGCATTCCCCGATGTGGAAATGATGGCAGAAGAAGGGGATGCCCGTGTAAGCGCACAGGGAAAAAAGGTGTGGATTTTAGACCCCATCGACGGCACCACCAACCTAATGCGTGATTGTCAGCACAGCGCAGTTTCTCTAGCTTTGTGGGACAACGACCATATGGAATTTGGCGTAGTGTATAACCCCTTTTTAGAGGAAACCTTTACCGCCTATGCAGGCAAAGGAGCTTTTCTAAATGGTTTGCCAATCTCTGTAACAAACAGTGAAACCATGAAAGATTGCTTGGTTGCCATTGGAACTAGCCCTTATCGAAAAGAAAATGCAAAACGCAACTTTGCCTTGTTTGAAAAAATCTTTATGCAGGTAATGGACTTGCGCCGAGCAGGAACCGCCTCGCTGGACTTTGCCTATGTGGCTTGTGGCCGCTATGATTGCTTTTTTGAATTGGACTTGAAGCCTTGGGATTATGCAGCCGGTTGGTTACTGGTGCAAGAGGCTGGCGGAAAAGTCACCGACTGGCAAGGAGGCACCCCAGACCCTGCCAAAAATGCCGACTTGCTAGTTACCAATGGAAAAGTACACTCCCTGTTCTTAGAACAACTTCAATAAAAAAGTTTTCGCGCCACCTTTTTCAAAAGGTGGCAAAATAAAAATGGCACTGGAATTATACCAGTGCCATTTATTTTTGCGCAATTTTAGGGATTTAAAGAAATTTTCCCCTGTTGTAGTAATGTGTTTAGCTTCAACAAGGCAAACGCCGTTTTTCCATCCCGGATTTTATCCTCCAAAACAAGCTGTACAGCTTGCTCTAGGGGCATCTTTTCCACCGACAAAAATTCATCTTCATCCAAATGCTGGTGGGTAGATTGTAACCCAGTGGCTGCCCATATGTAGATTTTTTCGCTACAATACCCCACTGTGGGATATAACACGCCCAAATCAAAATATTGGCTGGCAGTAATGCCTGCTTCCTCCTCTAACTCCCGCTTTGCAGCCTCAAAAGGGTTTTCGTCGGCTTCTAGCTTTCCAGCAGGCAGTTCCCATAGTTCTTCCCCAAAAGCATACCGGAATTGCCGCACCAGATAAATCTCCCCTTCAGCAGTAAGGGCAGCAATGCAAGCCCCACCGTGGTGGTGTACCACCTCTCTTTGGGAGGTTTTTCCGTTTTCCAGCTTTACTTGGTCTACTGTAACTTGAAACACTCGACCAGAAAAAACTTCTTGGCTGGATTGCTTTTCTTCAAAATGACTCATTCTTTTTCCTCCTCATCTGGTGCAGGAGTGGCAGCCAATGTACAGCGCACCTTTCGGATACGGCGGTCATCAGCGTCTAGTACTTCAAAGCGAATCCCTCCCCAGTCTATGCTGGGGGTTTCGCCCTGTTTGGGAATCCGCCCCAGTTTGTCCGCTACAAGGCCACCCACAGAATCATTTTCTTCATCATCGTCATCGTCTTCGGGCATTTCCAATTCCATGGCGTCGAATAGGTCTTCAACATCAGCAGAGCCATCTGCCACAAAACCACCCTCACAAGGAACTAATAGCTCTTCTTCATTGTCAAATTCGTCTTGAATGTTGCCTACAATTTCCTCCAGAATATCCTCCATGGATACCAAGCCGGCAGTTCCGCCGTATTCATCTACAACAATGGCAACTTGATTGTGTTTTTTTCGGAACTCTATAAGCAAATCACGAGAAGGGCAGCTTTCCGGCACAAACATTACTGGACGCATCCATTGGCTGACAGGCTGCTCTACCCACTCTGGATTTTCTAACATAGCAAGAAGGTCTTTCACATGAAGGATTCCCACTACCTCATCAATATTTTTTTTGTATACAGGCATACGGCTAGTGCCGTTTTCCAAACTAAGGCGAATAGCTTTACGGCAGGGCTCGTTTTCCTCCAAAGCAATCAAGTCGGTGCGATGGGTCATAATGTCCCCGGCGTTTAGGTCTGCCAGTTCAAAGATGTTGACAATCATCTCTTTTTGCTGAGAGTCTATGCTGTCTGGGTCTGCGGCTTCCTCTACAATATTCATCAAATCTTCGGGAGTCATTTCTCCCTCTTTTTTCTTTCCACCCAAAAAGCGGCTAAGTGTTTTGCCTAAATTTTTAAGGCCATCCGATTCCATCGGTATTCTTCATCCTTTCAATCTTACGATTTTATTAAGTAGTTGCAATATCTCTCATTGTAAAGGTTTTAAAATTTGCTGTCAATTCCTGATACCAACGAAAAAAGCCCCACAAACAGCTTGTTTGGGAGGCTTTATAACAAAATATTATACTAGAGGAAGATTCCAAAATGTGTTGTAGGCATTTAGATACTGTTTTGCAATTTCATTGAATGTGTCCTGTGAAACTGGTTGGTTCACCTGAATTTCGAGTGTGGTTAAATGGTCGGTTAAAGCACCGTTTTGGTCAAAGTTGGAGTATTGCAGAACAAAGCCTGTTTCGCAGTCTACATACATTTCATAGCTGTAAGCATGGAGTTTTTCGGCATACTCCCCCGAAAGGGTGCCTACCAACTTCCAGCAGTCACGCCCTGCAACCTGCTCTACTGCCTCAATCTGCCAGTTGTCAAACTCCTCCAAGTATCCAATTCCCATTTCTTGTGGGTCAATGGATTCTGTTGCATACAAAATTCCGGGGAAAGCGGTGCGGTAGAAATAGTGACCAATGTCCTCATTGTCATATTGTGTACGGCTTGTTGCTTTTATTAGAGAAACAAAGTCATTTTGTAGGGATTCTTCTGGGTCAAAGTAGTTTTGGTGGATAAGATTGACTTTGTTTCCATCTGTGGAGGGGTTAAAAGTGGAAATATCATCTATTACAAAACGGGAACCATTTGTACCACAAAAGAAGCTAATATCTGCACTGCCATCGCTGCACAACATTTTTTCGGCGGCGGTAATACCATTGGTTTTATCTACAGCATATTCCATTGTATAGGTATTGTTTGCGTAAATTTCATTTCTTTGATATTTGCCGTGCACAGATTGGTAGTAGTCGGTAGTGTTTAGAACCTTTTCATATACTAGCTCTTTCATGGATTGTTCATTGGTGTTTGCAGGTTGTGCACAGAGCTGTTGTAAATATTCCTTGGTTCGTAAATCCTTATCTGTAAACCCATTTTGCTCAAAAAGCTGTAAAAGATTACTTTGGTCAGTTTCAGAAGAATTTTGCTGCAATGTGGTAACAGGTTGGCGTATGGTATTTGCCGAAATGGTGTGAATACCACTTGCTGAAATTCCAATTGCAGCACACAAGCAAGCCACTGATACTTTGTGTAAAAAGCCCATAGATACCTTTCCTCCATATACTATTTGCCTTGAGTATAGCATAGAAAAATATGGCATTCAATCCATATAATACCAAATTTCTACATAATTCTTCGATATAACAAAAAGTTCGATTTTTCCCAAAGCCATTCCCAAAAAAATATAGCAGAAATAGCGAAAAAGCATAATGGTTGTGTTTACTTCTGGGTGCAAATTTGTTACAATAGACAATGAGCAATAACGTTTTCCGTTTGCTGCCCACTACAACCAAAATTTTTATGGAGGAAGAGAAAAATGCATAGAGCGAAAAAATCTATGGATGGCAATACAGCTGCCGCACACGTTGCGTATGCTTTTACTGAAGTAGCTGCCATCTACCCCATTACTCCTTCCAGCCCTATGGCTGACTCTGTAGACATTTGGTCTGCTGCCGGACAAAAGAACATTTTCGGCACTCAGGTCAAAGTTATGGAGATGCAGTCCGAGGCTGGTGCTGCAGGTGCCGTTCACGGTTCTCTGGCTGCCGGTGCAATGACCACTACCTTCACCGCTTCTCAGGGCCTGCTGCTGATGATTCCTAACATGTACAAAATTGCAGGTGAGCTGCTGCCCAGCGTGTTCCATGTTTCTGCACGTTGTGTTGCAAGCCATGCTTTGAACATCTTCGGTGACCACAGCGACGTATATGCTTGCCGTCAGACCGGTTTTGCAATGTTGGCAGAAACCAACCCTCAAGAGGTTATGGACCTGTCTGCTGTTGCACATTTGGCCGCAATTAAGGGCAAGGTTCCTTTCATCAACTTCTTTGACGGTTTCCGTACTTCTCACGAAATCCAGAAGATTGAGGCTTGGGACTATGCCGACTTGGCTGAGATGGTTGACTGGGACGCTATCAAAGAGTTCCGTGCACATGCACTGAATCCTGAGCATCCTGCTACCCGTGGTAGCCATGAGAACGGCGACATCTTCTTCCAGCATCGTGAGGCTTGCAACAAGTACTATGACGCTCTGCCCGCAGTGGTTGAGGAGTACATGAACAAGGTAAACGAGAAGCTGGGCACCGATTACAAGTTGTTTAACTACTATGGTGCTGCTGATGCTGACCGTGTTATCATCGCAATGGGCTCCATCTGTGACGTTGCTGAGGAAGTTATCGACTACCTGAACGCTAAGGGCGAGAAGGTTGGTTTGGTAAAGGTTCGTTTGTACCGTCCCTTCGTTGCTGAGAAGCTGATGGAAGCTATCCCCGCAACTGCTACCAAGATTGCTGTTCTGGACCGCACCAAAGAGCCCGGCAGCTTGGGCGAGCCCCTGTTCTTGGATGTTGCTACTGCTCTGCGTGAGGCTGGCAACACCGCTACCTTGATTGGCGGTCGTTACGGCTTGGGCAGCAAGGATACCCCTCCCTCCAGTATCTTCGCAGTATACGACGAGCTGGCTAAAGACGCTCCTAAGAGCCGCTTTACTCTGGGTATCAACGACGACGTTACCTATCTGTCCTTGGAGGAGAAGCCTGCTCCCAACACCGCAGCAGAAGGCACCAAAGAGTGCAAGTTCTGGGGTCTGGGCGGCGACGGTACCGTTGGTGCTAACAAGAACTCCACCAAGATTATCGGTGACCACACCGACAAATACATTCAGGCATACTTCCAGTATGACTCCAAAAAGACTGGCGGTGTAACCATCAGCCACTTGCGCTTTGGTGACCACCCCATCCGCAGCCCCTACTACATCAACAAGGCAGACTTTGTTGCTTGCCACAACCCCTCTTATGTTGTAAAAGGCTATAAGATGGTAAACGATGTAAAGCCCGGCGGCGTATTTATGATTAACTGCCAGTGGTCTGATGAGGAGCTGGCTCACCATATGCCCGCAGAGGCAAAGCGTTACATTGCACAGAATAACATCCAACTGTACACCATCAATGCTATTGATAAGGCTGTTGAGATTGGTCTGGGCAAACGCACCAACACCATTTTGCAGTCTGCTTTCTTTGCACTGGCTGGTGTTCTGCCTCGTGAGGATGCTATCTCCTACATGAAGAAGGCTGCTGAGAAGAGCTTTGCTAAGAAGGGCCAGGCCATCGTTGAGATGAACTGGAAGGCTATCGACGCAGGCTTTGATGCTTACCACAAGGTTGAGGTTCCCGCAGACTGGGCAAATGCTCAGGACGACACTGCTCCAGCAGAGTTGAAGGGCAATGCTGCTACCGTAAAGATGGTAAAAGAGATTTTGGAGCCTGTTTCCAAGATGAACGGCGACAGCCTGCCTGTTTCCGCATTTATGGACCATGTAGACGGTCAGTTCGAGCAGGGTGCTTCTGCTTATGAGAAGCGTGGCGTTGCTGTTACTGTTCCCGAGTGGAATCCCGAAACCTGTATCCAGTGTAACCAGTGTGCTTTTGTATGTCCCCATGCTACCATCCGTCCCTTCGCTCTGAGCGCAGAGGAAGCTGCTGCTGCTCCTGCTTCTCTGAAGGGTAAGCAGATGAACGGTAAGGGTTGCGAAGGCTACACCTTCACTATGGCTGTTTCTCCTCTGGATTGTATGGGTTGTGGCGTATGTGCAAACGTATGTCCCACCGCTGCAAAGGGTACCTTGAAGATGGTTCCCCAAGAGTCTCAGGCTGCACAGCAGGAAGTATTTGACTACTGTGTTGAGAACATCCGCAAGAAAGACGGCATGATGGCAGAAACCACTGTAAAGGGCTCTCAGTTCAACCAGCCCCTGTTGGAGTTCTCCGGCAGCTGCGCAGGTTGTGCAGAAACCAGCTATGCTCGTCTGATTACCCAGCTGTTTGGTGAGAGAATGTTCATTTCCAATGCTACCGGTTGTTCCTCCATCTGGGGCGGCCCCGCAGCAACTTCTCCCTACACTACCAACAAGAACAGCGGCTTTGGTCCTGCATGGGCAAACAGCCTGTTTGAGGACAATGCTGAGCATGGTCTGGGTATGTATCTGGGTCAAAAGACCATCCGTGACCGTTTGATTGCTCAGGTTAAGACCTTGGCAGAGGGCGAGGACGCAGGCCTGAAGGCTGCATCTGAGCAGTATCTGGCAACTTTGGAAGATGGCAAAGCAAACGCAGAGGCTACTAAGGCTTTGGTTGCAGAGCTGGAGAAGCATCCTGCTTGCGATACCTGCAAAGACCTGCTGGAGAACAAGCAATATCTGTCCAAGAAGAGCGTTTGGATTTTCGGCGGCGACGGCTGGGCTTACGACATCGGTTTCGGTGGTTTGGACCACGTTCTGGCTTCCGGCGAGAATGTAAATGTAATGGTATTTGATACCGAGGTTTACTCCAACACCGGTGGTCAGGCTTCTAAGGCTAGCCAGATTGGTCAGGTTGCTCAGTTTGCTGCTGCTGGTAAGGCTATCGGCAAGAAGAGCTTGGCTGAGATTGCTATGAGCTATGGCTATGTATATGTTGCTCAGATTGCTATGGGCGCAGACCAGAATCAGACCATGAAGGCTTTGATTGAGGCTGAAAGCTACAACGGACCTTCCTTGATTATCGGTTATGCTCCCTGTGAGATGCACGGCTTGAAGGGCGGTATGACCAACTGTCAGGCTGAGATGAAGAAGGCTGTTCAGGCTGGTTACTGGCATATGTTCCGCTTCGACCCCCGCAAGAAGGCAGAAGGCCAGAATCCGTTCACCTTGGATTCTAAGGCTCCCACTGGCAACTTCCGCGAGTTCATCGAAAGCGAAACTCGTTATAGCCGTCTGCAACGTGCATTCCCTGAGCGTGCAAATGAGCTGTTTGCAACTGCTGAGAAAGCAAGTGTAGAACGCTATGAATACCTCCAGAAGTTGGCTAAACTGTACGAGTAATTTCGCGAGTTACAAGGCAGTTGGCAATTTCTAAACTATAATTGAGCTCAATCAAATCCCCCTTGTGCCTTTGGGTACAAGGGGGATTTTTTTACACAAGGGTATAAAAATGGACACAAATTACAAAAAATGTAAAAAAATATATTGCGTATAGATTGTGAAATTGCTATAATAATGGAAAATCTTAGGGGTATGTGAGTGAAAAAGGAGGAATTAAAAAATGGCGGCAAGCACAAAATTGTATGAAAAGATAGTTGCGGCAACTGGTTTGGAGTTGGATATTTCCACTGGACTGATGCAAGGGGTTCGCAATGGATATTCTGTAATGGTTTATGCACCAGATAAGCAGTATCCTTCCTCTCTCCAAGTTGCGATAGCGGCAAAGCGCAACGAGCCTATCACAAAGGAAGAAATAAAAGAACTGCGTTCCAACTGCAAGAATGTGGGCAAAGTGATTCAGGGCAATAATTGTTTAATCGTAAACATTAAAGCTTTGCTTGCCAATAAATTGCCTGAGCAGGTAGAACAAGTAACACAGACTACTGTGGACTTTATGGCTGCTAGAGGCTGGGAGCCTTGCTGTCAGATGTGCCAAAAAGATGGAACTATGCCGGTGGCAATGGTTGGAAACAATTACATGAGTGTATGTGATGACTGCCTCACAAATTTGCAGCAAAATGCACATTTGGAACAGCAAAACATAGTTTCCAAAAAAGAGAGCATTGTCATGGGTATTGTTGGTGCTTTTTTAGGTTCTTTGTTGGGAGCCTTGTGCATTATTATAGTAAGCCAAATGGGCTATGTAGCGGCCTTGTCTGGGTTGGTTATGGCAATCTGTACCTTGAAAGGCTACGAAATGTTGGGCGGAAAACTAACTAAAAAAGGTATTATCATAGCAATCCTTATTATGATTGTTATGACCTATGCAGCCGACCGTTTGGATTGGGCTATTGTAGTGGCAAGAGAGTTTGAAGAAGATTTGTTTATTTCCTACCAAGCCATTCCTGCTTTAATAGAGGCTGAAATCATTGAAACCGCAAGATACTGGGGTAATTTGATTTTGGTATACCTGTTTTTGGCGTTGGGTGCAGTACCTACCATTTTGGCTGCCTTCCGTCAGAAGGATTTAACCGAAATCCGTCGTATTGGAAATAACAGCCACAGCATGTAAAAAGAATAAACAAAACAAAAACACAAGCTCCGATTGATTGATTTATCAATGGGAGCTTGTGTTTTTATTCAAATAAGAACAATGAAAAATTATACTAGTGTTTGTTGCTGCAAGGGTGCCTTTGCAGGCAGATGAATGGAAAAGGCATGAGGAATCACTCGCAAAGAAGCCTCTGTTACTGTTCCCCCAAACTCTCCATCTAGTGTAAAATCCACAGGATGGGCAAAGGAAAAGGATAGTTTGCTGGTTTGGATAAAGCGAATATATGGGTTAGAAAAATTTTGCTGTGCCACACAAGCAACAAGATTGTTAAAGTCATTGAGAGTTTTGGGGGCAGAAATCAAAAGCAATTCAAATTTTCCGTCATTCAGTACAACTTCTTTTCCCACAGGAGAAGGAAAGCCCCCAATGCTGGTGGAATTGCTAAAAGAGCCATACAAAAAATCTCCCTCTAATGTACCTTCATCCGTTTGGATGGAGGCAGAAATACTGGTGTTGAAAGGGAGATGTTTCAATCCTTCCAAAATATAAGCCATATGCCCTAGGTTATTTTTCATTTCTTGTGGTGTGGAATAGCTTACCGCAGTAAAGGCACCAAAAGCTGCAATATAACAAAAAAACTTTTCCTCCTGAAACATTCCTAAATCCAACAAATGGGGTTGCCCATACAAAGCAGTTTTGCAGTTTTCTAGCAATTGAGGAGAATAATGCAATGTACTAGCAAAATCATTGGTGCTGCCCATAGGCAAATAGGCCATAGGAGGTGGATTCTTTAGTTTCATCAAAGTAGAAACTGTATGGTTTAGTGTACCATCTCCCCCACAACACACCAACAGGTCAAAGGTTTCCAGTTGGTTTCCCAAGGCTTGCACCATATCTGGTTTTACTGCAACCGGTATGACTGTGGTAATGCATTTGCGACGATGAAAATATTCTACAATTGTATAGAGATTTTGGCGAATGGTACCCTTACCAGAACGGGGATTCACCAAAAGACCTATGTGTTTCATAAAAAGGTTCCCGCCTTCCTAAAAAAGGTTCCTTGTTTGGTTTTTTAGTATAGCAAAGTATTTTTAAAAAACTATGACAACAGTTTTAGAAATATGTGCGTACCACAAGTACATAAGAAAAAATACGAAGTTCTGCACAATTTTTTTGAAAAATATGGTATACTAACAAACAAAGCGGCCTTTTTTACAAAAGCCCAGTTGCATAATTACTATGGTTTTGCAAAGGAGTTTGAAATTTACAATGATACAAAAAATTCAGTGGAAACAGTTGGCAATAGACATTCTTTTTGATATTGCAGGAAGTATTTTGTTTGCCATCGGTCTGGTAACCTTTGCTTCTAAAGCAGGTTTTGCCCCCGGTGGAATTAGTGGTATGGCATTGCTTATCAACTATTTTGTGCCCATTCCTATTGGTATTGGAACCTTACTATTAAATATCCCTATTATTTTATTTACATATCCTGTTTTGGGTAAAAAGTTTTTTTTCAAAAGTTTGCGAACTATGATAATATCCACTATTTTTTTGGATTTTGTTTTCCCACAATTACCCATGTACGAAGGAAACCGTGCCATGGCCGCTATCTTTTCGGGTGTTTGCATTGGCGCAGGATTGGCAATCATCTATATGCGAGGTTCTTCCACTGGTGGACAAGACTTTTTGATTCATGCAGCAAAGCGGAAATTTCCCCACATTAGTTTTGGACAGATTATTCTTGCAATGGATGCCTTAATAATTTTGGCAGGTGGCCCGGTGTTTGGAAATATTGATGCCGTGTTGTATGGCATTGTATCCGCCTATGCAACTACATTTGTTATGGACCGCATTATGTATGGTGCCGGAAGTGGAAAACTGGTGGTAATTGTTACTGACCATGGTATGGAAGTGGCGAAAGAGATTGGAACACAATTAGACCGTGGTTCTACCCTGTTAAAAGCAATGGGAACCTATTCCGGCAATGAAAAGCAACTACTTTTATGTGCTTGCTCCAGCAGAGAAGCCTACAAAGTAACCAGTATTGTACATCACAAGGACAAAAAAGCTATGGTTATGGTATGTGAAGCCAGTGAAGTATATGGAGAAGGGTTCACCCTTCCCACTACAGAATAAAGGCAATAAAAATACAAAAATTCTGCAATAACAGCGAGAAATTTGCAGAAAAAAGGGGAAGCAATATTTACCAAAGGTATAGAAACTATACTTTCCACAAAATTGTTGAAAACTATGTTGAAACAGTTGATAACTTCAAAAAATCATATAGTTTTCAACAATTAGGAAACTGTATCACAAAACTTTTACAACTATCTGTTGAAATAGATAGACGTTTTTGCTATGATGAAAGTGCTTTTTTTCATTGGCAACAGATGCAATGCTTTTGCAACATCTGTGCAAATAAAGAAATAATAGAAAGGGAATTTTTGGTATGTGGCTGAATCGTTTGGAATACAAATATAGCAGATATTGTATTCGTGGGTTGACAAAATATCTGGTCATTGGTCGGATATTTATGTATTTGCTAATGACAGCATTTCCACAGTTTTTCTTTGCAAACTTCTTTGCTCCCATCTCCCGTTGGGATTTGATGCACGGAAAAATATGGGAGATTCTTACTGTTTTAATTACCCCAGGGGCAAGTAGTCCATTGTGGTTTTTGGTGGATGCCTATTTCTTCTATTTTATTGGAACCACACTGGAACAGGTATGGGGCGATTTTAAATTTAATGTGTTCATTTTGTTCTCTTGGGTAGCAGCATTGTTGTCTTGCTTTATTGTGGGCATTGGAACTATGGGATATCTGTCTACATTGATGTTTATTGCATTTTCCATCTATTTCCCTACCCATCAAATGCTGGTATTTTTCGTTTTGCCCATTCAAGCTAAATATCTGGGATGGGCAGCAGGATTCTTGTTGTTGGTTAGCTTCTTGTCTGGCGCATGGGCAACAAAGGTCAACATTCTTTTGGCTTGTGTTGCATTGCTTGCCTTTTTTGGAAAAGGACTCATTGACCGCATTCAAACAGAAATTCAATCTGCAAAACGCCGCAGGGCATGGAAACAAGCCAATCAGCGGTTTCGCTAAGAGTTTTTTGATAAGGTATCCGGCCCATCTATGGAAATTTACCCCAAAGTATGCTAGAATGAAGAAAAGCAGCAGATGGGCTGCGTTGTAGGAGGCATATTGGTATGAAACTAATTACTGCGATTGTAAATAAAGAAGATTCCAAGGCTGTTTGTAATGAATTGGTAAAGGGCGGATTTTCTGTCACCCGTCTTTCTACTACAGGTGGATTTTTGATGGCAGGCAACATGACACTGCTCATTGGTACCGAAGATGAAAAGGTAGATACTTGTATCAATATCATTGCTTCATGCTCCAAACAGCGTGTTGAGGTAGTGCCCAGCACTGCCAGCTATGGCATTGGTGTTACCACTGCATATCCCTTGCAGGTTACTGTAGGCGGTGCAACAGTGTTTGTAACCAATGTAGAACGGTTTGAAAAACTGTGATGTTGGATTGTATTGCAGGCAATGCCCTTACAGTGCAAGCCTTACAAGCCGCCCTCCATGCAGGGCGGCTTTCCCATAGTGTGCTTTTGTACGGAGAAAAAGGCACCGGGACAGGCTTTGCTGCCCGCTGTCTTGCGGCAGATTATCTATACCCCAACAGCCCTATGGAGGCAAATAAAGTCATGACAGGGCAGTCGGAGGAATGTATAGAGGTGGCTGGTGAGGGAGCCTCGGGAGAAATTCGCATTGATAGTATCCGACAGATACGAAAAGAAATATTTAGCACAGCCCTTACAGCAGCAGGCAGAGTGGTGATTGTGTACGATACCCAGAATTTTAATGGATTTAGTGCCAATGCTCTGCTGAAAGTGTTAGAGGAACCCCCAGAAGGAGTATTGTTTATTCTCACGGCTTCCAATGCGGCGGCAGTGTTGCCCACCATCCGCAGCCGGTGTGTAAGCTTTTCTTTTGGTGCGGTGTCTGTGGAGGAGTGTGCCAGCTATTTGCGCAAACATCGCCCCACTGGTAGAGGACAGGAGTTTTTATCCCAAGTGTTTGGCGGTAAAATCGGCACAGCTTTGGAATGTATAGACGACCCTCAAAGAAAAGGCATTTTTGATGATGCCTTGCGGTTGGCTCAGTGTGCAGAAAAAGGAAATGCCTACGATGCTATGCTATTGCTCAACCGATGGGAAAAAGACAAGCCAGCTGCCAAACAATTGCTGGAGGATGTGCAAGCAGTATCAGCTGCATGTATGCGGGGAATACCAGTACAAGAGCTTTCTGCATCCAAGGCTGCCCCTATAGGGAAGCTCTGTCAGCAGGCCAGACAACAGCTTATGGCAAACGCAAATGCAAAATTGGTATTTTGCTATTTGGCTGCCCAACTTGCAAATTTATAAACCTTCTTGCTCCAATTTTTGCCGCTGAGCAAGAACAACACCTCCCCCGCCGTCTGCGGCAACGGCATAGGAAACAATAAATATGGCAACTGTAATCAGCGTGCGTTTTAAACCTGCCGGAAAGGCATATTTTTTTGACCCCGGTTCCCTGCCGGTAAAACAGGGAGAATATGTAATTGTAGAAACCAGCCGTGGAACAGAATGTGGCGAAGTGGTAAAGGGCTGCCATACGGTTGCAGACAGCAGTGTGGTGCATCCCTTAAAAACTGTTTTGCGTATGGCAGACAGTGTGGACATCCGACGGATGGAGCAAAACCGAGCCGATGAACAAAAGGCATTTGCTCTGTGTGAGGAGAGAATCCGCAAACATGGGCTGGAAATGAAACTTGTGGATGTAGAATATACCCTAGACCGTTCCAAAATTTTGTTTTATTTTACTGCCGATGGAAGAATTGATTTTCGTGACTTGGTAAAAGATTTGGCTGGCGTGTTTCACACTCGAATTGAATTGCGACAAATTGGTGTGCGGGACGAAAGCAAAATGTTGGGTGGCCTTGGCATTTGTGGGCAACCCTTTTGTTGCAGCCGCTTCCTAAACGAGTTTCAGCCTGTTTCCATCAAAATGGCAAAGGAACAAGGTCTGTCTTTGAATCCTACCAAAATTTCGGGAAGTTGTGGAAGGCTAATGTGCTGCCTTGCCTATGAGCAAAAAGCCTATGAATATCTCAACCGCATTACTCCACAGGTAGGAAGCGAAGTAAAAACCCCCGATGGCATTGGTACTGTGGTAGAAGTAAACCTTATCAGTGGTTATTTAAAGGTTCGCAGCGAAAAAGCCGACATCATTCAGGCAAAATACTACAAGCGCAGTGAGTGCACCTATATTCGGGGGGGACGCCGTGCCCCTCAGCCTGCCGAGCCAGAGGAGCAGGAATAATTTCCCTTGCTATCAGAAATTGGAATGCCTGTGGGAAAGACAGGAAAACCCTCTTGCGTTTGAACAAAAATATGATAGAATAGAATGCAGAAGGGCACCCTTTTGGGAAGGCCCCGCCCTGCCACTGTACCGTTTCAGCAGTGGCAACCAAAGGGAATTTTTATTTGATACGGAGAAAAAGGAGAACACAATGGCTTACAAAATCAGCAATGACTGCGTTTCCTGCGGTACCTGTGCAGGCGAGTGCCCTGTTAGCGCAATTTCTGAGGGCGAAGGTCAATTCAACATTGACGCTAACGCTTGCTTGGATTGCGGTGCATGTGCAGGCGTTTGCCCTGTAGGTGCAATCTCTCAGGAGTAATTTGCAACCAAAAAGTTGGTGGGTACTTTTGGTACCTGCCAATTTTTTTGCTTTCTATGGATATTGTTATTTTTCTAAAGGATGATGGTTTTGTAAGGGTAGAATATACAACCAAAATTCTCACTACTGGAATTTGAAATGCTTGGAGAAAAGGCAAGAAAAGCCCCTTGCGTTTGCATAAAAATATGATAGAATAGAATACAGAAAGGCTCCCTTTTGGGAACGCCATACCCTATTGCTGCACTCTTTCAATAGTGGCAGCCCAAGGGCATTTTATTTAATCAAGGAAAAGAAGAACACTATGGCTTATAAGATTAGCAATGACTGCATTTGTTGTGATAGGTGTACAGTTGAATGCCCCGTTGACGCAATTGCTGAGGTTGGTGGTAAGTTCGAGATTTATCCTCCTGATTGCTTGGATTGTGGTGCATGTGCACGTGTTTGCCCTGTAGGTGCAATCTCTCAAGAGTGATTTGCAACCCAAAATTGGCGGGTACTTTCCGTACCCGCCAATTTTTTGCTTTTCTTTTTCTAAAAAAATCACGTTATTGTTCCAAAGGATTTATAATTTTATGGAAATGGAATATACAATCGAAACCCTCGCCAATGGTACCCCTGTTTGTGTAAGCAAAACCCACCGTTTTGGTACAGACTCCTTGTTGTTGGCATGGTTTGCACAACCATGGCGACAGCATAAAGCGGTGGATTTGGGCAGCGGCTGCGGCATTGTGGCACTGCGTTGGCATGATATGGGCCACCGAGGGGAATGCCTTGCGGTGGAATTGCAACCAGAGGGAACCGCTTTGCTAACAAAAAGCATAGAAATGGGAAACATTACCCACATTACTCCAAAGAATGAGGATATGAGAAATTTACCCTCAGTGGGAACCTACCAAATGGTAGCCTGTAATCCCCCCTATTTTACAGGGGGATTTGTTAGCCCCAAACCCGGCAGAGGCACAGCTCGCCATCAACAAACCTGTACCACTAAAGATGTAACAGCAGTAGCAAGCAAATTGCTTACAGACGGAGGGAAATTTTGCCTTTGCCAGCGTCCAGAACAACTGGCCGAAGTAATCTGTGCAGCCCGTGCAGTACGCTTGGAGCCAAAGCGGTTGCAGTGGGTGAAGGTGCGGCCAGACAGTGTACCATGGTTGTTTTTGTTGGAATGCCAAAAAAATCGCCGCCCTGGTATGGTGTTGGAACGAGATATTATAGTACAGGCAGAGGATGGCAGTCATTCAGCCCAGATATTGGAGATTTACGGAAGGGAGCAACAGCCATGAATGGAACTCTATATATTGTAGCCACCCCCATTGGCAATTTGGGAGATTTGACCCCTCGTGCAGCCCAAACCTTTGAAGATGTGGATTTTATTGCTGCTGAGGATACCCGCGTTACCTTAAAGTTGCTAAACCATTTGGGAATAAAAAAACCAATGGTTAGTTATTATGAGCACAATTTGAAGGAAAAAGGACAACAGATTTTGCAGCGTATCCAGCAAGGGGAAAGCTGCGCATTGTGCAGCGATGCTGGAATGCCTGCTATTTCCGACCCCGGAGAGCTAATTGTCACTGATGCCCTTGCTCAAGGCATTCGGGTAGTGCCTATCCCTGCCGCCAGTGCCGCTGTCACAGCCTTGGCCGTGTCAGGGCAGCCCACAGGCCGCTTTGTGTTTGAGGGTTTTTTAGCGGTAAATCGCCGCAGCCGTATGGAACGTTTGGAGGAAATGAAATCCGAACAGCGCACCATGATTTTTTACGAAGCCCCCCATAAATTGCGCACCACCTTGGCAGACTTAGCCTCTGCCTTTGGAGGGGACAGAAGCATTACTTTGTGTAGAGAGTTGACAAAACTGCATGAAACCATCACAAAAACAACCCTGCAACAAGCCATAGAATGGTATGAGGAAAACCAACCTCGTGGGGAATATGTGTTGGTGGTAGCAGGGGCAAGCCCTACACAAGAAGAACAACAATGGACTTTGGAGCAAGCAGTAGAATTGGCCCAGAGTTTGGCAGCCGGAGGACAAAAATTGACAGCCGCAGCAAAAGAGGCTGCCGCTGCCAGCGGATTTTCAAAAAGCGAAATTTATAAATGTGTATTGGAGCAACAATAATACCAAGGCAGAAAGGATGAACTATGCCATGAAAAAATTTTTGGTATTATCTGACAGCCACGGAAATCTTGCTGCATTGCGCAATGTAATTGATGCAGAGCCGGGCACCACAGATGTTATCTTTTTAGGGGATGGTTTAATGGATATTCGGGAATTACAAGAGGACTATCCCCACTTAAAAATTCAGGCGGTACGGGGCAATTGTGACTACAGCCGTACCCAACCAGCAGAGTCCATGATTACCGTTGAAAATCAGTTGATTTTCTTTTGTCATGGAGATGGCTATCAAGTAAAGTTTACAGTGGCGGGGCTAAAATATGCCGCAAGGCAAAGAGGGGCAGACATTGCCCTCTTTGGTCATACCCACTCCCCTTACTACGAATATACCGATGAATTGTATGTATTCAATCCCGGTTCGGTCAGCCGTCCTCGTGTGGGTAGACCAACCTATGGTATGATGATTCTGGGGGAAGGAGTTCCCCGCTTTTATCACAAAGAAGTGCCCGAATATTGGTAATAAAAGAGCACAAAAAATGCCCACGCTGCGGATGCGTGGGCATTCAAGGGGTATCGCTTTGGTGTGAGGAGGAATCATGTACAGAAGGGGGCTGCGGCTTCCCGCCTTCTGTGATTGTAAGTATACTATCTAGTTGCGTAGACTTTATGAAACCCGTATGAATAAAATGTAAATTTGCATTTGCGACAAAAAGCGATGGAAACCGACAGGTTTTTCCATCGCTTTATCGTTTATTTTTCTACAGCGTTCCGCAATGCCTTGGCTACAGCATCAATGTCCACTTTTTTGTCATCGGTATACTTATCCTTCATAAGCAAAGCGGAAAATTCCTTCATTCTGTATACTGGAGTGGAACGAGGCATAAGCAATTCTGTGGCTTTGTTGGGGAACACACAAATAGCCTCCACAGGCACACCTTTAATCTTGTTGTCAAACAATACTTCTCGCACAAGGCGTGCTTCTTTTTCTGCTTGTTGCAAAGGGTTGGGAAACTCTACCCGACCGCTGCCGGTGGTCTGTGCCCATGTTTGCTCTCGTTCGCCGCCATACACCTGCCCATGGTAGCCCATAGAGCGCACAGCCAACACACCAAAGGTACCAATAACCAGAGCATCAAAATCAGAAACCCCTGTACCGTGGGCAATCTTTCCCGGCTGAATGATTTCGTAGCCATTGCGAGAAGCAAAACTTTTTAATGCACGAATAACCTTGCCGCTGTCTTGGCTGCGACCACGGGGGGCATCCAGTTTAGGCTGTTGTTCTGGGGTCAGTTCTTTAATTTCTTGGCTTTTTTTATACTTATACCAGTTAATTCCAATAATCACCACCACAATCATGGCAGTGACAAGAATCAATTCCCATACATTTGGATTCAAAATGCAACTCTCCTCTAATAAAATGATAGAATGGTTCCATTATAGCAAATTTTACCCACAGGCACAACCCAACCATAAGGTTAGCAATGGGAAAGTATTTGCTGTATTTTTTGGGGGTCTATGTTGAAAAAGGGCTTTACTGGCGCAGGAATTCCTTCTACCATACATAGCGTATAGCCCCATGTGGTAGTTCCATACCATTGCCCTTGTTTAAACCCGCAGTTGGGTTGATATGCCAACTGCTGAAAGCCAATCCTTTTGTGGAGAGCTTCACTGGCTGGATTGGGGCTGGTAACCACTCCATATGCTTGATACAATCCCTGCTCCTTCAATAAAGCCAGTAAAGCACCATACAACCGTATACCACGCCCCCCACCAGTGGCAGTGGGTGCCAAATAGATGGTGGTTTCCACCGACCAGTCAAAGGCTTCACGCTCCCGCCAACGGTGAGCACAGGCAAAACCCAAAATTCCCCCTTCTCCTTCCAATACTAGAAAAGGATAATCTGCAAGACTTTGAGCTACCCACTTTTGGTAGCTCTCACCGTCTGGGGTGGTATAAGCAAAAGTGGCAGGGGTATGTTCCACATAATATTGGTAAATGGCTCGAATGCCTTCACTGTCTTGTGGCTGTGCCAATCGCAACTGTTCCTGCTGCCAATTTTGGCAAAGTTGCAGCTTTTTTTCACGGGGGAGCTTTTTCAAGTGTGATTCCCATCGCAAAGCACAAGAATTATCCGGCAAAAGCTGACAATATGCCAAAGAAAGAGGCCCTCTGCCACGGGTATATTTTGCCCCTTTGCCACATTGGTGCTGTTGAAGCCGGCGGTCTACATTGGTTGTATATCCTCCATACAAAGAATCATCTTTGCAGCGAATCAAATACACATAGGCACTCATCCTTGCACCTCAGTAGCCAACTGGATGGCTTTTCTACATGCTGCCAATGCTCCAGCCTTGCTGTCAGTGGTTACCAAAAAGCGGCTGGCATGGCAAAAACGTAAACCTTCAATGCCGGAAAGTTCTTCCAGTTGGGAAGCAGGCTTGCCTGCCCATTCTTCTGGGAAAGGAACCTTAAGCTTTTTGGTTTGTCGGTCATTGACCCCTTGGGCAGCAAAGCCTCCCCGTTGGCTGGGATATACCACAAACAACACGCCGCTTTCTGGGGGCAAAAGGGTTTTCCATGGGGCATATTGGGGCAGTATCAAAATACCATCCCGAACATTTTGCAGTGCTTTGGAAACCATATCTTGTGCCCGTTGCACAGCTCGTACTTCCTCTAAACGATTTTCTAAAATAACCTGTGCAAAATCCACTGCCCGTAAAAAGCACTGGTCAGCAGATTCTTGAGAATCCCACACAGGATTAAAACTACCAATGGCATCAGCTAAGGCATTATCTGCGCCGGTGCAGTCGTTAAGGTCTAGGTTTTGTACAAAGCGTTCATCCAGCCAGTTGGCTCCCTTTTGCCCCACCAACTCCGGCCCTAAAACCTGCCAAAGCAATCCAAAGGCTGCATAGGGGTTGCCATTGGAACGAACAGGGCTTCCTGCTGCATGGTGGTCAAACATTCCATCTCCAATATCAAAGACTAAGCCATCAAAATCTTCGGGAACCTGAAACCCTCGGTGAATTTGAATATCTGGGCGAATAAGCCGCAGCAATGCCGCAGAAAATACATCATCTGCATGAAATTTCCCTCCATGGGTGAAAGCGTGTGCAGGTAGTTTCATCAAAAATCCCTCTTTCTCTCAAAGACAGGTTGCATGGCGCAACGGTTTTATTGTATATGGCTCTCAGTATAGCATATCCCACCACAAAGAGGAATATCTCTCCTAGTTTAAAGCATAGCCTTTCTTTGAGTATATTGTTTCAGACAAAAGGAATATGATACAATGAAAAAAGAATTTTCCCGGATTTTGTAAAAGCACAGGGCAAAAGGAGGGGTCTTGTTGAAAAAATTTTCGCTACATCATTTATTGCTGGTGGGAGTAGCAGCAATTTTGTTGGTGTTGATTGCTTTGATTATTTCTTTTCTTCCTATGGGAGCAAAAGCAAAGGCACCAGAAGAAATCCACAGTCTATACCGATTGGAACAAACCTATATCCAGCAGTTGGAACAGATGGATAAAAAGCAGCAAAAAGAAGCCATAGAGCAGCTTTTAGATACAGTGGTTCAGTTGCCAGCAGATGGAATTTTATGGGATGGTACAACTGAAAATAATTCTTTGGTTGCTTCTTTGGGAAAAGAGGCAGCCACTCAAAACGTTGGAATGGTGCTGACAGTAGCATCATCTATGGAACAAAAGGATGCAGAAAAACAAGCAAAAAAACTACATCTATCTGGTGTTTGTGTACAGGGTGTAGCACAAGGAAAATTAGTGGAATATGCCTCTCTCACAGAAGGGCTGTTGCCCATTACATTGCCCGACGAAACCGGAGCCGAATTGTATGCACAATGGGCAGAGGGAACCGAAAGGGCTGTGATTATAGCCTCTACAGGCGGGCAGGATAGTACAGCTTTGTACCAACAATTGAAGCAGCCTCCCACGCAGGTACAGCAAGGGCTGGTGCAACAGGTAGAACTGTCCATTGGCTTGCCTCAGCCAGAACAATCCACCACAGCAGAGGTACACTTTGCAGCAGGAACAGCAAACCCCGATTTGCCTTTGACTGTAAACGGGCAGGATGTGCCAGTAGAAAAAGGGGGTTTTTGGGGAATTGCCATCCCTTTGGAAGTGGGAGAAAATACAATTACTGCTACGCAAGGAGAACAAACAGTTTCGGTGGCAATTACACGCACCAAGCCCAAAGAGGGCACATGGACACCCCAAGACCCCCAGCCCGATGGCTCTCCATCTTTGGAGCCGGGCCAACGGGTACGAGTGACGGCAGTTTTGGCCAGCTTGTTGTCTGATTATGAGGATGACGACTCCATTTTACAAACGGTTTACCAAGGGGCAGTAGCAGTGGTGGAAGAATCGGTAGAGTTTACCAGAGGAACCAAGTCCACTCATGCTTACAAGGTAGCCGGTGGTTGGTTATTGGCAAAGGATGTGGAGCCGCTGGAAGGAGAAATGCCTACCCTTTCTCAGGTGACACTTCGACAAGAGGAACGAAACACCATTCTTCGATTGGAGGGCGTTTCTCCCCTTGTTACTGCCCAGCGGAGCAATACAAGCCTTACCTTGTATTTGTCAGGGATTACACTGGGCTGTGAATTGCCCACAGAAGCAGGCTTTGCACAGCTTACCAGCCAACAACAGGAAACAGGGGTTGCTCTTACCTTTACCTTTGCAGAAAATGCCCTTTGGGGATGGAGCATTGACTATGGCGAAGGGTTTGCAGAAATTAT
Organism: uncultured Anaerofilum sp.; assembly: GCA_944385935.1. GTDB lineage: Bacteria > Bacillota > Clostridia > Oscillospirales > Ruminococcaceae > Anaerofilum. Next base: position 62,411 of record CALWZC010000014.1, read on the forward strand.
CCTAAAACAATCCCCTACCCTTTCGGAAAATGCCCAAACCCCTTTGGCAGGGATAACCGTTTTGTTAGACCCCGGTCATGGACTAGAGGATTTGGGTGCATTGGGGCCAATGGGGGCCCAAGGCCCTTGTGAAAAGGATTTGAATTTAGCGGTGGCATTGTCAGCAAAGCAAAGGTTGGAGCAATTAGGGGCAACAGTTGTTATGAGCCGCCAAGAGGATGTTTTCCCAACCTTAGCAGAGAGAAACCAACAGTTGCGACAGGTGAAACCAGACATTTTTGTTTCTGTACATCACAATAGTATTGCCTTAACCAGAGATGTAAATGAGGTACATGGGGTAGAGTGTTACTATTTCCATGATAGTGGGAAGTTGCTTGCCCAAAATCTTGCCCAGTCGGTAAGCGAACTGACCCAGCGCAACAACCGTGGAGACAAATACAATTATTTCTATGTAACACGCTCTGACATTTGCCCAGCCGTGTTGTTGGAGGCAGGCTTTGTCCCCAACCCTGCCGAGTATGGTGCTTGTGTGCAAGGAGAGGAAATTTCCAAAGCGGGGTATGCCATTGCTAGAGGCATTCAAGCAACTGTACAAGGGCAATCCCTTGTGCCCACAGAAAATTAGTGGCTGTGGAAACTGCTGTTTTTCGGAATTTTGCCCATTGTAAAACCAGCAATGAGGCGGTACAATAAAAGGCAATATTTACTGTGGTAACACAGTATCAGAGGGAAGTGGAAAGCAATGTTAGAAATTCGAGTAGAAAAAACATCTTGCCCAAAGGCAAAACCCACCGATGAAACCCAATTAGGGTTTGGTAGGATTTTTACAGACCATATGTTTATTATGGATTATCAGGAGGGAAAGGGCTGGTACAATGCCCGTGTACAGCCCTACTCCCCCATCACTTTAGACCCTTCTGCATTGGTGTTTCACTATGCACAGGAATGTTTTGAGGGAATGAAAGCCTACCGCTATCAAGATGGAAGTGTCCATCTGTTCCGCCCAGAAAAGAACGCACAACGCATGCTGTCAACCCATGAGCGTTTGTGTATTCCTCCTATTCCAGAGGAGGACTTTGTACAGGCGGTAAAAGCATTGGTAGAGGTGGATGCAGACTGGGTACCACACACAGAAGGAACTAGCCTGTATATTCGCCCCTTTACCATTGCCACAGAACCTGTTTTAGGGGTAAAGGCGTCGGCACAGTATCAGTTTATTATTATTGCTTCTCCATCGGGGGCATATTATGCAGAGGGTATCAACCCTGTTCGCATTTATGTAGAGGACCAATATACCCGTGCCGCCCCCGGCGGAACCGGCTATATTAAATGTGGCGGAAACTATGCTGCCTCTATCATTGCCAGCGAAAAAGCCCACAAGCTAGGCTTTAGCCAAGTGTTGTGGCTGGATGGTGTAGAGCGCAAATATGTAGAAGAAGTGGGCAGCATGAATATCTTCTTTAAGATTGATGGAGAAATTTATACTGCTCCTACTTGTGGAACCGTGTTGCCCGGCATTACTCGTATGAGTTGTATTGAGTTGTTGCGGCAATGGGGCTGGAAAGTAAACGAAAGCCGCCTTGCCATTGCGGATATTATGCAAGCAGCAAAGGATGGAAAGTTAGAGGAAGTGTTTGGCACTGGAACCGCTGCGGTTATTAGCCCTGTGGGGGAACTGGTATATGAAGACCAAAGCGCAACCATTCATGGTGGAACCATTGGCCCTGTTACCCAAAAGCTCTATGATACCCTTACTGGAATCCAGTGGGGAACCTTGCCCGACCAGCAAGGGTGGATGGTGTCTGTTTGCTAGTAAAAAACTTTTTTTAAAAAAATTGAAAAAAGGTGTTGACATTTCAATCGTGGGATGGTATTATAATAAACGTTCCACGGGCGCTGGTAGCTCAGTTGGATAGAGTGTCTGGCTACGAACCAGAAGGTCAGGGGTTCGAATCCCTTCCAGCGCACCATAAAAGCCGTAAGCAGTGCTTGCGGCTTTTTTGCTTTTTATGCTTGCCATTCCCTTGACGAAAAAGGGTGGGTTTGTTATAATATTGTGGTACGTTATCTGGAGAGTTGTCCGAGTGGTCGAAGGTGCAGCACTCGAAATCTTGCGGGGAGCTGTCCGTTTCGTCCACCAAAAACCCTGTAACCGTGCGGGTTTTCCACGGTTCGAAAATTGAATAAGTTTGCTGTTCTTTCCGTCAGTTCTTTCCAAAGCCCTTTTTCATCGGAAAAAGGCTGAGAAAAATGGCGGGCTGACATATACGGAGACGTATCGAAGTGGTCATAACGAGAACGACTCGAAATCGTTTTGGCGTGATGAGCGCCACGTGGGTTCGAATCCCACCGTCTCCGCCACAAAAATCCAGTAACCATGCGGGTTTGCTGGATTTTTTCTTTTTTGTGTCCGCTCCAAAAATCACCCGGTTTTGGGCTGTTCTTTCCATAAATTTGGAAAGAACAGCTTTTTGTTTTATTCCCCGCTTTTTTCTGCGTTTTGCTCCCATCTGCTGCCGAAATCTCCCGCTTCGGGAAGCGGCATTCCGATCACCATCGCCTGCGCCGAGGACAGTTTCGAACTGTAATCCAGATGGGCATAAATATTTGCCGTGGTGGAAAAATCCGAGTGCCCCAGCCAGTCCTGAATCTGCTTGAGCGGTACGCCGTTGGCAAGCAAGAGGGATGCGCAGCTATGCCTGAGATCGTGGAAGCGCATCTTTTTCATGCCGTGCCGCTGGATGAATGCGGGAAACTGGGAGGTCAGATAGTCGGGCTTCATCCGCTCGCCCAACTCATCTACAAATACAAAGCCGTCGTATTCATAGTTGTAGCAGTTGCCGCAGACCTGCTTGTTCAGCTCCTGCGCCGCCTTGACCTCCGCAAAGTATTCCTTGAATCTTCCCACCAACGGCAGGGTGCGCATACTGGATTTGGTTTTTGCCGACTCCTGCTCGATGATCTGCGTTTTCCCACCCACATTGATGGAGGTCACCGTCCGTTTGATGGTCAGTGTTCCCCGCTCAAAGTCGATGGCGTCCCACTTGAGCCCCAACACCTCGCCCCGGCGCAAACCGTAAAAGGCAGCGACTAAAACGGGAAGCTCCAGTTTTGTCCCCTTGACCACTTCAAATAAGTGCTGAAGCTCCGCCGCATCCAGAAACACCGGCTGGAAATCGTTCTTCTTTGGACGGTCTACCTTCATTGCTACGTTCTGCGCTACCAGATCGGTTTTCATGGCGTATTTCAGCGCCTGATGGATCACAGCGTGATAGTGGATGACGGAATTGGGTTTGACCGTCCGCAGCTTTTCCGAATAAAACTGCTGGATGTGCCTTGCTTCCAAGTCCTTTAGGGTAATCGGCTTGTTCCGGAAATACGGTTCAATGCTCTGCTTGACCATGTTTTCATAGGAGCCGAAGGTGGTGGGCTTCACCCTGACCTTGACGATCTCCAGCCAGCCGAGCAGATAATCGGCAAACAGCATATTGGAACAAAGCTCACCGATCTCTGCGGGCGGCTCAAAGGCGTTGCGGATTTTCACAAGCTCCGCTTCGGCCTTACGTTTGTTTCCCTTTTCGGGAAGTCCGGTGGATATGTACTTGACGTGCCGCTTGTTTTTGCTGTCGTAGAAGCTTAGCACAGCGTAGTAGTACCCCTTTTTAACCTGTAAATGTCCTGATACCAATTGATAAAACTCCTTTCTTTGCTTTTACACAGGACAGTCCGGCACCGACAAGGCCATTGTACCCTGCCGGTGCCGTTCTTTCCATTGTGCGAAGGTCGTGCTCCGCACACATTTTCGGTTCAAATCAGCGGCTGTCTCTGTCTCTTTCCCGTCTGCGCTGCCATTGTTCCAACAGCTTAATGACCGTATCGCAGACTTGCTTGTCCGTGTAACTCTTTGGGAAATATTTGCGAATGTCCTCCCGCTTGAATTTGTACTGTTCCTGCTGGTTCGGCTTTTGCTCGGCTAGGATGTCGTAAATCGTCTGGTCTTGTAGAACTCCCTCCTGCGAAAGCTTCTTTAAGCGGATTGCCTGTGCGTGGGAGGGAGTGCAGTCGTTTAGCTCCATTGCGTTTAATAATACCCGTTGCTCCGACTGTTCTAAGTACGAAATCTCAACGGCAGGATTGAAAGCGATTTTTCCGTCGTCCGCCATCGATAGCAGTTCGGGGATTAAGTAAGTTAAGCGGATATATCTGTGCACTTGATTTCGACTATCTCCACTATCTTCTCCGACTTTTTCAATGCTCAGTAACTTCTTCCTAACTTGGGAAGAAGCAATACCTTGATGTTTAATCGCATCTAATTTCATCTTGTAGGCAAACGCCTTTTCACTGGGTAAAATATGTTCCCGTTGCAGGTTGGCGTCCACCATTGCAATGACCGCTTCGTCATCGCTCATCTCTCGAATGATTACAGGCATTGTTTCAATGCCAAGCACCTGATACGCCGCCAGCCTTCTATGCCCGGAGATCAGTTCATAGCCACCCTCCGGCAAAGGACGAGCGAGCGCCGGCGTGAGTGTACCGAATTTCTGGATGCTCTCGATTAAGCGTTTCATTTCCTCATCGTTTTGGATTTTGAATGGGTGATCTCTGAACGGGTGTAGCTCAGTAAGCGGAATCTCTTTGATTCGTTCCAGTTTGGCGTTGTCCCGCTCCTCCTGTGAGGAAAACAGCTCATCCAGCGAATTTGTTGGTAAAGTAAAATCAGATTTTCGTTTTGTCATTGTGTTTGCCTCCTTTATTGCCATTTCAGATTACTTTCACCGGGTCGGAGAAACACCGCTTCGATGTCCGCCTGAAATTTGTGCCAGCGCAATGCTTCCGCTTTCAACATCGGCGTATCAATAAAGCCGAGGGTATTTGCTTTCACTGCAAGCTGATTGATGTTGTTGCCGATGGCGGAAAGCAGGCGCATCGTTTCGTAAAATCTTTCGTCCGGTTTTTCTTTCGGCTCGTAGTTATTGATCAGCAACCTTATCACTGTGGATTTTGGTAAGCCTGTAATTTTCGCCTTGCGACTCAGTTCGGCGTTTTCTGATTTGCTGAGCCAAACCCGAATGGGGATATTCCTTTTTCGATTTTCTATTTTCATATCAACGTTCCTTTCGTTTGTTTGATTTTTTCATAGAAGTTTTAGGACACTTCCTAACGAGATTTACTGTTTGCGGCCTTTTGGGGGCACAAACAGTCTGCTCGCTACGATAGCGCAGCCATTTTCTGCCTAACGTAATTCTTTCAAAATCGCATCTATACAGCGGATAATTTCATCCTTTTCAAGCTGCGGAATGGCTGCTCTCAGTTGCTTTAACTGCCGGAAAAGGTGGTAATCTTTTTCTCGGACTGTTGCTTCAACATTCATTCCAAGCCCCAGCCTCCGCAGATATTCTGAAAGAGAAAGCGCACAGTAATCGGCATT
>CALWZC010000015.1 GCA_944385935.1 uncultured Anaerofilum sp.
AACCGAGGGGCCGAGGCTCAAAAAAGCCCGGAATATCAAGGAAAATCATCGCTCAGACGATTGAAGTACGGCTTGAAGGCTGCACGTCGTGCACCTCAGTTCAGCAAGCGCTAATTGTTTGCAATATATAAAATTTTACCCCGGAGCCATATGGTTTCCGGGGTTTTTCTTTGTAGGGAAATAGTCTAATTTTACTTGTAAAAGGAAAAAGGTCAAAACACGCCCATAGCATAGCAATCTCTAATAAGAAGTTTTGTGCGCAGAGAGGCCCCCTCACTGGTAAGGTGGTTGTTGCTATCATAAAATAACTCAGGGGGAAGCAGACAATCTGTCAATTTTCCAAGATAGGGTATATCAAGCTGGGTTTTTACTTGTTTTTCAAATGCTTCCATTTCTTCTATGGTGCCTGTATATGCAAGAGAGTCAAAGGGAGCCCATGTGAGATAAACAGAAGCACCTGCTTTTTCAGCTTTGTGTGCAAAATTTCGCACTGATTTTACTACGTCTGGAGAAAGGCTGCTGCTATCAAGGGAAAGGATATTGTTTTTATCATATCCAGATTCTAGCAAAGTTTCTCGTGGTATAATAATATCCCCCCATTTTCCAAAGCCAAAGGCTGTATATTGCTCCAAGGGAGTTTGGGTAGGGGCACCTTGTGTATGGAACAAATCTAATTTTTTCTGAGAATAGCTATAATAATTGGAAATCATATTTGGGATGTAAGATAAAGGTAACTTTGCTAATAGAGAAGGGGAGTTTTCCACTGCCATCCATGTAGTAGAATAGCTTACATTGTTTTGCCACATAGCAAACTCAGGTGCTATGATGACAATATCCCCTTGATGAAGTTCTCCATCCAGCAAAGAAAAATAATATTCTAGCCCTAAATATGCAGTAGCACCTAAGGAGATGCAAGGTATACCAGCCTCTTGAGAAAGGGTTTCGCATTCAATGGAATAGGGAACGCTAGACCCTCCAACCAGCAAAATCCTTGGCCCCTGTGTTTGCTGTAGGATTTCTTGTTTTATTGCCACAGACCCCATCAAGCTGCCTCGAAACATGGCGGGCAGTCTTTGTACATAAACAAAATATCCCACAGGAATCAGCAACACTGCCATAAGAAAGCAGATGAGTTTGAGAAAAAATAATTTTTTCATGAGTAGTCTCCTACCTTAAAATTGAAAGTAGATAAATTCCACAGCCACTCCTTCTGGTATGGTAAGAGCAGCCAATACCACAGCAGTGCACACAATAAATCGCACACCCCATTTCAGCAAACAGGGACTTTTTTGCAAAGCAGCAATGGCATCACCCCAACGATAACGAAAATAGTCATGAACAATAAGTAGAGTAAGTGCTGCACAAAGAGCAATTAGGTTGCTGCCTGTTAAACCAATGGTTTGCAATGCCACAGAGATTCCCTGTATAGGGGAACTGAGTGCCCAAGGAATACGAGAAAGGATAAAAATAGCATCAGAGAGGGTTTCTGCTCGGAAAAATATCCAACATAAGCATACTAGCCCAAAGCAAACCGCCCAATGGATTGTTTGCAATGTATAGCGCACAATCCCTTTTTTATTTTCCATATATTTATTACGCATAGGCAAAAGGAATACATCTACTATATTTAGCAAACCAAACAATGCACCCCATAGAACAAAATTCCAGCTTGCTCCATGCCACAATCCACTGATAAAAAAGGTAATGAATAGGTTCCGCAAGTGTTTTGCCTTAGAACAGCGACTACCACCCAAGGGAATGTATACATAATCCTTAAACCATGTGGAAAGAGAAATATGCCATCTGCGCCAGAATTCCCGAATATTGGTGGAAAAATAGGGACAATCAAAATTTTCCATCAATCGAAATCCTAAAATACGGGCACTTCCTAATGCAATATCCGAGTAACCAGAAAAATCGCAGTAAATTTGGAACGCAAATAAAATAGTTCCAATTACATACGCCATAGGCCCACAACCTTGTAGATTGCCATATACTTTTTCTACATAGATGGCAGCAGTATCTGCTACCACTACCTTTTTAAATAATCCCCATGCAATTTGATGGCATCCATAAGAGGCATTGGCTACTGAAAAATTGTGCTTTTCTTTAAATTGTGGCAATAGGGTGACTGCTCGCTCAATAGGTCCTGCAACTAACTGTGGAAAAAAACTCACATACAGGGCATAAATTCCAAAATGCCTCTGGGCTGCCAATTCTCCACGATATACATCAATAATGTAGCTGAGGGTTTGGAAGGTATAGAAGCTAATTCCCACTGGCAAGAGCACCTGAACAGTAAAATCATCAACAGGCAAGGAAAACCTTCGCAATAAAGCTGTGACAGAATGGCTGAAAAAGTTGAAATATTTAAAATAGAATAAACAAGCTAAACTAACTAGAATACCGCCCCAAAGCCAAAGGCGTTTTTGTTTTATGCTAGTGGATTTTTCTACTTTCAAAGCGGCAAAATAGCTGGTGGCTGTGGTGAAAAGAATTAAAAAAACCAATTTAGGATTCCAGCTCATATAGAAATAATAACTGGCACAGAGAAGAAGAATCCAGCGGTATTTGTGGGTACACAGAAAATACCCTGCTGTTACTATAGGAAGAAACAAGGCATATTGCCACGAATTAAATAGCATTCCATTGCACTCCTTTAAAGAAATTCAATCTATTTACAATGTAAGGTTTAGTATATCAAATGAATTCCATAGATACAATTGACAAATACAAAAAAATCAATATAGTAATAGGATGAGTAGCCCTATTGACTCATGGAAAATATACAATCGCTGTTTTTATTGGTCATTTGTGTTGAGCTTTGAAAAAAACAATACACGAATAGAAATAAAAGAAATAACTGTATAAGATAAGGTAGGAAGAAAAAATTCAATGATGTGGGGAACAGCAATGGGAAAATTAAAAAAGATGGTGCTGGGTCTGGTAGGAATTTGTTGTGTTCTGTCTGGCTGCACCTTTCAAACAAACAGCCCTTCTCAAGAACAACAACACATAGAATTACTCACCATTGCTTTGCCTCCCAGCGGAGAAACCCAACATTTGATGGAAACAATTCACCCTCTGCAAGAATTATTGCAAAGCGGGCTGGAAAAACAGGGATGGAGTGTGGATAAAATTTTAATTAGTTCCGGCAGTAGCTACGAAGCAGTAGGTGATGCCCTAGAAAATGGAACAGCAGACTTGGGTTTTATACCCAAAATGATGTATGTAGACTATCAAAAGGAATGTACACCATTGCTTCAGGCATTGCGCTATAAACTATCAAAAGATTTTTCTGTACCAGAAAAATGGAATGACAAAAAGTCTCCCAATACTACAAGCGAAACTACTTCTACATATAGAGGTTTGATTTTGGCAGGCCCATCTCCAAAGGGAATAGAGCTTGCAGAAAAAATTGCAAATGGGGAAGAAATTTCCTTTGAAGAACTTTCACAGGCGAAATGGAGTGTTCTTCAACAATCTTCTCCAGCAGGGAAGGTATATCCAGAACTTTGGCTTTGTGAAAAATATCAAAAGGGATTAGAAGATTTACCCTATCTGGTAGAAGTAGATAGCTATGAAAAGGCATTTTCTCGCTTGGCAAATCAACGGGCGGATATTATTTGTGTGTATGCTGATGCAAGAAAAGACTTTGCCTATCATTGGAATGCGGTGTTTCGGATGGAGCAGAGTATATGGCATGATACAGCTGTAATTGGCGTGACCAATGTAATTGAAAATGAAATTTTGGCATGCACCAATCATTCTGAAAAGATGACACCAGCACTGCAAGAGGCAATTCAAACAGCGTTTTTGGAAGTGATTCAAACCCCACAAGGACAACAAGCCATGTCTATATATGGTCATGTAGATTATCGAAAAATGCAGCAATATGCAAAGTAATGTATAGAGTGTTTTTCAATGAAAAACAAAACAATAGAAACTTTGATAAAAGCAGCAAGCAGCAAAGATTGATTTCTGATAAAAAAAGATACTTCCGTTATATGTTTGTTGGAAAATTTGCTCTTTTTCAGGAATAAAATTCCAAAAAAGGGGTAAAAAACAGAAAAAATTGTCAGCACTTTAAAGTGTTAAACTATTTTTTGCCTTTCTTTTGTGTAATCTGTACATTGACAGAATTTCAATTTTATATTAAAATCTTTCACATGAGTTACACATATTGTCCATGACTCAGAACCAATTGCCGAAGATTTGACTGGTGGGGTGGGCTCACTGTAAGAGCATCTTCGGAAAACTTTATGGCAAAGGAGAAAGCACAATGAAAAAAGCACTTTCGTTGACTCTGGCTGCTTCTATGGCAGTAGGTCTGGCAGCTTGCGGCGGTGGTTCTTCCAGCTCTGGCAGCACTTCCACCAGCGGTTCCACTTCCAGCACTGGTTCCGCATCTGGCAACGACACCATTGTTGTAGCTGTAAATGCAAACTTTGAGGAGAAATGGAATCCCCTTCTGGTAGAGAGCGCATATGACATGCAGGTTCTGGACCAGATTTTTGTTAACCCTCAGCGTACCAACATTGACAATGAGATGGAGGACTGGGGTGGCAGCATTAAGCTAACCGAGAATGAGGATGGCACTGCAACCTATACCGTTACTGTAAAAGAGGGTATGAAGTTTAGCGATGGCGAGCCCGTTACCATTGATGACTATCTGTATGCTTTGTACATCTATGCAGACCCCTCCTATACTGGCCCCGCTAGCTTGGCAAACGAGGATATCGTAGGTATGAAAGAGTACTACTACGATACCGAAGACTACGCAGCTATTGAGCAGCAGGTAGAGGCTTATACTCCCACCGAGGATGAGATTAAGCCTGTTGCAGAGCGTTGGGCACAAGAAAACGGCATGACCGTTGAAGAGTTTATGCCCGGTACTGGTGATGCAAACTACAACGATTACATCCTGCCTGAGTTGAAGGCTACCTACAAGCAGAGCTTGATTAAAGCAGGTATGACTGAAGGTGTTAAGGTTCCTGAGATTGCAGGTGTAAAGCGTGTGGATGACTACACTGCAACTGTTACCTACAACACCTTAAATATCATCGGTGACCGTAACATCAATGCTCCTCTGGTTCCTGCTCACTACTATGGACAGTATACCAAAGGCGATGTAAGTGCTCCTCTGAAGAATATGGAGCCCATGGGAAGCGGCCCCTACAAGTGGGCTGGATTCTCCGATAACATCGTTAGCCTGACCGCAAACAATGATTACTTTGAGGGTCAGCCTAAGACTCCTAATGTAAAGTTCCAGTATGTTCCCAATACTGATACCGTTGCAGAGTTGTCTGCTGGCCGTATCGACATTGGTAATGCTAACTCTGACCAAGAAACCTTGGATGAGATTGAGGCAGGCGGCAACATGACCTATGAGCTGGTAGCAAATGCTGGCTATGGTTACATGGGTATGAACTGCAAGACATTGAGCAAGGAAGTTCGTCAAGGTATCTTCTACTTGATGAACCGTAAGCCTGCTGTACAGGGTTACTTTGGTGATTTGGCAACTGTAATTGAGCGTCCTATGACCACCATTTTGGCTGAGTATCCTCAGGATGCTACCGAGATGTATCCTTACAGCCCTGAAAAGGCTCTGGAGAAATTCCAAGAGGCAGGTTACACCCAGCAGGGCGGCAAGCTGGTAAATGCAAATGGTGAGCAACTGAAGGTTGTTGTATATGTTGGCGGTTCCGGCAGCGGCGACCACCCCGCATATGCAATGTTGACTCAGGCTGCAACTGCTATGGCAGAGATGGGCGCAGAGTTGCAGATTCAGGACGTTGACTTCAACGTTTTGCAGGCTGCTATGAACGATGGCACCGCTGATATGTGGTGTATGGCTTGGGGCGCAGCAAATAACTGCGACAAGACTCAGCAGTTCTCCACCACTGGTGGTCAGAACCGTTATCGCATCTCCGACGAGAAGCTGGATGGTATGCTGGCAGAGATTGTAAAGACCTCTGACTTGGAAGCACGTAAAGCTTTGGTAAGCGATATGCTGGACTACTCTATGGAGTTGGCTATTGAGCTGCCTCTGTATCAGCGTGAAAATGTATGGGCTTACAACACCGATAACTTGAACATGGATACTGTTCAGAAGTCCAGTGCAACTTGGGATTTCACCGACTTCCTGTGGCAGATTGAAATGAACTGATTCTTTTGATACAGTTTGTTTTAGCTTAAAAGTAGGCAGAGACCCAGCTGTGTTTTGTACGGCTGGGTCTCTTTCATTTTTGTTTGCCTTTTCCTGCAAAAAAGCTTTATTTCTTTGTAGGAGCAAAGAAAAATGAAAGAAGGTTTGTGGGATGTGTTTTTTAATAAAAAATGTTTTTCTCACAAATACAACTATGGAATTGCTATGAATAAAAAATAGATAAAAACTGGAAAAATTCAGGCTTTTTTCCATAAAATACGCATTATTAAAAAAATATTTACACAAAAAACGAAAAAAGTGTTGTTTTAGGAATGACAAATATTGCAATTTTACGGCGAATATGATATACTATTCATCGTCTATTGCATGGAAAGTTTTTTCCTATCAAAATTTGCCGAAGTCGGTCAGGACCGTTTTTGGCAGCAGAAAGCAGGTGTTGTCCGTTGAAACAATATATCATTCGGCGGGTGCTCATCAGTCTGATTGTTCTGTTCGGCGTATCCATTATGCTGTATGCGCTGGTTCGCAGCATGCCTTCGGACTATGTGACCCTGTCCACCTCTACCAACCCCAATGTAACCGAAGAGATGCGCAATCATCTGCGGGAACTGTATGGATTGGATAAAGGCATTTTTCAGGGATATCTCGACTGGCTCGTAAGTGCCCTAAAGGGTGACCTTGGTGATAGCATGGTTATGAAACGTCCAGTTTCTCAGGTTATTGCACAATATGCACCCGTTACCTTCTCGGTATCTGCCATTGCTTTAGCTTTGCAGCTTATCATTGCCATTCCTTTGGGCATTTTGGCAGCTCGGAAACAATATACAAAGACAGACTATATCATTACCACTTTGGTATTTTTGGGTTTGTCTCTTCCCAGCTTCTTCTTTGCGGCGGTGCTAAAACGTGCTTTTGGCCCCTATGGATTGGACTGGTTCCCCATCTCTGGTATGTTAAATGCTCGTGTAAATTATCCCGATGGTATGACATGGGCAAAGCTAGTGGACTACTTCCAACATTTGGTGTTGCCCATTAGTGTGTTTGTTATTACTGGTTTGGGAAGTATGCTACGTTATACCCGTACAAATATGTTGGAAGTACTGAATGCTGACTACATTCGTACTGCTCGTGCAAAGGGTGTACCAGAGCATCGGGTTGTATACTCTCACGCCTTCCGTAATACATTGATTCCCATTGTAACCCTGTTGGGTTCCAGCCTGCCCGGACTGTTCAGTGGTGCAGCTATCACCGAGAACTTGTTTGGTATTGAGGGCTTAGGTAATATCGGTTTGCGTGCTTCTCAGATGGCAGACGTACCTTACCTGATGGGCTTTAATATGTTGCTTGCAACTATGACAATTTTAGGCTTTTTGCTCTCTGACATTTTGTATGCGGTAGTTGATCCCCGTGTACGGTTGAGCTAAGAAAGGAGGAGCGACCTAATGAGTGAAGAAATGAAAAACAACCAGACCGCTGCCTCTGTAGACCGTATGGAGGAGATGGAAGAAAAACGTCTGTTTATGACTCCCGGTCAAATTGTAATGCGGCAGTTCCTCCGCAACAAGTTGGCTGTGGTAGGTCTGGTTCTGTTGGTAGCTATGGCGTTGTTCTGTTTTGTTGGCCCACTGTTTAGTGAGTATGGCGAGGCAGAAATTTTCTACCGCAATCCCGAAACCAACGAAGAAATCCGCATGACTGACCACGAAGCCATTGCGTCTGCTGTATTGAACGCAAAGGATAAGCCCAGTGCAGCTCACTGGCTGGGCACCAACGAGCAGGGACAAGATGTGCTTACTCGTTTGATGTACGGTGGTCGTATTAGTTTGATGGTAGGCTTTGTGGTTGTTGCTGTTGAATTGGTAATCGGAATTACCATGGGTGGTATTGCTGGTTACTATGGCGGCAAGGTGGATATGGTCATTATGCGTATTGTAGAAATGTTCGTGTCCATCCCATTCATTCCCTTGATGTTGATTGTATCCAGTATGCTGGTGGGATTGAAGATTAGCCCCCAGTATAAAATTTACTATACCATGTTTATCATGGGTCTAATCTTCTGGGCGGGCGTTGCTCGTATGGTGCGTGGTCAGATTTTGGCCCTGCGTGAAATGGAATATATGCAGGCTGCTGAAGCTACTGGTATCCGTACTAGCCGTAAAATTTTCCGCCACTTAGTGCCTAATGTTATGCCTGTTATCATCGTTATGGCAACTATGGACTTGGGCAGCGTTATTTTGATGGAGTCTACCATGAGCTTCTTGGGAATTGGTGTAGGTATTCCCTATGCATCTTGGGGCAATATGGTACAATCTGTAAACGATAACGTAATTTTGCGCCAGTATTTGAACATTTGGGTTCCACCGGGACTGTGCATTTTGTTGGTTGTATTGGCCTTTAACTTTGTGGGTGATGGTTTGCGTGATGCATTCGACCCCAAAATGAAACGATAAGGGAGGGCGTTTGGATGAAACTTGCAGACAAAGAGCGCAATAAGCGGCTGCGGGAAGTAAAAAAAGAAAATGCCCGCCGTTATAAAGAGTTGAAAAAGGCAAAACGCCGCAAGATTCCAGAGAGTGAATACCTCACCCAGATGAAGGATGAAAACAATATCCTAGAAATTGAGGATTTGCACACCTTCTTCTATACAGATGTAGGTACTGTTCGTGCCATTGACGGCGTAAGTTTTAGTGTACCACGTGGCAAAACCATTGGTATTGTAGGCGAAAGTGGTTGTGGTAAATCTGTAACCAGTATGTCTGTAATGCGTATTTTGCAGGAGCCTCAGGGTCAAATTACCAGCGGTGCCATTCGCTTTAATCAGCGCAAAGAAAACCGTGTAATTGATTTGACTAAGGTTCCCCAAAAGGTGATGGAAAGTGTTCGTGGCGGCGAAATCAGTATGATTTTCCAAGAGCCCATGACAACCTTGAACCCTGTATTTACTATTGGTCGCCAGTTGGATGAAGCCATTGAATTGCACACCGAGAAAATGAGCAAAAAAGAAATTGCTGCTCATAGTGTGGAAATGCTGAAAACCGTTGGTATTGCCAATGCCGAGGGCGTATACAAAATGTATCCCCATGAGCTCTCTGGTGGTATGCGTCAGCGTGTTGTAATTGCTATGGCTCTGGCTTGCAATCCCGATTTGATTATTGCAGACGAGCCCACCACTGCGCTGGATGTAACCATTCAGGCACAGATTTTGGACTTGTTGCGCAATCTGAAAGACAAAATCAATGCTTCTATCATGTTGATTACCCATGATTTGGGCGTAGTTGCAGAGATGGCAGACTATGTTGTGGTTATGTACGCAGGCCGTGTAGTAGAGCAAGGTACAGTACACGAAATTTTCCACAACCCCAGCCATCCCTATACCATTGGTTTGATGAAGAGCCGCCCCAACATTTTGGGCAGTGAGGGAAATCGTTTGTATTCCATCCCCGGCAATGTTCCCAACCCTGTGGACTTGCCCAACTACTGCTATTTCCACAATCGCTGCGACCGTTGTGGAAAAGAATGTGATGGTCCATTCCCACCAATGGTTGAGTTGAGTGGAAGCCACAAAGTGGCTTGTTATAAGGTAGAAAAGGAGGTGCAGAAGTAATGGCAGAGCAACAGAATGTTTTGGAAGTAGTAGACTTGGTAAAACACTACCCCATCAAAGCTGGTGTTACTCAGCATGTTGTAGGTCATGTTCGTGCAGTGGATGGCGTTAGCTTCTCCATCAAGCCCGGTCAAACCTTTGGTTTGGTAGGTGAGAGTGGATGTGGTAAAAGTACCATTGGTAGAACTCTTCTGCGCTTGACTCCTCCCACTAGCGGAAAATGTATTATTGAGGGCAAAGATATTTTTGCAATGAAGCGCAAAGAGCTGCGTGCAATGCGCCCCAAAATGCAGATGATTTTCCAAGACCCTTATTCTAGCTTGGACCCTCGTATGTCGGTTAGTGAGATTATTGGTGAAGCTGTTCGGGAGCACAATATCGTATCTAAGGCAGAGTATCGTGACTATGTGTTAAAGGTTATGCAGGATTGTGGTTTGCGCCCCTTCCAAGCAGACCGCTACCCTCACGAATTTTCTGGTGGTCAGCGTCAAAGAATTTGTATTGCTCGTGCACTGGCACTAAATCCCGATTTGATTGTAGCTGACGA
Organism: uncultured Anaerofilum sp.; assembly: GCA_944385935.1. Taxonomy (GTDB): domain Bacteria; phylum Bacillota; class Clostridia; order Oscillospirales; family Ruminococcaceae; genus Anaerofilum. The sequence continues at coordinate 10,321 of CALWZC010000015.1, forward strand.
GCCTGTTTCTGCTTTGGATGTTTCCATTCAGGCACAGGTAATCAACCTAATGCGTGACCTGCAAGAGCAGCGCAATCTTTCTTATTTGTTCATCAGCCATGACCTGTCTGTTGTAGAGTATATCTCCGATATGGTAGGTGTAATGTATCTGGGTACTTTGGTAGAAATGGGTACCAAAGAGGAGCTGTTTAAACATGCAATGCATCCTTATACTAAAGCATTGCTCAGTGCTGTTCCAGTTCCCAATCCCGACATTAAGATGAATCGAGTAATTTTGCAGGGAGATTTGCCCAGCCCTGCCAATCCTCCCAAAGGCTGTAAGTTCCATACTCGTTGCCCCAACTGCATGGAAAAGTGCAAAACCGAGGCACCAGTATACAAAGATTATGGTAATGGCCATTTCTGTGCTTGCCATTTGTATGAATAATACAGCCAATATCCTTGTACTTGTCAAGCCCCTTCTATGGAATAGAGGGGGCTTTTGCTATATCTATTTTATTGCTATGAAAAAATAGAAGCATAACCATAATACAAAATTCATAAAATAGCAGGGGAAACCATTGCTTTTTACAGTGGTCACCTGTAAACTATAAATCATACAAATGAATTTAGCATAGAGAGGCGAATTGCTATGAATTTGGAAGAATACCGCAAAGCCAGCAATAAGGGCAGAAAGTATTTTCGGGCCTGTGTTTCAAAGGGTATGTACCCCTATTTGCAGGTTTTGGATGATATTTTAGAGGCAGTGGATATTGCAAGCACCGTAGATTTAGGTGTTGTTAGTATTCCTACCGACCAAATTGCTGGAACAAAAACTGAGGGTAGAAAGGCCGCCTTTGCAGGAAATTTTATGCCCTTGTTGGATGAAGAAACTGAGTTTGCGTATAAATGGGAAACTCTGTGCAATTCTCACCTAGAGGAAGGAATTCGTGACCCCATCTTGGCCTATGAATATCTCAATCGTTTTTATGTGCAAGAGGGAAATAAGCGAGTAAGTGTACTAAAATACTTTGATTCTCCTTCCATCAAAGGAAAGGTTCTTCGTTTAGTGCCCAAACGCAGTGAAACAAAAGAAAACCATATCTATTATGAATTTATGGATTTTTACCAACTCACCGGGGTGAACTACCTGTATTTCAGTGAGGAAGGCCGTTTTGCTCAGTTTGTGAAGCAAACAGGCAAGCAGCCGGGGCAAAAATGGAACCATGATGATTGCTCTTACCTATTTTCGGTATATCAGCGGTTCAAAGAGGCTTTCTACTCAAAAGGAGGACAAAAACTCCCCATCACTGTTGGTGATGCTTTGCTTGCCTATTTAAAAGTATACAGCTATCAGGAGGCACTGGAAAAATCTGTTGCCAACTTTAAAGAGGATTTGGGAAAAATCTGGATTGAAATTATGGCGTTGTTGGAAGAACAAGTTGTAGAACTTTCCATGGAGCCAGAAAAAACATCCAATCAAAAAATGTCCTTGTTGGATAAACTATTTTCCAATGATGTTATGCGTATACAGGTGGGTTTTGTTCACGAGAAAAATGCCCAAAATTCTTCTTGGACGTATGCCCATGAGTTTGGACGTCATCAGCTAGAGGATACCTTTCCGGGACGTGTTACCACTCGTTGTTATGACAATGTAAAAGCAGGTGTAGATGATGAAAAGGCTATCCAACAGGCCATTGATGATGGTTGTGATGTGATTTTTACCACTACTCCAAAGCTCATGTCTACCAGCCTAAAGATGGCAGTAAAAAATCCAAAGGTAAAAATCTTGAATTGCTCTTTGAATATGCCCCATCCTTATATTCGCACCTATTATGGGCGAATCCATGAGGCAAAATTTTTGGTAGGTGCCATTGCAGGTGCATTGGTAGAAGACAACAAAATTGGGTATGTAGCAACCTATCCCACTTTTGGCATGACAGCGGGAATCAATGCTTTTGCATTGGGAGCAAAGATGGTTAATCCTCGGGCAAAAGTGTATTTGGAGTGGACTGCTGTAAAGGGAATTGATGTGGATGAGGATTTTCGGCGTTTAGGGGTACACCTTGTTTCCAGCCAAGATATGCGTATTCCAAACAGTTCCTCCAAAAAATATGGGTTGTATCAAATACTAGACAATGGAGAATATCAAGACATTGCTATGCCCTTTTGGCATTGGGGCGAGTTTTATGTAAAAATTATAAAGTCGGTTTTGGATGGAAATTGGGAAGGTGAGGATGACACCCCCGATGCGCGTGCTCTCAATTACTGGTGGGGACTTTCTTCAGGCACTGTGGATGTGTTGTATTCCCGCAGTTTGCCGGTGGAAACTCGCCGTCTGGTAGAATTGTTACGGCAAAGTATTTGCAATGGCAGCTTTTCGGTATTTTCTGGAAAACTCCTTGCCCAAAACGACAGGATAATTCAGGAAAATGGAACTCTCACCCCAGAAGAAATTATTCACATGGATTGGTTGGCAAGCAATGTAGTGGGAGAAATTCCTAGAATGGATGAACTGATTGAAGAGGCAAAACCATTGGTTCAACTGCAAGGAGTTAACAAACAAGATACTGCTGCAAGGATATTATAAAAAAGGAAATAGCCCCACAAAACTGACTTGGGGCCACGGTGAAAACATGAAAATCTTAGCAATTTCTGACGAGGAGTCCAAATATTTGTGGGACCATTTTGAGCCGGAAAAAGTAAAAGATGTGGACTTGATTTTATCCTGTGGAGATTTAGACCCTCGCTATCTTAGCTATTTGGCAACATTCAGCCATGCAAGCGTTTTATATGTGCATGGAAACCACGACGACAGATACAAAGAACGTCCCCCAGAGGGGTGTGTTTGTATTGAAGATGATGTGTATTGTTTTAATGGTATCCGAATTTTGGGATTAGGTGGTTCCATGCGCTATAATCCCAACGGAATAAATCAATACACCGAAAGGGAAATGAAAGCACGAGTGCGGCGGCTTTGGTGGAAGCTGCTGCGCTTTGGTGGCTTTGATATTTTACTTACCCATGCCCCTGCCAATGGAATCAATGATGGAGATGACCGAGCCCATTGGGGCTTTGAAAGTTTCAAAGGTTTGATGGACAAGTATAAACCAAGGTATTTTGTTCATGGGCATGTTCATTTAAATTATGGACATACTATCCCACGGATTAGCCAATACAACGAAACAAAAATTATAAACGCATTTGAACGCTTTATTTTTGAGTATTAAACACTTTGCTGCAAAAAAACTCCCTTTGCTTTTGGAACAAAGGGAGTTTTTATTTTATTGGATAAAGGAGGAAGCACCTGTAAGGATAAAGCGGTTTACCATTTGTGCAACCTGTTCGGGAGGTTCTTTCATGCCGGTTTTCAGCCATTGCTCCACCACAGCAAGACATCCTGACAACACAAAAGTGAGAAAATAGCTTGCTAAATATTGGGGCTGGTGTTGTAGAGCATTTGTCCAAATACCCAAACAGCGGTCACGCACCAATTCCATAACCTTGCATATAAATTGTTCATCTCCGCCGTGCCCCAAAAGAATGCTGCAAAACTCTCGGTTTTGTGACAAAAATTCAAAGGCCTGTGTCATGGCACCATCTCCCACAAATGGAGTGGCGTACAAATTGATTTTTTCTTCTTCAAATTGATCCAAAACTTGTTCTAATCCAGCTAACATTTCCTGTTCCATCTCGGATAAAAGATGCTGAATGCTGGAATAGTGCAGATAAAAGGTACTGCGGTTGAGGTCACAAAGTTGCGTGAGTTCTTGTACACTGATTTGCTGCAAGGGTTTTTGCTGCATCAATGTGATAAGCCCATCATACAACAGCTTGCGAGTGCGGCGAGTACGGCGGTCTTTGGAAGAAAATCCAGTGCTCATAGTTTGATGTCCTTTCTTCACAATTTTAATATGGCTGTTGCCAGAGAAAATTCACAAGATTTTTTCAAAGTTTATCATCATATAGGATAAAAATGTCTAGTTTTCGACAGAGTGTTCTTCTGTGTTTGTTGCATTGTACTTCTATTTTGATTATAATAAATTCAAGAAAAATAATCAACACTGTGTTTAATAAACATCGTGCTGTTGAAAGAAAGGGCGATGTCTTTTGGAGAACAAATTGCATTTTGTGGACTTTATGGAGGTTTGCAAATATTATCAAGCTGGAGAGAACCGTATAGCCGCCGCTGACCATATGAATTTCTTTATAGAAAAAGGGGAATTTTGTGTAATTGTGGGGCCATCAGGAGCAGGAAAAAGCACCTTGCTGAACATGCTGGGAGGCATGGACCCCTGCGATGAGGGAGAAATTTGGCTAGACGGAAACCAGATTAGTCGTTGTACAGCCAAACAACTTACTGCCTACCGCCGTTATGATGTGGGCTTTGTATTCCAGTTTTACAACTTGGTGCAGAATCTAACTGCTTTGGAAAATGTAGAATTGGCCATTGAAATCTGTAAAAACCCTTTGGATGCAGAAACCGTTCTCAAAGAGGTTGGTCTGGGGCATCGTTTAAATAATTTTCCTGCCCAACTGTCTGGTGGTGAGCAACAGCGTGTGTCTATTGCTCGTGCTTTGGCAAAAAATCCAAAGATTCTGTTGTGTGATGAACCCACCGGTGCGCTGGACTATAAAACAGGTAAAGCCGTACTAAAACTATTACAAGACACCTGCCGCAAAACAGGAAAAACCGTCATTGTTATTACCCATAACCTTGCTATCACCCCCATGGCAGACCGCATTATCAAGGTAAATAGCGGAAAAATCCTATCAAATGAGGTAAACCCAAACCCCACACCGGTGGAGCAAATTGAGTGGTAGGTGAGAGCAGATGAAAAAGACCTATTGGAAAAATATTTTTCGGGAGATTGGCTCTACCAAAAATCGTTTTCTTGCCATTTTAATTATTGTGGCTTTGGGCGTGTGTATGTTTACAGGGTTGATGGTTACTTCTCCTGATATGCTGCGCAGTGGTGATATCTATTTTGACCAAAGCAATTTTATGGATTTGCGTGTTATTTCTACTCTTGGTCTTACACAAAGAGATGTGGAAGAAATCGAAAAAATAGAGGGTGTCCAACAGGTAGAAGCTGTAAAAAGTGTGGACTGTTTGTTGAATGACAATGCAGGAGAACTTCTGGCTGCTCGGTTGCAAGCTTTGCCAGAGGATATAGAAACTGCCATCAATCAGCCCACAGTTATAGAAGGGCAACTGCCGAAAAATCCCGGAGAATGTGCTATATTAAATACCGCCATGGGAAAAGGGGTGCAAATAGGGGATACCCTTACTCTTGCTGAAGATAACGGCGATATGAGCGAAAGCCTTTCTAGTACAAAATGGAAGGTTGTAGGCATTGTATCTGTACCTACCAATTTTTCCATTGATGCCGAAACGGTGTCAGTTGGAGATGGTCAAGCAGATATTATTGCCTTTGCCCCCCAAGAGGATTTTTCTTCAGATGTGTACACCACAGCCTATATGACTGTGCAAGGCGCAAAAGAGCTGGATACATATAGCCAAGCTTATGAGGATTATCTACAACCAGTTATTGAACAACTAGAAGATTTGGGCTTAGAACAAAGTGAAATCCGAAAAGATGAGGTAATTACCCAAGCCCAAGAGGAACTGGATAAAGCCAAGGCAGAATATGAAACCAAAAAGGCAGATGTAGAAGCTCAGTTGCAGCTTGCAGAAGCCGAGCTGGAAAAAGGCCGCCTTGAACTAGAAGAAAATGAAGCAAAGCTCCAACAGGGAAATTTGCAATGGCAGCAGGGAACCACCCAGCTTGCTCAAAAAAAGACTGAGCTTGCACAACTGTTGACACAAAAACAACAGGAAATTACACAAGCACGGCAGCAAATTACCGAGGGACAAAGACAGTTGGAGTTGGCAAAAACACAACTGGAAAGCTACAAAAACCAATATCAACAGGCAGTTTCTGCACAGCAACAAGTGGAAAGCGGAGAGCAACAACTACAACAGGCAAAACAACAACTGGAACTAGCCCAAAAGGGGGTAGAACTGGCAGAAAAAATGTTGCCCGGTTTACAACAGACAGTGGAAACTGCCCAACAAGCCGCCCAAACGGCCCAAACCCAAGCCCAACAAGCGGAAGAATACCGCCAACAGCTGAACCAAAGAGAGGATATTCAACAAGGGCTGGCAAAAAAACAAGCATTGGATGCGGTTTTAGCACAATATCCCCAGTATACAACTATTGAGGAATTGTTGTTGAATCCTCCAGCGGATATGCCTTCGGAACAGCTTACCCAGTTACAAGCAGATTATCAGCAGTATCAAACCGCCAAAACACAGGTAGATGCTGCCGACCTAGCCGCCGAAAGTGCAAAGCTGAGAGCAGAGCAACTCCAACAGGCTGCAACACAGGCGCAGACTGCCTATAAAAGTACAAAAACTTCTTTGGAACAGGGAAAGCAATCCATTGAAAGTAGCAACCAACTCATTGCCCAAAAAGAACAACAACTCCAGCAAGCAAAGGATATGTTGGCACAATATGCAGATTTACTGGAAAAGGCTCCTGCTATGATTGAAGAGGGAGAAAAGCAAGTATTAGAAAATGAGGCAAAACTACAAGATGCACAGGCACAATTAGAGGATGGCACATTAGCTTTGTCTTTGGCACCATCGCAGGCACAACTAGAGTTTGAGAATGCCCAAAAGCTACTAGATGATTCCAAAAAACAACTGGAAGAAGGACAAGTCCAACTGGAAGAAGGAAAAAAACAATGGGAAGAAGGAAAAGAGGAATTTGAAACCCAAAAGCAAGAGGCAGAAACTCAGCTAAACGAAGCAGAGGATAAACTCATTGATGCTCAGCGGGAAATTGACAAAATTGATTCCTGTGAATGGTATGTTTTAGATAGGAATACCATTGTTCCCTACGCTACTTTTAAAAGCAATGCCGACAAACTTGCCTCTATTGCAACGGTATTTCCTGTATTCTTCTTCTTAGTGGCTGCATTGGTGGCACTTACCACTATGACCCGTATGGTGGACGAAAACCGTACACAAATTGGAACACTAAAAGCATTGGGCTATGGTGAAACAGCCATCACTGCAAAATATTTGCTCTATGCCGCCACAGCTACCTTTGCAGGGGGATTTATTGGTCTGTTGCTGGGCTTTTATGCCATTCCTGCATTGCTGTGGAATGCCTATTCTGCCATGTATCGTTTGCCAAAATTCTATATGCAGTTGGATTGGAAATTGGCAGTCATTGCATTGGCAGCAGCAATGTTGTGTACCGCAGGGGCAACTATCAATGCTTGCCATAGTACACTAAAAGAAAAGCCAGCACAATTATTGATGCCCAAAGCCCCCAAAGCGGGCAAACGAATTTTGTTGGAACGGATTACCCCTTTGTGGAGCAGGATGAAGTTTACCCACAAGGTAACTGCCCGAAATCTGTTCCGCTATAAAAAACGGTTCTTTATGACCGTTGTGGGCATTGCAGGATGTACTGCCTTGCTGATGATTGGCTTTGGTATTCAGGATTCCATCATGGATTTGATGGATACCCAATATCAACAGCTTTGGCACTACGATTTGTCCATCGGTCTTAGCAATCCTTCTGCTTTGGAAGGACGGCGAGGAATTGAAGATATTTTGCAGGATAAAAACACCATTAAAAATTCTTTGGTTTTGTACCAAAAAAACATGGATGTTTCTAAAGATGGCAGTGAAACAGTGGATGTTACTATTACTGTGCCCCAACAACAAGAAGATATGGCGAAATTTATTACCCTCCGCAATCGCCAAAGCAAAAAGGAAATTCCCTTTGAAAATGACAGCGTAGTTCTTACCGAAAAAGCTGCGGAAATTTTGGGGGTAAAAGCGGGGGATACCATTACAGTGGATGTGGAAGGCAAGGAAGTTTCCCTCCAATTGACTGCCATTGCCGAAAACTATCTAGGAAGCAATCTGTATATTTCTCCCAGTCAATGGGAACAGATACAACCAGAACCCCAATGGAATACTGTTTTTGCTCAAACACTTTGTGAGGATGAAACACAGCGAAGCCAATTATCCCAAAAACTTCTGGAAAAGGATGATGTGCAATCGGCAGTGTTTACCCAAGAATCCTCCCAAATTTTCCGAGATGCCATCAGCAATATCAACAATGTGGTCATTGTAATTATTCTGTTTGCTGCCCTGTTGGCAGTGGTGGTATTGTATAACCTTATCAATATCAACATTGGAGAACGGAAAAAAGAGCTTGCCACCATTAAGGTATTGGGCTTTTTTGACAACGAGGTTCGCAAGTATATTTTCCGTGAAATTGATGTGCTAAGCATTGTAGGGGCTCTGTGTGGTTTGGTTTTGGGTGTACCTTTGCACCTATTTGTAATCAAAACCGTAGAGATAGACCAGATGATGTTTATTCGCAATATCAATGCCAGCAGCTATTTGTATAGCTTTGTGCTTACTATGGTGTTTACAGGGTTGGTTTCCTTAATTATGCGCAAAAGTCTAAAAGACATTGACATGGTGGAAAGTATGAAGGCACCAGAATAAATTTTATGAAAATTTCCAATTCTTTGGGGCACAGGTGTGGAACCTGTGCCCCAAATGTGCTATAATACCCCTTTAGGATTGATTTTACACATGAACATTGAGGAGGGATTTTTTATGAAATACTGCAAAAAATGCACCATGCCTGACACACGGCCGGGAATTACTTTTGACGGTGAGGGCGTATGTAGTGCTTGCCGCCATTATGAGCAGCGCAAACAGGTGGATTGGGATGCCCGCTGGAAAGAGTTTGAAGCCATGTGCAATAAATACCGTGGAATGAATGGCCCCGGTGGCTATGACTGTGCTGTGGCAGTTTCCGGCGGAAAGGACAGCCATTTTCAGGTGTACATCCTGAAAGAGGTTATGAAGATGAATCCCATCCTTTTCTCGGTAGAGGACAACTTCCCAATGACCGAAGCAGGAAAACACAATCTCAAAAACATCAGTGAGGAATTTGGCTGCACCATTATCAGCTGTAAACCCAACATCAAAGCCCAAAAAACTTTGATGCGTGCTTTCTTTGAAAAATACGGAAAACCCACATGGTATGTAGACCGTATGATTTACACCTTCCCCTTGCACATGGCATTGAAATTCAATACCCCTTTCCTATGTTATGGGGAAAATGTTAGCTTTGAATATGGCGGAAATGCCGACGAGGAAACCTACTCTGCCCGTGGACAGATTGAAAACGGTGTTGCAGTGGGATTCCCCAAAGAGGAACTTCTCAGCTATGGTGTTTCGGAAAATGATTTGTACCTGACCGAAGCACCGTCCAAAGAGGATTTGAATAAGCTAGACCCTTTCTATCTCAGCTATTTCCTGCCTTGGAATAGCTATAAAAACTATATGTTAGCAAAAGCCCACGGGTTCCATGACCTGACCCATGAGTGGGATCGCCGCCACCATGCAGAAAACTTTGACCAGATTGATTCCCGTGCATATCTGGTGCACTCTTGGCTGAAATATCCCAAGTTTGGCCATGCAGCAGCCACCGACTACACCGCCCGTTATATCCGCTATGGCATGATGACCCGTGAAGAAGCAATCCCCATCATTAAGGAACGGGATGGCGCATTAGACCCCTTGTGTGTTCGGGATTTCTGCCAGTTCTGTGGCTACACCGAAACCGAGTTCTGGGCAATTATGGACAAATTCTATAATCGTGATATTTTTGAAAAGGACGCTTTCGGTCGCTGGATGCTGAAAGAACCCATTTGGCAAGAAAAATAATCTCTAAAAACAAAACTACCCCCTAGGAAAACCATGTTTTCCTAGGGGCTTTTTCTATCCCTGTATAAAAGTTTTCGTCCACCTTTTTCAAAAGGTGGTGGATTGCAAAGGCAACGCCTTTGCACCCTCTTTTAGGTGGTTTTCGGTTCCTTCATAGTAAGCCCAATCCGCTTTTTGGCAGCGTCCACCTGCATGACCCACACCGTTACCACATCTCCAACCTTTAACACTTCACTGGGATGCTTGATAAATTTGTCGCAAATTTGACTGATATGTACCAGCCCATCCTGATGAACACCAATATCAACAAATGCACCAAAATCTATAACGTTGCGCACCGTTCCCTTTAGTTCCATGCCGGGCTTTAAATCCTCAAGCCCCATTACATCAGTACGCAACAGGGGAGGGGGCAAAGAGTCACGCATATCCCGACCGGGGCGCAACAGCTCCGAAACAATATCATGGAGGGTAGGCAAACCAATGTGTAACTTTTCTGCCAGTGCAGTTTCTCCAAAGGATTTGACAGCACCTTCTAAATTGCTAATGGCGGCGGTTCCAATCTGCTCTGGTTTGTATCCACAGGATTCCAAAAGCGCATAGGCAGCCCCGTAGCTTTCGGGATGGACAGCAGTAGAGTCCAGTGGCTCCGCTGCATGGGGCAAGCGCAAAAATCCGGCGCATTGCTCAAAGGCCTTTGGCCCCAACCCTTTTACTTTTAACAGTTGCTTTCGGCTGGAAAATGCTCCGCTTTCCTCACGATATTTTACGATATTTTTTGCGGTGGTTTTGGTTACGCCTGCCACTCGTTCCAGCAAAGGAGCACTGGCTGTATTTAAGTCCACACCCACAGTATTTACGCAGTCTTCTACTACACCATCCAGCGCAGCCGCAAGACGCGCAGGGGGCATGTCATGTTGATATTGCCCAACTCCCACAGCTTTGGGGTCAATTTTTACCAGTTCCGCTAAGGGGTCTTGCAATCGCCGTGCAATGGAAACTGCACTGCGCAAGTTTACATCATACTGGGGAAATTCTTCCGCCCCCAATTTGCTGGCAGAATATACGCTTGCCCCTGCTTCACTTACTACCATGTAGCTTACAGGTCGTTGCAGTTCCCGAATTACTTCCGCTGCAAAAATCTCGGTTTCCTTGCTGGCGGTGCCGTTGCCAATGGCAATAATTTCTACTCCGTGTTTTTCAATCAGTTGGATAATGGTCTTTTTGGCAGCCTCCACCTTCTTAAACTCAGGCACAGGATATACAACAGCAGTATCCAAAACCTTTCCGGTGGGGTCTACTACTGCTACCTTGCAGCCCATGCGATAACCGGGGTCAAGGCCCATAGCTACTTTGCCTTTGATGGGAGGTGCCAGCAAAAGTTGACGTAGATTTTTTCCAAATACCTCAATGGCACCTTCTGCCGCCTGCTGGGTTAAATCTGAGCGAATTTCTCGCTCTAGGCTAGGATGAATCAAACGAGCATATCCATCCTCTACCGCCATTTGCACCTGTTGGGCACAAGCACCTTGGTTGCGCAAAAAAGGAGCGAGGCAAATTTTCAGGGCTTCTTGTACATCCACTTCAACGGACACTTTCAAAAACCCTTCCCGTTCTCCACGGTCAATGGCAAGAACCCGATGACCAGCAATTTTATTCACTGCCTGAGAAAACTCATAGTAGCCACTGTAAACACTGTCCTCTTCTTTGGCAGCCTTGGAAACCACTGCCCCTTGCTTTTGGTAGAAGGTGCGCAGCCTTGCACGCAAAGAGGCAGTATCGCTGGCGGTTTCTGCAATGATATCCCTTGCCCCTGCTAGAGCTTCCACCGCAGAAGGAACTTCTTCAGAAATAAATTCTGCTGCCTTTTCCCAAGGGTCGGAAAGATGCTGTTGCAACAGCCAATCTGCCAAAGGCTGCAACCCTTTTGCTTTGGCAATGCTTGCCCTTGTTTTGCGTTTGGACTTGTAAGGGCGGTAGATGTCCTCTACCGCTGCAAGGGTTTGTGCCTTTTCCAATGCAGCAGCTAGAACCTCATTCCATGCCCCTTGTTCCTCAATGGAAGCACGAACGGTATCTTTTCTCTCGTCCAAGCCTCGCAAGTATTCCAGACGGTCGGCAAGCTGTCGTAAAATTTGGTCATCCATGCTGCCGGTAGCTTCTTTTCGATAGCGGGCAATGAATGGAATGGTATTGCCTGCGTCAATCAGTTCAATGGCTGCCAGCACTTTATCTGGTTGCTGGTTTAGCTCTTGGGCAATTTGTTTGCTGTGGTCTGTCATGGTTGGTTCTCCTCGTCAACAATCATTTTTATGGGTTGGGATTCTGTATTTTGTGATGATAATACAGGGGATTTTTTTCTTTTGTCCAAACGGCGACATACAACAAGGTATATCACAAAGATAACGCCTGCCCCCAAAGCAATCCGACAGGACATTGCAAATAGGGGGGTGTGATAGGTAAAGGTAATTTCGTTGTATCCGGCAGGACAAACAATGGCCATCATACCATTGTCTACTTTCAGCACAGGTGTTTCCACTCCGTTTACATAGGCTTTGAATCCTGTGTCATAGGGCACAGTAAATACCACAAATTTGTCTTTTTCCAATGCAATATTTCCACCAAAACCAGAAGAATCTGTCCACACATTTTGCAAGCCTTGTGCTTTACAGTTGGCTACATCTTGCCAGAATAAGTCCTCACGCTGGCTTTGTCTCTCAGGCTCTAACTCTTGTGTCAGATAGCCATACAACTCTTGTTGTTCCTCATCCAGAACCACTGCACGAAGCAACAGGCTGATTTGTGTTTCGTCGGATAGGCTGTTGAATTGTTGAATAGGCATATAGTAATCCATAGCAAAGCCCAAAGGCAAGGCGTTTTCATTTTCCCAGATGGCATAGGCACCTTGGTCGTCAATCCTTGTCCAGCCCGTTACCTCGTCTAACTTCTGTTGTGTAGTTGCAGCATTCTCTAGGGGGCTAAGGAGATACCGACAGCCCAAAAAGCTGCGCAGGGTGTTGAGGGCAATCCCTTCCAACTCTTCGCCGGGTTTGGAGGAAACATCCCGCTTTACTCCAACACTGGGGTAAAACTCCATAATGCTGGGGGCAACTGTACTGTTGAAACACCGCAGGTTGGAGGTATTCAACCACATACCAACATTGTCGGGAGCGTCTTGAGTATCAATGCGGTAGAAGGTGTCCTGTGGTAGAACCACCTGTGTTTTGGCATCATACATCTGGGCTTTGTAGCCTGCATCCCCCTCCCATTGGGGGAATTTGCCCAGCGCAATGTGTAACACAGAATAGACCACCGAAAAGCCCAATACTGCCCCTAGCAGGCGGTTGGAAAACCGAGGATGTTTGCGCCAGAAATGCCATAAAATCCGTACAAGTAAAAATGCAACCACCGCTTGTAAAACTGTAAGCCAGAATTTTGCTTCGGATTGCTCTACACCTAGAATCCATTCCCCGTCCTTTTGCTGTGGAATAATGCCAAAGAGTAAAAAGGTTCCGCTGATAATCAAAGAGGCTTTAAAGCCCCAGTCAAAGTTGATGTCCTCCTGTTCCAGTGCTTGCACTGTGGCGGAGCACATCAACAGAATGGGCATATAATACCAGCGGGCATAGTAGCTGGAATTAAAGGCGTAAAAGCTGGAATTGAGAATTGGCACCATTGCCATACCAAAGGAAACCCAAAGCATGGTGGAAAGGGCGTTTTTCTTGCGACTGTGGAGATATGCCAATACACCACACATTCCCAAAACCGGCAGATAAGCACTCATACTGGTGTGTCGAATAACAGCGTCTGTAAACACATTGGGCATATAGCAAGGGTCTGGTGGGAAAAATAGAGAATAGAAAATTGCAAAATATTGCTGCACCTTGCCATACATCAAAAAGCTAAAGCCACTGGAAAGGCTAACTGTGCGGGGGTTTTCTGCCAGACAAATTGCCGCCGGAAACAACAGCACACATCCCATCAAACAACCTAGCACTGCCTCCAAAAACAGCCCACCAAAGCGGCCCAAGGAAAGGCGATATTCCCCATACAGCACTTTAATAAAGAAGTACAGCAATAAAAATACAACCTGACCAGCAAAGAAAAAGTAGTTGTTTACAAGGTTTAAGGCTACAAATACAGCAAACCAGCCCCGCCGCTTTTCGTATATTGCCTCATCCAACGCCCACAGTACAAAGGGGAACAGGGCAATGACGTCCAAAAAGTGATTGAAAAATACATTGTATACGGTAAAGCCTGAAAATGCGTAGAGGCAAGCCCCCACAATGGTGAGATTGCGGCTTTTAGTGTAGCGGCGCAGCCACAAAAAAGCACTAAACCCACTGACGGCAAACTTTAGGCACAACAGGGGACACATCAAATAGGGCAGCCATGCAGAGGGAAACAATAAGCTAAACCAGAAGAAAGGAGAACCAATCATATAAAAGGAATAGCTGTTGATAAAACTGGAACCTAAGTCAGTAGCCCAGCTAAACTGTCCCTTGCCCTCTTTAATAAAATCGTTTGCATACTGCCAAAAGGTAATTTGCTGGCTATTAAAATCTCCGGCGTAGATAAACAATCCTTTATCTACAATCATAAAAGGGATAAAAATGGCGGCCGATGCTGCCAAACAAAACAGAAAGGTCAAACCAGCTCCGTCATAGCGGTAGTTTGGTTTTCGCACAAGACCAAACATATCATTTCCTCCCATATAATATTTTTTAAGTGGGGTTTTCCTCCAATACTTGTTCAATCAGCTTGTCCACATCCGCCAGTGTTTTGAGAGAACAGCAAGCCCGACGCAATGCTGGTGCATGGTGCAGCCCTCGCATATAATACACTGCACTGCTACGGGCTTGGCTAAGGGCTACATATTCGCCCTTTTCTTCCACCATGTCCATAATTTGTCTGCGTAGTAGCTCCATGCGCTGGGGAATGTCCGGAGCAGAGGGAATTTCGTTGCCCTCTAACATAGCTTTGATTTGGGAAAACAGCCACGGCGCACCTAATGCACCACGGCCAACCATAACCCCATCACAGCCAGTTTGTTCCAATAAGCGTTTGGCATCTTCGGCGGTTTCAATGTCACCATTTGCCAAAACCGGAATGTTTACCGCCGCCTTAACCTCTGCAATGATGTCGGTATGAATGCCGGGGCGGTACATTTCCTCCCGTGTTCGTCCATGTACTGTAAGCAGTGCCACACCGGCATCTTCGCACCGTTTGGCAAGTTCTACAGCAGTGATTTGGGAAGAATCCCAGCCAATGCGCATTTTTACCGTTACTGGTCGGTTTCCGCTGGCATCTACCACCGCCTTGGCAATAGTGCCTGCCAAAACCGGGTTTTTCATCAAGGCACTGCCTGCCCCACTTCCCACGATTTTGGGAGCAGGGCACCCCATGTTGATATCATAAAAATCAAAAGAATGGTGTGCAATCAACTTTGCCGCCTCTGCCATGGTTTCTGGCTCAGCACCAAACAACTGCACACCATAGGGAGCGCAGTTTTCCCCATTCCAAATAAGTTTGGGGCTTTTTTTATCCCCTAATGTCAACGCTTTTGCACTGACCATCTCGCTGATGGTAAAATTGGCACCAAAATTTGCTGCCAACCGCCGCTGGGCGGCATCGGTGAACCCTGCCATAGGTGCCAGTGCTGCACCGGGGGCAAGGGAAATATTGCCTATCTTCAAAGTATACCTCTTTTTTGTGTGAAATTTGTCGCCTTTGGTCAAGGAAAATCCCAAAGGGCATTGTGTAATATTGTATCATAAATCCGGCATTTGTGGTATACTGTTTCCAGTGAAGTTTTTGGTGCTGCCTTTGCTAGGCAGGGCAGAATTTTTGTGTATGCAAAAAAGGAGAACCGATGTGAAACTACTTGTATTAGATGGAAACAGCATTGTCAATCGGGCTTTTTATGGAATTAAATTGCTCACCACCAAGGATGGCCGCTATACCAATGCCATTTATGGCTTTTTGAACATTCTTTCCCGTCTGTTGGCAGATGAACAACCCGACGAAATTGCCATTGCCTTTGACCAAAAGGCTCCAACCTTTCGCCATAAAATGTATGCCGACTATAAGGGAACCCGAAAGGGTATGCCTCAAGAGCTTGCTGACCAAATGCCCATATTAAAAGAAATTTTGGCGGCACTGGGTTTTGTAATGGTAAGCTGTGAGGGCTGGGAAGCAGATGACATTCTGGGAACCCTTGCCCTTGCCTGTACCCAACGGGGGGATGTTTGCCGCATTGCCACAGGGGATAAAGACAGCCTACAACTGGTTACACCAGAAGTATCTGTATTGTTAGCATCCACAAAAGGCGGAAAAAGCGAAACCGTTGTGATGAACCAAGAAGCAGTACAGGAAAAGTATGGAGTTTTGCCCAAACAACTCATTGATGTAAAGGCTTTGATGGGAGATACCAGCGATAATATTCCCGGTGTATCAGGTATTGGAGAGAAAACAGCCCTTTCCTTAATTGCTACTTTTGGCAGTTTGCAAGGGGTGTATGACCATCTGGATGATAGCCGCATAAAACCCGCCCAGCGGAATAAGCTGACAGCAGGAAAAGCACAGGCAGAGCTCTCCTATACTTTGGCAGAAATTCGCTGTGATGCCCCTGTTGATACCCAGTCGGGCAGCTATCGCCGCACACAGGGCGACCCAGCACAGGCGGCAAAACTCTTTGCCATGTTGGAAATGCCCACCATGACCGCAAAGTTTGGGGTAGAGGGCATTGCTGCCCCTGATACTGCAAATTTGCCAAAGGTAGAGGTAACCCCTTTACAAGAACCCTTAGAGGGAGAGGTATATTTGTTGCAGCAAGAGCAGTGGTTTGCTGTGCAAGGAAAAAATGTATACAGCATTGATGAAGAACAGCTTGCGGAAATATTAGCAAACAGCTTTTTGCAGCTTCGGGTATTTGATGCAAAGCCTTTGTATAAATTTGCTTTCCAGCAGGGAATCCATTGCGACAATATTGTATTTGATGGAAAATTAGCCGCCTATTTGTTGAATCCCTCTGCCAGCAGCTACACCATTGCCCAGCTTGCAGAAGAATACCATGGAGAGGCAGAGTTTTTCTGCCCCCAGTGTCACGAAAGCGGCAGTATACAATCCTTGTTTGCCATTTTGGAGAAATCCTGCAAAGACTGCCAAATGGACAAGCTATTGTCTGAAATGGAACTACCCCTTTCTTCGGTGTTGGCAGAGATGGAGCTGTTGGGGGTACAGGTGGACAAGGAGGGCATTGCCCAGTTTGGGGAAGCCTTACAAAAGGAATTAAATCGCTTGTTGCAGGATGTCTACCAAGAGGTGGGGTATGAGTTTAACCTCAATAGCCCAAAGCAGTTGGGAGAAGCGTTGTTTGACAAGTTGGGATTGCCCCCACGGAAAAAGACAAAAAGCGGCTATTCCACCGATGCCGAAACATTGGAGAGCCTGCGAGCATACCACCCAGTCATTGAAAAGATTTTAGAATACCGCACCTATCAAAAATTAAATTCCACCTATGCAGAAGGTCTACTGAAGGTAATCGGGGAAGATGGGCGAATTCATTCCACCTTTAACCAAACTGAAACCCGTACCGGACGCATTTCCTCCAATGAGCCAAACCTACAAAATATTCCCATCCGCACCCAGTTGGGGAGCCAACTGCGAAAATATTTTGTGGCAAAAAAGGGATGTGTCTTTTTAGATGCAGACTATAGCCAGATTGAACTTCGGATTATGGCGCATATTTCCCAAGACCCTGCCATGCAAGAGGCTTTCCGCCATGGTGCTGATATTCATCGTGCCACTGCTGCGCGTTTGTACAATGTCCCACCAGAGGAGGTTACTCCTCGTATGAGAAGTTCGGTAAAAGCGGTGAACTTTGGTATTTTGTATGGCAAGGGAGCCTTTAGCCTTGCCAGAGATTTGGGAGTGTCAGTAAAAGAAGCTGATGACTTTATCAAAACTTATCTGGGAGCCTATCCAAAGGTAAAAGAATATATGGACAGGGTAATACAAGAGGGAATGGAACAAGGCTATGTAACAACCCTTTACCATCGCCGCCGATTGCTGCCAGAGTTGTCCAGCTCTAACCGCAATATTCGGGCACAAGGAGAACGCATGGCCTTGAATACCCCCATTCAAGGCACTGCCGCCGATGTAATCAAATTGGCAATGGTCAAGGTGGCAAACCGTTTGCACCGGAAAAACCTAAAAGCAAAGCTAATTTTGCAGGTACACGATGAATTGATTGTAGAATGCCCCACAGAAGAAATCGAACAGGCAAGCCGCATTTTGCGAGAGGAAATGGAGGGGGCAGCCCAGCTTTCAGTTCCCTTGACTGCTGATGTAAACCAAGGGAAAAACTGGTTGGAGGCCCATTGATGGAACAGATTGTTATTCGTCCGATGGAACAGGCAGACCTACCCCGTTGTTGCCAGATTGAGCAGTATGCTCCCGACCCATGGACAGCCCAGCAGATGGCAGAGGAACTGGAATTTTCCTCTGCAAGGATGTTTGTTGCCCTTTGGCAAGGAGAGCTTGCAGGGGTGGCAGCCTTTCAGTTGGCAGCAGATGAAGCCACTCTCAATACCATTACTGTGCACCCGGATTTTCGACAAAAGGGAATTGCAGCAGAATTGTTGAAAAAAGGGCTTTGTGAATTGAAGGAGCAAGGGGCAGAGTGTTGCTTTTTGGAGGTGCGCAGCCAAAACACCCCTGCTCGAAAGCTCTATGAAAAGTTGGAGTTTGTTGAGGCAGGGCTACGCCGAGGATTTTACAAAAATCCTTCCGATGATGCCGTCGTAATGACCAAAAAACTGTAGAAAACAAGAGGTTTTATCCAGAATGTATATTTTAGGAATTGAATCCAGTTGTGACGAAACCGCCGCAGCGGTGGTGAAAGATGGAACACAAGTGCTGTCCAATGTGATTGCTTCCTCGGCACAGGAGCAGAATTTGTATGGTGGTGTTGTGCCAGAGATTGCCAGCCGTAGGCATATTGAGCATATCAGTACCACAGTAAGACAGGCATTGGAACAAGCAGGTCTTACTATGGAGGAGATAGATGCTGTGGCAGTTACCTTTGCACCGGGGCTAATCGGTGCGGTATTGGTGGGGGTAAACTTTGCAAAAGGTCTTGCTTATGGTGCAAAAAAGCCCTTGATACCGGTCCACCATTTGCGTGGGCATATTGCAGCCTTGTATTTGGAATACCCTGACCTAAAACCCCCATTTTTGTGTATGGTGGCAAGTGGTGGCCATAGTCATATTGTCCGTGTAGAGGACTACACCAAGTTTGAAGTGCTAGGAAGAACAGTAGACGATGCCGCAGGAGAAGCCTTTGACAAGGTAAGCCGTACTTTGGGATTGGGATATCCCGGTGGGCCAGCAGTGAGCAAAGCGGCACAACAGGGCAACCCCAAAGCCTACAAGTTACCAGTGCCCCACGTGGAGGGCAGGTACAATGTTAGCTTTTCCGGCTTAAAAACCGCTGTGCTCAATGTGGTGAATCAAGCCCAAATGCGAGGGGAGGAAATTTCTGTCTGTGACCTTGCAGCCAGCTTTGAGCATCGTATTACAGAAATTTTGGCGGAAAAATTGTTGTTGGCGGCAAAAGATACCCATGCTCCTGTTGTATGTTTAGCAGGAGGAGTGGCAGCCAATCGCTTGTTGCGCCAACAGTTGGAACAAGGCACCCAGAAACTGGGCATACAGCTTTGTATGCCTGCCCTGAAATATTGCGGGGATAATGCAGCTATGATTGCAGCTCAGGGTTACTACGAGTACCTTGCAGGAAATACGGCCGGTTTCGACCTAAACGGTTTGGCAACCTTGCCCATTGATTATCAATAACCATTCAAACCCCAGAGAAAATTTGTACCTAAATATGTATTTTTTGTAAAATGTAATTGATTTTTAAAGAAAAACTGGTTTATTTTACAGAAAATGCTATAATGAAACCAATGATAAAAGGGGGTTTCAACATATGGCAAAAAGAAAAAATATTTTGTACATTCTATCCGACCAACAACGATTTGACACTATAAGTGCCTACGGAAAAAATGACATCTGCAAAACGCCCCACATTGACGCATTAGCCGAAAATGGCATGAAGTTTACCAATGCTTTTACGCCCTCCGCCATTTGTGCTCCTGCTCGTGCTAGCTTGATGACAGGACTATATCCCCACAAACATGGGGTAATTGATAACTACACCGACATTAAGGAAGGAACCCCTTTGCTGGGGCAATGTATGCAGGATGCTGGCTATTACTGTGCTTATGCAGGAAAATGGCATGTTTCTCCCAGTAAACAGCCCACCGATTGTGGCTTTGAAGATGGAAAACCCTTTATGGGTTATGGGTTCCCCGGTAGCCGTGTTTTCAAAAGCCTAAAGTTTGATGCACCGCCCCGCAACACTCCCAACTATTACCAAGAATACCTAAAGGAAAATGGTTGGGATGGCATGGACATTTCCGGTTCCTTTATGGGCAATAACCCTAATTTGCAGATTCAGGAAATGTATGCCCGCCATGATGGCCCTGTGGAAAGCACCATTGAATATTTTGTGGCACAAGAAACCTGCCGTTTGCTGGAGAAAGCTGCTAAAGATGACCGTCCCTTCTTCCTGTGGGCAAATTTCTGGGGCCCTCACTCTCCCAGTATTGTACCAGAACCCTACTATTCTATGTATGACCCCAAGGATATCAAGGAGCACCCCAGCTACTGCGAAACCTTTGAGGGCAAGCCCTATGGACACTATCTCACCGAAAAAATGTGGGGATTGGGGGATTATGGCTGGGATGCCTTTGCACAAACCATCGCCCGCTACTATGGCCATTGCACCATGATTGATGATATGGTGGGTATGATAGTAGACAAGTTGAAAGAGTTAGGGCAACTGGAAGATACCATCATTGTATATACTGCTGACCATGGAGATTGCTTAGGTGCTCATAAGCTAATAGAGAAAGGTGCCTTTACCTATGACGAAATTTACCGCATTCCTATGGTGGTATATGGTGCAGGCAAACAGGACAATGACAGCTTGGTTTATCTCCATGAGTTAATGCCCACAGCTTTGGAAATTGCAGGTGTTGCACCCCAAAAGCCCGTAGATGGAGAAAGTTTGTTGCCCTTGATGGAAGGCACAAAACAAAGCAACGGCCGCAAAGATATTTATTGTGAATTCCATAGACACTTCTATGAGTGCCGTCAACGAATGGTGCGTGACCTGCGGTATCAGTTTACCTTTAATGAAAGCGAAAGAGGGGAATTGTACGACTTTGAAAAAGACCCCTATCAGCTTCATAATGTTTGTTACGACCCAGAATATGCCGAAATCAAAAAGCACTATATCCAGCGAATGTCTGAGTATATGAAAGAACTGAACGACCCAGCACGGGTTTGGTTTGAGAGAATCAAAGAATTCTACTAATGCAAATATTATACAGAAAAGCTCCCGTTTTTAGGGGGCTTTTTTGTTTACATGCTTGGATGAATATTAGAAAAAAGGGGCTTTCTTTTGGTTGAAAATCCCATTGACAAAGTAGTCTACTATTGTTAGACTAAAGGTAAGAAAAGGTCTAATGATAATAGACTAAACAGGGGAGGTGAATGAGATGGGTTATGCAGAATTGGGGGAAATGGAACAAAAGTTTGCCCTTATTATTTGGGAAAAACAGCCTGTTTCCTCTGGCGAGCTTGTAAAAATATGTGAAAAAGAATTTGGCTGGAAAAAGTCTACCACCTACACCATGCTAAAACGCCTGTGTCAACGGGGAATTTTTGAAAATCAACAGGGCACTGTCATTGCAATTCTCTCACAAGAGGATTTTTTTGCAGCACAAGGAGCACACATCATTGAAGAAAACTTTGGAGGAAGTTTGCCACGGTTTTTGGCAGCCTTTACCCGAAAAAAAGCCCTAAAGCCAAAGGAAATAGAAGAATTGCAGCAGTTGATTGATGGATTTAAGGAGGGATGAATCATGTTAAAACAGGTCATGCTAACAGTACTACAACAGAGTTTTACAGGTAGTATGGTAATTGTGGGCTTGTTGCTTATTCGGGGCTTGCTGTTTCCTGCCAAAAAGACATGGTTCTATCCCTTTTGGGCAATCCCAGCAGTTCGGATGTTGATTCCCTTTTCTTTTGTGGCAGGCTTTAGCTTGCTGCCCGTCCATCCCGAAACCTTTCGCCGTGGATTGCAGCACCCGGAATCACCTATTTTGCAAACAGGAATTCCCATGCTTGATGAAATGGTAAATCCCTTGTTACCTGTTGTAAGAACTTCCCCCCTTATTCCAACCGACCCCACGAAGCCATACTGGAGTTTTTTGGCAGTGGTTTGGATGATAGGAGTCGCTTTTTTATTGGTCAGAGAATTGACAGCAGCCTATCATTTATATAAAACGATTCGCCTCTATCTACGCACCAAACAGGGGAATGTATACGAGGTGCAAGGGCTAGAAAGTTCCTTTGTAAGCGGAGTGTTTTTTCCAAAAATTTATTTGCCGGCAGGACTAAAACAACAAGAAAAAGAGTTTATTCTTTTGCATGAGCAAGTACATATTTACCGCAGGGATTCCCTCTGGAAACAAGTGGCTTTTCTCCTTTTGTGTTTCCACTGGTTCAACCCCTTGGTATGGATAGCTTTTCGGCTGTTTTGCAGAGATATGGAAATTAGTTGTGATGAATTGGCAACAAGAAAATTGGAAGAATCTCAAAAGAAAGCCTATGCACAATTATTGTTAGACCACTCGCTGGGAAAGAGGTGGCCAGCAAGGCAGATTCCCTTTTCTGCGGCAGAAACAAAGGTTAGAATCCGGCGGTTAATGACTCACAAAAAGCCCCCTATTGTGGCAACCCTAGGGTTACTATTGGCGGCGGTTTTTCTTGGTGCAGGATTGTTGTGCAGTCCCTCTATTGAAAAAAACGCACTGGATGAGATAGATGTACGAGGAACAGGAAAGGCATATCAAGAAGGCTCCAAAGCAACTTTGGAAATTACCCTAGAGAATGAAGACCCCTTTTTCATTACTATGGAACTTCCAGAAGGTGTTTTTGTATCGTCTAGGGGAGGCCATTATAATATTGCAAATGAAAGACGAACAATAGCAGTTTTGCAGTTTGGAAAGGGAATATCAGCCGATGGAATTTTTCGTGTAAAAGAAAAACAAGTCATACACCAACCCAATCCAGACTGGGAGATTGTTTCAGCAAGGGGCTACCACCGAGATGCAAGGGGTAGCATCGGATTGCAAGAGTATGTGCGCCTTGTGTATGGGGTAAATTCTTCCAAAGAGTATGTCTTTTGGCTCTATATCCACGACTCCAATGCCGACGGGGCACAGGAGCTACATACTACAATAGCAGATAGCATTTCTGTAAAATAGAACAAAACCTCTTACCTTTACACAAAGCCAAAGGTGAGAGGTTTTGTTGTTTATTTTAAGAAGATTCTTTTTCCTTTTGGGCAAACCATAACCGGCTTTTCATCAGCAAGCCTACCAAAGCCCACACAGCCTGTACTCCGATGCCCAAAATAGTGGCATAGGCAGCACCATACAACCCAAACTGGTGTAAAAGGGCACTGCTGCCAGCCCATGCCGCCAGACATCCGGCAAGACTGCTGAAAATTAAGGTTTGCATGGCTCGTGCAATGGTAAGAAGATGAATCAGCACACTGGATAAAACCATACATACAGTAGCTACCACAAGAGGTTGGAGCAAAGAGGTGTACTCTAAAAGCTCCGGAGTGGAGGGATAGAGGAAGCTCAATCCCCAGCGGCCCAACAACGCCACGCCAATGGCACCACAAATCCACAAAACACCAAGCCCCACAAAAAGAAACCCAATGCCTTTGTAGTAGCCAAGGCGATTTCGTTCAATCCACATACGGGCAAAGGTCGTGATAAAGGGCACAAAAAGGTAAATCATTGCCACCTGCAATACCGCCACCGGAAGGAATATGCTAGCAAAATAGCCCATTTGTGTGCTGCCTAAAATTCGCTCGCAGTAATACCGAGGGATGGAGGGCACAGCAGTGTTTAAAAAGGCACAAACTGCCAAAGGAGCACACTCTGCCAACAACTGCCAAAGGGATTTTCCACCATTGGAAGAAAAGTCTGCTTGTTTGGCAGCAAAGGGAATATCCACACACAACACATAAATGCTATTGGATAAAAACAGTACTGCCAAAATCAGAGCTAAATGGTCGGTGAGCAAAAGCCCCACAACCAACACAACCAAAGTGAGGATTCCCCGAACACCAAAGCTAATACCTACAATGTCCATCCGTTCTGCTTTTTGTAGGTAGCCATGCCACACATCTGACCAGCTTTCAATGAGCCGATAGGCAGTGTAGAACAAAATAATCCACCGTTGCTGGCTGGAATAGCTATTGACAAAGGCAAAGATACAACACCCCACAAATGCCGCCAACATGGTGACATAGCGACTGGTGAGATAGGTGCGGTCATTGTAGTGGCTGTTGAGGTCAGACACCTGAAAGGTACGCATACCAAAACCAGCAGCAGAAATTACCACATTGGAAATGGTCATGGCAGTTGCCAACAGTCCATTGGCAACTGGGCCAGCCAAAGCCAGCACCAAAATTGTAATAGCAGATTGGCAGATGTAGAATACAAGGCTGCCCACTGTATTAAAAAACAGATTCCGTTTTAATTGGTTTTCCACAAATTGTTCCTCCTTTTGTGGAGTTTATCCAACAAAGGGACGGATACGCTGCTCCATCTCCTTTACTTGCTGGGGAGAAATATACGCCTTTTCCACATATCCATAGATACGTTGTGCAAAATCTGCCAAAGGCTTACAGAAACAAAACACCTTTTTGGGCGGCAACTTCAGAGCAAATAAAATGTGTACCCCCACCAAAGCACAATATTTCAACAGATTAAAGTGAGGGCGGAAAGGGGGTGCAAAGGGGTCATCCCGTGGAGGATTTTTGTAGACTTCCTCTAATAGGTCTGCCATGCGCAGATAGGAAGGGGTATCGGTATTGTCAAAGTAGCCCTCAATGATTTCCTTTTCAATGGGAAAAGGAGGATGTTCCTCAGCGGCAGCTTGCACAAATTGCTGATAGCTGGTCACATAGGTGGCATCTTTATAAATCACTGGGTCAAACTGGTGTTCAATGGGAACTGGCCGCAAGATATGACAGCTTTTTTTTGCAAAGTATACCTCTGCAATGGCGGTGCTCATCCAGATAAAAATATTGTCAGCGGCAGTAATCCACTGTTTTACACTGTCTGCAAAAATAATGTGGAAATTGGGACGACGTGCAGCAAGCTCCTCCAGTTCTTTGCACTTCCATTCACTGGGGTGGCGACGATAGACCAGTTGATGGTCTGGGTGTTCCTCCAGATACTGGTCAAACCATTGCAAGGTTTGTTCCATAGAAACTTTGTTTGTATGGGCAAAGCCAGTAAAATCCTCCCCGGCCATTTGGGAAAGCTCTTGCACCTCTTGGGGGGTCATGCTGGCATAACCAAAGCTGGAAATGTACAACAACAGTTTTTTGGAAGGGTCTAACCTAAATTCTTTACAAAGCTGTTCCTTTGTTTTGAAATAGCCTTGAAATTCCGGTCGCAGAAAATCCATCATCACTGCACCTGTAACAGGGCAATTTTTTTCCTCCATGCCATGGGCAACCAACCGCTTTTGGGTAAGGGTTCCCCAACAGGTTTGTATACAGCGTTTGGCATTTCCGCTAAAGTTGAACCATGCTCCTTCCTCTTGGGTGTCGCTAAGCATTTGTTCCCAGTGAAGGTTTACCACCTTTCGGCAACGGCCCACATTATTATACACATGGCTGTTGATTGCTTCATCATCATACATACAACTGGAAACCAATACTTTGGGGCGGTTATAGGTCATATATTTTAGCTTTTTTCTGTCCAAAAGCTGATGGATTGCCACCGAATAGCCCCGCCGCTCTAATTCCAACTTCAGCAAAAGCAAACTTTCATACTCTCGTACCACATGCTCATACAAAATTAAAAAATCCAGTGCCATGATATTCTCCTTACTTTGCTAAATTGCTAAATACCATTTGAGAAAATGCAGGCAGTCCATATTGTGTGTCTAAATGGAAGCCATCAAAAAATTGGCGGTCATCCTCAAAATCCGGGCGATTCTGCCACTCATAGTCCAATACAACAAAGCCAGTTTGTTCCGCTGCCTGTTGCAAGGTGGGCAAAACGGTTTCTGTCATTTGTGTGGTAATTCCTAGGGGATTGCAAACCTCCTCCAGAACATTGTCCGCCATAGGGGGCAATAAAATTGTGATTGCAATTCCTTGGCTTTCACAGCTTGCAGCAAAATCCAGCAGTCGCTGAAATTGGGATTGGTTTAGGCTCCAATTTTG
This sequence comes from uncultured Anaerofilum sp., assembly GCA_944385935.1. Taxonomy (GTDB): domain Bacteria; phylum Bacillota; class Clostridia; order Oscillospirales; family Ruminococcaceae; genus Anaerofilum. The sequence continues at coordinate 36,459 of CALWZC010000015.1, forward strand.
GCAGTTGGGGAGAATCAGCTGGGGGTACTCTGCCAATTTTGTATGGACAGGGTAAATGGTGCCATCTGAGGCGGTGTAGTCGGCAGGATAGCTCCAATCTCCCGTTTCCTGCTCAATTTGTGCTTCTGCCCATGTGATAGAGGTTTCACCGGATAATGTTTGCTTTGCCCAAATTGTCCAGTTGGTGAAAGCAGTAAGGGTATTAACATTGTATTCCAAATTAAGAATGTATGCCAAAGGGTTGGCTAAAGTGTCTTGTAGGCTGCTCATACGGTCGGTATCGTATTTTGTATTTAAGGTATAAAAGCTAAGCCCAATGACCATTTCTTTGATATTGGGATTTTTTTGTAGGGCAAACTCTGCCAAATCTAAGGTTTCCCGCAGTGATGCACCGCCAAAGGCTAGGTTTTGCCAAGGTTTGCCGCTGGTTTGGGCGGCTGCCTCCATATCAAAGTGGGCAAGACGGCTATCCCCTAAAAGCAGATAATCCCCGGGATTGTCCACAAAAGCACGAACCCGTGCAATGGGGGCAGTGGATGCAGCAGAGTTCCGCAATCCAAAATAGTTGTTTGGCTCAAAGGCAATAAAAAAAGCCAGATACAACAATATAGGAATGGCAAGCAAAGCCAATTTTTTGCAAAGATGTTTCAAGGAAGTTCCTCCCTATTAAAAGTTTGCATAGGCAAAGCCTTGTGCGCTCATGCCGCCGTTCTGAATGATAAGGCCCACCAAGATAAATACAACCAGTGCATAGTCAATCATCCAACGGATGGCAGGCTTTTGGGCGGATAAAACCAGTTCGGCAGCTTTATTTTTGTATTTGGTATTTCGTAGCCAATCCAACCAAAATGCCAAAGCAAGGCCTGCTGCTACAAATCCAATCCAACCCAGCACCATAACGGGTTTTGCATAAAAACCAGTTTGAATATCTGCCATAAATTCCTGACCAAATCGCACAGGGGAAAATCCTTGCAACATTCCTGATAGGTACTTAAAACAATCTGTTACAGAATAGGGATTGCCTTGAGCAGTAACAGAGGAACCCATTTTGAAAAATACAAGGCTTAGGCTCCACAGAACAAAAATCACACTGCGCTTTGCCCAAACTATTAGCAAAGAAGGCTTTTTCTTTGGCTTACCCACAAAGCGGTGGAGAAGTTCTTCTCCCACACGGTAGACCGCTTGCAAAGTTCCCCAAATTATAAAGGGAAGGGTGCTGCCATGCCAAAACCCCGAAAGAAAAAACACCATTGCCACGCTGGAAATCATAGGAGGGTTTTGCACCCGCTTTCCAATGATGGGAAGGTGACTTGTCCAGCGTCCCCACACTAAGGGCATAAATACATAATCTTGCAGCCAAGAGGAAAGAGAAATATGCCAGCGGCTCCAAAAAACAGAAAAATTGGTGGAGAAAAAAGGGGTTTTAAAGTTTTCGGGAAGTTGGATTCCCAAAAGCAAACCAGAAGCCCTTGCCATTTCAGAGTAGCCGCAAAAATCAAAGTATAATACAAAAGAGTATCCAATAGCACCAACTATCAGAGAAATTGCACCCCGCTGGGAATATTGTTCAAATACCTGATTGACATACAGTGCCAACACATCACTAATAGCCACTTTTTTGAACAGACCCAAAGCAAAGAGCCTTAGAGCTTGCCCTGTGCGCTGGGCATCAAAGGTGTGGGGCTGCCTCAGTTGGGGTAAAAGTTGACCACCTCGACAGATAGGGCCAGAGGAAATGGTAGCAAAAAATCCGGTAAAGACAAAATAGCGCACAAAGCTGGTTTCCGGCTGTAAATCTCCACGATACACATCTACCAAATAGGAGATAGCAGCAAAGGAATAAAAGCTAATTCCCAAAGGAAAGACAAGTTTAAGGGCACCTTGTACAAAAATATCTGGACCAAAGAGCACCGGCAAAGTGGCATTGTAATATTTAAACACAGCCAGCAAAACCAAACAGCTACCTACTCCCAGCCACAAAAGGGATTTTTTGCTATGGCTGGAGGGCATAGCCTTTGCCAAAAAGAAGGTGATGGCTGTTACAAACAACAGTGCTGCCAAGGGAACAAACCATTGTGTTCCAGAAGGGAGGGAAAAAGATAAAAAAATCAGGCTGGAAATAGCAAGCACCCAATTTTGTAGCTTGTGTGGAACCAAATAAAACACCACTGCTGTGATAGGCAACAGGGCAAAATATCCAAGGGAAGACAGGCTCATGAGCACACTCCTCATTGATTTTTATAAATAAAATAACAAAAAATACCTTAACCTTATTATTATAGAAGATTTTTTGTGGCATGTAAAGGAAAAGCCAGTAGAATGAAAAAGAAGCTTTTTAGAAAAAAGTTTGAAAAAAGTATTGACAAATCTTGTTGTTTTGTGTATGATAATAAGGCACTCAGCAAAAGATAAAGGGGTATAGCTCAGTTGGTAGAGCAGCGGTCTCCAAAACCGCGTGCCGAGGGTTCGAATCCTTCTGCCCCTGCCAAAGCTTTGTTGGCAATAGCTGACAGGGCTTTTTTGTAAGCTGCTATAGCTCAGCAGGTAGAGCACATCCTTGGTAAGGATGAGGTCGTGCGTTCAAGTCGCATTAGCAGCTCCATGTCCAAATATAGGAATGTGTTCGATATAGTTCAAGCACATTCCTATATTCCTATTTTCAGCAGAAGGCAAGTTGCAGAAAATAGGAAAGAGAAATCGTCGCACAACATGGAACCGCCAGCAACGGCAGTTTGCTTGTTCCCACTTCCCGGTGGGCAGCTCAATCGCTCATAAGTGCAGAGAAGGCTGCGGTGTCTGTTTCGGCACAGTGACAGGCTGCAAGGCTGTCAACAGCATTCCCCACCCATGACACAGTATTTCAACGTGTGCCAGTGTAGTGCGGCTAATGTATACCAACTATGTTAGTATTGCTTTATTTGATACGGCGAATATCAGATAAAAGCTTTGTCAAGGTTCAGGGTTTTTGAGCCTATAGGCTCGAACAAAAGAAAAAGCACCCTTCAGCCTTGTTTTTGGCATTTGGTGCTTGACAAATCGTTTTGTGTCTGGTTTAATATCAGACAGAACTCTCGCAAGTTGACCGAAGTCGTTTGGGGCTGAAGTTGACTGCACTCGGATAAAGCGTCAACTTTTCCGGTGTGCTGCGGGGGTTTTTCTTTTGCGCTTTTTTAGTATATAGTTCTTTCACAGAATTGTCAATAAAAAGATAAATTTGTGAAAGATAAATAGCTTATCTTGGAGGAGTTATTGGATGGCATTGTTGTTAAATGTTTCTTATTCTGAAAAAGAGCAAGTAAAAGCTCTTGGTGCAAGGTGGAATCCAGAACTGAAAAGATGGTATGTGACATATAAAAAGGGATATTATAAATTAAGAAATTGGTTTGCTAATAAAAAATCTAATATAATCGTATGTGACAATCTCTATGTAGCAGAAGGAGAAAAAGAATGTTTTGCCTGTAAAAAGAAAACACCTGTAATTGCTCTGGCGACTAATTATTATGTTATGGATGAAGATTATGCGATATTTCAGAGTGAAGATTCGTTTCAGTTAATATCGTATGTCGATTTTATATCAAGTAATGTTACTATGTATTTGAAGGAAAGATTTAATTTTTTTGTTGACTATTCCAATCATACAAAATCTACTTATTATTCAAATCACTGTAAACATTGTGGAAGGTTACAAGGCGATTTTTTTGTACATAGTGATGTTGGTAGTCCATTTTTGTTCTACTCTGAGGAAGACGCAAAAAAAATTAGGATGCATGAGATACCTTTGTCATATGATATTGAGATTAGTGGAGATATGGCATGGAGCAGTAGTGATGAATTAATAGGTTTGTATGCCAAATTTATTGATAGCGATTTTAATGTATCTGAATATTAAAAGTTTCATTAATTAAGGAAATATAAAAAACAGTAGATTTTGCCAGCAGGCATTTCTGCTGTTTTTTTATTTATTTTTCATAAGTAGAACTACTTGACAAAAAATGTAAAATAAAATATTATGATTTTAGTTTTTTAAATGTTTCATATTAAAGTATTTTAAATTTAAAGTACTATAAATTTTCACTGAAATGAGGAATAAAAATGGCAAAGGTGGTTGTAACAGCAAATCAAAAAGGTGGAGTAGCAAAGACAACAACAGCATCAGCTTTGGCTGCTGGATTAAAACAAAAAGGTTTTTCGGTTTTGTTAGTAGACATGGATCCACAAGGAAATTTATCAGACAGTGTGGGTGCTGATAATATGAGCGAACTAACTGTTTATGAACTCTTGAAAAATGAAACCGAAGCAAAAGAAGTTGTTCAGAAATTAGATGTATTTGATATAATTCCCGCAAATATTATGTTGGCAGCGGCAGAACAGGAAATTTCACAAATTGGAAAAGAGCAAAGATTAAAAGAAAAATTGGAACCAGTAATGCAGGAATATGATTACATTGTAATTGATACTCCTCCAGCATTGGGGTTACTGACCATTAATGCGTTTACAGCTGCAGATGAAGTAATTGTACCTACCACTGCTGGAATTTTTGCCGCCACAGGAATTAAACAACTTTATGATACCATTGAAAAAGTAAAGAAATATTGTAATCCTAAGATTAAAATTGCTGGAATTTTAATGACAAAATATAATCCCAGAACGAATAATGATAAGGACATGAAAGAACTAACAGAAAAACTTGCCCAATATATGCAAGTACCTGTGTATAATACATTTATCAGAAATTCAGTTGTGGTAGAAGAAGCACAGAGCAGAAAAACTAACCTATTAAGTTACAAAAAGAATTCAGCAGTGAGTGAAGATTATATCTCTTTTGTGGAAGAATATTTGAAGGGGGAAAAGTAAGAAATGGCAAAAAACAATCGGGTAAATACAGATAGCATGTTTGAGTCTCTGTTGGGAAAAAATGCAGGCGTTACTAATTCCCCTGTGGAAAAAACAGAGCCAATAGCTGAGAGTATACAGGTGAGTGAAGAATTGGCTTTTGAAAAAAGTAGAGCGGGTAGAAAAGCAAAACCGATACAGGAGCAAACTGTACAAATATCAGTATATCCGACAAAACAGCAAGCAAAGGCACTGAGAATACAGGCAGCAGAGGGGGAGAAGGAAAAAGACAAATCTGCATTGGCACGTACTGCATTCGATATTGTGCTGACCTTATCTAGTGAGGAGTATAATCTGATGAAAGAATGTGCAATGCAGCAGGGAAAAACACCGGGCGAAATTGTGCAACAGGCATTACAGCTCTATTTTGAAAAATGATAAAAGGAAAACCGCTAGCATGGCGGTTTTTTCATTTTCTTGAGGCAAAGGAAAGTTGATTTTGGAAAAAATGAAAAAACGGATTTGCCGAAGGGAGGCTTAACGAAGGATAGCAAGCATTGCAAGATGGTGACATCTTGCGCAAAAATGCAATTTTGGGGAATATCCCCAAACCCCTGTTTTGTAAAAAAGAAGAAAGGAAACAATAGAAAAATGGCTAATTTGGAAAGAGAAATACGTTTGACAGTTCGTGTCAGTGAGGAAGAAGAAAAAATGATACGAGAAAAAATGCTGCAAATCGGAACAACCAATTTTTCGGCATATGCAAGAAAAATGCTAATTGATGGATATGTGATAAAGCGAGATTTTTCAGAATTAAAATCTTTGACAAAAGAGTTGGCCAATTTGGCGAGAAACATCAATCAGATTGCCTTGAGAGTAAATGAAACTAGAAATATTTATGCAGAAGATGTAAAAGATTTACAAAACGATTATGCAAATGTAAAGCGTGCAGTCAGCGAACGATTAGTAAAAATGATAAAGGAATGATTGTGTAGAAATGGCATATACAAAAATATGGGAAATCAAAGGAACGCTTAACAAAGCATTAGATTATATTGAGAATCCAGATAAAACCCAACAACAGCTTCTAGTTTCAGGGTATAACACCGACCCATTGTTTGCATCAGTTGAATTTGAAATGACCGCCGCTCTTGCTAAGCAGATGAAAGGGGATTACACTAAAACAGGTGGTTCAAATATTTTGGCATATCATATGATTCAAAGTTTTTCCCGTTCGGATAAGTGTACACCAAAGCAAGCACATGAAATAGGAAAACAGTGGGCAGATGAAGTTTTGGGTGGAAAATATGAATATGTAATAGCAACACATGTGGATAAAGGCCAAATTCACAATCACATTATTTTCAATGCAGTATCCTTTTATGATTACAAAAAGTTCAAATCTGTTCCGTACAAAACGGCAGCATTGTTGAGAAGAAAAAGTGATAAAATTTGTGAAGAACATGGGCTTTCTGTTATCAAACGTCAAGAACAAACCAGAGCGGAGAAAGTACAATGGAGAGCAAAAATAAAAAAGATTATTGATGAAGCCATCCTAAAAAGCAAAACATATGAAGAATTTCAGCATGAGCTTTCTAAGCAAAATATTGAAATAAAAGATGGAAAAAGAATTTCTTTTCGTGTTTTGGATTCAGAACAAAAACGTTTTGTGCGGGGAGATACTATTGGACAGGAGTATTCGAAAGAATATATTTTGCTAAGAATTGAGCAGTCTGATGAGGAAAAACGTCTGTTATCCTCTGTACTGGAAAAGAAGGGGATTACAACAGAAAAGATATTTTTAGAAAGCTTGAAACACAGTGAAAATGATAGCCAGATTCATAGGATGTACAAAAAGAGCAAACTGACAGCGACAAAACAGATGGCTCAAGTTTTGCTGACACTGCGAAGTGAAAACATTACTCAAGTAGAGGATTTACAACAAAATATTCAAAAAGTTTCTCAAAAATTGAGGGAAGAGAAACAACAATTAAAAGATCTAACTATAAAAAATCAGGAGTATAAAGTTGTGGCGAAATGTTTAAAAACATTTCAGGATTATTTGCCTATAAAGCAGGAATATGAAAAAAAGATGTTTTTTCTTCGTGAAAAATATTATGCAAGATATCAAGGCGAACTTCGCTCCTTTGATTATGCGGCCCAAAAACTTGAACAGATGGGTATAAGCTCTGATGCAGATCTAGACAAGGTTTTAGAAATGGTAAAAACACAAGACCAAAAGGCAGCAGAAGTGTCGGCAAATATAAAACAGGATACAAAACGCCTAAAAGAAATGAAAACTGCACTACAGATTATACAGACACTTTCTCCAGAGGTTACTTACCCTTTGCCAGAAAAGAAGCATAAAGAAGAAAGCAGATAAGGGAAAACAAGGCAAAAAAGAACTCCTTCCGCAATAAAAAAGGGAGGATATCTGTGTAATGGTGATAGATTATTTTTCTAAATTTTGTTTTTGGTCATAAGGGCTTCTAAAAGTTTTGTTAAATGAATCAGCTTTATTTTTAGCTGAATCAATTCTTTCTTTTATAGAAAGAGGTTTTTTGGACATTGTATAAGACTTTGGGATTATCGAATTGTCTTGCTGTTTTGCTTGAAGTTCCAATTTTAAGCTATTATAAATACTTTTAATATCGGTAAAGATAAGATTATCATATCCATGGTAAGCCAATTTCAAAATATTTTTGCTATTTGATATAATATCCTTGACAACAGATGGCTCAATAGTAACAGGGTGATGTGTTTGTTTGTCCATATAAATCGAAGCAATATATGTAGCTGTAATTGGAAACATATTTTGAATCAAAAAAGCCTTTTTATGGCCCAGTACATTTCCAAAACGAATTGTATTGCATTTGGGAGAATGATTTCCATTTTTTTGTTGTTTGGCTATTTTGCTTTTTACAATTTTCTCAAATTTTTCAGTTTGGGAAGAAATTGGAACACACCACAAAATATTAGGTTCTTTTTTATCAGAAAAAGCAAGAAAACAAGGTCTGCTGTGTCTATCTCCTTTATTTCTCATTAAATATCCATTTTGGTCGTATTTTGTGAAAAATTCATCTTTTATAAATACAAAAATCTCCTGTTGCATGAGAATTCACCTTTATGTAAAAAAATAAGACCCTGTCATGTGACAGAGTCTAAAACATTTGAACCCGATTATTTATTTTGGTCTCCGCCATCGGTCAGCGGAGATGCATTTGAACCCGATTATTTATTTTGGTCTCCGCTATCGGTCAGCGGAGATACATTTGAGGTGTTATCTCTTTTATTTATTATATAAAAAAGAAAAAGAGATGTCAATATTATTTTAGTACTAAAAATGTTTAAATTTTTAGTTGTAAATGATTTTGATTTTTTAAATGTGATAAAATAAAAAAATCCCACCTCTGCTGAAAAACAGAGATGGGAAATATAAAAGAGTGTAGTCGAGATTATTAAGGAAATTGAAATCCAATTGTTTTATCTTCTTTAAAAACAAGATATGCATCAAACGGCTTTCCATTTTTGGAAATAAAGCCTTTGATAAGGTCAGTTTTTCCTTTGGAAATCAGTTTTACAGCTTGTGTTTGGGAAATGTTTTTTTGAGAAATTTGTTTCCAGATAACAAATCCACAGCCATTTTTACCAGATTCACAGGAATAGGATTTTGGATATTCCAAAACCTGTTTTCCACATTTGGGACAAACAGCGATGCCACACTTTTGGAAAATAGAATGGTTTGGATTGTCAGCATAAGACTGCTTTGTTTTTTGTACAAGAGATTGGATGAATTGAGAAATGTTTTGCATAAAACAGTCAGCAGAAAGTGTACCAGATTGAATTTCAGCAAGTTGCTTTTCCCATTCTGCGGTGAGGATGGGGTCTTTTATGGTTTGGTCCACAATGTCAATAAATGTGTAAGCAGTTTCTGTGGGAAGCAGTTTTTTTCCCTCTCGTCGAATATATCCAGTTTTTATGATATTTTCAATAATACCTGCTCTTGTGGCAGGTGTTCCTAGTCCACAAGTTTTGGCAATGTCCTGAAGGGACGAATCATCAATCTTCTTTCCAGCAGTTTCCATTGCTTTTAAAAGAGTATCTTCAGTATATGAAATGGGTGGTTTCGTCTTTTTTTCTTCACAAAACATCTTAGATATTGTTAGGGAAGAACCTTCTACAAGAGGAGGAAGATGAGAATAAGATTCAGATTCTGTTTTTGATTGAGAAAGATTTAGAGCTTTTTTTAATTCATGTTCCACAAATTGAAATCCTTCCTGAATATCTTCCCGACCCGATGCGGAAAAGGAGTACCCTGCAATATCAAGTACCAGCTTTGATGAAAAATACTGGTGTGGTAGATAAACTGCGCTGAACAATCGGTAAGCTATTAACAAGAAGATATTTTTTTCACCACTGGGAAGTTGTTGAAATTTTTCGGGTGTAATGGAAGTAGTGGGGAGAATTGCATGGTGGTCGGTCACTTTTTTGTTGTTGACAATCTGACTGATTTTTACATTTTCAGTACTATAATTTTTTGAAACTAAAGTTTTAAAAATTCCACTTGAAAGCAAGGTATCCAGCAACCTTTTTACAGATTCTGTTTGGTCTTTTGTAATATATCGACTGTCAGTACGTGGATAAGTAGCAAGTTTATTGTCATACAGTTTTTGAAGGTAATCGAGTGTTTGCTGTGCAGAGTATCCAAGTAAACGGTTGGCATCACGCTGGAGGGCAGTCAAATCATAAAGTGGGGTAGGCAATTCGGTCTTTTGCTGCTTTTCGCTTTTGATAACTACAGCAGTTGATGTGTTGCAGTCAGCAAGTATTTGTGTAGCAAGTTGCTTGGTTTCAGCTTTGCAAGACGCCTTAAATGTTTCAAAGCAGGCACTGATAGTATAATATGTTTGAGGAGTAAACTGTTTTATTTCCCGTTCTCTTGCAACAATCATTTGCACAGTGGGTGTTTGAACCCGACCGCAGGTTAAAGTTGTATTGTACATTGTGGAATACAGGCGAGTAAGATTTATACCAATCAACCAATCTGCTCTCTGGCGACAAAATGCTGCTTGATAGAGATTATCATAATTAGCACTGTCTTTCAAACTTGCCATACCATCAAGGATACTCTTTTCTTCCATACTGCTAATCCACAACCGGCGAAACGTTTTTTTACATTCTACCTGATGATAGACAAGGCGGAAAATCAATTCCCCTTCTCGTCCAGCATCAGTTGCTTCTATTAGTTCATTAACATCTGACCGATTCATTAGTGTTTTTAAAATATGGTATTGAGAAGAAGTATTGTAACACACTTGTGTTTGATAAACAGAAGGAATAATTGGTAAAGTATCCAACTTCCAACTTTTTAAGGATTCATCATATTGTTCTGGTTTAGCAAGCTCTATTAAATGTCCAACACACCAAGAAACAAGATATTCTTTGCCAGAGAAAAAGCCTTGTTCTTTTTTATGGGCACCAACAACTTTGGCAAGTTCTGATGCAACAGATGGTTTTTCAGCTATTATTAAAATCATAGTGATGCTCCTTTAAAATATTTAATTAGAAGAAGGTCTAGTAGTAAGATTTTTGAATCGTTTTACAAATTCCTCGAAAGGAATTTCACTTTCTTTTAGAAGTCCTTGTATCTCTAGATTTTTCAGAGATTCAATTTCGGTTTGTAGCTGTTTAATTTTTTGCTGCTCTTTTTCAATCCGTTTACAACAAACAGCAATTTTAGACTCTCTGTCTTTGATTTTTTCCATTGTTGTCATAATGATAGTCCTTTCAGTTAAGATACTTCGCATTCAGTAAAAATAAGAGGATTTAAATTTTTTCCTTGTTTATGATATTCCAAATGAAGATGATTTCCAGTGCTCATGCCAGTACTACCTACAAATCCAATTACATCACCGGAGGATACGGTTTGCCCATTTTCCACAGCAAATGCCATCATATGTCCATATAATGTATAGTCACCATTTGGCTGAACAACTTTAATATAATTTCCCCATCCGTCTGGGTCATTAGCAGTTACAACAACTCCGCTGTGGCAAGCATGAATGGGAGTATTTGCCGGCATTGCAATGTCAAGGCCCAAATGCTGTTCCAAAGACTTGGAAATTGGATGTATTCTCCAGCCCCAACGAGAAGAAACCCCTTTCGACCAGTCAACATGGGGAAAGGGGGTAGAAAGCTGCTGTGAAAAAGTGTATACACCAATTTCTTTTAATGCATCATATTGTTGCTGCTGTTCAGGATTCAAAAGAGAATCCTTGTTTTGGGTATAGTAGTCTTCCCAAGATGAGGAAATAACATAAAGATCTAAATGTTGTATTTGCTGTATTTGTGGTACTATAATAATTTCGCCAGTAACTGGATCATAAGTGGGAACTTCGTGTACTTGCTCCTCTGTCCAGTATATAGGTGTAATATGGTACAAAAAAGAATGTATAGTGTCAATTTCACTTTTTACCTCAGCAAATGTATATTCCTGATATTTGCTGTCCAAATAAGCAAGTAACAGGTCAGCGTCAGTAACTGCAGAAATGCTTTCTTTGGTAACCTCTGTTCCATTGTGAAAGTAGCGATAAACATCAATTGCTGGAATATGTACCTTGGTATCTTCTGTTAGAATTTTGTTTTCAAGTTCTGCATCCAATTGTGTAATGTATAAATAAGTATCTGAAAGCGTTTGGCTATCGGATTTTAGCGAGAAACCGGACACAGTACCAACAACTGCAGAGATGACCGAAAAGAAAAGAATCATAATTATCAAGCAAGAACAAAAAACAACAGAGATTTTTAAAACTACTGGGTTGGAAAACAGTTTTTTTGCAGCAAAAAAGATTTTTTTCCCTGAATGATAAGTAGAGTAGGCATGATGCTTGGTGTGAAAAATTTTTACTTTTAGCCTTTCAGAAGTAGTTCGGGGTGTAAATGAAGAATGGGAAAAAGACTGTTTGGAATGGGGCTTTATAAATAGAGATGTGTTGGAATGTAGGACAGAAGAGAGAATGGTGTTTTTGCGAATTTCTTTTCTCAACAAATAATGTCCTGATTGGATGAATTTTTGAGAAACCAATGAGGCTGCCTGTTCACTAGTTGTAGTATCTTCCGAAGATTGTCTATTTATAAAAAAAGATTTGTACCTTTGAGCAGTCTGTCGTTTTAATACGGAACTTATGTAAGATTTTTTCACTTTGGAAGTTACAGAACCCACAGAATGTGTTGTAAAGTGGTGTTTATGAAATTTGTTGTTTGGATTAAGAGGAAAAGACCTAACAACAGAGTTCAAAGGAGAATGCAGAGAAGGGTTATACCTTTGAGGTTCTTTACTGTTTGGGCTAAGAGGAAAAGAGTCAGCAACAGGATTCAAAGGAGGATGCAGAGAAGAATTATACCTTTGAGGTTTGCTGTTTGGGCTAAGTGGAAAAGAGTCAGCAATAGGATTCAAAGGAGAATGCAGAGAAGGACTATACCTTTGAGGTTCTTTACTGTTTGGACTAAGGGAAAAGGAAACAGTAACAGGGTTTAAGGAAGAAGTGTGTGTGTAAAGTTCAATTTTGGCGTTGATAGGAAAAGAGCTAGTAACAGAATGTAAGGGATCATGTAAAGAGGAAGGGGGTATTTGTGGTGTATCATTCTGACTATGAAACAAAATGGAAGATATTGGTGATGCTGTATTAGGTGTTATAGGAGAATTGGAAGATGTGTCAAAAAGATGTCTGTTATTGTTTGGCAGTTGCGTTCGGATTATTTCAGAGGAATTATGGACAGATGATGTAATGGTATCCAGAGAAGGATTTTTGATTGACTGTTGGTACAGAGCAAAACGCTCTTTATCCGACAAAATTGGTTGTTTGAGATTCTGTTTTTCAGAAAGAGAGTATTGTGTTTCGGGCACAGTTTATCTTCCTCCTTGTGGTGAAACTTCTTCAATTTTAGTTGTCATCATCCGATATAATTCGGTATCTTGGGGGAATCGGTCGACAAAAGGAACAATAGAGTTTCCAGCAAATAAAAGACCACTTCCAGGTTCTGTTCCTGTCACAAAAGAAAGTTGTTCATCACTGATGTTTAGCAGATGTGCAAGTTCCATACGGTCATTGGCAGACTGATTAAGCATTAAAATAAAGTCACTGTTGGAAAGCATTCTCCGAGCCAAATCCGAAAGGAGCAAAGTTTCCACATTTTGAGTAATTCCTGTAGGAACGGCACCCCACTTTCTACTTCTAGACCACAATTCAAAAAAGTAGTTTGCGCTGTATTCATTAGAAAAAAGGAGTTGAATTTCGTCAATGTAAATCCAAGTTCTTTTTCCAATTGCTCTATTTTGTGTAATCCGGTTCCAAATCTGATCCAATACGACAATCATACCAAAAGTGCGTAGCTGTTTTCCTAAATCCCGCACATCGAATACAACAAGGCGTTTTGAAGTATCAACATTTGTTCTGTTTGCAAATACGGACAGTGTACCTTCAATATAAAGCTCAAGATTTAGGGCAAGACTTTTTGCTTCTGGTTCAGGTTGTTGTTTAACAACCTCGTAAAAATCACGCAAAGTTGGGATTTTATTCTTTTTTGGATTTGCAAAATATGGGTGATAGCAAATTTTACAAGCACGGCTAACAATTGAGCGTTGTGCACCGCTCAACCCCTGTTTTCCACCGACCAAAAGTTCACATATAGTCAAAATGAACTCTGATTTTAGTTGGAGTGGTTCCTCATCATCTGCATAATCCATTGAGCAATCCATAGGATTAATGCAGCATTTACTACCAGCAGAAATGTGTACAATTTCTCCATCCAGATTTTCTGCAAGCATTGTATATTCTCGTTCGGGGTCGATAATTAAAACTTCAGCATTGGGATCATTTAAAAGTACATTGAGTATTTCCCGTTTAGCAGCAAAACTTTTTCCTGAACCGGGGGTACCTAGAATTACACCATTGGGTGCCTTCAACGAGTAGCGATTAAAGAAAATCAAATTGCGTGAAAGTGCATTCAACCCATAATACATCCCACTTTTTTGATACAATTCCATTGTAGTAAACGGGATAAAAACAGCGGTAGAGGCTGTGGTGAGAGTGCGTTCAATGGAAATATGATTTTTCCCTAATGGGAGAATGCTGTTGAGTGCCTGTCGCTGGCGGAAATCAAGAAAATCGAAAGCAACATTGTTGGAACGTGCAGCAGCTATGATTTTTAAGGAGTTATCTTGAAGTTGTGCAGCTGTTTTTGCATAAGTGTACACTAAAAGAGTCACTCTGAACATCTTTTGATTTTTATTTTCCAACAGGTCAAGTAACTTTGTAGCTTCTTCATAACTTCTTCTGGTTTCCATTGGAATGGCAAGCTCTGTATTTCGGTTTTGCTGCACTGCTTGGTCTTGCTTTCCGGTAACTTCCATTTCCATGAATGCCAGTTTGCTGCGAACCATATCCAATGCCTGAGCTTGTTCGACATTTTGAATGTGAATTGTGATGTTCATATCAATCGGGAGTTCTGAAAGTTCTCGAATGAGCTTGTCAGCAAGCTCTGCAGGTAGTTCACGGAGAAAAAGAACTTGTGCAAAGTTGTCTGAAAAACAAAAAGAATTTTTGGCAGTAAAATCAAAGCTGGAGGGAGCAATAAAAGACTTGGTGGAAAGACCAGATTGCAAAAGCATACGATAATCAAAACAGAATCTATCATCCGGACGTAAAATGCTGTGTAAAAGTTCTAGTCGTTGTGTTCCTGTTTGTACAGATATATCACAGCCTAATAATTTGAAGTGGCGTATAAAGTCAGTTTCTACCCTTGCGAGAGTAGAAACTGCTGCTTCATAAGAAGGTGCTTTGGCAGAGAAAGTAAAGTATTTTTCACGAATGATGCTATTCTGACCTTCTAATGCTTTTTGTGCAAGCATTGTATTCATTTCTTTGCGGTATTGATTTAACCTATCCTCTGTTTTGGTTAAAGGGATAAGCATATTATTCTGGAATTTTTCCTTGTCAATTCTTCGATTGAAAATATTAATCTGTAAATGGACAGAACTGCTGCAAGAGTTTAAAAGTGCACAGTAGCGAAGAAAGAAGCTCTCCTGTTCTTCAGTGCCAGCGGTTTGATAGTTGATATCAGAAAACAAAAAACTGCGGCTGTAAAGTCCATTTTCAATTTCACAGATTCCGTCTTCAAACATTTGGTTGTAATGAATGATATCAAGTGTATTTTTTGGAGCAGTCTGTTTATGTACGGGCTTGTTTAAATTCTTTTTTTGCAGCCCGAATGTTGAGAAGGGCTTGTTTGCGTTTTCGATTTCGCTTGGCTTGGTTTGTAAAGAAGATATCAGCTTCGGGTCGTTTAGTTGTTTTTTTGCGAGAAAGTTGAACATTGCAGAATTTCCTTTCGTTGATCTCAGATTGAATATCAAAGTAGTTTTGCTGTGTTGCATAAGAAAATTGTTTTTGTGAAAAAAAGTGTGCCATTCGAAAAGCAACATATTTTTCAAAAGGAAGTTTATCTTTTCGTATGAATCCAACAGCTAAGAGTGGAGCGGAAAAAAGAATTACAAGGTAACCAGTAATTTCAGATGAGAGGTCTAGAATTTGAGTGCAAAAGGCATAGCTTGCAGTTCCAAGAACAATTGCGCTAATCAAACAAATCAGCTCTCGTAAAGAAAGACTGAAGATAATTTTTTCTTTATAATCTGTGATTTCTTTTGGGATAGAAACACTAATAGACATTGACTTTCCTCCTTTTATGCTGCATTACAGATACTTTTTGCCAATCTTCCACAACCAAAAATCCCAAGTCCCAAAAGAATGGAGTATAGAAAAAGAGAGTAAACATTCAAGGTTCCCAAAATATTTGTGCTTACCAAAATCGGAAAGAAGGAAAGAATTAAATAAATAAAAACCCCCTGTAAACAAACAGCAGAAAAGTTCTTCAAAAAATTTTTTGCAATTTGGCTGAGTTCGTCAGAAGGAAAGGTCGCAAGTGGAATAGGGGAAATGGCAATAAAGATGTAAATTTCTAAGAATCTGGAAATACAAATAATATTTACCAGCCCTAAAATCAAAAAAATTCCAATTCTTAATATTGAAAACAGAATCAATGTACCAATTTGTTCACCTAGTCCCATCCCTTGAATTTCTTGAATGGCAATGGAAAGACCATCTCCAGTAGATACAGAACCAGATGCAATCACACCTGAAATTCCTAAAATCAGCTTTTGGGCAATTTGAAACACTGCTTCCATAAACAGTAAAGAGTTATCTACTGCAAGTTTACATAAAACTAGACGAAACATTACTTTGAAAATTATTTCAGCACCGAATGAAGTTCCACCACCAGATGAATCAATTCGAACACTGGCTTTGTGTAATTCAAGAATAAAGAATAGAGCAAGAACTACATAAGCAACTGGCATTACAACACTGGACATAACAACTTTTATGTAGGAATATAAGGTGGGATTGAAGGAAGATAGATTCATTGATAAAAATCCATTTTGCCCGATATTAGAAAATTGGTCGTATATTTGTGTGACCCAATCAATCAATAAATTTTTAAACATTTTACACGTAAGTTCTCCTTAATCAATCAAAAGGAAAAGAAAAGTTCTATTTTCTTTTCCTTTTGGAAGTGTGGTGATAAGTGTATGTTAGGCAACAATTACAGAGGAGAATAATCCAGCAGCTACTATAATCATAATTCCACCGATAATTTGCCAGATACCACTTTGAAGTGCAGGGCCATTTTTATCTTTTAATCCACCACCAAGAATGACTACACCCCAAACAGCCCAAAGACCACCACCAATTGTTACAAATTTAGTAATCAAGTCTAGAACATTTTTTAATAAATCCATTAAAATAAACCTCTTTCTTCATCAATATTTTCTTTTGGAATTAGTTGTGAAACATCAATAACAGAAACCTCCGAAACAGTATCCAAAAAATGAGAGTCTAACTCTGATATGTACTCACGAATATCAAAAATAGAAGCCCCGCCATCGGCAATTTGATGAAAACGCTTGTGCTTATTGGTGGGATATTTGTGTGATTTGAATGGCGGAAGTCCTGTAATAAGAACTAAACATTCTTTACGCTTTAGGCGACTGATTTCGGAGGGGTCGATTAAATCACGGCCTATAATTCCGTTGTTCAAGCTATAATTTCCATTTTGACCTTTTGTTTCGTTGACATTTTGTGTGTCAATTGTAGTTTTTCCTATCATTTCAGAAAGTTGCTTTGTTGTTTTTGTGGATTTGCCACCTAAAAAGACTACAGTATCACAACAATCAATAATGGTTTCCGCATTATCTTTGTATACAGCTGAAATCTGTGTCAAACTTTGTAAAATAATTGTGGCAGAAATTTCCCGACTGCGAATAGTGGAGATAAGTTTTTCAAAATCAGGTATTTTACCAATATTGGCAAACTCATCAAGTAGGCAGCGAACGTGAAATGGAAGTTTACCACCGTATTCGTTGTCAGCTTTTTCGCACAACAGATTAAACATTTGGTACATAATCATTGCAATCAAAAAAGAATATGTACTGTCTGTATCACTCATAATGACAAAAAATGCTGTTTTATGGTCACCAATTTGGTCAAGTTCCAGTTCATCATACTGCATAATTTCTCGCAGTTCAGAAATGTCAAACGGAGCTAATCGAGCAGCACAAGAAATTAAGATAGATTTCAATGTTTTACCCGCTGCTAGTTTAAACTTTTTATACTGTTTTACTGCTAAGCAGTTTGGCTTTTCCTGTTCCAGTTCCTCAAAAAGAATATCAAGAGCATTTTTGAAATTTTCATCATCTTCGTGCACTTCACAACTTTCCAACATATCAATCATAGATGGAATATTGCAATCTTCTGGTGGTGCTTCATACCAAAGATAGGCAATTAACGCAGTATACAAGAGTCTTTCACTATCTTTCCAAAATTTATCACCAGATTGATTACCATCTCCGCTTGTATTTTCCATTAAAACATTCACAACTTTTAAAATGTCTTTTTCGTTACGAATATAGGCTAGCGGATTGTAATGCAAACTTTTGGAAAAATCAATTGTATTGAATGTGCGTATTTGATAGTTGTTATTTGCAAATAGATAGCCGGTATCAGGAAGGATGGTACCTTTTGGGTCGGTGATAACATAGGAAGAATGAAGTTGCATCAAGGATGGTTTGATAATGGAATATGTTTTTCCTGAACCAGATCCACCAATAACCAAAACATTTTTATTTCGGTCAGCTTCAAAATTTTTGGCTTTTCCAAGGGTGATTTGTTCGGTTGCGGAAAGAGGAATGTTCATATCAGAGCAAGAACTCCTTAATGGTTTAATATCTTTGTTATTACCCCATTTCGAACTACCATGTTCCTGTCCTTTCATATAATTTTTCGAAAAGGAAAGATGATACAGAAAAAAAAGCCAAACGATAAAAATACCACTCAGCATTGAAAAAAGATGTACTTTGTCAACACTTACAAAAAACGGATGTTGCAGTAAGGAATCAGACAAAGCTGAAAAAACAACATTGATTCTTTCTATTGGAGTGCCACTAGATAAAGAAAATAGAAAAGCAAAACGATTAGCAATTAAACCAACAATAACAGAACAAACCAATATAAGAATAGAAAAAAGTAAAGACAGTTTTTTCATCGTACCTGTTCACTGCGGTTACTTTGTTTAGTAGGAAGTTGTTGCTGTGCAGCTTGTTCCTTTACTGTTTGGTTGTGCTCATTTGCTTTTTCAGCAGCTTGCTCCAATGTTTGTTTGATAGGTGGTTTTATACTGTGGGAGAATTTTTCGCTGGTAGTTATCTGAATGGAATCAGGTTGCTGCTGGGTGGCTTGTGAGGTGCTTTTTTCAGCTTCTTGATTTTGTTCAATGTTTTTTTCGGTATTTTCAGTGGTTTGCTCCAAGGGCTGTTTAACAGAGGGTTGCATTTCTTGAGAATACTGTTTTACACATTTTTTAAGTCCAAGATATACACGTTCAATATCTTGACTCTTAAAAAAAACAGCATACTGGTTACTTTGAGGGTCTTTTTTAATACTAAAATCAACAGCATACTGTTTTAAATGTTGTTGCAGATTTTTTAAATCTTCTGAGGCAATGTTGACACTTTGTAATTCTTTGCCCTGAAGATTTAATTTAGAAAGGGATTGCTTTCCTTGTGCAAGCTTTGACTGATTTTCCACAAGGGATTTGATAATATTCCAAACTAGCTGTGCAGTGATTTCCATTCCCTTGATTTGTACTTGAATGGCTTGTTCACTAAGGTCTAAGCTCACAATTATTTCCTCCTTTTTTGGATTTAGTTGGTTTTGTAAATCTTCATTAAAATCTTTAGAAAGTGGGATTTTGTCGATTACCTTTCCTGTAAATCCCATTTCTTGCAGCTTGTTTCGTGCATTTGTGCGGCTTTTATGTCCCGCAGGGTCATTGTCCTGACATAAATAAATAGTATTTAAATGGGGATTTTTTTGAATGTGGTACTCTAGCGCATTTAACGCCGTTCCTCCAAGAGAAAGAAATGCGTAGTCTTTCAAGTTGGGTTTATGCTGCATTAGCAAAGTAGCGATAGAAAGACAATCAATTGGAGATTCGCAGACAAATAATTTCGATGGTAGATTTTGAGTGTATAGATTTAAATAAAATCCAATCTCTTTTTTGCTACCTCGAATATCCATCCTAAATTGTTTTTGGGGCGATGTACCTCTTAAACAAGCGAATGCTGCCTGATGTGTAACGGGGTCTTTTCCAGTAAAAACCACATTTCCAAAGGTGTCCTGAAAAATTTGTTTTTGTTTTAAAAGTGTAGAAACTAAAACAGGGTGTATTCCACGTTTACACAAATAGGCAAAAAGCCGTTTGTTATTAGGGGCGGAATCTGGAAGATGAAATGGAACATGAGGTTGTTTTTCTGTGGCATTATAAAGATTTCTATATTTTGGAGGACTTGGGGAATGGTGAGAAAGGCTTTGAACTGCCTGTTGAATAGAACAGTTTGTCATTGCTATATAAAAGTCAATAACATCTCCATGCAACCCTCTAGAATTCCAAAAAAATTCTTCTTTTCCTTGGTTGTTAATACGGATTACACAACTATCATGTTCCTTTAATTTCCAAGAGTTTCCCGTATGCAATGGATGATAACCTAATTCTTCCGCACACTGCAAAATGGAAACGGTTTCTTTTATATCCTGAATCACATTCATGTTTTATCACTGCTTACTTTTAACTTATCCGATAATTGGTGCAACTTTTTTTGAATTGGATTAAATGCTTGAAAGCATCTCATTTCCTCGTTTTGTTGCATTAGGTCAGGGAAAAAGGGGAGTAGTAAATTGGCGTTTGAATTAAGTGTGGAATGTAAACGATTTGCTACAGTGATGCAGTGATCAGGCTTTTGCAGATTTGCAAGCCAAGCCTCTGATTTTAGTGTACCGTCGATGCAAATAATAGTTTTATATGCTTGCTGCAAGGCAACAACAGAAAGTTTATCAAATATACGGCTACCAACATCCAAGATGATGGTATCTGTACATACAGATAATTTTTTTAGCAGCATTTCGCAAGCAACTGTAGAGGGAACAGGAAAGTCCTGCAAGCGGTCACCCGTGGCATATCCCAACACACCAATGGAATCCGTAGCAGCATC
>CALWZC010000016.1 GCA_944385935.1 uncultured Anaerofilum sp.
AGCCCCGTTCAGTACAGGACCGAACGGGGCTTCCTCTAAATTATTTTTCTGTGTCTACTTTTGCTTGACAATTGCAGAGCTTTTTGCTCACCTCTCTTTTTGTTATTGCATAATAGCTTGTGTGGCTTCGTTGCGGTATTGATGGGTATATAGGCTATAATAAGCACCCTTTTGATTCATCAATTCATCGTGAGAGCCACTTTCAATAATAGTACCTGCCCGAATCACCAAAATGCGGTGTGCACTGCGAATGGTGGAAAGACGATGAGCCACAATAAAACTGGTACGTCCTGCCAAAACAGTTTGGATAGCATCTTGTATCAGGGCTTCGGTTTCGGTGTCAATGCTGGAGGTTGCCTCATCCAAAATAAAGATTTTAGGGTCGGCAAGGAGCACACGAGCCAAGCTAAGAAGTTGCTTTTGTCCTGTGGATAGCTTGCCACCACCTTCGCCAACCTGTGCATTGTAGCCGCCGGGCAAATTTAGGATAAATTCTTCGGCATGTACCATCTGGGCAGCCTTGCGGATTTCCTCATCTGTGGCATTGGGCTTTGCAAACCGCAGATTATCTGCCACAGTACCACTAAACAGATGAGGGGCTTGCAATACATAGCCAAGACTGGATTGCAACCAAAGCTGGCTACGGTTGCGGTAGTCTGTGCCGTCAATCAATACTTCACCTTCGGAAGGTTCATAAAAACGACAAACCAAGTTGACAATGGTAGATTTTCCGGCACCGGTTTCCCCCACCAATGCAATGGTTTGCCCCGGTTCTACTGTCAAATTAAAATGCTTTAAAACAGTTTCCCCTGTTTTGTAGCGGAAGGTTACATCCCGAAACTCCACTTTTCCTACAATGGGGGGCCAATTTTCCTTTTTTCCTTCAAATAGGTCGCCATAGCTTTCTACTATGGAAGGGCTGTCCACAATGTCGGATTGTGTATCCATCAAATCTATTACACGCTCCGCACTTGCCTGTGCAGACTGCATTTCTGCCAAAATGTTGGCAAGCTGTTGGATGGGGTCAAACAGTTGGGTTGCATAGCTGACAAAGGCCGCCAAGGTGCCCAAATCCATCCAGCCAGAAAGGGTCATATTTCCACCTACGGAAAGAGCCAATGCCACCGAAATGGCACCCAGATTAAACACCAAAGGCGTAAAGAGAGCACTTAGGCTGGCAGCTCGTAAACTGGATTGATACATCTCCCCGGTGAGTTGGGAAAATTCCTCTTGTGCAGCCTGCTCCCGTACCAAGGTTTTGGTGGTAACAGCCCCCATAATCCCCTCGTTAAAGGAACCAGTGATACGGCTGTTCACTTTGCGAACATTTCTTTGCTGCACCAAAATTTTTCGTTGGAATATCACACACAATACAGCCAACACCGGGGTAACAATTAACACCAATAATCCCAGCTTCCAGTTGAGGGAAAGCAAAATTACCACAACACCTAAGGCGAAGCAGCCGCCCCACATTAGGTCGATAATACTCCATGCAATCATCTCGGAAATACGGGCAACATCACTTCCCATGCGAGCCATCAACCAGCCTACACTGGTGGTGTCATAAAAACTAAAAGAAAGCTGTTGCAGTTTGGTGAAGGTTTCTTGTCGAATATCAAAGCTAATATCCCGTTCCAGTCTACCTGCACCTCGTACAAATAGAAACACTCCGGTACTTTGCATCAGCACCAACAAAAGATACAATGCCCCAAATAGCCAAACCCCATTGGTATTTTGGGGAAGGATAAAGTTGTTGATTGCATAGCGGGTCATCAAAGGATATACAAGGTCAATGACTGCCACCATCATCATTACTGCCATGGTGGTGATAACCCGCCCTTTGCTGCGCAAGGCGTAGGATACCAGCCGTTTCCAAACCCGCAGGTCAATTTTTTGGTCGTTGTAGGTTTTTTCTTGCATCATACAGCATCGCCTCCTTCCTGTGGCTCATCAAGTTCGTTTTGAATGAGGCAGATACGGCGATACAAGCCCTCCTGTTGTGCAAGTTGGTCATGGGTTCCTTGCTGGACAATATGCCCTTTTTCCAATACTAAAATCAAATCTGCCTGCCGCAGAGTAGAAATGCGGTGGCTGATTAAAAAGGTGGTTCCAGTGTTTCGAGCAGCTAGAGCAGTGCGGATAGAAGCATCTGTTTCGGCATCCACTGCACTGAGGGAGTCATCAAAAATACAAACAGGGGTGTTTTGTACCAGCATACGAGCAATAGCAACACGCTGCTTTTGTCCACCAGATAGTGTGACTCCTCGCTCTCCAACCATAGTTTCATAGCCATCCTGAAAACTGGTGATAACATCATGAATGCAGGCGGTACGGGCAGCCCCACAGTATTCTTCTGGAGTAGCTTGAGGATTTGCCAAAGAGATATTTTCACCTATGGTACGGCTAAACAGAAAAGGCTCTTGCAAAACAATACCAATATTGCTACGAAGATACTGGCTTTCAATATCCCGAATATCAGTACCATCCAGCAAAATCCGCCCACTGGTAGGCAGGTAAAGCCGCTGTAGAAGATGGACTAAGGTGGATTTTCCAGCTCCTGTGCTGCCCAAAATGCCCACTGTTTGCCCTGCTTTTACCGAAAAGTTAATGTTGTGCAACACCTCTCGGTGGTCGTCTTCATAGCCAAAACAAACCTGTTCAAAGTCGATATTCCCTTGGATGGCAGGGCGCAAAGCCTTACCCGGCTCTTGCTCTTGGGGAGCTGCAAGAATTTCTTCCAATCGTCCCAGTGCTACATCTGCCATAACCAAGTCTGCAAGGATTCTTCCCAGTTGACGCATAGGAAAGGTTAACATTCCTGCATAGCTGGTAAACAAGATTACATTACCAGTAGTTACCTGCCCACTTGCTGCCATAAATACACCACTGACCAAAACCAGTGCAATTTGTAAGTATCCGATGCAGTCGGACATTCCCCAATACAGTGCCATCAGAGTATTTAGCTTTAGGCTCACTTTGCGGAAATGCTTGTTTAGTGCGGTGTATTTTTCCAGTTCTTGTTTTTGTCGGGCAAAGGCTCGTACAACTCTCATACCTGTGAGATTTTCCTGTAGGGCGGTGGTCAAAGCACCTTCCGCCTCATCCACAGTGGTGAAATGCTTCTGCACCCCTTTGGAATACACAAAAGAAAAAATAACCAATATAGGCAACAAGCACACCGCCACGACTGTGAGAGGAGCACTAATAGGCAGCATAATGGAGATAGCAACCACAGCCATGGAGATGGTACGTAGAACCTGAATCAACTGGTTTTGAATAAACCTCCGTACAGTGTCCACATCTGAGGTACAACGCTGAATTAAATCTCCCGTTTGGCTGGCTTTGTGCCAAGAATAGGGGGCATGGGAAAGGCAATAAAATAGACGATTGCGCAAAGAACGGGAAATGCCTTCTCCCATTTTTGCGGCATATCTGCCCCGAAGATAGGTAAATAACCCATTGACAGCACTAACACACAGCACAGCCAAGGCACATACCCACAAGTTTGCCATTAAAAATTCCCGTCCGCCCCATTGCTCCACAAGATGCAGCAGACCAGAAGGCAACTTCATAGGCTGGGTGTCAATTACACTATCCACTGTAAAACTGACTACCAAGGGAGTGAGATAACTTGCTCCGGCTGCTACGGCAGTGCAAAAAATGGCAACCACACAGGCAAGGCGGCTACCTTTGGCAATGTTCCACAAGCCCTTCCAGCGAGAAAGTCGGCTACGTGGAATGGTTTTCGTGTTCATAGTTCCTCCTTATTTTGTTACAAAGCTATTCCACTTTTGCAAACACGGCAAACAAAAGGGGATAGGGTGGGGGCAAAATTGCCCAAAGATTTTCCTTTTCTGTTGGTAACGGCAACAAAAAAGGCCGGACAAAAAACCATCTGCTTTTTGGTGTTTTTCAGAAAAAACGGGCAACGGAAAAGCCTGCTGCCCGTAAGAGTTCTGTTTGTGCCAAAAAGCAACACGGTGGAATGGAAAAAGAAATTAGTTGGAAACAGCACCTTCTGGATGATATTGTGCACAGGTGCATTTTTTCCACTTCAAGCCACTGCCACAGGGACACATATCATTGCGGCCAATGCGGGGGCCTGCCTTCACAGGCTGGTTTGCCTCGGTGTCATCTCCGCCGCCAGAGGTGGAGGTAGGCTGCATTACCTGCTTGCGCTCGGTGCGAAGCTCTGCTGCCAAAAGCAGATGAACAGTGTCCTCACGGATGCTGTCTACCATGCTATCAAACATTTCAAAGCCCTCTAAGCGATATTCCACAACAGGGTCTTTCTGTCCATAGCTGCGCAGATAAATACCTTTGCGCAGTTGGTCCATATTGTCGATGTGGTCCATCCATTTGCTGTCGATGTTTTGCAACAAACAAATACGCTCAAATTCACGCATAACAGGGCTGCCATAGCGAGATTCTTTAGCAGCAAGTACCTGATTGCCTCGTGTGATAAGCAGCTCGCTCAGCTCGGTGGGGTCTAAGTCTTTCAATTGCTCGGAACTATACTGGAAGTCGTTGGGCAGGGTGAGCCAGTTGAGATAGTGCTGACGCAACCCCTCCAGATTCCATTCTTCAGGATTATCTCCAACAGTATAATGTGCCACATTAGCTTTGATGGTTTCCTCCATCATGTTATGCAGACTTTCGGAGAGGTCTTTGCCTTCCAGAATCTCCTGACGCTGTGCATAGATGGTTTTACGTTGGGTATTCATAACATCATCGAAGGAAAGCACGCTCTTTCGGGTTTGGAAGTTGCGGCCCTCCAGCTTTTTCTGAGCACTTTCCAGCGCATTGGAAACAATTTTGCTATCAATGGGCATATCATCTTCTACACCCAAAGAGGACATCATCTGTTGCATTCTCTCGCCGCCAAACAAGCGCATGAGGTCATCTTCCATAGACAGGAAGAAACGGCTGCAACCGGGGTCACCCTGACGACCGGCACGACCACGAAGCTGGTTATCAATACGGCGGCTTTCGTGGCGTTCGGTACCAATGATGTACAAACCGCCAATATTGCGAACCTCTTCCGCTTCTCGCTCAATCTCTGGCTTAAACTTTTCATACAGCTCATTGTAACGGGCACGAGCAGCCAAAATGTCGGCGTTGTCGGTATCGCCGTGACCATCTGCCTCTGCAATCAATTCTTCTGAGTATTCTTCCTTTGCCATGGCTGCTTTTGCCATATATTCGGCATTACCACCCAGTTTAATATCAGTTCCACGACCAGCCATATTGGTGGCAATGGTTACAGCATTTAGTTTACCAGCCTGTGCAACGATTTCGGCTTCCTTTTGGTGGTATTTGGCGTTCAATACTTCGTGTTTAACACCACGACGCTTTAGCAAGGCACTGATGTGTTCGCTCTTTTCGATACTTACAGTACCAACCAGAACAGGCTGGCCCTTTTGGTGGCATTCTACCACTTGTTCTACCACAGCGGCACATTTTGCAGCATCGGTTTTGTAGATGGAATCAGGCAGGTCTTTTCGTTGAATGGGGTTGTTGGTGGGAATGGTAACAACCTCCAGCCCGTAAATTTCACGGAATTCCTCTGCCTCAGTCAAAGCAGTACCAGTCATACCAGCCAGCTTTTTATACATACGGAAGTAGTTCTGGAAGGTGATGGTGGCAACTGTGCGGTTTTCGCTGGCAACCTTTACACCTTCTTTGGCTTCAATGGCTTGGTGCAGACCCTCATTATAACGGCGGCCTACCATCAAACGACCGGTGAACTCATCAACAATGATAACCTCGCCATCCTTTACCACATAGTTTACATCACGTTTCATAACACCATGGGCTTTTACTGCCTGATTTACATGGTGTAGCAATTCCATATTGTCAGCATCGGCAATGTTTTCTACATGGAAAAAGGCTTCTGCCTTTTTAATGCCATACATAGTCAAAGTGGCAATTCGTTGTTTTTCGTCTACAACGTAATCAAATTCTTCTTGGATGGCCTGTAAACGCATATCATTGCTGATACGGTCAGAACGCTCATAGAGCGGGTAGCCAATTTTCTCCAAGTGTGCCATAACAGCCGAGTCTTTTTTTGCCTTTTCAACAACCTCTGCTTCCTTTGCCTCCAGTTCCAACTGGGTGATGTGTCGCAGCTTGCGAGCAAAGGTATCTGCCTGTTGATACAACTGGCTGCTTTCTCCGCCCGCTCCACTGATAATCAAGGGAGTACGAGCCTCATCAATCAGGATGGAGTCCACCTCGTCCACAATGGCAAAGGCGTGGCCACGCTGTACCATTTGTTGCTTATAGGTAACCATGTTATCCCGCAGATAGTCAAAGCCAAACTCGTTGTTGGTACCATAAGTAATATCACACTGATAGGCAACTTTACGCTGTTCGGGGGTTACACCTGCAATAACCAAACCAACCGACAAACCCATAAAGCGGTAGAGCTTACCCATCCACTCACTATCACGACGGGCAAGGTAGCCGTTGACAGTAACAACATGTACACCCTCGCCAGCAAGAGCATTTAGGTATACGGGCAAAGTAGCCACAAGGGTTTTACCTTCACCAGTGCGCATTTCGGCAATGTTGCGGCGGTGCAGCACAATACCACCGATTACCTGCACACGGAAGTGCTTCATGCCCAATACACGCCAGCTTGCCTCTCGACAGGCGGCATAGGCATCGGGAAGAATATCGTCCAGTGTTTCGCCATTGGCAAGGCGTTGTTTTAGGGCAGGGGTCACAGCCTGCAATTCCTGATTGGACATTGCCTGATATTTTGGCTCCAACGCAAAGACTTGGTCTACCAGAGGACGAATGCGTTTTAATTCCTTGTCCGAGAAGGTGCCAAAGATTTTATCTAAAAGGGACATTGTTAAAATCACAACCTTTTTTGTTTGATGCCGCCCAGTGCTGCCTGACCGCATGGCCAGCGGCACAGGAATGGGCACTTGCATATAATAATACTACTATTGAAAGAGGGATGTCAAATATTGAAGGCATAAATTTGGAAAATTTAAGAAAAAAGTAAAAAATTTATGTCATGTAGACCTTGTATTGACTTTAAAAAGGAAAAGCGATACTATAATTATATAAAATAGTTTTAATAACCAGATAAAAGAGTTTTTTGGATGGGAGTGATGATATGAGTCGATTTTTTGCACAAAAGGCGAGAGAACCAATGTCCAGCTATACCCATTTTTGGGGAGCATTGGCAAGTACCATTGCCACTGTATTGATGGTGGTGTGGGGAATCCTCTCCAAAAGTTCCGGCATAGTGGTTGTGGGGGCGGCAGTATTCGGGCTTTCCTTGGTTGCCTTGTATTCTGCCTCCAGTGTATACCATTTTGTTGTGGCAGGAGAAAAATGCTTGCTGCGACTGCGAAAGCTAGACCATGCCATGATTTATGTGCTTATTGCTGGAAGCTACACTCCTGTATGTTTGGCATATATGGACAGGGCAAAGGCATTAACTTTTTTAGGGGCAATGTGGGGTGTGGCAGTCATAGGAATTTTGATAAAACTGGTTTGGTTGAATGCACCCCGTATTTTGTATACAGCTTTGTATTTGGCAATGGGATGGGCCATTGTGTTAGACCTACCCGCCCTTGCTGCCATGCCCAGTGGTTGCTTTGGGTTTATTTTGGCAGGTGGTCTACTATACAGTACAGGTGCTATTTTATATATTATCAAACGACCAAACCTTCCCAGAGGATGGGGGTTCCATGAACTGTTCCATCTATTTATTTTGGCTGGGTCTGCTTGCCATGTGCTGGCAGTTCTCTTGTTTATCCTGTAAGGAACAAAAAGCATACTATAAAAAATCCTTCAAGCCATCCGCTTGAAGGATTTTTTCTGTAACAAATAATATTGTATTGACAATCAATATTATATTAAATATAATATAGCTATAAAATATATGTTAATGTAATATTATTTATAAAAAGGAGTGGTGACTGTGGCTTTTACTGTTGGTGCCCCTTTGCTGGATGCTTTGGTACTAAGTGTTGCCAGTGCAGAGGATACCTATGGCTACAAGATTACACAGGATGTTCGCAGTGTAATGACCGTGAGCGAAAGCACATTATACCCTGTGTTGCGGCGGCTGCAAAAAGATGGCTGTTTAGAAACATACGACCAAGCCTTTGCGGGGCGAAATCGTCGCTATTATCGCATTACCCCCCAAGGACAGCAAGTCTTGCAGGATTATCGGCAAGAATGGCTGGAGTATGAGAGAAAGATTCACAGTGTGTTGTTTGGAGAGGTGGAAGCATGACAAAACAGGAATTTTTAAGCAGGCTGGAGGGTCTGCTACAAGATTTAGAGCCAGAGGACAGAGAAGATGCTCTGGCATTTTACAGAGAGTATTTAGAAGATGCAGGAGAAGAAAACGAGCAAAGTGCCCTTGCAGATTTGGGAGATGTGGAGGAGCTTGCCAAGCAGATTCGTGCAGCTTGCCCTGTGCGACAACAGGATAACCAACAGGCCCTCAACCCTTCCCCAGAGCCTACCCGTTGGCCAGCTCCTACGCAGTATGTTCGACCGGAGGATACCTTTCAGCAAGAAAGTCAAACCCAGCAAAAAGAAGCTGCAAAATATACAAAAAAGTCATCCTTAAACACTGCAACCATTGTGGTGATTGTTTTGATTGTGTTGGTAGTAGCATTCCCTGTTGTTGTAGGAATTTTAGGTGCATTGTTTGGAGTGTGGGCAGTGTCCATTATTGCCTTTGTGGTATCCGTGATTTGTACCATCGTAGGATTGTTTGCCATTGGCAATATTGGGGTAGGTGGATTGGTTGTATTCGGCGCAAGTATTTTTGCAGCAGGTATTTCTTTGATAGTATTTGCTGCCATTAGCTGGCTGGTACTTGCGGTAGCAGGCCCATGGGTACGCAGAGGAATTTTGTTCTGTAAAAATTTGCTGTCAAAATCATAAAGGGGGAATTATAGTATGAAAGCAGTGTTTAAAAAGATGTTGGCCATTGGCGGCAGTATGGCACTGGCAGGAGTGATATTGTCTGTAATTGGGTTATTTTTTTCCGATGGAATGCCCAAAACATATTTTTCACCCAGAGAAATTTTACCAAGCTGGATAGCAAATGAATTTTTTGATGACTGGGATGAACATCTGCCTGTGGTCATGGAGGGTTCTGCCAATGGGCAACAGTTTTCGGTGGATTTTTTGAATGAATTGGAGTTAGACTGTCGTGGATGTAGTGTAGAAATTGTAGTTGGCAAAGAGGGCCAGACCAGTGCTACTTTGGAAATGAAAGGACAGCTTACCCAACAGCATATAGACCAAAAATACAACAGCAACAAAGGAAAATGGGAATTGGAACTTAACAGCCGAAATGAAAATCAGTACGATAGTTATCGGGCAGTACTTACTGTGCCTCCTACCCTATCCAAGATGGATATTAAAACCAAGATGGGAAAGGTATCCATTGGAAGCATTCATCTCAACGAGCTGGATTTAGAGACCAATATGGGAAATATTGAACTGGATAACGTAAGTGCAGCAATAAGCAGTATGAACACTGACATGGGCAATATTGAAGGAAGTGTCGCTTTGACAGGAAAACAGGAAATAGATTGTTCCATGGGTAATATTGAATTGAGAATCAATGCACAGGGAGAGTATGGTTATAAAATGGAGAATAAAATGGGCAGTGTAACCATTGGAAACACAAATTATTCCTCCATTGATAAAAAGATGGAGGTAAATTCCAACGCACCCCTATTTTTTGATGTAGAGTGCTCTATGGGAAATGTTACATTGGCCATTGTTTGATAGGAAGAGAGGGGATTTTGCAACATGAGCGGCAAAAGATTACACCGTTCTTTGAAAAATAAGGTGATTGCTGGTGTATGTGGTGGTATAGGAGAGTATTTCGATGTAGACCCTGTTCTCATTCGCATTTTGCTAGTGGTTTTGGTATTATGTTTTCACTGGGATAGTATGCTGGTGGTTGCCTATATTGCGGCGGCATTTCTTCTTCCAAAAGATGAATAATCATATATATAGGGCGGAGAAAATCTCTGCCTTATTCTTTTGTGGTACCTTTCTTTTCCACAAAATTGTAAAAAACAGTGGAAAACTGTCGTTGTTACTAAAAACAAGAATAAATGCTCTATTGCCCCCCTACAATGTAAAGATAGGGGGCGATGGAATGGAAAAATGGAAACAAAAATTACTGCAAAAACAACCTATGGCAGACCTGCCCATGGTAATTTTGGTAATTACATTGGTACTGTTTGGCCTTGTAATGCTGTTTAGTGCCAGTTATGCAGTGGGTAGTTACCGCTTTCAAGACCCGTACACCTATATCCGACCACAAGCTGTTTTTGCTGTGGTGGGATTGATTGCCATGTGGATTGCCAGCCGAGTGGATTATCACATCTATCATCACTTGGCATTTCCCATATTGGGGGTGTCTTTGGTTTTGTTGGTAGTGGTGCTATTTATGCCAGAATATAACGGCTGTAAGCGGTGGATTGTAACCCCTTTTGGAACCCTTCAGCCCAGTGAAATCGCAAAATTTGCGGTAGTGTTGGTGTTTGCTCATATTATCTCCCTCAATCATTCCAAAATGCAGCAATTCCGCTATGGTGTAGTTCCTTTTTTGGTAATTTTGGCACCCATTGCAGGGCTGATGTTGCTAGAGCCCCATCTCTCTGGTACTGTATTAATTTTGGGAATTGGTGGAATTTTGATGTTTGTGGGGGGTACGGGCTTGCGATGGTTTGCCCTTGCCATTGGCGGAGTAATAGCTGTGGTGGCTTGTGCTGTGGTGTTGTTGCCGGATTTGGTTCCCTATGCCATGAGTCGTTTGGAAAGCTGGCTTGACCCTTTTGCTGACCCCTTAGGCGCAGGACACCAAACCATCCAAAGTTTATACGCTATCGGTTCAGGAGGAGCCACCGGTTTGGGCTTGGGAAATTCTCGACAAAAGCATTTGTATGTACCAGAGCCACAAAACGATTTTATCTTCTCTATTATTTGTGAGGAGCTGGGCTTTATCGGTGCCATGTTGGTGGTAATACTGTTTGTTGCTTTGTTGCTACGAGGAATGATGATTGCTCTCCATGCAGCGGACAAATTTGGTTCCCTGTTGGTGGTGGGATTTGTGGTGCAGGTAGTTATGCAGGCTGTGCTGAACATTGCAGTAGTAACCAATACCATCCCAAACACCGGTATTAGTTTGCCCTTCTTTTCTTCAGGAGGAACCAGCCTGATGATGCTTTTAGGAGAAATGGGAATTGTGCTTTCTGTGTCCAGACAGGCGGGACAGACCCGCTATTAGTGTATTGGAATATCTACAAAATTATAGAAGCAAGGTTCCATTTTGCACATTTTGCTGTGAATTTGCATAGTCTAGGGCATCAATAAAGGGAATGGGGGATGGAAATGGAATATTTGCGGATTCAAGGTGGCCATAGATTGAAGGGAACCGTTACGCTGCCCGGTGCAAAAAACAGCTTGTTGCCTATACTAGCAGCAGGAATTTTGTGCAATAAGCCGGTTACCATACACAATGTGCCTACACTGACAGATTTAGATGCTTCTTTGCAGATTTTACGAGCAGTAGGATGGGGCGCAGAATACATGGATGGAACTGTCCAGCTTTTTCCTGCCATGCATATGCACAGCACAATTCCAGAAAAAGCGGCTGGTGCTATGCGAAGCTCTGTGTTTTATATGGCACCGTTGCTCCATCGCACTGGAAAAGTAGAATTGCCCAGCCCCGGCGGTTGTCGACTGGGCCAACGCCCCATAGATATCCATCTGGAAGGTCTTGTAAAAATGGGTGCTTGTGCAAAAATGGAAGGGGATATTTTGGTTTTGCGTGCAGAAAACGGATTAAAGGGAACTAACTTCCGTTTGCGCTATCCCAGTGTGGGAGCAACCGAAACATTGATGATGGCAGCTGTACTTGCAAAAGGAGAAAGCAAATTTTTTAATGTGGCAAAAGAACCCGAAGTTGTAGATTTAGCCAATTTTCTCAATACTTGTGGTGCTAAAATACAAGGGATGGGAACAGATTGCTTAGAAATTACAGGAGTAGAACGACTGGAGGGGGCAGTACATACCCTAATACCAGACCGAATTGTTGCAGCAACTCTTTTGGCAGCGGTGGTCTGTGCAGGTGGAGAGGTTTGCATGAACAATGTATGTCCGGTGCATTTGGCAGGAGTGCTGGATATATTTCGGAGGATGGGAGTGAAAATTTGGCAAACAGAGCCCGGGCAGTTAAAGGCCCAGATGTACCGCCGACCTTTGCCCTTGGGAGCAGTAAAAACAGGGCCTTTCCCTAAATTCTGCACCGATGCAGCTCCTTTGGTAGCTGCGGCATTGCTTACAAGCACAGGGCGCACCACCATAGAAGATACTGTTTTTGAAAATCGGTTTGATTGTGCCATGGAATTTTCAAAAATGGGTGCTTGTGCATTAAAGCAGGGGCGTAGTGTTCGCATATGGGGAAAAGAGGACTATGCTGGCGGGAAAGTTCATGCTGCTGACCTAAGAGGAGGAGCCGCCTTGGTATGTGCAGCTTTGGCCGCAAAAGGGGAGAGTAAAATTTTTGGTTTGGAGTATATCAACAGGGGATATAGTGACCTGCAAAGGTTGCTGTCGGATTTAGGAGCAGATATTTCCTTGCAATCCACCGAGGTTGAGAAAATATCGCTATATCAGAAAATAGCAAAGGCAGAGTAAAAATACCTAAAAAACAAAGTTTCAAGAGAATCTATAAACTTCTTGTCGCAATAGGCAGAAACCCTTGCAATTAGGCACTAAATCTGGTAATCTTATACTTATACAACTATGAGTATACACAAGGCTCTACTCTTGCTCATAAACAGGAAATACATGGGCGGTTTTTATACAGCAAAAACAGGATGTATAGGGGGAATTTTTAAATGGCTTTCGCTCTCGACGAAGAGATGACAAATATTACAAACATTAAAGTAATCGGTGTAGGTGGCGGCGGTGGAAATGCCGTAAACCGCATGGTAGAAAGTGGTCTGCGAGGAATTGAGTTTATTGCAATGAATACCGACCAGCAGGTATTGCTTGCTTCCAAGGCAACTATGAAGGTGCAGTTGGGTGCTAAATTGACCAAGGGACGTGGTGCAGGTGCTGACCCAGAAATTGGTCAAAGAAGTGCCGAAGAAAGCAAGGATGAAATTGCCAATGCCTTGCGAGGTTCCCAGATGGTATTTATCACTGCTGGTATGGGTGGTGGCACCGGAACTGGTGCGGCTCCTGTTGTTGCAGAAGTTGCCAAAGACATGGGTATTTTAACAGTGGGCATTGTTACAAAGCCTTTCTCCTTTGAGGGCCGCCGTAAAATGAAGTTGGCAGAACAGGGTATTAACAATCTGCTGGAGCAAGTAGATAGCTTGATTGTAATTCCCAACGAGCGTTTGAAATTGATTAGTCAAGAAAAAATTACCTTAGCAAACGCATTTGAGGCTGCTGACAATGTGCTGCGTCAAGGTGTAGAGAGTATTTCTGAGCTAATCAATGTTCCTGCATTTATTAACTTGGACTTTGCCGACGTTCGCAGTATTATGAAAGACATGGGCTATGCACACATGGGTGTAGGCTCTGCAAAGGGTGCAGGAAAATCGGAGAATGCCGCAAAGGCTGCTATCTCCAGCCCTCTGTTGGAAACAAGCATTGCAGGAGCAAGGGGTGTTATTATCAACATCACCTCCTCTCCTGATATTGGTCTGGAGGAAGTAGAGCAGGCAGCAGGGTTGATTACCAATGCAGCACATCCCGAAGCCAATATTATTTGGGGTACTGCATTTGATGAGGGCTTGAGCGATGAAATGCACATCACTGTAGTGGCCACTGGATTTGAGCATCCCGACAATCCTGGTGGTAGTGGTAGTGTTCAGCCAGGTGTGGCAGCAGGATTGGGTGGAAGCTCCATGAATGCTGTGGGAGCAGGCAACAACACTCGTCCAGTGTTTAATGAGGACCGCAGCAGTGCAGAGGTGGCTCCAGCACCAGTAGAAAAACCTAAGGCAGAGGAAGATGTATTCTCCGATGGAAGTTTGGAGGAAATCATCAAGCTGTTGAATAACCGCCAAAAATAAAACCATAGGGCGGGCCTTATCTCACTGGCAAGCCGGTGGGGAAAAGGCCCGCTTTTTTGTCATATTTTATAGAGATACTAGAAAAAAGTGCGAAAATGTTATGGGAGGGGAAGTTTATGGCTCATACCGAACAACAAGATAAAAATGGTTTTTCTACAGTGATGTGGGGATTCAAAAAGGATGAAGTATTAGAGTATATTGACCGCATGAGTGCCGAAAATGCACGTATGGCCCAAGAGCACAAAGAAAATGCCCAACAGCTTGAGGATAAGATTCAAAAGTTGGAGCAAGAAAACAACGATATTTTGTCTAAAACCAGACAGATTTGTGACAAGGCATTGCAACAAAAAGAGGAAATTGAGCAAGCAGAAAAAACCATTGAGGAAATGGAGTTCCAGCTAGAAAGTGCTCAAACAGTAGTGCAAGATTTTAAAGTGCGCCTGAACGAAAGCGAAGAACGACTGAATACATTACGGGCAGACAATAGCAACTTGGAACAGCAGTTGCAGCAGAAAAAACAAGAATTGGCAGAGTTGAATAATCAGCAGGGCGATTTGCAGCAAGCCTTGCAAGAGGCACAAACCAAGGCTCAGCAGATTGTGCAACAAGCTAGGGAGCAGGCTTGCCGCCTAAAGGAAGAAAGCAAGCAGCAGTGCCGCCAAATGTTGGAACAGGCACAAAGCGAAAGCGAGGCTTTAAAGGTTCGTATCAGTGCAGAACTGGAATTGCTGCAAAAAGAAATGCAAAAGCGTGCACAGAAACAAGAAGAGGTTCCTTTCTCTCAGTCAGAAAAGAAAGATTGCAGCACAGTAAGTGGTAATTTTACATATCGTGAGGAAAAAGCTGCACAAAAAACGCAGCAGGTAAAACAGGCAGCTGCTCAAATGTATCGTACTGTGCAAGGACTAAAGGAACAACTGGCAGAGATGGACGAGCGTGTGGAGCAGTACCTGAGGGATGTACAGCGTACAACAGCAACTCTTACACAGGAGTTGTCAAAAACAGAAAAAGAGCTGCAACGGCTTACTGTACAGGCAAATCATTTCCCCACTGCCATTCCCGCACGTAACAAAACGGATTATACCCGCAAAATCCATAATACCTTGCAGACTGCCAAAACAGAACTGGCAGACACTTTGCTGGAAACTGTAAACCGCATGTTGGAAAATAGTCCTCTTCGATAACACAACAATGCTAAAAAAAGGCGACTTCCCGTAAAAGGAAAGTCGCCTTTTGTGTGTTTGGATTATTTGCGGGGAATATCACTTGTGCCTTTTTCACGCAAGTAGGTGGCAGCAAGGTCGGCCATGTGCAGTTTCACTGCTAGAGGATAAGCATCGTATGCTTGGCTGATGGCAAAGCTGCCCCCTCGTGCTGCATCATCAAAGCCACCCATATGCCAGCGAATGGCAACAGCTTCGGCAGTTTTTAAACGCATAAAACGTTCAATCAAAAATACGCTTTTTTCACCATGACCATAGGGGAAGGCATCTTCCACCTGAAAAAAGGGAACCTTCTCCCATTGACCAGTTTCTTCGTTTTTTACATTGCGGGTACCTGTTTTGTAGTAGTTTGCCTTACACAAATCATGGAGTAAGGCACAAATCGTAAAACTCTCTAGATTGTCCCCTTCTTCAAAAAACATATCAACTAAAGAGTGGTATACATTCAGACTATGCCGAACTAAACCATATTCACAGGCACAATGAAAACGAGTGGAAGCAGGAGCGCGGAAAAAGTCGGTTGTTTCCATCCATTCCAACAGTTTTTCGCTGCCGGGACGGGAAATGTTCTGCCGAAAAATTTCTATAAACTCTTCTTTGTAATCCATTAGATATCCATTTCCTCAAGCACGCCTTTGAGAATAGCAAGCTCATCATGGGTTAGGCTGATACCTTTTCCCATTTTGGTGCCATCGGGAGACCAATCACGAATATCATATTTAGGTTCACGCTCATTCCAGCTAACCAAGTTTAACTGTCGTTCCCATCCATTTGCGCTTTGAGAAAGCACAGCAATTTTTTCGGTAATTTCATACTTAAATTCTGCCATTGGGGTATAACGTCCTTTCATACAGTGTTCTTTCCATCAATTCTACTGTATTACTAGAACGATTGCAAGGGATTTTTTGATTCATAAGAAAGAATATATCCTTTCCTTATGCTGAATGTGGCAGAAAATCCAAAAGAATTATTTTTTAAAAGGGAAATTCCTGCCTATATTTTGCCTTGTTGGCTACGGTTTCATCATCTTCTACTACACCATTGAGAGAGGGGGCACTCTGATAAAGAGAGTAGTCCATAGCTGGATGCAAGCCACCTGTGCGCAAGGCTTCCATAGAAGAACGGGCACTAGAAACAGCATTTAGTGTAATATCTGGTAGGTGGGTGCCGGGGCTGGGTTGCTGGGGAGGAATTTCTGTGGGAGAAGATGGACGGGGAATTTTAGGAAATTCAGCCTTAGTAATCTTTTTATTAGAAGAATCAAATGCACTCATAAGAATATTACCTCCTTCTTTTGGTTGTTATGGTTTCACCAAAGAGCAAGGAATATTCTTCTTTGTGCAAAAAAATAAAGAACATTTTGTAAATGAAAGGGCCCAGTGGTTGACCCCCTATGCTATGGTGGTATAATGATAGCAAAGAAAGCATACTGCTGTATTATATGCTTAAGAGAAAGGATGAAATGTTATGGATACAAGAGATGTTCGCAAAATGTTACAAGCCATTGCATCTACCGCCCAAGAGGCAGCAGATGAGGCAAAGGAAAGAATGTATAGTGCCGGGCAGAGCTTGAGTGATAAATATGATGCTGCAAAATTGAACTTGGCTCTTTCTCGCACAAAAGGGGAACAAGAAAGAATTTTTACCGACATGGGTAGAATTCAATTTTTAATGAATACAGGAAAATATTCGGATTTTGAAGCAGAACACATTACCCCCAAACAAATTATGGACCATCTAATGATTGCTGCTGAACAAAAACAGCAAGAAATAGACCGCATTCGTGAGCGACTGGAAAAAGTTAGTGGAACCAGTCAATATTGCCCATCTTGTGGCCGTCGCTGCGAGGAAGATGCAAAGTTTTGCCCTGAGTGTGGTACTGCTCTGGTTACCAAAGCGGAAAGCTCAGGTGCAATGTGACTTTTCTTCAAAGTCCCTTATACCATACAGCTTGGTATTTTGTGATATATTCCTTTTTGGGCTGGTGTGTAGAGGTTTGCTTTTGCACCATATCCACAGGAAAATGGGTAAACAGAGGCTTTTTGAATGGGCCTGTTTGCCCCATTTATGGCTTTGGTATGGTAGCAATTACCACCTTACTAAACCCACTAAGGAATAATCTGCTTTTGCTATTTTTGGGCGCAATGGCCTTGGCAACAGCCTTGGAACTGATTACGGGATATACCCTAAAGCGAATTTTCCATACAAAATGGTGGGATTATAGTAAACAAAAATTTCAACTGGGAGGGTATATTTGCCTGAAATTTAGTATACTATGGGGATTGGGTGGTACCGCTGCACTGCGGATTGTTCATCCCTTGGTAGAACGCTTTGCCATTGCTTTAGAGGCTCCACCTACTGCTACACTACTAGCAATTCTTCTTGTTTTGTTTCTGCTAGATAGCATTGTAACAGTAAATACCATTGCAAAGCTAAACCACAATCTAGGAGAAATTACCCGCATTACCCACATGCTCCATGAAACCAGCGATGTAATTGCTGAAAATTTGGGAGAAAATGCCTTAACAGCACATGGAAAGTATACCGAAAAAAGGCAAGCATTCCATCAAGCCAAGGATAATTTGGAGGATACAGCACAAGAAACCTACCTAGAGCTTTGTAATCGTTTGGATTCTTTGCGAGAAGAATTACAACAAGCCAAACGCTTTGGGGCAGTTCGATTGTTGAAAGCATTCCCCAAAATGAAAAGCAACCGTTATGCGGATGCATTAGAGGATTTGCGCCGCCGGCTTCGTAATAGAAAATCAGAATAAACTGAGCCCAAATCTTGATATTGTTCTAAAAAACCCCCTGTGATGCCAGCAGTTGGCTATCACAGGGGGTTTTTTATGGTTGAGATTTAATATTTTCCATTGTCAGAAAAATCATTGTAATCAGCGGAAGAAATAGAGCTATCTCCAGAAGAAGTATCAACAGAACTCATATCTGGATAAAAATTAGGCTGCTCAATTTTAAATTGGCTGATAAGGTTCCGCAGCATTTCTGCTTGACTGGACAGCTCTTGACTAGCCGAGGCACTTTGCTCCGCAGCAGCAGAGTTGTTCTGTACTACATCAGAGATATGATTTGTTTCTTGTGTAACCAAAGCAATGGAGTTGGCTTGCCCGTCTGAGGCAGCAGAAATTTTTTGGAATATGCTGGTGATTTCTGATGCCGCAGTAACCACATTATCCATATATTGCTTGGTATCGCGCACGCTTTCGCTGCCGTTTTGGATTGCCTTTAGCATGGTGTTAATTAGCTCAGTAGTAGCTTTGGAGGCTTCCGCAGACTTTGCTGCAAGGCTGCGTACTTCATCGGCTACTACAGCAAAGCCCTTGCCAGCTTGACCAGCACGAGCCGCCTCTACCGCTGCATTCAATGCAAGGATATTGGTTTGGAAAGCAATATCATCAATGGTTTTAATAATACCACTCACCTTATTGGCACTGGAACGAATTTCCTCCATCATTTCCAAGGATTGGGTCATCTTTTTGCCACTTTCGGCAATTTCGTCGTTTACACCATTGGCATTTTCGCTGGCAGTTTGAGCCATCTCAGCATTGGACTGAATGGTTTCGGACAACTGATTGATGGTGCTTACCAACTCAGAAACAGAGTCTGCCTGCTCTGTGGCACCTTGTGCCAATGCTTGGGAACCATAGGAAATTTGTTCCGAACCGGCAGAAACTTGGTCAGATGCCTGAGAGATATTGCTCATTAAGTAAGTAAGATTTTTGATAAATTGAGAAATAGAGTGCTGGATGGGGATAAAATCTCCCTTAAACTCCAGAGAGGATTTTACAGTCAAGTCGCCGGAAGCAAGCTTGCCCATAATAAAATCAATTTCTGTTACATAGGAGGACAAAGTACTGATACAAGAGCGCATGGACTCTGCCATTTCTCCAATTTCGTCTTCTCCAGAGTGGGTAATAGAAACTTTCAGATTGCCCTTGCTCATTTCCTTCAATCCTTCGTTGATTTGAGACAAAGGACGAAGATTTTTTACAATGATAAAACGCAACCATACAGCAACAATAATAGTAACCGTCATCAACATAAACAGCATCCACAATACAGTCTTATCTGTTTGGGCATTGTATTCTGCGCTGGACATGCCTACTATCATTTTCCAATTATAATCAGGAATTTGAGTTATAACGCCAGTTCGAGTTTGCCCCGAAATGGTGTACTGAAGAACTTGACCAGAAGGGGAGGACAATTCTTGTGCTAGATTGCTGGTCATTTCAATATCGGTAAAATTCTGACCGATAAGGCTGGCATTGTTATAGCCCATAACAATATTGTCGTTGCTGAGAAGAATAACACTGCCTGTCTCTCCAAAGGAAAGGTCAGTGGAAAATTCGGATAAGCTATCCAAACCAATGTTTACAGTGACAAATCCGGCAACTTTTCCTCCAATGGTAATAGGGTCACAAATGGAAATGTTGTAGGTGTTTGTGACAGGATTCATAAAAGGTTGAGTTACCACCAGACGATTTTCTGTAACAGCTTGGTATAATGGAAGAGATTCAATATCTGTGACAACTTTTCCATCTTTGGTATAGATTTTTCCTTCATCTACAATACCAACTCCTATACCGAAGAGGTCGGGGTATCTTTGTGTAGTAGCTTGCAGTAAATCGGTTAGTTGGCGATAGTTTGGCTGAGAAGAATAGGGAAATTCTGCACTACTGGAACTGATTACAGAAATAATTTCTGGGTCTTGGGCTAACATTTCGGTGACAACAGTATATTTTTGGATATGGTCTGTCACCTGATGCATAGCGTTATCTGAGGTTTGCAAAAGAAAAGCATTTTGTTTAATATTTAGCCCTCTTCTAGTGGCGATGCTGCTGGCTGCTCCCAACAGGACATTTAAAACAAGCAAGATGATGCCCGAAAGAAGCACAATTTTTGTAGACATTTTTTTGGGTTTTTGTAGTTTAAATCCTTTCATGTTGACCGTTCTCCTTTTCTCTCCATAATTTTGCTGATTCCCCAAGAACAATAAATCATAAACCTGCTTTTTCAACAAACTTTTATAAAATTAGAAATTTATGGCACAAACAATGAAATTATAGCAAATAACAACAAAAAAGTAAATTATTTTTAAGTAAAACCCATAGAAAAACTTTGCTTAATAAAACTTAGTATCTTGTGCAACTATACAAAATGGGCACTGTAGACAACAAAATCTACAATGCCCATTTTGGTAAAAATGTCAAATATAAACCCCATGCCACCGTGGTGCTTTGTGCTCTACTGCAAATCCAGTGGAAAGACTGGAAGGAACATCCAAAATTCTCTGGTTGCTGCTGCCCCGAAACACCAGCGAAAGGCTGCGATTTTCTTGCTGGAAGGGGCCATCAATGAGCACATCCAACTGTTGCAAAAGTTGCTGCTGGGCTGTGCTACCATTCATAAGTTCCTCAAAAGTATACCCAGAATAGCTGGCCACCTCGTAGCCATGTTCTTTTAACAGTTTTGCCAAAGTACAAAAACCTTCGGCTTGTGCGAAAGGCTCTCCACCAGAGAAGGTTACTCCCTTTGCCAATGGATTTCCTTGCACAATGGAAAGAATCTGTTGCTCATCCATAGCTGTGCCCCCTTCAAAGGGCCAAGTTTCAGGGTTGTGGCACCCATGACAGTGATGGGGGCAACCTTGGGCAAAGATGGTTACCCGAATGCCGGGGCCATCCACAATGCTGTCTTCCACAATTCCTGCTAAATTAAGCATGACGGCTCAAGCCGTGTTTTACACGGTCATGCTCCTCAGCTTTTTTGGCATTGTTCCATTTGTCCATAGTTCCCACCAGATAGCCAGTAATCCGGCGTATTCTTTCAAAGGGAACATCTTTTCCTACAATAGATTGTCTTTGCATAGCAGACATGGTATACTCCTCCTTTTGTTGTATCAGAAATTTGTTTGATGATTATTCACAGCCGCAGAAGGTAGGCACCCCGGGATACAACCGGCGCAGCTCCCGCAGCTTTTCCTCACTGATGGCTTCTCCTTCTCGGCGACCACAGCGAGGACACACATCCCCAATTACGCCAACATAGCCACAAACAGGGTCACGGTCTACAGGATGGTTAATGCTTCCATATCCAATGCCAGCATCGTGCATACAGCGTACAACACTTTCAAACGCCTCCACATTGTTGGCGGTGTCGCCATCCAATTCCACATAGCTAATATGGCCAGCGTTGGTCAAGGCATGGTAGGGGGCTTCCAGACGAATTTTATCAAAAGCAGAAATGGGGAACCAAACTGGAATATGGAAACTATTGGTGTAATATTCTCGGTCGGTAACACCGGGGATTTTTCCATACTGTTGTTGGTCCATGCGAATAAATCTTCCTGCAAGACCTTCGGCAGGGGTTGCCAGCAAAGAAAAGTTCATCTGTGTTTCTTTGCTCTTTGCATCACAATAAGCACGCATATGGGAAATAATCTCCAAGCCCTTGCGCTGCATTTCTTCACTTTCACCATGATGGTGTCCATACAATGCGGTAAGAGTTTCGGCAAGACCAATAAAACCAATGGAGAGGGTTCCATGTTTTAGAACCTCTCGCACAGTATCATTGATACCCAGCTTGTCAGAATCCAGCCAAACACCTTGCCCCATCAGGAAAGGATAGTTGTAAACGTGTTTTTCTGCTTGGATTTCAAAGCGGTCCAATAGCTGGTTGGCAACTAAATCCATCATTTCATCCAGCATTTTGTAAAAAGCAGCTTCATCCC
The DNA here is from genome assembly GCA_944385935.1 of uncultured Anaerofilum sp. Classification (GTDB taxonomy): domain Bacteria; phylum Bacillota; class Clostridia; order Oscillospirales; family Ruminococcaceae; genus Anaerofilum. The sequence goes on from CALWZC010000016.1 coordinate 22,065, forward strand.
CCTTACTTTTTAAGGCAAGACGAGGCAGATTGATAGAAGTAAAACTCAAATTGCCTCTACCAAAGCTGATTTCTCGCTGAGGGTCAAAGGTGTTGCCCATAACACGAGTGCGGCAACCCATGGTGGCAACTTCTGTTTCAGGATGTCCGGGCTTGTAGTATTGCAGATTAAAGGGACTGTCCAAAAATACATAGTTGGGAAACAGTCTCTTGGCACTGACCTTCATGCTCAACTTGAACAAATCATAGTTGGGGTCGTCTTCGTTGTAGTTTACTCCCTCTTTCACCTTAAAGATGTGAATGGGGAAGATACAGGTTTCTCCATGACCTAAACCAGCATCTGTGGCAAGCAGAACATTTCGGATAACCATTCTACCTTCTGGGCTGGTGTCGGTGCCATAGTTAATGGAAGAAAAAGGAGTTTGGGCACCAGCACGGCTGTGCATGGTGTTGAGGTTGTGCACAAAGCCTTCCATGGCTTGGTAGGTGTCACGGTCGGTCTGACGAGTAGCACGACGGCGCGCCCGGTCTACTACATGACTGGCAATGTCCGATTGGATGGAATATTGTTGGCACAAAAGTTGGCACAAAGCAGAGTCAAACTCCTGTTCATCCTTTTGCAGCCGAGGGCCAGCCCCAGTCTTTTGTGTGGTTTGTTCCACCATGGAGGTGATTTCCTCTAACAGCCCTTCTGTATCTAGCAAATCTTCCAAAGACTCTGTAAGTTTGCGAATGTATGACTTTCGGAAGGATTTTGCTACACCGGGAGCCATGCCATAGTCAAAGTTGGGAATGCTCTGGCCACCGTGTTGGTCGTTTTGGTTAGACTGAATAGCAATGGCAGCAAGGGCAGCATAGCTTTGGATGCTTTGAGGCTCTCGCAAAAACCCATGACCAGTGGAAAAACCACCACGGAATAATTGCACAATGTCAATTTGGGTGCAGGTAGTGGTTAGACTGTAAAAATCAAAGTCATGGATATGGATGTCGCCTTCTCGGTGTGCTTTTGCCTGCTCTGGGGTGAGGAGATAGGCTTCATTGTATGCCTTTGCACCAGCGGTACCAATTTGCAGCATACTTCCCATGGCGGTGTTTCCGTCAATGTTGGCATTGTCTCGCTTCATATCGCTGTGGCGAGCATCCACATTGGTGATTTCATCAATGGTTCGCATAAGGCTGGTGTTGGCTTCCCGAATGCGTGTGCGGTTGGCACGATAGAGAATATAGGCCTTTGCGGATTGCTCAAAGCCATACTTCATCAGTTCCCGTTCTACTGCGTCTTGAATTTGCTCAATGCGAGGGGGCTGCTCTTGGTCAGAATATTTGTCCAGATATGCCTCTACTGCATTGGCAATGCGCTGTGCCGCCTGTGCGTCCCCTTCGCCGGTGGCTTGCAGAGATTTTAAAATTGCTTGTACAATTTTGCTTTCATCATACAGCACAACCCTGCCATCCCGTTTCATCACACTGCGAATCATACTACAATCTCCGTTCTCTTCTAGCGTTTCTCACAACAAAATGCCCGCTTTATCACTGGTGGATAAAAGGAGGCATTTGGTCTCTTTTAAAGCATATATAGCGTGTATTCAATATTATGACACTATATATTGTGGAAGTCAAGAAAATCATTCCACAGAAAATAAAAATGTTTTTGTCTGCTTTGCCATATTGACAAATGCGCCAATACTGTTACTGTCAGATTTTTTTAGAGGTGGGGAAATTTTTTTATAACCCTTGCCAAGAATGAAAAAAAGCCTTGACAAACTCTTTGTATAATCCTGTAGATAAATACAAAAAAAGGAAAAAGTTTGCTATTAGTTGTAAAAAAAGTAAAGGGATTTTTTTGTATCAAGGGTAAATTTGGAAAATATATGATATAATAGAGCAGCAATGTTCGTCTTATTCATAGAATAGGCCATTGTATCATAAAAACATTTGCAATAAGGGAGGAAGGTATTTCCTTGAATAAATACAAACGTTTGGCTTCCAACACCTTGCTGTTTGCCATCAGCAATTTTTCTAGCAAAATGCTCACCTTTTTCCTCAAGCCCATGTATTCTCGTGCAGTTCCTATTGAGGAAATGGGTGTTTATAACAATGTGTGGGGATATGTAATTTTATTACTTCCCTTGATAACCTTGGGTATGGATTATGCAGTGCTTCGGTTTGGGCTGGATAAGTCATACAATCGGAAAAGTGTTTTTACCAACAGTCTAGCAGGTCTTGCCATTGGTTTTGGCGTACTGGCTGCCTGCTATCCTGCCATGCGCTTGTTGCCCAATATAGAAGGCTATCTGTTGCCTATGTATGTAATGCTGTTTGTCAGCAATCTACGCCGTATCTGTGCAAACTTTGTACGAGCAAAGAATCTTTTGCGGTTGGTTGCTATTGACGGAATTCTCACCAGTTTTACCACAGTAATGTTCAATGTGGTGTTTTTGGTATGGATGAAAACTGGAGCAGTGGGTATTTTGTGGGCAACCGTTGCAGCAGATTTGTGCAGTAGCCTGTTTTTGATTTGGGTAGCATCGCTGGGAAGATATATCCGCCCTGCAAGATACAACCACTCCCTAATGGGGCAGATGTTGCGCTATGCCTTGCCGTTGGTTCCTTCTTTGATGTGCTGGAATATTACCAACTCCAGTGATGTGATTTTTGTCACCAATATGTTGGAAGATGGAAAGCGGTTGGCTGGTTTGTTGGGATACAGCTATGTATTGGCCCAAGCAGTGCAGATGGCAGCATATATCTTTAATGATGCGTGGCAACTTTCCGCCGTAACCGAAAAAGAGGGCAGAGAGGTGTTTTTTAGCCGGATTTTTTCCGCCTATCAAAGTACCATGTTTATTGGAGGAGCCATTCTAATTTTGCTATGCAAGCCCTTTTATGGAATGTATTTAAAGGGCGATGATGCAGAGGCATGGTTGTATGCCCCCTTTTTGGTAATGGCGACCATTTATAGCTGTTTTTCTGGCTTTTTAAACAGTATTTATGTGGTGGAAAAGCGGTCAGGGCTTTCTCTGTTTACCTCCGCAGTTGGAGCACTGGTCAACTGTGTACTGAACCTTATCCTTATAACATTTTTGGGGGTAACAGGAGCCGCTTTGGCAACATTTTTCAGTTATGTTAGTGTGTTTGCCCTTCGGGCTGTCAATACCAGCGGATTGTTAAAGGTGGAGTTTTCTGTAGGAATGCTAACAATAAACACAGGACTGTTGGCGTTGGAATGTACCCTGATGATTTTGCAGGTAAAGTGGTGGCCGGTATGGTGCACCCTGTGCGCAGTTGTGGTTTTGGTGCTGAATTTTGCAGGATTGTGGAAGATGGCAAAACGTATTTTGGGAAAAACCTTTAAAAAGAAAAAACATCCACACCATTCATAAAAGAAAGGGGCTTTGCCAAATGCGGCAAAGTCCCTTTTTGTGTTTATTGAACAGTGATTGTAAAAGTGTGGGTAAATCGAACAGTCACTTTCCAAATGGTTTCTGGCCATGCCACCAACAAACGGGAATCTGTCACCTTTACAGGCTCTATATCCAGTGTGCAATCTGAACAAGTTACATTGCCCAGCCCCTCCAAGATAATACGGTTATTGTCTATGGTTGGTTGCTGGCGGAACATCAAGGTCAAGGTTACTTCATGGGGGTAGTCGGTTTCATCTGTCATTGTAAGCCCCTGCGCAGTGAGGACAGATTTTCTACGATAATACTGTAGCCCATCTATAGGGGGATAGGCATTGACAATGTCTGCTTGTAGGCTGTCCTGTTCAGCGGAAAGGTTCCATTGCACATCTTTGGCGCAATACTGTGGCCCAGCAAGCTGGTCAATGCCCTGAAAACTGGGAAGGTTATGCCAACGGCTTTGCATTGTCCAAATTTCGTACCGTTGGGGGGAGAAGGTCTTTTTTGTATAATTCTCTACACCAATATCAATGAGAAAAGGTTGTCCATTTTTGTATAGGGTAATGCTTCCGGTATCGTTGTGGTTATGGCTGTCATCATTGCAGCCAGCTTTTGCCCCCAGCACATAGGGCCCCTTTCGTGCAACAAGAAGCCCAGTAGATGGAAAATAGCAGGACTCAACAGGATGATACTGCAAGGTACAGTGAGAAATTTCCTCCTCACTAAATACTTGCAGAACCATATAATAGAGGTTAATTCCGCCGGATAGGTAAGCATCATCCAACATATCTGGGTCAGGGTCTTTTTGAAAATCCTCGGCAGCAAAGGCCATCAGGTTGGACAACTGCATTTGTTTTGCAAAATGGTATTCTCGCCCGGTGCGCCGGCCTGCTACGGGGGAACAATCAGAGAAATTGAGATAATATTTATCCGCCACATGAACCTTTTCTATAAACTCTGCCATGGCGTGAAGTTTGGGTTGTTGCCACAAAGGGGCAAAGGCTTCGGGAGCAACTGCCGCCAGCACTTCCAAAGCTCCAAACAGACAAACGGCAGCCGCCCCATAATATTGCGCCCCTTCGTCACAGCAACCATCTTCCTCATATTGCCCTACAAAGCTATCTAAGCTACAAGCAGCTTTTCGAAGAATAGATTTTCGGGTTACCTCGTCCAAAGGGGTGGCAAATGCCGCAACTAAAACATTTTGCGTACACCAAGGTGTCCAGTTGTTTACCATCTCTTGTCCTCGTCCCATCCACCAAAAGTGACAGTTGAGATAGGGGGAGAAAATTCTGTGCTCCAGCTCTTGTGCAACTCGTTGGCACAAGCTAGGGCTGATGTTGTCCAAGGGTTCCCGCAACAGATAACAGGTCATTGCAAGCAAGGCACCTGTTTCGGCAGCAAATAGGTCAATAATGGGGTGTTGTGTGTCTGGTAGGGGAAGCTGTGGGGTATCACGGATATATGTATTGTGTGCTGGTACCTGCCATCCACTTTCTTCACATAGCATCCATAGTAAATCTACAATTCTATCCAAAAAGCGGCCCTGATTTTCACAACATTCCGCAGCCACTAAATGACAAAGTATTCTGCGGCGCAAGAAATAGGGGATTTCGTAGGTGGTTCGGCTGCCACAACGAGTAAAAGATAGATACTGACTGGCAGTCAAATGGGGCAATTCTTGCTTTAAAAAATGTTCTCCGCCGGCGATTACTCGCTGACGGGTAGACAGAGGAAGAGCCTGCCAAAGGTCTTGTCGTTGGATGGGGGGGCAGGGTTCCCAAGGGTGAAGTTCTGCTGGTAGATTGCAAAGACATTCACAAAACATAACACATTCTCCTTATTGCTCTTTTTGCAAAAAATTGCATCGCTGCCTATAGGCTAATCCATCTTTGTAACAATGTCAATATTGAAATTTTGTGAAAAAATTATAGTAGGTGAAAAGAAAAGGATATTTATGCAAAAGAAAAAGAAAAAAATTTATGAAAAGTAGTTGAAACCTTTTGGTGAAAAAGTTAGAATAGAGGCAAGTAGAACGTGTGGCTGAAAGAAGCCAAAGCAAAAAGAAAGTAGGGAAAATGAATGAAGCGTTTTGAAAATCCTTTGTTGACCAAAGAGGAAGCAAATAAAGCATTGGACATTGCTTGCTCTATTGTAAAACAAAACCTGCCCACCTATACCGACAAGTGCCAAAATCATTCCTCCACCAATGGCATTTATGAGCCCATCGACAATGTGGAATGGACTACTGGTTTCTGGCCCGGTGAGGTTTGGCTGGCTTGGGAGCACACTGGAGATGACCAGTTGAAGCAGGCTGCTTTGCACATGGTAGATAGCTTTAAAGAGCGCATTGAGAAAAAAATCGAGGTAGACCATCATGATATGGGATTCTTGTACACTCCCTCCTGTGTGGCTGCCTATAAATTGACTGGTGATGAAAAGGCAAAGGAAGCTGCTCTGAAAGCTGCCGACCAGCTTATCAGCCGTTTCCAAGAAAAAGGCCAGTTCATTCAAGCATGGGGTGCTTTTGGTGCAAAAGAGAACTATCGCTTTATTATCGACTGTTTGCTGAACCTGCCCCTTTTGTACTGGGCAAGTGAGGTAACTGGCGACCAGAAATACAATGATATTGCCCATCGCCATATTACCACCTGCCTGAAGTATTCCATTCGTCCCGATGGAAGCACCTACCACACCTTCTTCATGAATCCCGAAACTGGCGAACCTGACCATGGTGCTACCTGCCAAGGCTACAAGGATGATTCTTGCTGGGCTCGTGGACAGGCGTGGGGTGTATATGGTACTGCCATCAGCTACCGTTACACCAAAAACCCTGAGTACATTGAAAAATTCCGTACTGTACTGGATTATTACCTCACTCGTCTGCCTGAGGATTTGGTTCCCTACTGGGATATGACCTTTATCAGTGGCGACGAGGAGCCCCGTGATTCTTCTTCTGCTGCCATTGTTGCTTGTGGTTTGTTGGAGATGGCAAAATATGTGGAAGAGCAAGAGTCACAAGAGTACATCCGTTTAGCTTCTCAGATGATGAAGAGCATGGTGGACTTCTATGCTGTAAAATCTGGCCCTGTGGGTTGTGGTTTGGTAGAACATGGCACTTATGCCAAAAAGACTCCCTACAACACCTGTACCAATGCTGGCGTAGATGAGTGTGTATCTTGGGGCGACTATTATTATATGGAAGCATTGACCCGCTTTGTAAAAGATTGGAAATTGTACTGGTAAGAAGTATTTCTCGCCCAGTTTCCTAAAAATTGCACTTTGCGAAACAGCACCAAAACTCTGAAATCTTAGGGAAAAGGGGCTGTTTCGCTTTTTGTTTTGTGGACGTTGTTCGAAAAACTTCAATATATCTTTTCTGAAAAGGAGATGGAAACAATGAATTTCAACCCTGCATGGAGAACAGACCCTACGGTTTTTCAGGTAAACCGTCTGCCAGCCCATTCTTCCCACAAATACACCATTGTGGGAAACTATCCCACACAAATCCAGTTGGATGGTTTATGGAAGTTCCATTATGCAATGGTTCCGGCAGATGTTCCAGCAGATTTTTATAAGGAAAGCTGTGACATTAGCGATTGGGATGACATTATAGTTCCCGGCATGATTCAACTGCAAGGCAATGGCAAATATGGCACACCTCACTATGTCAACACTATGTATCCATGGGATGGCCATGAAGATTTGCAGCCCGGCCAAGTACCAGAGCAGTATGACCCCATTGGAACCTATGCACTGGATTTTTCCTTGCCTTGCCAATGGGAAAATGCCCAGATTCGTTTTGATGGTGCAGATAGTGCGTTGGCTGTATGGTGCAATGGGGAATTTGTGGGATATAGCGAGGATAGCTTTACCCCAGCAGAATTTGACCTGACACCTCATATTCGACAAGGCAAAAACCGGCTGACTGTGCAGGTATTTCGTTTTTGTAGTGGAAGCTGGCTGGAAGACCAAGATTTTTGGCGGTTCTCCGGTTTGTTCCGTAGTGTATTCCTCACCACCACACCAAGAGTACATATTCAAGATTTGGAAACAAAAGCCCTGTTGAATGATACCTTTAACAAAGGTATTTTGCAAATGAATTGCAAAATGAAGGCAGAAGGCAATTACAAATTGCGCCTCACAGCCTTTGGAAAAAACGTTTGTAAGGACTTTTCTTCACAGGAGGAAACTGCCCAGATAGAGTTGGAGCTAGATTCTCCCGATCTGTGGAGCGCAGAACATCCCAATTTGTACGACTATACCATCCAAGTGGAAGATGTGGATGGCTGTGTAGAAATTGTAAACGGAAAAGCTGGTTTCCGACGCTTTGAATTAAAAGATGGGCTTATGTTGCTCAATGGCAAGAGAATTGTATTCAAAGGGGTAAACCGCCACGAATGGAACTGCAACACAGGCAGAACCGTTACTATGGAGGATATGCTGTGGGATATTAAAAACATGAAACGGCACAATATGAATGCTGTTCGTACCAGCCATTATCCCAACCGTACCGAATTTTATGACCTGTGTGATGAATATGGTTTGTATGTCATTGACGAGACCAACCTAGAAACTCATGGTACATGGCAAATTGTCGGAGGCCATACCCCTCAGCAAGCAATTCCTGCCAACCATCCCCAATGGCAGGAAGCCATTTTAGACCGTGCCCAAAGTATGCTGGAACGGGATAAAAACCATCCCAGTATTTTGATTTGGAGCTGTGGCAATGAGAGCTATGGCGGAAAAGATATCTGGGAGATGAGTAACTATTTCCGCAAACGGGACAATAGCCGTCTGGTGCACTATGAAGGGGTATTCAATGACCGCAGTTATCCTGATATCTCAGACATGGAAAGCCAGATGTATACACCCATGGCAGGGGTAAAGGAATTTTTGGACAAAAATCCCCAAAAGCCTTTTATTTTGTGCGAGTATAGCCATGCCATGGGCAATAGCAATGGTGCATTGGATTACTACACAGAATATGCTTGGCAGGAGCCTCGCTATCAGGGCGGTTTTATCTGGGACTACATTGACCAAGGCTTGAAAAAACTAGGCCCCGATGGAAAAGAATTTTTAGCATACGGCGGAGATTATGGAGATGCACCCTCTGACTATAATTTCTGTGTCAATGGTTTGGTTTATGCCGACCGCAAAAACAGCCCCAAAATGCAGGAGGTAAAAGCCTGTTATCAAGACTTTGTGCTGGATGTAACAGAGGAAGGTTTGAGCATTACCAACCGTACCCTGTTCAGTGATTTGTCCCAGTATGATTTGGTTGTGCGGTTGTATCAGGATGGTTGGCTAGAAAAAGAAGTGCTGCTGGATGCACAAGCACAGCCCGGCGAAACCATTGAATTGCCTTTGCCTTTCGCCATTCCCCAACAGGGAGAGCATATCTCTGTAGATGCAGCTTTGCTATTGAAAGAGGATACCCTCTGGGCAGAAAAGGGCTATGAGGTTGCCTTTGGTCAAATGGTTATCCATCAGGAAAGCGAATTGCCTCAAAGCAAAGTAAAAGCAAAACTTGTAAAGGGTGGATATACCTATGGACTGCAAGGAGAAAACTTCTCTTTGTTGGTGGCAAGGGGTAGTGGCGCAATGGTTTCCTATCGTGTAGGGGATAAGGAATGGTTGCGTCAACCAGCACAATTGAATTTCTGGCGTGCCTCTACAGATAATGACCGTGGTTGCACCATGTTGTTCGACTATGCCCGTTGGATGTCCGCAGGGGTAGGAGCAAAATGCCTCGGTTGTACCGCAGATGACAGCGGTTCTATGCCTGTCATTCGTGCAGAATATCAAATCCCCGGTGGAGAAGATGACCGTGTAGTGGTAGAGTATACCGCTGACAGCAATGGACGGGTAGAAGTTTGCCTCACTTGGAAGGGTAAGAAAACCGCCTTGCCTGAATTTGGAATGATGTTACAGCTGGATTCCCGCAATGGGGAGATAGATTACTTCGGCAATGGTCCTTTGGAATGCACCCTTGACCGCAGCACTGGTGCTCGTTTGGGACGGTTTGCTTTCAATGTGGAAGAAAATGTTTCTCAATATGTGATTCCCCAAGAATGTGGCGGTCGTACAGAAGTGTATGAAGCAACCCTCACAGACCAAGACAACAGCATTACCTTTACTGGAGAAGGAATGCACTTCTCGGCACTGCCCTATACCCCCATGGAGTTGGAAAGTGCTCGTCATTGCTATGACCTGCCTCAACCGGTGAAAACTGTTATCCGTTGCGCCTTTGGTCAAATGGGCGTAGGTGGCGACAATAGCTGGGGCGCAACCATGCACCCCGAACATATGCTTTGGCTAAACGATGGGCAGAGCTTCCGTTTCTGGATAATGCCCGGAAACTAACAATCAAAAATAATAAGCAAAAAGGCAGCCCTTCCTTATTGGAAGGCTGCCTTTTTATAGTTGTGTTTATTGTCCACAAGCGTTTTTAAATTCTGTCCAAACCTTTACATGGGCTTCTTCTGCCTCGGCAGAGATGGGAGCAATCATCTCAGTGGAATCGGCAGTAAAGTTGTCAGGTAGAGTCAAAAACTCTTTGTATTCCTCAGAAATTAGTTCGTCTGCGGCTTTATTGGTGGAATAGTAGCCCAAATGCTCAAAGCATTGTTTTGCTACTTCTGGCTGAAGGATATAGTTGATAAATTGGTGAGCAGCATCAGGGTTGGGGGCTTGGCTGGGAATAAACTGAGCCATAATGCCCAAACCAATGCCCTCCTTGGGGAATACAACCTTTAGGTCAGGATTTGCCATTTTTGCCAAAGTCACTTGGCTGGTGTACATAATTGCAGCACCTACCTCGCCAGAAATTAGGTCATCCTGTGTGTTCTCGTCCTTAATCAAACGGATATTGGGAGCCAGTTCCAGCAATTTTTGTCCAGCAGCTTCAATTTTTGCAACATCATTGGTATTGTAGCTTTCCCCCATGGTTTTTAAAGCCATGCCGTTGATAACACGATAATTTCCGATAATTGCTAGATTGTCCTCCAAAGCGGCGTTCCATAAATCCTCGTATCCAGTAATCTCAAAATTTACAGTTTCGGGGTTGTATACAATGGTTTGGACACCAGCACCATAAGGTACAGTATAGCTATTATCGGGGTCATAGAATTGACTTTGATAAATGGGATTTACATTGTCCAAATTGGTTAGCTTTTCTTTATCCAACTTTGCAACTAAACCTTGTTCAATGGCAGTTTGGATGATGTAGTCATCTGCGATAATTAAATCATAATCGCCACCCTTTGCCTGAGAGAGCTTTTGCAACATGGTTTCATCGGTATCAAAGCTGGAATAATTTACAGTAATTCCAGTTTCTTTTTGGAAGCTCTCCAATACTTCATCAGGGAACATTCCCATCCAAGTGAACAAGTTGAGTTCCTGTTTGGGTTGCTGGTTGGAAGAACTACCGCAACCGGCAAAAATTCCTGCTGCCATAGCGGCAGACAGTGCAAATGCAACTGCTTTTTTCATGATTTACATTCTCCTTTGTATTAAAAATATAGAACAAGGTGGAAAATAGCATTATTGTTTTTCTTTTCCCAACCAAGTAGAAAGAGCAACCAAAATCAACGTAGCCAACAGCATCAAACTACATAAGGCGTTGATTTCGGGGGTTACCCCTGTTTTAATTTGGGTGTATACCCGAATGGGTAGGGTGTTTACATTTACACCTGTGACAAACAAACTGATAATAACATCATCAAAGCTCATAGCAAAGCTGAGCACCATACCAGAGGCAATAGCAGGAGCAATAAGGGGAAGGGTAATATCCCGAAATACCTGCCATTCCGATGCGCCCAAATCCCGCGCCGCCTCTGCTAAAGAGGCATCCATGCCCACCAGACGGGCTTTGACTAGCATAAAGCAATAGGGAATACAAAAAGCGGTGTGGCCTAGAATGAGAGTAGTCATTCCAAAGGGCAACCCCAGCAAAGAAAAGAAAGCCAAAAAGACCATAGCAAGAATAATTTCAGGAATCATAATGGGCAAAGTGGAAAGGTATTCCATGACACCATTGGCTTTGCATTTAATTTTTGTCATACCAAATGCACCCAATGTACCAATGACAGCAGCGCACACACTGCTAGAAACCCCTAAAATAATGCTATTCCACAGAGCTTTAAACATTTCTTTGTCCCGAAAAAGTTGCTGATACCATTTTATAGAAAAACCGCCCCAGACAGAACTGATTTTGCTTTCGTTAAAAGAATAGATAACCAGCAACACAATGGGAAGATACATTACCACCAGCACAATTCCCATAAATATCCGAGAAAAGGAGATAGACCGTGTTTTCATAGCAATCCCTCCAAATCCCGTACACCGGAAATTTTGCGATACAATGCAATCATTAGGGTGGTCATTATCATCAATACCACAGCAAGGGCCGCAGCAAAGGGAGTATTGTGGGCCTTTACCAGTTGGTCTTGAATGAGGCTACCCACTAAAACAACCTTATTTCCTCCGAGAATATCTGCTATAAAGAACAATCCCATAGAGGGGATAAAGGTAAGAATAATCCCAGAGAGCAAGCCCGGCAGGGTGAGTTTTAGGGTAACCGTAAAAAATGCTTTGGCAGGGGATGCGCCCAAATCTCTGGCAGCCTCCACTAAAGACCAATCCATTTTTTCTGCACTGGAATATACAGCGAAAATCATAAATTGCAACAAGGCATATACCATTCCTACCACTACAGCAGGGTAGGTATACAGCAATTTTAACGGACTGTCGGTGATATGTAAGCCCATAAGAAGCTGGTCTAAGGTGCCATTGGCTCGGAAAATGATAATCCAGCCATACAAACGAATCAGAGAATTTGTCCAGAAAGGAACCATCAATGCCAACATCATTCGTTGCTTTCCTTTGGGGGAAAGTTTTGCCATAAAATATCCAAAGGGATAACCAATGAAAACAATGATTGTGGTGGAAATCAAGGCCAATTTTAAAGAATCGGCAAAGGTAGAAAGATAAACAGGCTGTAAAATTTGAATGTAGTTTTGTAGGGTAAACTGGGAGGTTACTCCCCAGCTTTCTGCTCGCTGTAAAAAGCTAAGTACCACCATATATAGCAAGGGTGCTCCCACAAATAAAATGGTAAACAGATATAAAGGAAGTAAGGTTGCCCAGTATTTTTTTGAGGCTTTTGCTTGTTTCATGGCAATTCCTCCTCACTGTCCTCCACAACAATGGCCTGAGAAGGTTCCCAGAATACGGTCATTTGTTGGCCTACCTGAGCTGGCAGGTCAATTCCATGGCGGCTTGCTACCAAAGTTTGCCCATCGGTAAGTTCCAATACAATTCGCAGCATTCCCCCAGCAAAGGTTTTTTCTCGGATAACCGCAGATAGTCCAGTGAGAGATTGTTCGGCAGGCTGGAAAGAAACCTGTTCACTGCGCACAGCCACACAGGCAGTTTTGCCCTGTTCTGCTGCAACTTCATAGCAATGGGCAGAAAAGCTTCCCGCTGGGGTGTGCAGCAAGATATTCTCTCCTGCTTCTGCCACAGTGCCCCGCAAAATATTTGCTTCTCCTACGAAATGGGCAACATAAGAGGTTTTTGGAGTTTCGTATATTTCGTTGGGCGTGCCAATTTGCTCAAATTGTCCTTTTCGCATTACAGCAATACGGTCGGACATATTCAAGGCTTCCTCTTGGTCGTGGGTAATATAGATAAAGGTAATGCCCAGTTGTTTTTGCAATCGTTTTAATTCAAATTGCATCTGGCGGCGAAGTTGCAAGTCCAGTGCACCTAGAGGTTCATCCAACAGCAAAACCTGTGGTTCTACTGCCACAGCTCGTGCAATGGCCACACGTTGCCGTTGTCCGCCAGACAGTTCGCCGGGCATACGGTTTTGATAGCCCTCTAGTTGTACTAGTTCCAGCATTTCTGCCACTTTTTTTTGAATTTGCTCTTTGGAAAATTTTTTTAACTTTAGCCCATAGGCAATGTTTTCTCCCACAGTCATATGGGGGAATAGGGCGTAGTTCTGAAACACAGTGTTCACAGTTCGCTTTTCTGGAGGGAAAAGAGTGACATCCCGCCCGTTGAGCAATACGCGACCATTGTCGGGATGTTCCAAACCGGCAATAATGCGCAAAGTTGTGGTTTTGCCACAACCAGAGGCTCCCAAAAGAGTAATAAACTCTCCTTGTTCAATCTCCAAAGAAATTTGGTCTAAAACCTTTGTATCACCAAAACTTTTGGAGATTTGTTCCAGTTGTAAGATTTTTTTGCCCATTGATTTCGCTCCTGTTCAAAAAAACATCTGCGGATAAAACGTCCGCAGAAGGTACACAAACTCTTATAAAAAATTTCTATGCTGGCTTTATTTAAATTATATCAAATTTGTATGATTTGAAAAGACCTTTTTGAAAAAAGGTATTATTAAGGATAAAAATTTTCTGGTTTTTACAACTTTTCATAAAAAGAAAAACCAAGGTATAGGAAAATTGCGTAAAAATTTTGAAACAAAAGAGCAGCCGACAAAATGCCGCTGCTCTATTTTTATGCTTTTGCAAATTTATCCCAGTAGCCCATAACAAAAATGACCAAAACGATGATGGGCAAAATCCATGTGAAATAAAAACGCAGTTGCTTGGGAAAAGCAATTCCTTTACCAGAATCTGCTTCTTTCAAGAAGTTTTCCCAGCCCCAACCATATCGGGATACACAAAATAGCAAATATACCAAACTGCCCAAAGGCAACAGATTGTTGGACACAATAAAGTCTTCTAAATCCTGTATGGTACTGGTGGAACCCAATGGTTTGATATCTTTTAAAACATTGAACCCTAGAACGCAAGGCATGCTGCAAATGGTAATGAGAATAGCATTGAACCAAACTGCCTTTTTCCGGCTCCAGCCCCGTAAATCCATAGCAAAGCTAATGATATTTTCAAACACAGCAATTACTGTGGATAGGGCAGCAAAGCTCATAAACACAAAGAACAGGCTGCCCCAAATTCTTCCGCCAGGCATTTGGTTGAACACATTAGGAAGTGTGACAAACACAAGTCCCGGCCCTTGGCCTGTGCTTACACCAAAAGCACTGCAAGCGGGGAAAATCACCAAACCAGCCAGCAATGCAACCATAGTATCCAACAATGCTACATTGATGGCCTCTCCTGTGAGGCGTCGCTCTTTTCCAATATAACTGCCAAAAATAGCAAGACATCCAATGCCAATACTCAAAGTGAAAAATGCTTGTCCCATGGCAGCAAAAATTGCATTACCAATGCCCTGTTCTGCCATTTTGATAAAGTCCGGCAAAAGGTAGAACCGCAAGCCTTCCCCGGCACCTGGCAGGGTAACACTGCGAACGCACAAAACCAGCATAATGATAAATAAACAGGACATCATTGCCTTGGTAATGCGCTCTACCCCTTTTTGCAGACCCATGCTACAAATGCCAAAGCCCAAAACAACACTTACAATCATCCATATTGTCATAGGAATGGGATTACTTAGCATATCATCAAATACAGTGCCTACCTGTTGGGGTTCCATTCCATCAAATACACCAGTGGCCATTTTTACAAAGTAGGACATCATCCAGCCACAAACTGTTGTGTAGAAAAACATCAACAAATAGTTTCCGGCCATGGCAGTATAGGCATGAAGATGCCACTTTGTGCCCTTTGGTTCTAATACATGGAAACTTTTTGCCACAGACTTTTGGCTGGCACGACCTACGGCAAACTCCATGACCATAATGGGAAGCCCCAAAATGAGCAAAAACAACAAATATAGTAGCACAAAGGCAGCGCCACCATACTGACCCGTGATATAAGGAAATCGCCACACATTTCCTAGCCCAATGGCACACCCAGCAGAAATGAGAATAAAACCCAAACGAGAGCCGAATTTTTCTCGTTCCTTCAAATTGTATCCCTCCCTTTCCGAAAACGTACGGAAATATTGTGTAAAAACACCTTCTGATAAGGATACATATTTTTATTTACCCTGTCAACAGTTTATCACTTTTTTGCTTTAGCTTGTTAAATATGCCGGAATCCTTTTCCGATGGTTTCGGAGGAGTTTACAATACTCATAAAGGCCTTGGAGTCGGTTTTGCGAATGAAATTTCGCAGTTCCACAGCTTGTCGACGGCCAAGAATGGTGGTAATTACCTTCATTTTTTTGTGGGTATAGGCACCCTCTGCATCATATACCGTTGCACTGCGATGTAGTTTTTCCATAATGAATTTTAGAATTTCTTCCGATTGAACAGATACAATGGTAACTTTTTTGCGGATGTTGATACTTTCAATTACACTATCTACTAGGAATGTTTTCAGTACAAGGCCCAAAACACAATACAAACCAGTGCGAACATCATAAATGTACAGGGTAGCCGCAGCAATGAAAAAATCGCTAATCAGCAAGGCTTTTCCAATTTCTAAGCTGGTGTATTTGGCAAGAATCATTGCCACAATATCAGTTCCACCAGTGGAGGCACCAATATTAAAAACAATGGCAGTGCCTGCTGCTGGCAAAATCACAGCATATAGCAGCTCTAACATGGCATCGTTGGAAAAGGGGGCAGACATGGGGTAGATTTTTTCCATTGCCATAATGAAAAAAGAAAGTGCAATAGAAGAATAGATGGTAATGCCCATAGCCTTTCTGCCTAAAAAGATAAGACCCAAAACAATCAATATAATGTTTACCACCAGCATAAAATCGCCCACATTCATCTGGGGGAACAGGGTAGCACCAATGATGGAGATACCAGAAGTACCACCCATGGCGAAATGGTTGGGCGTTTTAAACAAATGGGTTCCAGCGGCTGTGATAATCAAGCCTAGATTCAACAAAAGAAAATACCGTAAGTTTTCGGCGGAAAAAATTTGCCGTACCTTGTTTTTCATGGATAATCCCTTTCTAATACTGTATTCCACAAAAGAGCAGTTTTTGTAAGTTTAGACCTTTTTCTCTCGCTTATTTTGCAATTTTATGGTATACTAATTTCTGTACCAGTGTTTTGATGCTGGCACACATTTAGATTTTATCACACCAACATTTCTCAAACAAGGAAAATCTTTTCCTTATGTTTGAAAAAATCTCCTTTTATTACAGAGTAGGTATTTTTTCGCTTTTATAATGGGATATAACTACAAGGAAGTACCATTTACTGTTGATTCTATAAAATACATATCTATCTATAAAATTTGTTGATTTCTCTCCTATAAAAGGGAAAAATATCCCTGTAACTCCCAGCACAAAAGTGCTATTTTCAAGCAGAGGTAAAAATCTTTGCTTGCAAGAACAACGAAACGAGGAAAAAACCATGCAAGAAAATCAAACTACTACTTTATCAACAAATAAACGCCGTAGAAGAAGAAGTAAAAAGCCCACAAACCAACCACCTGTGGCAAATACTGTTTCTGCTACACAACGGCAAAACCTGCGGAAAGCTGCTATTTCAGAGCGCAGCCAATCCCGAACCAAAGACACAACTGACCGCCCTCGACAAGAAAGACGAGGAGCAAAACCTCAAACAGCAAAACCTGTGGTTTCCACAAGTCAAACACTACAAGAGGAAGATGCAGGGCTGTTGTTAATTTCCCGCAAGGCTCCCACTGTGAAATATGCAAACTTTGATGAGTATATGAAAAATCACAGTAATATATAATGATGTTTTGATGTGACAGTTCTATAACAATATAAAAACAGACTTTTTGCATTGCAGCTATAAAAAGTCTGTTTTTCTTTGGAAAAATTTCTATTTATGAAAGGGAGATTCTAGATGAATTTTCGGATAATTGAAAAAGAAGGATGGAAAAGAGCTGAGTATTTTCAACATTATTTTTCTTCTGTTCCATGCACTTACAGTATGACTACAAAATTGGATATTACTGATATTTGTAAAAGTAAAATGAGGTTATACCCTACAATGTTGTATTGTATTACAACAATAGTAAATCGCCATGAAGAATTCCGAACAAGCTTAAATAACAACAACGAGTTAGGAATTTTTGAACAAATGTTGCCTTGTTATACAATTCTTGATGAGCAGACAGAAATGTTCTCCAATATCTGGACAGAATATACAGAGGATTATAAAACATTCTGCAAATCTTATGAACAAGACATAGAGCAATATGGAAAAGCAAAACCCATGGAAGCAAAACCCAATGTACCAGAGAATACATTTCCTGTTTCCATGATTCCATGGACTAGTTTTGATGGATTCAATTTGAATTTAAAAAATGGCTATAAATATCTGTTGCCTATTTTCACAATGGGACGCTTTTCTTTGGAGGGAGATAAAACGCTTTTGCCAATTTCTGTGCAGGTACATCATGCAGTTTGCGACGGATTCCATTTGTGTAGATTTAAACGAATTGCAAGAGCTGCTTTACACCTTGCCAAAAAGTCAAAAACGATAAGAAAAAAGAGTTGCTGTAACCAATGAACAGCAACTCTTTTCTTTAACAACTTTTGTGCCCGAACAGGCAGGAAGGATTACAGGTTACCCAGTAATGCGTAACGGCTGTCGCCCTCTCCACATACGCTAATTGCACAAGCACTCTCTGCCAAAATTTTGAAGATTTTCTTAGACATACTTATTTCCACCTTTCTTCATTTCATACGGCTTTTGTGACCGTATCTTCGCTGTCCGGCTGAACCTTTCAGCCGCGCGGCTTTCCCCAAAACACCCAAGACCTCGTTGCCTTGGTGTGTGTTCCTCTCTTTGGAACATCTTCATTATACCCTGTCAAAGTGCATAAGTCAATAGGTTTTTTATTGTGCAAATAAACAAAAAATATTACTTGTTCAATAAAAAATAACCAGATTATTGTTTCAAAATGCCTAAAAAATAAAAACGACTATTTTTTTAAAAAGACAATTTCCCTACTTCTCTTAAAGAAAATAACGAAAAAAGGAACATTTTTTTAAAAATAGCCGTTCGTTAAATAATACACAATTATTTGGTCTTATTTGTGCAATTTGCCGTAGTCTGGTTTTTGTTTTGTGACGGAGGCAAAAAAAGTTTTTTGACAAAATTTCTGGTGATATACCACCCATATAGCAAACCTGTTCCAGAAAGAATAAACAAAACGCCCATGGTTTTGGCAATCTGAAGAGGCCCCCACAAAGGAGAAAATAAAAGTGCTGCACCCATGGCAATATAGATGATACTTCCTGTCAATGGGGTTTTCCAAGATAAACCCAGCCGCTTTTTTTTCATGGCAGCTACACTGCGCAAAACCCCCCAAGTAATTGCCCAAATACCACAAAAAATACCTAGGAACAAAAGGCTAACATGGGCATTGAACAAAAACACTCCCCCAGTAATTGCAGTGACAAGACCAGAAAGCCAAACAAAATGGGGCAAAGTAGGGCTGTGTCGATGAAAAAAAACAAAAATAAGCTGAATGGCTCCTGCCAAGGCAAAGCATGCCCCCAAGGTTTGGGGCAAAAGGTTGAGGAATTTTGCAGGCCATACCAGACAGCCCATTCCGCACACTACCAACAGAAAGGCGCATATTGCCGGCAAAACCCACCAGTGCCGATTCATATTATCCCTCCTGTGCTGGTGGTTGCTGTGCAATGGGAGAAGCGTTAAAACTGCCAGTGCAACTAGTAGTGGAACCACTGAATGCTACAGAGAGTCGGTAACGGCTGTTTGGGTCTAAACCAGAGAAGCTGCCTGTGGCAGTTTCGCCATTGGTTTTAAAATACAAAGTTTCTACCCATTGGGTGCCAGATTCCGTATATTTCCATAGACTAATGCGGAATTGCTCCAAAACTCCGTCTGTGGTGCCACTGGCGGAAACTGTCAAGGTGTCAGAGCCGGGATAAAAATAATCGGTACTTTTGCTTGCGGGAACCTGTGTGAACGCTCCACAAAGGGTGGTATCCAACATGACGGTTTCCAAGGTGTTTTTTGCCCCTTTTGGGCTAAACCCTTCTGGAAAAGCAATGGAACCCCCTGCTTCACAGTAGGTATAGTTTACCTCCTCTTCTTCGTCCAGCCGGCGGATAAGCCCACAGCTAGAGAACAGGGTTACACTAAGACACAAGATAGCTGCCAAAGCAACAATGGATTTTACTTGTTTCATGAGTATGTCCTCCAAATGGAAAATCTTTGTTAATTTCAGGGGATTGCTTTGACTTTTCCCTCTGCCTCAGTTACAATGGAAGGCAAAGAGGGGAAAATCATTCCCTAATCTACTTATTATAAACCACAAAAGCCCGCTGTACAAGCAAAAGAACAGTGAGCATAGGGAAAGGAACAAAAATGGATTCTGTGAAACAGATACGATTTGTCAAACATGGAGCTGTTTGCCTTGCAAACCAACAAACAGTGGTATATATTGACCCTTACAATATCGACCGTGGGGAACATGACGCCGACCTCATTATTATTACCCATAGCCACTCTGACCATTTTTCTCCTGTTGATATTCAAAAGGTAAGCAAGGAAGATACCTGCTTTGCTACAACCATGGATGTAGCTGCAAAGCTGGAAAAAGAGCTGCATATTCCAGATGAATACATTACAACCATCAATTGTCAAACTCCCAGCCTTTGCTATGAATTTGGGGTTAGCATCACACCAGTAGAGGCAGAAAACAAAAACCATCCGTTGGGGTTTGGTTTTGGTGTTGTAGTAGAACTAGACCATGTACGGTATTATGTTTCTGGCGATACTGACCGTTTGGCACAGGATGTGGAGTGTGATGTTTTATTTGTAAATTGCGATGGTATTTATAATATGCCCGATTTTGTGCACCTGGTTCCTGCCGAGATTGCTAAAATGGATGAAGCTCCCAAGCTGATAGTGCCCTATCATTATGGTTCTTTTGAGGGCACACAAGACAATGGAAAGCAACTGGCAAAGGTGTTACAAGAGCAGGGCTATCAAGTAAAATTGATGATTAAATAAAAAATCCCTTCCCAGTAAATACGAATAAAGCAAGTGCTTTCTTTCAAAGCAATCAATTTTATTTTAAATACTGCATAATAGAATCCCCCAGCAAGCAAGTGCTTTGGCTGGGGGATATATTGTTATTGGTAGGTTATTGTAGCACTTCTGCAAGGGCACTGGCTTCTACTGCTGCCAAATCTGCATAGCTGCTGGCATATAGACTGTCGTAGCGATATAGAGCAAAGCCAGTGCAGCCCGTTTCCCGAAGGGTGGAAACCATCTTTGCCAGATTGTTGCCACTGCTCCATTCTGCTTGGTCATTCGCACCGCCGTCACCTTCTCCAATTCTCCACGCTCCCAACCCCATATATAGGCTGACAGCTTGGTCACGGGGATAATCTGCCCACTGTTTACACAAGTTAGCAAATTGGTACTCTGTGCGCCCAGAGGAGGTAAGATAACCAAATCCCCAATACAACTGAGGCATAATATAGTCCACATATCCCGGCTCTTTTAACCATAAACAAACATCACTGTATTGTTGGTCATAGTTGTTGGCATTGTTGCCTTGTGGACTAATTCCAAAGCGGATAGAAGAATCTGTTTCTTTGATGGTGGTGTACACCTTTTTCACCAGTTGATTTACATTTTGTCTACGCCAATCGGCAAGGGACATTCCTTGCCCCATCTGCGCATATGTATCTGCATCAAAGGATTCTTCTGTGGTGGGGTAAAAATAGTCGTCAAAGTGAATTCCATCCACATCATAGTTGGTGATAATTTCCTTTACACCGTCAACCACCAGTTGTTGAACTTCTGGTAAGGCAGGGTTGTAATACAAGCCACCATTGGCAGATACTGCCCATTCGGGATGTTGTACAGCGGGATTATTGGCAGCGAGGGAGGCCGGTTGGTTGCTGTTTAACTGAATGCGATAGGGGTTGACCCATGCTTCTAGCTTCATGCCACGTTGATGGGTTTCTTCAATAAAAATTTGCAAAGGGTCATATCCAATTTTTTGCCCTTGTGTGCCCGAAAGAATATGGCTTTGGGGAAAGAGCTGGCTGGAGTAGAGAGCATCTCCAAAGGGACGAACCTGAAAAATAATTGTGTTTAGCCCCAACTGTTTGCAGTTTTCCACCATTTGCCCTGCTTGTTGTCGAAAAGTCGTTTCATCTGCTCCTTTCAAGGAATTTAGTTCCAGATAGCTAATCCACATAGCACGGTATTCTTGGCCATTCTCTTGTGGAGTGGTTTGATTCGCTGTAGATGGAACAGAGGTGAAATCTGTGGGAGCATTTGCCGGGGTAGCTTTTCCGCAGCCCGCAAAAAGAACAAGCAATGCAGCACAAAGACAAAACAATTTTTTCATCAGGAAATCATCCTTTCTCTTCTAAAAATCTGTGGATGTTTTTATTATCAAACAATATAACGGCAATCCTTATACAGAATACGCAAAAACAAACCATCACATTCCTATTTTAACAGCCAACAGTATACTACAAAATTCGACACCTTGCAAAAAGATAACAAATACATTACAAAAAACAGATACCCCATTACACAAAAACACAAAAAGTTGGTATAATTAACTATGTATAAACTTTGGAGAGGAGTTGCAAGCAATGAAAAAAAATTGTGTAGTAGCTATCAGTCGGCAATACTGTTCTGGTGGCAGAGATATTGGTAAACAGCTTGCGGAAGAACTAGGGGTTCCTTATTATGATAAGGATATTATTACCCTTGCGGCAAAAGAAAGTGGTCTTTCAGAACAGGCAATACAAGAAAACAAAAAGCGGCACAGCGGTAGCCTGTTGTATAGCTTATACTCTATGAGCAGAGAGCTACCCTTAGCAGACCAAGTATATCTGATTCAGTCTAAAGTAATCAAAGAATTGGCACAAAAAGGCAGTTGTGTGCTGGTAGGGCGTTGCTCGGACTATGTGTTGCGTGACATGCCCAGCTGCTTGCGTGTGTTTATCCATGCACCTATGGAACAACGCATTGACCGCCTGCGGATGTATGAGTCCGATGAAAGAGAGCAGGCCCTAGAACACATTCTGCTAAAAGAGGATAAAAGCCGGGCAAGTTATTATAATTACTACACCCAAGAACGTTGGGGAGATGCGAAAAATTTCCATATTACTTTGGATTCTTCCATTGGCGAGAGAGCTTGTGTGGAAATTTTAAAGCAAGCAGTGAAAGCTTTTGAAGAAAGTGAGGAAGATTGATGGCAAAAGGAATAGCAGAGAATAAAATGGGCTATGTGCCTGTGAATCAATTGTTAATTAGCATGTCGGTACCAATGATGATTTCCATGTTGGTACAGGCTTTGTATAATGTGGTAGATAGTGTTTTTGTTTCCTACATTGGAGAAAACGCCCTTACTGCGGTCAGTCTTGCTTTCCCTGTGCAAAACTTGATGATTGCCATTGCAGTGGGTACCAGTGTTGGTGTAAATGCTTTGCTAAGTAAAAGCCTTGGAGAAAAGAATCAAAAGGCAGCCAATCGAACTGCCGAAAATGGCTTGTTTCTCACCTTATTGGGTACCATTGTATTTTTGGTATTTGGAGCCTTTTTTTTCTTATAAGTTTTTTGAAGGCCAAACCAAAATTGAAGAAATTGTACAGTTTGGCGGGCAGTATCTAAGCATTGTTTGTGTGTTCAGTTTCGGAATGTTTTTTCAGATTATGCTGGAAAAATTGTTGATTTCCACCGGAAAAACCATCTACACCATGTATACACAAGGTTTGGGTGCTATCATCAATATTATTATGGACCCTCTGTTTATTTTTGGTGTAGGGCCTTTCCCAAAATTGGGCGTGGCTGGTGCAGCAGTAGCCACCGTATTGGGGCAGGTTTGCGCCATGATGTTGGCATTGTACTTCAATCTTCGGAAAAACCATGAGGTGCAAATGCGCTGGAAAGAGTTCCGGCCCCATCTGGAAACTGTCAAACGAATTTATTCAGTGGGTGTGCCCAGCATTTTGATGGCAAGTATTGGTAGTGTAATGGTGCTTGCATTAAACACCATTCTTATGACTTTTAGCGCAACTGCTACAGCGGTATTTGGTGTATATTTCAAATTGCAGAGCTTTGTATTTATGCCAGTGTTTGGCTTGAATAATGGCATGGTTCCCATTATCAGCTACAACTATGGCGCACAAAAGAAAAAGCGTGTAAAGGACACTGTACGATATGCGGTGTATTATGCGGTGGGCATTATGCTAATTGGTTTGGCTGTTTTCCAGTTTGTGCCAGATGTATTGCTCAATCTATTTAACGCCTCTCCTGATATGCTGCGGATTGGTAACCGTGCGTTGCGCACCATTAGCCTTAGCTTTTTGCTTGCTGGATTTTCCATTGTTGCCAGCTCGGTATTTCAGGCATTGGGCAATGGCTTTATCAGTTTGCTGGTATCCGTTGCTCGTCAGTTGGTAGTTTTGGTGCCGGTGGCATATTTGCTTAGTCTTAGTGGTAATTTGGATTTGGTTTGGTGGTCTTTCCCCATCGCAGAAATTATTTCTGCTTCCTTGAGTGTCGTATTTTTACGGTATGTGTTCAAAAAAGAAATCAATCACATGCCAGACGAACCAACCACAAAAAAGCCAGCATAATGCTATTTCAAACATTGAAAAATGCCAATCAAAGGGAAAACCTTGGTTGGCATTTTTTATTTTTGATGGGAAAAAGGGGATATATAAAAAATATAACCAAATATTTGCAAACCGCTTGCAAAAAAGGTATAATCTAGAGGTATCTGTATTTTATTTACAAACAGGGCTTTGGAAAACAAACAAAGCCTTGATTTTGCCATAATAAGGGGAGTTCATGATGGAAGAAAAAATGAGCAATTTCCTAACGGAAATTATTGAGGCAGACTTAGCAGAAGGCAAGGTAAAGGAAATCCACACACGGTTTCCCCCAGAACCAAACGGCTATTTGCACATTGGCAGCGCAAAAGCAATTTATATCAACTACACTATTGCTAAGCAATACGGTGGAAAGTTTAACCTGCGCTTTGATGATACCAACCCCTCTCATGAGGATGTGGAGTATGTAGACAGCATTCAGCAGGATTTAGAGTGGCTGGGTGCCCATCCCAACGGCGGTGTTTTCTATGGCAGTGATTATTTTGAAAAGTGCTATGAATATGCCGAGCTGTTGATTCAAGAAGGCAAAGCCTATGTAGATGACTTGACCCGTGAGGAAATGCAGGCATACCGTGGACAGGATGCAGGCAAACCCTCCAAGCCCAGCCCCTACCGTGACCGCAGCCCAGAGGAAAATCTGGACTTGTTCCGCCGTATGCGGGCAGGAGAGTTCCCAGATGGAAGCAAAACCCTTCGTGCAAAAATTGACTTGGCAAGCCCAAATATGAATATGCGTGACCCTGCCATCTATCGCATTATGCGGGCACATCACCACCGCCAAGGGGATGCTTGGTGCATTTACCCCTTGTACGATTTTGCCCATCCCATTCAGGACGCCATTGAGGGAATTACCCATAGTATGTGTAGTTTGGAGTTTGAAAACCACCGTCCTTTGTATGAGTGGGTTATCAACAATCTCCATTTGGGTCCATTCCCCATCCAGAGAGAATTTGCCCGCCTCAATGTGACACACACTGTAATGAGTAAGCGGTACCTGCGTAAATTGGTGGAAACTGGTGTTGCAGATGGCTGGGATGACCCCCGTATGCCTACTTTGTGCGGTTTGCGCCGTCGTGGATATACCCCCACCAGTATTTTTGAGTTTGTACGCCGTGCAGGTGTGGCAAAAGCAAACAGTCTGGTAGATAACCGCCTGTTGGAGCACTGCATTCGTACAGAATTGGAAACCACTGCTTTGCGCCGCATGGCTGTTACCGACCCCATCAAGTTGACTATCACTAATTATCCAGCGGATAAGGTAGAGTATTTTGAAATTGCCAACAATCCCAACAAGGCAGCAGGGGATGACTCTGTGCGCAGGGTTGCCTTTACTGGCACTGTTTGGATTGAGCGCAGCGACTTTGCGGAGGTTCCCCCTCCAAAATTCCAGCGTTTGAAACCAGACGGGGAGGTTCGCTTGATGGGTGCCTACATTGTAAAGTGCAATGAAATTGTAAAAGACGAAAATGGCGAAATTGTAGAGCTGAAATGTACCGCAGATTTGGAAACTGGAAATGGTATGCCCGCCGATGGCCGCAAGGTGCGTGGAACTATCCACTGGGTAAGTGCTGCCCATGCTGTGGATGCAGAAATCCGCTTGTATGATAATTTCTTCACAGAGGAAAATCTGGGAGAGTTGCCAGAGGGCAAGACCTATGATGATTACCTCAACCCCGACTCGGTAAAGATTCTCAGCCATGCAAAGCTGGAGGCCAGCCTAGAAGGAGCACAGCCCAGCGACAAATTCCAGTTTGTGCGCATGGGATACTTTACTCCCGATTCCAAACACCCCGGTGTATACAACCGTATTGTTACCCTAAAGGACAGCTTTAGTAAAACTTTGTAAAATAAAAAAGGAGAATGCAAATCATGGCAAAAACTGTTGTCACCCGTTTTGCACCCAGCCCCACTGGGTATATGCACATTGGCAATCTACGCACTGCCTTGTATTCCTACTTGATTGCAAAATGTCAGGATGGAAAGTTTATTTTGCGCATTGAGGACACCGACCAAGAGCGTTTGGTAGAAGGTGCAGTGGATGTAATTTTAAATACCCTCAAGCAAACTGGCTTGTCCTATGACGAAGGCCCTGTTGTAGGCGGTGACCATGGCCCCTATATTCAGAGCGAGCGAAAAGGTATCTATATGAAGTATGCACAGCAACTAATCGAAAGTGGTCATGCATACTATTGTTTCTGCACCCCTGAGCGTTTGGCAGCTATCAAAGAGGGGGATGGCTTTGGCGGGTATGACCGCCATTGCCGTGACCTGTCCAAAGAGCAGGTAGAGGCAAATCTAGCTGCCGGAATGCCCTATGTTATCCGCCAGAAAATGCCTTTGGAGGGCACAACCGCCTATAAAGATGAGGTATTTGGGGAAATTAGCATGGAAAACAGCCAACTGCAAGACCAGATTTTAATAAAGGCTGACGGCTACCCCACCTACAACTTTGCCCATGTAGTGGATGACCACCTAATGGAAGTGACTCATGTAGTTCGTGGCAGCGAATACCTGACCAGTACCCCCAAGTATGTATTGCTATATGATGCCTTTGGCTGGGAGCGTCCTGTATATTGCCATCTGCCCCTTTTGATGGGCAAGGATGCGGAAGGCAATGTTTCCAAATTGTCCAAACGCCATGGAGCAGTAAGTTTTCAGGATTTGGTGGAAAAAGGCTATTTGCCCGAAGCCATCATCAACTATATTGCTTTGCTGGGCTGGTGTCCCAAAGAAACCAATGAGGAGTTCTTTACACTGGACAGCCTAAAAGAGCAGTTCAGCATTGCTGCCATCAACAAGTCTCCCTCTGTATTTGACTATGACAAACTGTTGTGGTTTAACGGGGAATATATCAAAAAGATGGACTTTGATGCTTTTGGTGAAAAGGCAATGCCCTACTTGGAGCAGACCATTCCCAATGTGGAAAACAAAAAAGCAGTGGCAGCTTTGCTCCAAAGCCGTGTAGCTGTGTTCAGCGAAATTCCCGAAAAAATCGGCTTTTTGGCAAAATTGCCTGAATATGATGTTTCCTTGTATACCAACAAGAAAAACAAAACCACTCCCGAAAGCTGTGCCGCCATTTTGGATGCAGCTATTCCTGTGTTGGAACAATGTGAGGATTGGAGTAGCCCTGCTTTGTTTGAGGAATTAAAAGCATTGGCAGAGAAAGAAGGGGTAAAAAGTGGTGCTGTAATGTGGGCTGTCCGCATTGCAGTGGCTGGTGTTTCGGTTACTCCCGGCGGTGCCACCGAACTGATGGAGATTTTGGGCAAAGAAGAAAGCCTTGCTCGACTGAAAGCAGGCAGAGCAAAGCTGTAATGCTTGTAAGAGAATAAGACAAAGCGGCAAATTGTGCAAAAGAAAAATTTTGTGCGGTTTGCCGCTTTTTGCAAAAAGGGAGATGACCATGGTAGTATTTGCAGTACTATTGCCCTTGCTTTGCTTAGGATTTGGAATGGCATTGGCAAGAGCATTTTTTTACAAAGAAGATGGCTTGATACAAATATGGATGGGGGGCGTATGGGGATTGGCAGCCTTTATCTGGCTGCCATGCCTATGGGCATTTTTGGCGAGCTTTGGTATCTTTGCCCAGTTGGCTGCTGGGGCAACAGCGGCTATTGGATTGGCGGCAACAATTTGGTGGAACAAAAAACAGTCTATTCCACCACTAAAAATTTCCCATTGGAAAGGGGCTGTAGCTTGTTGTTTGCCTTTATGGTTGTTCTGTTTCTATCTGTTGCATACCCACACTTTACGAGTGTGGGAAGATGGCAGCTTACACACAGGGCAAAGTACATATGGCGACATGGCAATGCACCTGGGCTTTTTTACCAGCATTTCTGAGCAAAAAGTATTTCCGCCGAAATATTCCCTTTTGGTGGGGCACAATGTAGGTTATCCATTTTTGTGTGACAGTGTTTCCTCCTCTTTGTATACATTGGGGGTATCCTTGCGTTGGTCGTATATTTTACCTGCATTGTGGGCATTGGCAGTGGTCTTTTTAGGGGCATATCTTCTATTTCACAGCTGGCTGAAACAGTCAGCAAAAGCAGTGCTGGCCTTTGTACTGTTTTTTGTGGGGGGCGGATTTGGCTTTGTGTATTTCCTTGGGGGAGGATGGGAGAATTTTTTTCGCATTTTTACCGCTTTTTATGAAACCCCTACCAACTATGTGGAAGAAAATATCTATTGGGTAAACCCAGTGGCAGACCTTCTCATTCCCCAAAGAGCCACTTTGATGGGATGGGCATTGCTGTTTGCTTGTTTGTATTTACTCTATCGAGCTGCCATAGAGGGAGAACACCGCTATTTTGTTCCCCTTGGTATTTTGGCTGGAGGGCTTCCCTTAATTCATACCCACTCTTTTTTAGCACTGGGAATTTTAAGTGCTGTGCTAATGCTAGCAGATATTGTGAGAAAGCCGAAATTTTCCACTGTCATTCCATGGCTAACCTACGGGGGAATTACCCTTGTGCTGGCAGCAGGGCAGTTGTTTGGTTTTACCTTCCAGCAAGCTCAAGGAGAACAGTTTGTACGGCTGTCTTGGAACTGGATAAATCAAAAGGACAATTATTTTTGGTTTTATATCAAAAATATAGGGGTAGTGTACCTGTGTTTGATTCCTGCTTTCCTTCATGCAGACAAAAAAAGCCGCCTGTTCTATGGCAGCAGCTTGGGAATTTTGGCAATCAGCGAAATTTTAATTTTTCAGCCAAACCCCTACGATAACAATAAATTGCTATTTATTTGGCATTTGTTAGGCTGTGGATTGGTTGCAAATTTGCTCTGGGACTTGTATAAAAAATATGCTCCAAAGCTATGGGCAAAGGCAGCCTTCGGGTTGGTGGTGTTTTTGGCAACCTTTGGAGGTGTGCTAACCTTGGGCAGGGAGGCAGTATCAGACTATCAACTTTTCAGTGCAGAGGATGTACAAGCAGCAGAGTATATCAAAGAAAACACCCCCTCCAAAGCACTGGTATTGACTGCCAACAACCACAACAATTTGGTAGCAGCCCTTACAGGCAGAAATATTCTTTGTGGTAGCCCCAGCTATTTGTATTATCATGGTGTACATTATACCGCCGAAAGCAATGCGGCAACCCAGTTGTATCAGCAACCTTCCATGGAATTGCTGCATCAATGGGGAATAGACTATGTATTGATTAGCCGCCACGAGCGTGGACAATTTACAGTAGATGAACAGTGGTACCAGCAAAATACAACCCTTTTATTTCAGAAAGGGGATATTTCTTTGTATCAGGTAGAGCAATAAACAATAAAGCTCCTTTTGTGCCAACAGCACAAAGGGAGCTTTGTTATAAAACAGATTATTTTGTAAAGTATTCTTTTGCTAAAATTGCCAATCCAAGGACAGTAAGTATACAAGCAAATAGCAAGGGAAACCAACTTCCATTTTCCAGAAGTGTACAGATGAGTCTTCCCGGAGGTGTGACCCAACTGTCAACGAGGTTTTCGCTGGAAACCGTCCAGATGGGAATAGCCCAGACACTTCCCAAAAGAGCAAGAAAACCGCCAATTAATGCACGCTTCATATTGCTAGCCCCCTATAATTGCAAAAGAAATTATGCCATTTCCTTCATCATTTGGTGAACAATAGAAGTAGCAGTGGTAATGTATTCTGCAATGCTGAATTTTTTTACTACCAAAACTTCATGTCCGGCCTCATCTGCATTGTCACTCATGGCACGCAAAACCACACAAGGAATTTTGTTGCGGGCAGCAATTTGGCAAACAGCAGCACCCTCCATTTCTACGCAGTCGGGGTTGCATTTTGCAGCAATGGCGTTTTTGGTGGCAGTATCACCAACAAATTGGTCGCCAGTGGCAATTTTGCCCACAATGTGGTTTACTCCCACAATAGAACATGCCTTTTCTGCCAATTTTACTAGAGTTTCATCCCCAGCAAATTCTTTTAAGAAAGGAGCACTTTGGCAAATCATATCTGGTTCAGCATCGTGATATACTACTTCTTTGCCGATAACCACATCACCCACACCAATTTTGCTGGTCATATTGCCGGCAATGCCAGAGAAAATGAGTTGTTCTGCCCCGTAACGAGTTACCAGTACTTGAACGGTGGAGGCAGCATTTGCCTTGCCCATGCCACCACAGCAGAGAACAACAGGTTTACCTGCCAAAACACCTTTTACATATTCTACACCAGCATAGGTTTCGGTGGTTTTGTGTTCCAGCAAAGCTGCCAATTGGTCTACTTCATCGGGCATTGCGCCCATAATAGCTGTTAACATTTTGGTTGTCCTCCCCTTATACATTAAACAGGAACTCGATGATGTCCCCGTCCTGTACTACATATTCCTTGCCCTCTGTGCGCTGCAAACCTTTGGATTTTACAGTAGCCATATTAAAGTCGCAGGCTGCCAAATCTTCATAGCTAACCACAGTGGCACGAATAAAGCCACGTTCAAAGTCAGAGTGAATTTTACCAGCAGCTTGGGGGGCTTTGGTGCCCTTGCGGATAGTCCATGCACGGCATTCCTTTTTGCCATCGGTGAGGTAGCTAATCAAGCCCAACAGGGAATAGCTGGCTTTGATAAGGTTATCCAAACCGGTTGCCTCGATTCCCATTTCTGCCAAAAATTCTTTTTTCTCCTCTGGAGTGTAATCCGCAATATCCTCTTCAGTTTTGGCGCAAATGGGAATGCACTCTGCTCCCTCGGTGGCAGCAAGTTCCTTTACTTTGTGGTAGTAGGGGTTGTTTTCCATGCCATCCATTAAGTCATCTTCGCTCATATTGGCAGCATAAATCACAGGCTTGCTGGTGAGCAGACCCATCTCTTTGCGCTGAAGCATTTGGTCATCATCGGATTCATCCCAATCAAAAGTACGAGCATTTTTGCCCTCAGATAGATGTTGCTCCAACTGTGCCAGCCATGCAGCAGCGGCACCGGCTTTTTTGTCACCAGTTTTTGCAGCTTTTGCAAATTTTGCAGTGCGGTTGGAAACAACCTCCAAATCGCTGAGAATCAACTCGGTGTCGATGGTTTCAATGTCACGAATGGGGTCTACAGAGCCATCTACATGAACAATGTCGGTGCCACCAAAGCAGCGAACCACATGAACAATGGCATCACATTCCCGAATGTTGCCCAAAAATTTGTTGCCCAAACCTTCGCCCTTGGACGCACCCTTTACTAAACCAGCAATATCTACAAATTCTACGATAGCAGGAGTTTTTTTGTTGGTATCCCAAATTTCTGCCAGCTTGTCTAGACGTGCATCAGGCACAGGCACAATGCCAGTGTTGGGGTCAATGGTGCAAAAAGGATAGTTTGCGGCAGCAGCATTTTTTGTGCTGGTAATTGCGTTAAACAGGGTGCTTTTTCCTACATTGGGCAACCCTACAATACCTAATTTCATTTTTGTCTACATCTCCTTTGTTTTCAAGGGTTTGCGGCCCCTGGGAGATGACTCTTACACCATTTCTACACCATTTAGGCCGCGCTGTTTGATTTTGGGGTGACACCACCACTAGATATCTGCTCAGATGGATTGCTTGCCTGTCCTCCTTGCTCAAATTGACGTACTCCAGCTACCAGAGATTCATCCGTTACATGAACATACCGATCCATAGTAGTTTTAATGCTTGAGTGTCCCAAAAGTTTCTGGAGTGTCTTGGGAGGCATGCCCCTTTCAATCGCACGAGTAGCGTAAGTGTGCCGCAAGGCATGCATGCAGAATCTAGCAATTTTATTTTCATCGCAGATTTTATAGAGGTGTGTGTCATAGCTGCTATTTTTTGCGGGTTCACCAGTTCGGAAGTTGATGAAGACCAAATCTTTCATGATGAACTCCATCTCTTTGCCGCTCCGGCGGTCAATGTAAGTCAAGGTTTCAGAAAGTAGCGGAGACTGTTTACGGAAACTGCGAGTTGCATGAACGGCCTTTAATATGTCATACGCCCGTTCAGTCAACGGAATAGTCCGATAACTGGAAACTGTTTTTGGAGGGCCGGCTCGCCAATGCCCTTGTTTGTGCCGATATTCTAAGGTCTTATTGACAGTGAGTGTCCGCTTTTCCCAGTCTATGGCATCCCAAGTCAAACCAATCATTTCGCCTGTTCTTAATCCGGTTTCCAAGATGAGAGCATACTGATAGAAATTGTGAGTACTTTTGGTCGCTTCCAAAAATTTCTGCTGCTCTTCAACTGTAAGGAAATGAATGTCGTCCACCGCACGGACAGGTTTGGTATATCGTACTCCGTCCATCGGGTGTGCATCGATCATGTGGTTCATCTTGGCTGCTTTGAACATAGTTCCCATAGTGATATAAGCTTGACGGATGGTGGAGCCGGCATAATCCTTCTCCATACGGTTCAATACAACTTTACAGTGCATAGGCTTAACATCAACAAGTCGCATATCTCCCAGAATTGGCTTAATGTTATGATCATAGCGATCTTTATAATTGCGCTTAGTGTTGGGTGATAGCCCTTGAAGAAGTTCCGCATGCCAAAACTCAAACCACTCATTCACAGTCATATCGGGAGAGGTGATGGGTTTTCCATGCTTATCTTGATACCGAGCATCTTCCAACCAGTTTCGAGCTTCTGGAAGTGTTGCAAAATAACCGTCACGCCGTTTTCCGCTTTTATCTACAAATCTTGCGTAGTATTGACCATCCTTTCGTTGGCAAATACCTTTTCCACATTCCTTGCCTTTCAGATTTTTACCCATTTGTTGAACTCCTTTCCTATTATGAGAAAAGAGCCAATGCAACAGCTAAATTATATCACAAAGGCTAATATTTCTCAAGGAAAATGAAATTACCGTTATTATTAAATAATAAGTTTTTTGCTAATGAACTCTTCGAATTCCTTTCGCTTAACTAGCTTTTTTGACCCAACATAGAGAACAAACGGACAATTTGGTTCCCGAAGCATTTTTTCAATTTTGTTGATGCCAATATTGCTATATTCAGCAGCCTCTTTTATCGTCAAGGTCATTTTTAAATAAATTGGAATTTTTTCGTATTCCATGTATGTACCATCCTTCCGCATTATAGAATATATTTTATTCCTCTATTGTCCCATTTCCTGTGCCCATAAAAGCCACGTATTGACAGGTTCCCGCTATGCGACATTTCAGCTGTGGGCAAGCTCGGCTTCTTTAACGTCATGGCTCACTGTCCTCAGCTCCTGTATAACCTACAATAGAGGGTTATTCACTTATCAAGGTACAAAAAGAGTGTGCAGGCTGGATGGCAATTTCTGTACCAGGCCTGTACACCCTTATAAATAGACAAGCAGTTGCCAATTTTCTGCATGTTCTGCAATTTTATTTTTAGCTCTCACACCTCGAACACAATATATATGTGTTTTTGCTTGACTGATTCTATATGTTGTGTTAAACTGGAAATGTAATTGATATTTGTGCGTTCCCTTATGGGATACAGATTGATTTCTGTACCGCAGGCTAAATGCCCGCATTGCACACGCAGTTAAGTTTGTACTTGTGCCAGTAGTATCACTGCGCCCTTGGGCCAGTGTATTACTGGCTTTTTTGTTTTTTCGGGAGTTTTATTCCCAACAGCGAGGATGACTTTGGTTCATAGATCACTATGAACGGCAGGCTTTAGGCCGCGGTCAACCTCGCCTATTTTTTTGCCCAAATGCCGAAAGCGGCTTTGAGGATATATCAAATATTAGGAAGGCAGGTATGTAAATGAACACGAAGATGCAGAGTTGCATGATCCCCAACAAAAGAGGCAAAGCAAATGAGGGCTGGAAACTGCTAAGAAAGCAGAACTCCATTCAGCGCCGCTGCCCGGTAATGAAACCGCACGTCGTTCCCCGTCAGACACGGAGGGGGTGCTGATCCATGCCGGTCATTGACTCGGCTGCTGAAAAGCGGCTGGAACCTCTGGTGCTGGTTGATACAGCTGGTCTTACAGAGGAAGAATGGCTCTCTTATCGTCGCCGCGGCATTGGCGGAAGTGATGTGGCAGCCCTTCTGGGGATTTCCCCATGGAGGACAGCCCGGGACTTGTATTACGACAAGCTGAATGTTGCGGCAGTTGAAGATGAGGAAGGTAATTGGGTCGCGCTGGAAATGGGACATCTGTTGGAACCCCTGGTGGCAAAGATTTTTGAACGCAAAACAGGTTATAAAATCTACCAGATTAAAAAGATGTTCCAGCACTCGAAATATCCATGGATGCTGGCAGATGTAGACTACTTTGTTGAGCTCCCAGATGGTACTACTGCCATTCTGGAAATCAAGACAACAAACTACAACGCCCGGGATAATTGGTGGCTGGATGGTGAGGAAACCGTTCCGGTCTACTACGAATCTCAGGGTAGGCATTACATGGCCGTTATGGATGTAGACCGTTGCTTTTTCTGCTGCCTATACGGCAATAACGAAGATGAAACGATCATCCGTGAAATCCGGCGTGACATCGCTTACGAAGAAGAAATGGTTTATCTGGAACAGTATTTCTGGGAAAATCATGTGCTCACCAAAACACCTCCGCCCTATACCGAAGACGGAGATCTTGTGGTGGAAAG
>CALWZC010000017.1 GCA_944385935.1 uncultured Anaerofilum sp.
GTTAAGCTCGGTCGTGCCGAAGATACTTGGCTGGAGACGGCCCGGGAAAATAGGTAGGTGCCGGCTTTCTTTTTTATATGTAATTTTTAAAGACCTATGCAAATCTGCATGGGTCTTTTTTGTGTTTAAAAGTATGTACAAAAATTTCATAAAAATATATGATTAACCAACAAAAAATATGGTTTTTATAATAAAATACTGCAAAAATTGACAATTCATATCCAAAATAACTTATATAATACATAATTTTTTCATAGTATAATTGGAGTTGCGAAAAAACTAAATGGTATATTTTCATAAAAATGAGGAGGACTTTTTTATGACAAGCAACTGGAAAAATCGATGGGTTGCTTTGGCATTGGCAACAACTATGACAGCTACAACAGTAGCAGCACCTGTGGCTTATGCAGCTGAGAGTAGTAGTGCAACTGAAAGCAGCAGCGTAACTGGAAGCAGCAGCGTAACTGGAAGCAGTAGCGTAACTGGAAGCAGTAGCGTAACTGAAAGCAGTAGCGTAACTGAAAGCAGTAGCGTAACTGAAAGTAGCAGTGTAGCTGAAAGTAACAGCACAGTTGAAAATACTGTTACTGAAAATCAAGTTGTTGCATTAGAAGGCAACTGGAATGAAAATAGTATTTGGAAAGATGGCTTTGAAGAAACTAAAGTTTCTACCAATGGAAATATAAAAACATATTGGAAAAATGCTACTGTCCCGGTGAATTGGGAAAATATCTGGGTAGCTGCGGCTCCTTCTTCTGCCGAGAAAATGTATTTTGAAGTAGTTACTGACCAAAAGGTGGAAGGGAAAAACGCTGTTCATTTGTATAGCGAGGACAAGGCTGGCCGTTTGGATATTTTTACAACATTTTCTGGGTTGGATTACAGCAAAAACTATATTTTGCAAATGAAGGTTAAAGCAGAAAATGTTTCTGGAACTGGTTTCTATGTGCGTGCACAGGTTGGTGAAAAAGGAAACAAGGCTTTGCCATTGGGTTCAAAAGTAACCGGAACCAGTGATTGGCAGACCTATCAAATTCCTTTGAAAAACTTGGCAGAAGTTGCAGGGGACAATTCTGGTGTAATGAAGGTAGAATTGTTTGCAGAATATATGACTGGTGATGTATGGGTAGACCAAGTAGAAGTTGTGGAAGACTACACACTTTCTATGAATCAACCCGATGCTGTGATGAAAGAAGGCGAGACCCTGCAACTGCAAGTAACTTCTAGCAATGAAGCTACTGACCTTAGCAAATTGCAGTGGACTTCTTCCAATGAATCTGTAGCAACTGTGGATTCTACCGGAAAAGTAACCGCTTTGACTCTTGGCACAACAGAAATTTCTGCAAAATTGGACGATGCTCATATCGCAGTATGTAAGGTGACAGTAAGCGACCCAGACAAAGAGGAAGTTTACTACCAAGCTATGCGAGATAAGTGGACAGAGCGATTGACCGGAAATAGCTATTGGGCAGGAGATGCTACCAGTCAAGAATATAAAAATATCCTTGCAGAACTGGATACAACTGTAGACGAGATTTTACCTTTGTTAAAAACTGATGGTGGTAATGTCCTATTTAGTGATTTGGAGTTGAAACTCCCCAGCAATGTAAATACTACCAATTCGGATGACAGTGTCGACTTTGCCACAACAGTGGAGAGAATTCAAACCTTAGCAAAAGCATGGGCATCTAAGGGAAGTAAATACTACCAAAATACAGATTTAAAAGACAAAATTCTGTATTCCATGGATTGGTTCTATACCAACTGGTACAATGAAAACCTAGATAATAAAGGAATGTTCGGAAACTGGTTCCATTGGTGGATTGGTATTCCTCAAAATCTCTCTGGTGCAATTATTCTTATGCACGACGAAATGAGCAAGGAACTGCTAGAAAAAGAAGCCGCAGTTTTGGCACATTTTAATGAAGACCCCAGCTATGTTTACAAAGTAAAAGGTGTTGGCGGCGGAAAGATGGATATGACTGGTGCCAATTTGGCAGATACCAGTTTAGTTTCTATTCTTCGTGGAGCAGCTTGCGGCGATGCTGTTGCAGTTGCCAATGGAGTGAAGTATTTTGACCAGATTGCACAAGTAGTTTCTAAGGGTGAGGGAATTTATCCCGATGGCTCTTTTATCCAACATACCAATTTGGCATATACTGGCGGATACGGTTCCACCTTGTTGAATGGTGCTGAAAAACTGTTGTATATGACAACAGATACAGCATGGCAGCTTTCTCAACAACAGTTGTCAGGAATTTACAACTGGATTTGGGATGGCATTCGTCCCCTGTATGCAGATGGTGCTATGTTTGAGATGGTCAGCGGTCGTGGCATTGCTCGTCCCAGTCGCAGCGACTACACCACTGGACGAGCATTGTTAGCAGCTATTGTCTTGTTGGCAGAAAGTGCTCCCGAAGATATGAAGGGGCAAATCCAAAGTTTTGCAAAATCCCAACTTATGCAGGGAGCTGCATACATGGGTGAACAGCAATATTACTCTGGCATGAATGCTTCTGCTATGATGGCAGCACTTTCCATTGTGAAAAATGATGCAATTTCCCCAGTAGATAACGTAAACTATGCAAAGGCTTTCGGCGCAATGGATAAGGCTGTAGCACATAGTGAACGGTTTAGTTTGGGAATTAGCATGGCATCCAGCCGCACCGGACGTTTCGAATATGGCAACAGCGAAAACAAAACTGGCTGGCATCAGTCTGATGGAGCAACCTATATTTACAATGGCGATTCCGCACAATATGCAGATAACTACTGGAATACAGTAGACCCTCACCGTTTGGCAGGTACCACCACAGACCACAGTCAGTGGCAACTGAAGGATTGGGGCAACTATCCCGGCAATGCCAATTATGTGGGTGGTGCAACCTTGGGCCAATATGGTGCATTCGCCATGAACTTCAAAAACTACTCTGCTGCCGAAAACCCCAACCTAACCGCTAAAAAAACATGGTTTGTATTTGATGATGAAGTAGTAGCTTTAGGTGCTGGTATTCAAGGCATTGACCCCAGTCGCACCACCGAAACCATTGTAGAAAACAAAAAAGTAAAAGATGATGCTTCTAACCAACTGCTCATTGATGGAAAGGCTTACAATAGCCAAAACAATGTGGAGAGTGTAGAGCAAAATGTACAATGGGCATGGCTGGAGGGAAATAAAGCCCAAGACAGCATGGGATATTATTTCCCTACAGGCAGCGATATTACTGTAAAGAAAGAAGCACGAACTGGAAGTTGGAAAGATATCAATGGTTCTGCTGGTATCAGCGAAGATACTGTTACTAAAAACTATGTAAGCCTTGCTGTAGAACATGGTCAGTTGACCGAGGCAAAGAATAGCTTTGCTTATGAAAATTATAATTATGTTTTGTTGCCGGGAAAAACCAGCGAAGAAGTAAAAACCTATGCCGAAAACCCCGATATTGAGGTATTGGCAAATGGTGCTTTTGTACAGGCTGCACGGGATAACCGTACCAATGTAAGCAGCTATGTATTCTGGGAGCAAAGCAAAAATCAATCTGTTCGTGTAGGTAATGTAGAATCTGACTATGGCACTGTTGTAGTAAAAGACAACAAAGACGCCAACACTATGGAGATTGCTGTTTCCAGCCCCTTGCAGAACAAAGACCAAGTAAAGGTTCGCATTTATGGGGACAATATGCAGCTTGTAGAGGCTCAGGAAGGCATTACAGTAGAAACCGACAAATACGGTGCCATTATTACTGTAAACACAAAAGGCGATTTGGGCACAACCCATACCCTTACCCTAAGCTATGCAGACCCCACACCAGAGCTATTGGCTGCCTATGAAAAGGTTCGTGATGATTATCGGGATGGATTGACCGGAAATAAAATGCCGAACAAACAAGACCCCCAATATCTCTCCATGATGGAAGGCTATGACACAGCTGCAAAAGAAGCATGGGATTCTTTGGTAAAGGATGCCAATCGTACCACTTTGTGGGAAGATTTGGATATGACCCTAGATTACATCAACAAGGGCAGCAATAACAACGATAGTGCCGATTTCCGCACCGCCACCGAGCGCATTCGTGCTATGGCTTTGGCGTATGCTTCGGAGGGAAGCACCTACTATAAAAATCCTGAACTATTCAAAGATATTGTAGCTGCTCTGGAATATGTATTGCAGACCTATCCCACCAATCTGCAAGATAAAGTATATGGCAACTGGTGGACTTGGGCCATTGGTGTTCCAAAGGATTTGGTAGAAACTGCAATCCTGCTTTATAGCGATTTACAGCCCGAAATGGTACAAGACCTGTACACCTATATTGATACTGTTTTGCCTGCTGCAGAATATTGCTGGATGCGTTCTTCTCGCCCCTATCTCTATACCAGTACTGCTGCAAATACCATGGATATGGGTGTTATTACTGCTCTAAATGGTGCTTTGGGTAATAATAGTTTGGGCTTGTATATGGCCTCCGATGCTCTACCCATTATGATGAAATATGTTACCAGCGGTGACGGTTTCTATGCAGATGGTTCCTTCAAGCAGCATGGTACCATGGCATATACCGGCGGATATGGTGCTGATGCTATTCGTGGTGTAGCAAAAATTGCTTCCATCACTACTGGCACTCCTTGGGAATGCACCGAGGCAGACCCCAACATGGTATATGAGTGGATTATGGAAGGCTTCCGCCCCTTGTTTGCACAAGGTGCTATGATGGAAATGGTGGTAGGCCGTCAGATTTCCCGCTATAACCGCAATGACATTACCACTGCTCGCTATATTATGGATGCTATTTTGTCTTTGGCAAATAATGCCCCTGCACAATACAAGGATGAACTTTTGTCCTTTGCAAAGACACAGGCAAAACTAGGCATTGAGTATGACCCATCTATCTATTATGGCGGCCGTTTGTCCTTCAATTCCCTCATTACCCTGAAAAAATTGTTGGCAGATGACAGTATCCCAGAGTATAGCAAGGAATATGTGAAAATCTTTGGACAAATGGACAAAGCAACCGTACAAAACCCCCAATTTGGTTTGGGAATTAGTATGTATTCCAGCCGTACAGCAAATGCCGAGTGTGGTAATAGCGAAAACTACAAAGGTTGGTATACGTCCGATGGAGCTTTGTTCCTGTATAATGGTGACCAAGCACAATATGCCCACGAGTTCTGGCCTACAGTGGATATGACCCGTCTGGCTGGTATTACTACCAATCATGTTACAGGAGATTTGGGCAACTTCTCCACACACCTCAGTAGCAAAGACTGGGTAGGCGGTTCCACTGCCGGGGAAAAATTTGCCTCCATTGGTATGGACTTTGAGGCTCAATTCTCTGACCTCACCGCCAAAAAATCTTGGTTTGCATTTGGTGACCAGATTGTTGCTCTGGGTGCTGACATTACCAGCACAGAGGGAGATTATACCGAAACTGTTGTAGAAAACCGCAAAATTAAGGAAGACGCCTCCAACAAGGTTTTGGTAGATGGCAAAGAAGCGGTTGCCAATCTGGGCGACAAAGAAACTATTTCTGCAAATTGGGCATGGTTGGAAGCAAACGACCAAGGCACCAGCATTGGATATTACTTCCCAACCACAACAGAAATTACCTTGACCCGTCAGCAAAACAGCGGAAAATGGCAGGATATCAATCAGTCCTCCAACATGATAAATGAGGACACTGAAAAAGAATTGACCCACAATTATGCCACCATTGCTGTGGAACATGGCACAAAACCCCAAGGGGAAAGCTATAGTTATGTATTGCTGCCCGGCCGCAGTCAAGAGCAGATGGAGCAATATGCCCAAGAAAATGGCATTGAGGTTCTGTCCAATACAGGTGCTTTGCAGGCTGCCGCAGATACAAAACAAGGTGTTATGGGCTTGAACTTCTGGCAGGCTGGAACCTTTGCAATGCCTACCGAGCAAAAAGCTCTGCCCCAAGGCATTACCCAAATTTCCACCGATGCCCCTGCCTCTGTTACTATCTATAATCAGGCAGGACAACTGGAAATTGGTATTTCTGACCCCACACAAAAATCCGCTTCCATTACTCTGCGTTTGGAGGGTAAAAACCTCTCTGTAGGCACAATGCCAGAAAACATCACAGCAGTTGCTGATGAAGCAGGCGTTACTTTAATTGTAAACACCGAAAATGCCTATGGTGCAACCTTTACAGCCCAAGTGGAGGATAAGGGAGCAGCAGTGGCAGCTTTGGTAGAACAAGTTGCTGGATTTATGGAAGCAACTCTTACTACAGATAATATGATTCAAGCAGTGGCATTGTTGGAGCAGATGAAAGCCGTAGACCCTGCTTTGATAAGTGGTGAACTGGCAGAACAATTTGCAATGCTGATGGAGCAACTGGAAACTGTACTTGCTGATATGGAAGCTGTCAATACAGTGGTAGAGCCTTTGCAGCAGGTAGCAGAGGTAACATCTGCAAATGTACAGCAGGTTGAGGAAATGTTGAAAGCAGTGGATGCCTTGACTGATACACAAAAATCTCTGCTCTCTGCCCAACAGAAAACCCTAGTAGACAATGTGCGGAAGATGCTGGAGGACTATAACAATCAGGAGCTAGAACCTACACCAGAACCTACTCCTGAACCCACTCCCGACCCTGAAACAACCCCCAATCCTCCTCAGCCAACCCCAGCCCCCACTCCAGCCCCCGAAACTCCCCAGCAACCCCAAGAGGACAAACAGGAACAATATTGGATGGGCGTTTTGGTCTCTATCCAAGGAGCAGCAAAGGGAGCAAAACTTACCAGTGATTGCTCTGAGGCAACCTATGTGCCTGGTTATATCATCACTGCAATTAAGGACAAGGGTGTGACTTTGGTACTAACCCATAAGGGTACACAGATGACCTTGACCGCTGCAAGCCTTGCCAACGCCAATGGTTCCTACAACTATACTATCCAAGATTTGGTTGGATTGTTGGTAAAAACCGGAGGTTCCGGCTCTGTGGTTGTAAAAGAAACCTATGGTGGACAACCTGTTGAACAAAAACCCAGCAGCCCTGTTGACCAGGATACATCTAACAAAGCACCAGATAACAAGCAACCAGAAGCCCAGAAACAGCCCACTGTGCCCAACTCTCAGGTACAAACCAAAGGAGAAAGCAAACTTGGCTTTGTGGCATCTGTGCTCGCCATTGGTGCAGCAGCAACTGGCGTGGTTGTATTGGCAGCAAAGGAATTTATCCGCCGTCGAAAGAATCATCAAGACCAGTAATATGAACATTGTACTGTTTTCTCTGTTATGCACAATAGGGAAAACAGTACAACCAAAAAGTTTCCTCTCTTTTTATCCAAAATCATTCCAAACAAAAAGACGATTTTCCCTCATAGGAAAATCGTCTTTTTGTGTTGAATATTTCCTTTACTGGTTCAAAGGATGGGAAGCAATCCAATTTGCAACGTCCTTGGCAACAGGTGCCAAAGAACCATTTTCAAAGGGAACCGCAAATCCTGCCGACTCTACCAAACCAGCATAGGTTTTGGTGCCGCCTTTTTCCACTAAAGCCAGATAGCGTTTCCATGCATCGTCGGTATCTTTCAGCCATGCAGCAAAGAATTGCAAAGCCACAGTTTGTGCTAGGCAGTAATCAATATAATAGAAGGGCATTTCATAAATGTGCAGTTGACGCTGCCAGCCAGCACCACGACTATAGAAGGGCAGTTTATCAAAATCAATCCAAGGACGGTACTTTTTCTCCAGCTCCACCCAAGC
Organism: uncultured Anaerofilum sp.; assembly: GCA_944385935.1. Taxonomy (GTDB): domain Bacteria; phylum Bacillota; class Clostridia; order Oscillospirales; family Ruminococcaceae; genus Anaerofilum. The sequence continues at coordinate 7,733 of CALWZC010000017.1, forward strand.
TTCATTTCGCTGTGCAGGGGTCATATCAGGATTGCCGTAAACAATGTGCTGGAATTCGTCTACCATACAACCGTATGGGATAAAGAACAGAGCATCCTCAGCGTGTGCCAGCTCATATTTGGGGGTATCTTCCTCAAAGAAGTAATGATGGAAGGGGCCAGTGAGGAATTCCATACTCATGGAATGAATTTCACAGCTTTCCAAGCCGGGCATCATTAACTCACTGGGCAGATTGTTCTGAAAAGCGGTATATGCTGCAAAAGCATGGCCTGCCTCATGGGTGAGAACATCCACGTCGCCACTGGTTCCATTGAAGTTGGAGAAGATAAAGGGGCAGCGATAATCTGCAATTTCGGTGCAGTATCCACCGGGAGCCTTGCCGGGACGGGACAATACATCAAACAAATCATTGTCCATCATCATATCAATGAAACTGGAGGTTTCGGGGCTAAGATTGTGATACATCTCTTTTCCGGCTGCTAAAATTTCCTCTGGTGTGCCGTGGGGAACAGCATTTCCATCTACAAATTCCACAGTTAAATCATGGAATTTTGCATCAGATATGCCAATTCGGTGTAGCTTGCGCTCCATTGCCTTGGCAGCCAAAGGCACTACATCTTCTACTACCTGACGGCGGAAGTTTTCTACCTCCTTTTGACCATAGCCCAGTCGCTCCATGCGGAGATAGCCCAGAGGGATATAATTTTCATAACCCATCAGTTTTGCCTGTTGGGTACGATTTTTTACCATTTTGTCGTAGATTTCATCCAGTTTTTGCTGGTTTTCATCAAAGAATTTTCCCTCTGCCTCAAAAGCAGCACGGCGGATATTCCGGTCTGGGCTTTGCTTATAAGGGCCAAGCTGTGCTACACTTAGCTCTTTTCCATCAAAGGGAATACGAGCAGAAGCATACAGCTTTTCATATTCGGTGCTAAGGGCGTTTTCCTCCTGCCGCAAAGCCAAAACCTCAGGGATAGAGCTTTTTACAAGCACTTCCATCTTTTCCAGCAAAATAGCACCGAAACGGTCTGCCAAAGCGGATTTAGCAGGGTTTGCCAACACCGCACGATAAAAATCCAATACAGCATCATGGAACAAGGGGCCGTTTTGGTCAAAAAAGTTTTGCTCATCATCATAGAATTTGTCTTCGGTATTGCAGGTGTGGCGAATGGAAGCCAAATTCTGTGCAGTGGAATAGCTGGATTTCAGCTTGCAATGGGTTTCGTACAGTTCCAATATACCGGCAGCATCCGCAGTGGCAACTTTCTCGGTCAACTGACGGTACTCTGCTAACAGTTCATCCAAATTGGGACGGCTGTAGGGCATGTCCTGAAATTTCATAAACAACACTCCTTTTGTATAGTTTGTTTTCTATGGGCACTATTATAACAAAAAATCAGCGGGATGTATACCGTCATCCCGCTGTAAAATATCTTGCAAATATTGCTGGTTGATGTGCAATTTATCGATGAATAAAAGCATTTTTAAAAAGTTTGTCCACCAGTTTGGCACAGACAAGCAACAACAATGCCTCTGGAAAAAGCAGCAAAAGATTTTTCCACACCGACAAAACAAGGCTTGCGATGGTGTACCCTTTGCCGAAATATACCAATTTCCATACACTGTTTAGTCCAATGTTTAACACAAGGCTAATGGTAAGGCGACCAGCCAAGCACCGCCAAAAGCTGAGTTTCTCTTTATAAAGGAAACAGCCCCATACAACTCCTGCCAAAATAGCGGTGATAGTAAAGCCAGGGAAGTAGGCTCCCCCGCCGGGATTTACCAGCCATCCCAAAATATCACTGGAAGCCCCTGCCATCATTGCCACAGAAGGGCCAAAAAGCATACCCACCATGGCATTTGCCAAAAATCCTACCCCAATACGCAGGTCAGGGGTAAGCTGTATCCGTAGATTCAGCAGGTCTAAGGTAACATTCAGTGCCACAAACATAGCAGTGACAGCCAGTGTGCGAGTGTTGCGAATGCTGTGGGCAGATGTAGAAAATTTTTCCGCCAGTTTTTTCATAAAAAAATACCTCCCTTTGCATCTGTTGCTGCATACAGGAAGGCAGTTTTCCATTCTTGTATTTGCAGCAGCGGGATGCGACCCATATACCGCAAGAGGAAAACACCTCTTTTCGTCCGCCAGACAACTCCCCGTCCTGGCAGCACTTAACGCATATCGGTCTACTCTGCTTGTAAAATTTGAGCAAATATGCCCATGTCCCCCATTATACGCTATGGGAAGTTGGATTGCAAGCCTGCTTTTTGTTTTGTTCAATTTGCTGCTGCATCCAGTGGCTCATTTCCAACATTTCTTGTTTTCCAGAAAAATACTCTGCTGGCAGGAAGGCGGCAATCCGGTTGCCGGCAAACACACAAATACCCTTTTGTCCCACAATGGTGTGGCTGAGATGCTTCCAATAGAACGCCATTTCACACAGCCCATTGCAACGGTACAAACCATCTTCATTGATATATGTGTTACCAGACAGGATTTTCGGCCATGTAGGGATTTTCTTTAGCATACGCTTGACCGACCGTTGGGATGCTCCAGGAATCCATGGCTTGGCAAGTGCTACAATACCCACAATAAGCAACAGAGATATCCAACGAAGTCCTTGAAAGAAAATACTACCTATCAATAAAAAGATAAAAATTGCCATAATGGTTTTGTATTGTTGTTTGAGTGTATACCCAAACATAGAAAAAGCATGTTGCAAGTGTTTTTCGGTAATAGAAATATTTTTTGCCCAACGGCAATTTTTCCATGTTTCAGAGGAAAACGACAGACAAGAAGAAGGCTCCAGCGATAAATTTTTTGCCTTTGCAAGATATTGTACCAATCGCTCTTGGTTTTCCTCTGTAATTTCATGAGTATTGATGCTAAGAGCCATACCATTTACTAGTATAATGGCAATGCAATTTTCCAGCCAAAGTATTTTTTGAATATTGTTGTATGGAAGAGCAGACAAAAATTTGTGTTCTGCACCATATAGGCAAAATCTCCACCGAGATAATACCATAGTTTGGCTTTCATATTTCAAGTATTGCTGATATGCAGTTTCCTTGTTAAAGGCAGACAGAAAGGAAGGGGTGCAAAGAAAGAAAACAACCAGCACCACACCAAATAAAGGAGACAGCCAGCCCTCTGCTAGCATATAATTGGGGTAGGCACGCAGTACATTACCAAAAGAAACCCCATAGTGCATCCCCATCATCCATAGCTTGATAAAAGGCACAACCAACCAAATTGACAAAAAAATCTGACAACAAATGCTGATAAAAAGCCGTTTTGGATGAATACGGAATAGATGATATCGAAAGGTAGTAAAATCCTTTTTAGAAAGTTTCAAATTTAATTCCATACAAAAACTTCCCCCATATAGCAAATAGAAGTTACTTTTACAAATTTCACACTCACTGTACCATTGTAACATATTTCAAAAGAAAAGCTATTGTTTTATTGCGATTTCTAGAGATGTTGCGGTATACTATAACCAAGGCCCACTCATGTGGGAATTGAATCTGTACAAAGGAGGGCAAAACAATGCCTTTTGTTACAAGCAATAATAAAATTGAGTATTTGTCGGAAGATGGCAAAATGTTGGCGGAAATTACATTTCCAGCCATAGACGAAAACACAGTAAACATCAACCACACTTTTGTGGATGAAGTTCTTCGTGGGCAGGGTGTGGCAGGCAGACTGATGGAACTGACCGCGGAGGAATTGGAGAAAACCGGAAGAAAAGCAGTGGCAACTTGCAGCTATGCAAAAAAGTGGTTTGAGAAATATCCCGAAAAAGCGGAAAAAATTAAAAGATAAAAGCAGCACCAGAGCATACAACACATGCTCTGGTGTTTTTGCTAAAAACAAAGAAAAACACAGCCCCAGAAAAAGAGGCTGTGTTTTGTGGTGGGCCATTCAGGACTTGAACCCGAGACCAATCGGTTATGAGCCGACAGCTCTGACCAGCTGAGCTAATGGCCCCTGTGCAGCATACTAAATGCACAGATTATTATAGCAGAAAACAACCAAAAAGAAAAGCCTTTTTTTAAAAAATTATAAATTGTTTTATACTGTGATGTGAGCATGGGGGGATTCGGTAAAAGAATGGTCCACAGTGGGGGAGGCTTGCTGCAAGCGTTCCTTTGCCACTGCCAACATCAATTTAATGCGGTTTTCCTGATTTACTTTTGTTGCACTGGGGTCGTAGTCAATGGGAGTAATGTTAGCATTGGGGTACATAGCACGAAGTTTATTGACCATGCCTTTTCCAGAAATATGGTTTGGCAAACAACCAAAAGGCTGGGCACAGACAATGTTTTCAAAGCCACTTACAATCAATTCTGCCATTTCTGCTGTAAGTAGCCAGCCTTCTCCCATTACATTGCCATAGCTAATAAGGCCTGTTGCAAGTTTTTTCATCTCCAAAAATGGGGTAGGAGGGCGCAGCCCTTCCTTTCGGATGCTTTCCACGATAAGCTGTTCAGTTCCATCCAAATACTGCAAAGCGAAATCTGCCAGCCAACTGGAAAAAGCACTGCCACCATACATCCGAACACTTTCGGACATATTGGAAATACAATATTGTACAAAGCCCATCAATCCAGGTAAATTGACCTCACAGCCTTCCGAAGCCAGAAATTCCTCTAGATGATTATTACCCAAAGGGGAGTATTTTACATAAATTTCCCCTACAATTCCCACTTTGATTTTTGGTGTTTGGTTTCGGGGAATTTGGGCAAACTCATGGGCAATAGCAGCAAAATTCTGTTTGAGGTTGCTGCGGGATACCCCTTTTTGACGGGAAAATTGATTACACAGTTCAGCAACCCACTTTTCAGTCAGCTGTTGAGCATCTCCCGAGTGAAGTTCATAGGGGGCAACTTGGTTTTTTAAACACATGAGCATATCCCCATATAAAACAGCCGCCAACAGTTTGCGAGCCATGGGCAAAGTGAGAGAAAATCCGCTGTCCTTTTCCAGTCCGCTAAAGTTTAAACTTGCCACTGGAATCTGTTCCAGACCTGCTTTATACAAAGCCTTCCGCAATAGATGAATGTAGTTGGAGGCACGACAGCCACCACCAGTTTGGGTAATAAGCAGAGCGGTGTGGTCAAGGTCATATCTACCACTTTTTAGGGCAGTGATAAACTGACCAATGACCAACAAAGCAGGGTAGCAAGTATCGTTGTGAACATATTTCAGCCCCTCTTGTGCAATATTGGGGCCATCATCTTGCAACACTTCTACTTGATACCCCTCATCCAACAGAATGCTTTGCAGCATGGAAAAGTGCAAAGGAGCCATGTTGGGAATAAGAATTTTATGGGTAGATTTCATTTCTTTTGTAAATTTTGGGGGGATGTACTGAGCATCAATCATAGGTTTGTACCCTCCTTTCGGGCAGCAATGGCAGCAAACAAACTACGAAGGCGGATGTTCACAGCACCAAGGTTGGTAATTTCATCAATTTTAATTTGTGTATAGAGTTTTCCACCATTTTGCAGAATATCTTTGGTTTCGTCAGTGGTAATGGAATCCACACCACAGCCAAAACTTACAAGCTGTACCAGCTCCATATCTGGTTGGGTGCATACATAACGGGCAGCCGCATACAAACGGGAATGATATGTCCATTGATTTAGCACACGGGTGGGAGCTTTTTCGGTAAGCCAGCTTACACTGTCTTCGGTTACAACGGCAGCTCCACAACTGCAAATTAGTCGGTCAATGCCATGGTTGATTTCGGGGTCTACATGATAGGGACGACCTGCCAACACAATGATGGGCATTCCATTGGCACGAGCATGTTCAATCATTTTTGCCCCTTGGCTGCGAACCTGTGCCATATGTCGCTCGTATTCAGTGTAGGCAGCCTCACAGGCAGCAGAAACCTCTTTTGGTGAAATACCAGAGAAGTATTTCGCCAAAATTTGAGGCATTTTCTTTTCAAAATCCTTGCGGCGATGAATGCCTAGATAGTCATAAATAAAGGTGATTCCCGTTAACTCTCGGCAGTTTGCTTCGATGACTTCGGGGTAATATGCCACCACAGGGCAGTTGTAGTGATTATCACCCATGTGTTCATCTAGATTGTAGGTTAGGCAGGGGTAAAAGATGGCGTCTACCCCCATATCCACTAGGCTACGAATATGACCATGCACCAATTTTGCAGGGAAACAAACAGTATCACTGGGGATAGTAGCCTGACCAGCCAGATACAACTGACGGTTAGAAATGGGGCTAGTAACTACCTCAAAGCCCAAACTGGTGAAAAAGGCATGCCAAAAGGGAAGAAGTTCGTACATATTCAAAGCAAGAGGGATTCCAATTTTACCACGGTTTCCCTTTACTGGTTGATAGCTTTGCAGCAGTTGCAGCTTGTAAGCATACAAATCACGGCTAATATCCGAATCGTTGTGGGTAACAGGCTTTTCGCAGCGGTTGCCGCTGATGTAACGCTTTCCACCAGCAAACAGATTGATGGTAAGCTGACAATGGTTTGTGCAGCCTTTGCAAGGCACATTCTTTACCTCATGGGTAAAGGTTTCCAAACCATGTTGACTAATCACCTGACTGCGGTTTCCGGCAAGAGAATGGGATTTTCCATACAAAGCAGCCCCATAGGCTCCCATCAATCCAGCAATATCTGGACGAATCACCTCTACACCCATTTCCTGCTCAAAGGCACGCAAAACCGCCTCATTCATAAAGGTGCCCCCTTGCACCACAATGTTCCGACCCAATTCTTCGGGGCGAGAGGCACGGATGACCTTATAGATGGCATTTTTTACGACACTAATGGAAAGACCAGCAGAAATATTTTCAATACCAGCACCATCCTTTTGAGCTTGCTTTACACTGGAATTCATAAACACAGTGCAGCGGCTGCCCAAATCCACAGGATGAGGGGCAAAGAGTGCCAAACGGGAAAACTCTGGAACGGTGTAGCCTAGGGCTTGGGCAAAGGTTTGTAAAAAGCTGCCACACCCAGAAGAACAGGCTTCATTCAGGAAAATGTCGCTGATGGCACCATCCTCCACCTTAAAGCATTTCATATCCTGTCCGCCGATATCAATAACAAAATCCACCTCTGGCAAAAAGTGCTGTGCTGCCGTAAAATGGGCAACCGTTTCTACAATGCCAAAATCTGCCTCAAAAGCACTTTTTACCAATGCTTCCCCGTAGCCTGTGGTGGTAACGCTGGCTATGGCAAGGCCGGGATGACGGCGGTATAATTCGGAAAGCTGCTGTTGTACCAAAGGAATGGGGTTGCCAGAGTTTGGCTGATAGCTGGTGTAGAGAAGTTGGTCTTTTTGGTCAATAACCACCAGCTTTAAAGTGGTGCTGCCTGCATCAATGCCAATATGCACAGGGCCTACATCTTCTCCAAAGGCAACACGGGGCACAGTGGCTTTCATGTGGCGGCTGCGGAATTGTTCATATTCCTCCATATTGGCAAACAAAGGAGGCTGGCTGGCATAGTTGGCTTGGCTATGGCTTTGCTCCATTGCCTGTGCCACTTGGCTGAGTTGTAAGGAGTTATCTGCATACAAAGCGGCACCCAATGCCACAAATAGCAAGCTGTTTTCCGGTTGCTTTCCAGTAAGGTGTAATGTGGTGTCAAATGCCTTGCGCAGTTGGCTAAAGAAGGTCAAAGGCCCACCTAAATACAACAGGTTGCCTTCAATGGGGCGACCTTGTGCCAATCCAGCAATGGTTTGGTTAACCACAGCATACAAAATGCTGGCGGCAATATCTGGTATTTTTGCCCCTTGGTTCAATAGGGGCTGTACATCCGTTTTTGCAAATACACCACACCGACTGGCAATGGTATGAATTTTTTGGGCTTTGGCTGCTTCTTGGTCTAATTCCTCTGGAGTAAGTCCCAACAATGTAGCCATTTGGTCAATAAAAGCCCCTGTGCCGCCAGCACAGGAACCATTCATACGAACCTCAACACCATTGGTCAAAAACAAAATTTTGGCATCCTCACCGCCCAATTCAATGATAACATCAGTATCAGGAGCAAAGGTTTGTGCAGCAATACGAGTGGCAAATACCTCTTGTACAAAAGGAACTCCACAGCTTTCCGCAAGGCCCATGGCTGCCGAGCCAGATATAGCAAGAGCAGCCTGCTCAATGCCTAGCTGTTCTTGCAAGCGGCGTAAAAGCTCTGCTGCCTTTTCTGCAATATGGCTGTTGTGGCGTTCGTAGCTGGAAAAAACAAGTTGTTGCTGGTCATCCAACACAGCACACTTGATGGTGGTAGAACCTATATCAAGTCCAATTTTCATAAAAAACCCTCCAAAAAGTAACAGTCCAAACGAGGAGAGCTGTTCCTTCTACATATTTATAATGTAAATTTTCAAAATTCATACCCTATTTTAATCCCCATAGGCGAAAAAAAGCAAGAGATAAAAAGTGAAGAAAAGATTTTTGTAATAAAATGTATAAATAACAGGAAAAAAGAAGGCGGATGAATTATGGAGATTTTACATATATTTGTTTATCGGGTAAACACTTACCTGTGTACTCTGGCTTTTGTATGAAAAATAATAAAAAAGGCTGTAATATTCTTTATAGGAACTCCATTTCATAGAAAACGCCCCCTTTGCAATGTATGCAAAAGAGCATTTGACAATTATTCAATAGGACAACCAGTATCTGTTTTTTCTGCGGCAAGTTCCTCTGCCTGCTGGGTAGAAATGCCACGGGCAGCGGCACTAAATTCGCACCCACAATATTCCTGCCGGTACAAGTGGTATTCTTCCGAAAGAACCAAAGTTCGTTTGTAGCCTTCTTTCTTTTTAAAATCGCTGGGAAGCCAACGGACACTATATTTTTCTTGCAATTCCAATCCAATTTGGTTCAGACGGGCTGCGTCCTTGTGGGGGCTGATAGAAAGGGTAGAGCAAAACCATGTATAACCATTTTGTTGGGCATATTCTGCTGCCTGCTCCAATCGCAGCCTATAGCAGACTGTACAGCGGCTTCCGCGTTCTGGTTCTTGCTCCAATCCTGCAATGGCATTGTAAAATTGAGAAGGCTCATACATAGGCTGAATCAGCTCCACACGCCCTTCACCGGGCATCTGTTGTAAAAAACGTTCCAGTTCCTGTCCACGACGGTCATGCTCTGCTTTTGGCCATATATTAGGGTTATAGTAAAAAACACCTAGGTCAAAGACTTTGCGCAACTGCTCCAATACAGCACTTGAACAAGGCCCACAACAAGCATGAAGCAAAAGCCGTGGCCGAGGGGTAATGCTTGCACATTGGCAAAGAATATGTTCCATTTCTTTTTGATAGTTGATAGGATTGGCCATAGATTTTCTCCTTTACAAACAGAAATCGACAGCCTACAAGGAACTTTGCATATATTTTGCAGGCTGTTAAAAGGTGTATCACAGTTTTGTCATAATCCATTGCTATACTATAATCGTACTCAAGAGAAGGGTAGACAGGAACCTTCTCCTTGGTGCAAGGATTGAAAAAGTTTTGATTGCACCAGACAGCATTTGATGGCAATAGCCAGAATGACCGGCGGGACACTGCCCCCGGTGAGTGATATGTGCGGGCGAGGAAGTATTCTCGCATGGCACCCACTGTGCCGTTCCATGCCAGCCTTTTTTAAGGAGAGAACGGTTCAGACAACAGATTCCTTCCTCAAATAGGAAGTTTATAATATATCACCAAAGCGTGCCAAATAGGCAGTTGCTTTGGTGCTTTTTATTGTGCAAACAGCACTGTTATTTTGTAAAAAAATATGCTAAAATAGAAAAGTTCTGTGATGTTGTTACAGATAAAAAATATAGTTTTTGTAGTATAAAAAGGAGGAATCTCCCTTGAAACCCGAAAAAATTCAACGTATCAACGAATTGGCAAAAAAGAGCCGTACAACAGAGGGACTAACCCCAGAGGAAAAACAAGAGCAGGCACAACTGCGCCAAGAATATATTGACGCCATGAAACAGAGCCTGAAAAGCCAACTGGATTCTAGTGTAGTAATTCGTCCAGATGGAACATCCTATCGCTTAAAACAAAAGCACTAAGGCCAATCTGGCAACAATTTGGTATTGGCTATGTTGGGTATAAGCATAGCATAATTTTGTGGGAAAGGAAAGCGGCTGGTATGACAGAATTTTTATTAAAATCCTTTGTCAAAGGGTACCCAGATACAAAAAATCCTGCTGTTCGTACAGGGTGCGGAAATGTGGCAGGTGCAGTGGGTATTGTATGCAATCTGTTATTGTGTGGATTCAAATTTTTGGCAGGAGTTCTTACCTCCAGTGTTGCCATTTCTGCGGATGCGGTAAACAATCTTTCCGATGCCTCCTCCAGCATTATCACTTTGCTGGGATTTCGCATGGCAGCAAAGCCGGCAGATGCCGAGCACCCCTATGGACATGGAAGAACAGAATACTTGTCTGGTTTGGCAGTTAGTGTGATGATTTTGCTCATTGGTTTGGAATTGGTGAAAACCAGTATCGAAAAAATTCAACATCCCCAAGCCATTAGCACAGGATGGTTGCCACTGCTAATTTTGGCAGTGTCTATTCTAGTAAAACTATGGATGGCATTGTTTAATTATACTGTAGGAAAAAAAATTGAATCTTCTACATTGCAGGCAACAGCAGCCGACAGCCGCAACGACGTTATCAGCACAGGTGCAGTTTTGTTGGCAACCATTCTACAAATGGTGTTTGGCTGGAAAATAGATGGTTGGATAGGTCTCGCTGTAGCAATTTTTATTCTGTACAGTGGATGGGGATTGATAAAAGAGGCAGTTGCTCCCTTGTTGGGGCAGGCACCAGACCCAGAACTAGTAAATCAAATTGTAGAGGTAACTCGTAGTTATCCCGGTGTGTTGGGAATCCATGACCTCATTGTTCATGATTATGGCCCCGGTCGTCAGTTTGCCAGCCTTCATGTAGAAATGGGGGCAGATGTGGACGTGTTGGAAAGCCATAATATTATTGACCAGATTGAACGGCGGTTTTTGAAGGATTACAACCTTCATGTAATTATTCACTATGACCCAGTGATAAAAGATAACGGAGAAATGCAGCAAACACGGGAATTTTTATCTATGGCATTAAAAAAACTTGACCCCCGCTTGACCTTGCATGACCTGCGAATGGTTCCCGGCCCCAGCCATACAAATTTGATTTTTGACGTGGTAACACCCCATGATTTTGAAATGCAGGATTGTCGTTTGAAAGCAGAGATTCAGCAAATTGCAAAAAATAAAAATCCCCAATGGAATTGTATGGTTACAGTAGAGCACAGTTTTGTATAAAAGGAAAAAATGCTTTGGGTATAGAAAAAATACCCAAAGCATTTTTTATAGCTGTATGGTTTCTACAATATCCTTGATAGAGTAAGTTTTGTGGATAAGAATATAGGGTAAATGATACTTTTTGCACTGGATAAAATTATGGCGGTTTTGCTCCAAAGCCTCTGCAATACAAAAAGCGTTTTCTATGCGTTGTTCGGACACACAAGCATACTTTTGTATTTTTTCAAAGTTTTTTCGGATGTAGCTACTAGAGAAAATAATACAATAATACCGTATTTCTGCAAGGTAACAAGGTTCAAAATCCTTTTTCCAGTCAAAAGGAATATAGCAACCCTCAATAATTAGATTTTGATGGTTTTCGATGGCTGTTTTGATAATGCCTTTTATCACTGGCCAAAGATATGTGGTAAGGGATTGGTCATCCTCTGGCGTAAGAGAGGTGTAACCACTGCGGATAAGCCCCATTTTGAGGTGGTCAATGGACAAAAAAGAAATGTTTGTTTCTTCCATCAGCTTTTGGGCAATGGTAGTTTTTCCAGTGTGAGAGGCACCAGATAGCAAAAAAATCATAGAGTTTTCTCCATAAAATAGTTGTACAACCGAACACCATTGCGCTCTACTTGATTTTGGTATTGAGTGATATACCCCATTTTTTCAAAAAATGGGCGAGCGGTAATGGAAGCATACACAGAAATTTTAGGCACAGAAAAGGCTTGCTCCAACTGTTGGCATAAAGCAGAGGCAATCCCTCTTTTTTGATAGTCCTTGTGGATATACAGTCTGTCCAAATATCCTGTAGAATCTATATCCCCAAAGCCAACAATTTTGTCATCCTCCACTGCTACTAATGTATGGTGTGCTAAAAAGGAATTATCCCAAGCAGCTAGGTCAATTTGTCCTGTGGCCCATGCGTTGCATTGTTCTTTTGTATAATCTTTTCGATTGATGGTGTGTACAGTATCATAAAATAGTTGAGCCATTTGACTGCAATCTGAGGATACATAAGGGCGAATAATCAAAAGCAATCCTCCTTTTTTGAGAATAAATAAAAGAAAAAGCGACCTGATAAACAGGTCGCTTTCATGGTGAGCCATCGGAGATTCGAACTCCGGACACCCTGATTAAAAGTCAGGTGCTCTGCCGGCTGAGCTAATGGCTCACAACGCTTTATTATTATAGCAACAGTGAGCCATATTGTCAACAGGTTTTTTGAAAAAAACTGAAGAAATTTTCTGCCTTTTAAAAATATACGAAAATACGTGAAAAATTATCTCTCTTTGTTTTCGATTTCTTTGCAAATTTGCTCTACAAATTCTGCAATGGGTTTGGTTCCGCCCTTTTCCTCCTTTCGGGCACGCACTGCTACAGTGCCATCTTCTGCTTCTTTGTCGCCTACAACCAACATGTAGGGGATTTTCTTCAGTTGTGCCTCACGAATTTTGTAGCCCATCTTTTCAGCACGGTAGTCGGTTTCTACTCGTACACCAGCAGCCTCTAATTGCTTATGCACCTTTTCGGCATAATCGTGGTGTTTTTCGCTGATGGGAATTACCATCACTTGTGTGGGCATCAACCATACAGGCAGAGCACCGGCGTATTTCTCCAACAATAGTGCTATAGTACGCTCGTAGCAACCAATGGAGGTGCGATGGATAATATAGGGGGTGCGCTCTTTGCCATCTACATCGGTGTAGTGCATACCGAATTTTTCTGCTAGTAGCATATCAATCTGGATGGTAATGAGGGTATCCTCTTTGCCAAATACATTTTTAATCTGAATATCCAGTTTTGGACCATAGAAAGCAGCCTCATCAATGCCAACTTCATATTCCAAGCCCAGATGGTCAAGAATTTTCTTCATCAAAGATTGGGCTTCTTCCCACTGCTCGCTGGTGCCTTCATATTTATCTTTGCGGTTGGGGTCCCACTGGCTAAACCGATAGCTTACATCCTCAGCAAGACCAACGGTTTCCAACATTTCTTTTGCCAATTCCAAACAGCCACGGAATTCCTCCTCCAACTGTTCAGGGCGCAAAATCAAGTGACCTTCGCTGATAGTGAACTGACGCACACGAATGAGGCCGTGCATCTCGCCGGAATCTTCGTTGCGGAATAGGGTAGAGGTTTCGCCTAAACGCATGGGCAAATCACGGTAAGAACGCTTGCGGTTTAGGAATACTTGATACTGGAAGGGACAAGTCATGGGGCGCAGAGCAAAACACTCTTTGGTTTCATCATCAGCATCACCCAAAATAAACATACCATCCCGATAATGGTCCCAGTGCCCACTGATACGGTACAGGTCACGCTTTGCCATAAAGGGAGTTTTGGTCAACTGATAACCATGCTTTTGTTCGGTGTCCTCTACCCAGCGTTGCAAAAGCTGAATGGTGCGGGCACCGTTAGGCAGCAAAATGGGAAGTCCTTGACCAATGCTTTCTACAGTGGTGAAATATTCCAACTCGCGACCAATTTTGTTGTGGTCACGTTTGCGGGCTTCCTCTTGTTGCTGCAAATATTCTTCCAACTCGCTAGCCTTGGGGAAGGCAATGCCATATACACGGCACAAGCTGTCACGGGAAGAATCTCCACGCCAATATGCGCTGGTGGCTTGCAGCAGCTTTACTGCTTTTACAGGGGCGGTACTCATCAGATGAGGTCCAGCGCACAGGTCAATGAAGTCACCTTGTACATAAATGGAAAGCTCCATGCCCTTTTGTGCATACTCTTCCAACAATTCCAGCTTGTAGGGCTGATTTGCAAAAAGCTGACGACCTTCTTCCACAGTAATGATTCTTTGCTCCAGAGGAAGGTCAGCTTTGGCAATCTTTTTCATTTCTGCCTCAATGTCAGCAAATTGGTCAGGAGTAAAGGGTTTTACACCACCTACATCATAATACCAACCATTTTCCAAAGCGGGACCAATGCCAAAGTGTGCTTCGGGGTACAAATGTTGAATGGCTTGTGCCATTACATGGGCGGCAGTATGCCAAAATGCCTCTTTGCCCTCTTTGTCGGAGAAGGTTAAAATTTCCAGAGTGCAATCCTCTTGTAAAGAGGTGCGCAGGTCACACACTTGACCGTTGACCTTTGCTGCACAGGCAGCTTTGTACAAACCAGCACCAATGCTTTTGGCAACCTCTGCGGCAGAGATGCCAGATTCAAATTCTTTTACAGTTCCTTTCAAGTCTACACGAATCATCTTGCAGTTTCCTCCTTGTTTCATGAAATGCAATAAAAAACGCTTCATCCCACACATTGTTGTAATGCGGGATGAAGCGGTAAGCTCCACGGTTCCACCCGAATTGCACTGCCTCCTTTTTAAAGAGAAAGTGCCTCTCTTGCCCATGATAACGGTAGGGAAAGCCCGACAGGGGTTCGCCCCTGCTGCTCAATGGTGGTAAGCCATGCTTCGTTACACTGCCGCTTCCAGCACAGTAGAACATCTACCTTTCAAAAGAAGTAGGGTGTCTTCTGGCGGCATTCTCTGTTGCACTAGCAAGCACAGCCGTTTGTCCATGTCAATGCATTTGCAGGATGAAGTTTACAGCAGATAAAAAATGCTGTTTCTATTATATTACACACTGCTACAAACAAAGTCAACTGCTTTTATTTCCACGTTCTTTGTACAGTATGAACAATTTCTTGACAAGCTGTGCTGTGTGCTTTACAATAGAAAAAGGATAAATTTGTTATGGAGCAAAAGGCCGCAGTGCCTGTTTTTTTTATGGGCGATTTTGCCCATAGATAAAGGGGCAAAGGAGGTCTTGCGCTTTTCTTTTCCATGGCGCAATTTATTCGCTCAATAGTGAATTTTTAGAGAAATAGGAGTGAACAACAATGTCACCAGTATTGACTGCATTGATTGTTCTTGTTGTGGGCGTTCTTTGTTGTGTAGCGGGCTTTTTTGTGGGCGAAACCCATCGTAGAAAGACCGCTGAACAAAAAATCGGCAGTGCCGAAGAAGAAGCAAAGCGCATTGTAAACGAGGCAATCAAAACCGCTGAACAAAAACGAAAAGAAACCCTAATGGAAGCCAAGGATGAGGCTTTCCGCTTAAAGTCCGAAACAGACAAAGAATTGAAAGAAAGACGGAGCGAGCTTTCCCGTCAGGAACGCCGGCTAGACCAGAAAGAGGAGTCCATAGACCGCCGTTCTCAAAATATGGAACAAAAAGAAAACGACCTAAAAAAGCGCACCGAATTGGTGGAGGCACGTCTAGACGAATTGGAGCAAATGAAGGTTCGCCAACTGGAAAAGTTGGAGGCCATTGCAGCTTTGTCCCAAGAGGATGCAAAGCATTTGCTGTTAAGCCGTGTGGATGAGCAATTAGCCCATGAAAAGGCAATGCGTATGGCTGCTTTTGAGGCACAAACCAAAGATGAAGCAGACCAGATGGCAAGGGAACTGATTAGCCAAGCATTGGCCCGCTGTGCAGCAGACCACTCCAGCGAAGCAACCGTTACTGTGGTACCTTTGCCCAATGACGAGATGAAAGGGCGTATTATTGGTAGAGAGGGACGGAATATCCGTACTTTGGAAACTGCTACCGGCGTAGAATTGATTATTGATGATACTCCTGAAGCCATTACCCTTTCTAGCTTTGACCAAGTGCGTAGAGAGGTTGCCCGCATGGCATTGGAGCGTTTGATTACCGACGGACGTATCCATCCTGCACGCATTGAGGAAACAGTAGACAAGTGCCGCCGTGAATTGGAATTGACCATGAAACGAGAAGGCGAACGAGCTGTTATGGATGTGGGTGTTCATGGAATTCACCCCGATATTGTAAAGCTGTTGGGTCGCTTGCGGTTCCGCACCAGCTATGGACAAAATGTGTTGAACCACTCTTTGGAGGTCGCCTATCTTTCTGGCATTATGGCAGCAGAGTTGGGCTTGAATGTTCAGCAGGCTCGCCGTGCTGGTTTGCTTCATGATATTGGAAAATCTCTAAATCATGAGATTGAGGGAAGCCATGTGCAAATTGGTGTGGACATTGCTAAAAAGTACAAGGAAAATCCTGCTGTAATTCACGCCATTGAAGCACACCATGGGGATGTTGAACCCAAAACTCCCCTTGCTTTTGTGGTTATGGCAGCAGATGCCATCAGTGCTGCCCGTCCCGGTGCTCGTCGTGAGAACTTGGAAAGCTATATCAAGCGTTTGGAGAATCTGGAAGAAATCAGCCGCAGCTTTGAAGGAGTAGAAAACGCCTTTGCTGTGCAGGCTGGTCGTGAAATTCGGATTATGGTAAAGCCCGAAGTTGTGAACGATGACCAGTTGATTCTTCTTGCTCATTCCATTACTCGAAAGATTGAGGAAGAGTTGAATTATCCCGGACAGATTAAAGTAAACGTTATCCGGGAAAGCCGTGCAGTAGAGTACGCAAAATAATTGTTATAAAAAGCCCCCACAGGCGTTGTGCTTGTGGGGGCTTTGTTTGCAAATAAAAAGCTGCCCCAAATGGATTGGGGCAGTTGGTGCAAACATTATCGGTTTAGCTCACTTTGTGGGCCAGTGGCATTGTGAGCCCTGATAATGCGGTTAATCTCTTTAAAGTCAGAGGAGGGCAGGTCGCCAGGAATGGTATTCTTGACAGCACTGGTGGCATTGCCAAACTGAAGGGCTTTCATGGGGTCATTGTAGTTTAGAAGCCCAAACAGAACACCAGCTACATAAGCATCACCACTACCAATGCGGTCTACAACATCAATATCATAATAGGGGTCTTCTGTGTAGAATTGGTCGGTTTCCGCAGAGTAAATAACAGAAGTAAAATCGTGCTTTTTGGGGCTGATGACCTTCCGTTGTGTGGTAGCAACAATTTTTACACCATATTCTTTGCAATAGCTTTTCATGATGTCAGACATCTCGCCTGTTTTTTGGAACATCCGACGGCTGCTTTCCTCGGAAATAAACAGCACATCCACATAGGGTAAAATTTGTTGAATGGTGGTGCGTGCGGTTTCCTCATCCCATAGGTTGGCACGATAGTTTACATCAAAGGAAATTTTTGCACCGTTTTCCTTAAAGCTCTTGATTAGATGGATAGCAGTTTCCTGTGTAGCTTGGGACAAGGCCAAGGTAATTCCACTCGTATGAAACATTCTGGTGTCTGCATACACATCAGAAGGAATTTCATCCATGTGAATACGATTGATAGAGGAACCTGCACGGTCGTACACAATACCGGGCTTTCGGGGGGCAGCACCGTTTTCGTAATAGTAAATACCCAAACGTGCGCCGGGCTCGCCGTCATAGATTAGATAGTCGTCAGAAACTCCCACAAAACGGATACGATTTTTAATATAGGTGCCCATTTCATTATCTGGCAATTTGGAGATAATTCCAGTACGCAAGCCCAATAGAGATACACCACTGGCGACATTCAATTCGGCTCCGCCGGCTCTCTTTTCAAAAATATCTCCCCGAACCAAACGCTCACCAGAAGGTGGAGATAGGCGAAGCATAATTTCTCCAAAGGTTACCAAATCAAAACTTTTGTGTTGGGTGCACATAATACAAACGCTTCCTCTCAGTATGTAAAATTTGTCCATATTTGTGAGAAAATTATACCAAAAAAAATAGTTTAACACAATGCTGTTGTACAAGATTTCTTGTTTTACCTCTGTTATTATAAAATTTTTGTATATTTGTATACATGTTGATTATAGTAAAAAAAACGGTATAATAGGCTTAGGAAAAATAGAAAAGTATAGATGGATTTTGTATATATTTGCTATACCCAAAGAAAAAGGAGAACCCCTATGGAAGAGCATTTTTCGGTGATTGCCTCCAGCCTGCTTTTTGAAAATATTCCCTCTGAGGAGCTGCCTCAGTTGTTGGACTGTTTGCAGGCTTCTGTGCGCCGTTTTGAGAAAAATCAGGTGATTTTTTGGGCAGGACAGCAGATAACCCAAACAGCATTGGTGCTTTCGGGAGAGGTGCAGCTGTGGGAAGAAGATATTGTAGGCAACCGAAGTATACACAACCGGTTTTTGCCAAAGGATACCTTTGGAGAAATTTATGTGTGTGATGAGTCTACCCTCATTACGGCCAGTGCTGTGGCTGTAAAACCCTCGGAAATTTTGTTTATTCAAAGGCATCGCCTTCTTGGTCGCACAGGTTGTGCTGGGCCCTATCATCGGCAACTTTTGGAAAATTTGCTCCATATTACTACCCGACGTGCCCTAGATTTATCCCGAAAGGTATCTTTTCTTTCTCGGCGCACCTTGCGAGAAAAGCTGCTGGCGTATTTATCAGCACAGGCAAGATTATCCCAAACCTGCTTATTTTCCATTCCCTTTAGTCGGCAGGAATTGGCAGATTACCTCAGTGTAGACCGCAGTGCCCTCTCGAAAGAACTTTCCAAAATGAAAGAAGAAGGGCTTTTAGATTACCATTTAAACCGGTTTCATCTGTTTCCTGATACTTGTCAATGTGAGAAAAAATCCCCTAAAAAATAGCTATCTATGGTTTGTTGCAAAAACAACGGATTTTTTTTCGATAGAAGGATATAATAGCACTATCGACAGAACAAACCACCCGAAAGGGTAGCATAGAAGGGAGATTTTTTACTATGGCAATGACCTTTACAAAAGAGAATTTTGAACAAGAAGTTTTGAACAGTGATATTCCAGTTATGGTTGATTTTTGGGCATCTTGGTGTGGTCCCTGCCAAATGCTGGGCCCCATTGTAGATGAAATTGCACAAGAGGTAACTGGTGCGAAGGTTGGCAAGGTAAATGTAGACGAACAGCCTGAACTGGCAGCAAAGTATGGCATTATGACCATTCCCACTGTATTAGTATTTAAAAATGGCGAAATTGCTGCAAACTCTGTAGGTGTAAAACCCAAGGCTGTTTTGATGGGTCTGTTGAAGTAAAATTGTTCTCAAAGGAGTGCAGATGCAAATGTATGACCTGCTGATTATTGGAGCCGGTACCGCCGGACTTTCTGCCGCTATTTATGCAGCCCGTGGAGGGCTGTCCACTTTGGTCTTTGAAGGTGCCATGTATGGCGGACAGATTATTGTTTCCCCCACAGTGGAAAATTACCCCGGTGTTGGCTGTGTGTCCGGTGCCGATTTTGCCAACAGCTTATATGCACAGGCAGAACAGCTAGGGGTACAGTTTGCTTTTGAAACAGTTGTTTCGGTAGAAGATACCGATGGCAAAAAAATTGTGAAAACCGATTCTGCTGTATACGAAGGGAAAGCAGTTATTTTGGCGACTGGTGCCAAAAATCGCCCCTTGGGTATTGCTGGGGAAGAACGCTTTACTGGTAGAGGCATTTCCTATTGTGCCACTTGCGATGGTTCTTTCTTTCAGGGAAAGACAGTTGCTGTTGTAGGCGGTGGAAATACTGCTTTGGAAGATGCAGAAGTCCTTGCAAAGCTGTGTAATAAAGTATACCTGATTCATCGCCGGAATCAGTTCCGTGGAGAGGCTTCACAGGTGGAACGGCTGCAAAAGCTGGATAATGTGGAGTTTGTGCTAGAAAGCACTGTTGTAGAGCTACAGGGAGAAACTAGTTTGACTGGCATTGTAGTGGAGAATGTTTCCAACGGAACCCGTCAATCTTTACAGGTAGATGGTCTTTTTGTAGCTATTGGCCAAGTACCTCAAAATGCAGCTTTTTCTGAATTGGTGGAAACTGATTCCCATGGATATATTGTAGCAGGAGAGGACTGCAAGACCAATCGTGCTGGCGTGTATGCCGCGGGAGATGGACGAACCAAAACCGTTCGCCAGTTGGTAACCGCTGCGGCAGATGGTGCTGTTGCAGCTTTGGCAGCAGCGGAGTATATTCGAGCAATGTAAAAAAGGCACACATTGGCGCACCATCCGTAAAGAAGATGTCCCAAGCGGCGTTGAGTTTATATCAAAATAAATCATTTCTTTCGTTGAGCGGTGTAGCCATATCAGTTATGCCGCTTTTTTATGCTTGCTTCAGGTGTAGCGTTATCATTTCGTTATGCAGCTCTTTCAAAGTACATAACCCACTAGGACACTTTCAGCCCTGTGCTGCAAAGTATAATAGTGGGCACTGCAGTTCGATTTCTAATGATCTTTTTCTTGTTCGATAAATCAGGTGATTAGCTTGCTCACAGAATCAGGTTTTTACGGTTTTACAAATTATAGCTCGAGTGTATGATAATTTCTTTTCCATTTTCTTTCGCATATTGTATTTCTTCTCTTACTGAATTTCCTATATACCCTTGAATATCCACGACATAAATCCCATCAGAAATATCTATTTTTTTGTAATGTGCCTTTTTCAGAGCATCCAAATCAAGAGAAGTCAGTTTCTTCTTTTCAAAATTATACACACATTGCAAAACATTATAACCATGTTTTGTCTCTAATTTAAACGCTATTGCATGCATTTCTTTCTCATATTTCATACTACCGCATATTGTAATAGTTTTCATAATATTCACCTGTCTGAATTCCAGTTTATCGTTTTGACACAAGACAATTATAGTATGAATCTATGAAAAATTCTACTGCGCAGGTAGGAAGAAAGAGGCATGAGCGACGCATACCGCTTTCAGAGCGTGATTATGCGTAAATGATGTCGTATCGGCAAGTCGCAATACTAGCCAAAGGGACAAGCTACTTCCTTATGTAGCCCCTCCCTTCCATTGTCTTTGTGACAGGGGAGGGTGTGCCTTTGGGTTTTTCTTCGTTATCTTTGGTTTATCGTTTGGAAGCTAAAATACAGGCATAGAGCAACAATGCAGAACCAATTGCTAGAACAATTAAGACAATCAATAGAGCATGCATTCGTCATTCTCCCCTCTTAAAAAAATACGAGGCAACATGAGTACATTCTATTCTCATTGCATCAAAAAAATTCGTCTTTTTAGGGAGAAGAAAAAGCCTTGTAAAAATTTTGATTGGAAAACAAGAGAAGTCTATTTGTTTAAAAATGAAGTAGAAAGAAGGAATAACTATGGCAAAAATTTGTGTGTTTTTAGCACCAGGATTTGAGGAGTGCGAAGCCTTGATAGTGGTGGATGTGCTCCGCCGAGGCGGGGTAGAGGTAGTCACTGCTTCTATTGCAGAAGGCTTACAAGTGACAAGTTCTCATCAAGTAACCGTGCAGGCAGATTCCATGGCAAACCAACTGAATATGGAAGAATTTGATGGGCTATTTTTACCGGGAGGAATGCCAGGAATGGTCAATCTTTCGGAAAATGCTGTTGTCCAGCAAACCATACAGCAATTTGCAGAACAGGGAAAAATTTTGGCGGCTATTTGCGCCTCTCCCACAATTTTTGCTTCTATGGGACTTTTGGAAGGCAAGCAAGCCACCTGCCATCCCGGTTTTGAGCATAAACTGACCGGAGCACAGTTATTGCGACAAGAGTTTGTGCAACAAGGAAATATCCTCACTGGCAGAGCCATGGGAACAACCCTTCCTTTTGGATTGCATTTGTTGGAAATGCTACAAGGTACCGAAGCTGTGGAAAAGGTTCGCAGCGGCATTTGCTATTAAAATAATATTGGAGAAAAGCCACCTTTGCACTTTGTTGGCGCAAGGGTGGCTTTTTGTTGTAAATTTGGGAACTATTTGGTAAGGCAAATATATTGAAAGAACACAGTTTATAAATGACAATACTCCTGTGCTAGGTTCGCGGCTAGTTTGGCATTTTTGTATAGTATCTGCAAATTGGCAGATACCGTTTCTCCATTTGTATGTTGTGATAGATATTCCATAAGATAGGGGACAAGGTGGTTTCCATGGATTTGATGTTGCTGGGCACTTTCCAGCCCATCAGCAATTTGCTTGCAAATAAAATCAAAATCCATAGCATATCCATCAGCAATGGGAGAGGTAAGGACAACCCCTCCTTGTAACCCAATATCCCATTTTGCTTTTATAATTTGGGCGGCTTCCCATAAATGGGATACAGAATAATCCACTTCCAAGCCGCTGTTCTGGCAGAAAAAAGCAGGGAACATTTTGCTATGAATGCCCACAACAGGAATTCCCATTGTTTCCAAATATTCCAAAGTAGGATTGCTATTTGCAACCAGCTTTACTCCCGAACAGACCACCGCCACAGGGGTTCGCGTTAACTCTTGCAAATCAGCAGAAATGTCCAACCGGTTTTGTGCAGTGATTCCCACCCCACCAATTCCATCTGTGACCAAAATCCGTATGCCAGCAAGGCTTGCCAAAATCATGCCAGATGCAACCTTAGTGGTACCCGTTTCCCTGCAAGCTACGGCGATGGGAATATCCTTTCGGCTGATACGCATTCTCTCTTTTCTGCTGCAAAGATTCTCCAGTTGCTGCAAAGTAAGCCCTACCATTAAAATGCCTTGAAGGACAGCAGTAAAAGCAGGGATAGCACCTGCATCTTCTATGATTTTTTGCACTTTTTTGGCAAATTCAAAATTTTGGGGCCATGTTATACCACAAAATAAACTATCTGTTGTTAGTGCAACCACAGGTTTTCCTTCTCGTACTGCGGTCTCAATTTCTGGCTGAATATACAAATAATCCTTTAAATTCATACAGAAAAGCCCCCTCTAAGAACCCTTTTGCCGTTTTATAGCAGAATTGGCTCCATTTTACAAAAAAAATAGAAAAAAAACAAGTGGAACCTGTGTATAAATGGAAACAAAATTCGGCAGACTAAGGGTAAAACAAAAAAGAGGAGAGAGGCTATGAACAAGCATTCCAACCCCGTCATAAACTTTTTGCGTGGCAAAGGCTTCTATCTCATATTGGCGGTTTGCATTGTTACAGCAGCGGGATGTAGCTTTGTTGCAATTCGCAATATGATGAACGAACTAAACCAAGAGGCTGGCTCCTCGCCAGAAACAGGAGGAAACACATGGAATTTGCAACCTACCACCCCCGATTTGCCCGAAGCAGCGGTAGACAACAAGGCAAGCAGCGTGCCCAAGCCTTCTCCGTCTTCCAAGCCTGTAGAGTCGGCAGCACCATCCTCCGCTGGTTCGTCCTCGGTAGCATCCTCGCAGCCGGACTCTACCGTTTCAGCCGAGCCGCAAGAGCCTGTAGATGCGCCCGTACCATCCTTTGCACAGCCGGTTTCTGGACAGATTTTATACGGTTTCAGCGGAGATGAATTGGTATTCAACGAAACTTTGGGAGATTGGCGCACCCATAATGGAACAGACATTGCTGCAAAAACCGGCGAAGAAGTAAAAAATGCTATGGCAGGAACTGTGACCAAAGCAGCCGAGGAAGGCACTTGGGGCGGCGTGGTAGAGGTTAACTGTGGAGATGTTACTCTGCGCTATGCTGGATTGGCACTTCCCTTGCAGGTAAAAGAGGGAGATGCAGTAGCTGTGGGACAACTGTTAGGCAAAATCAGCGAAGTTCCTTGTGAGAATGGTTTAGAAGCCCATCTGCATTTAGAAGCAACAAAAGATGGTGCCTATGTAGACCCTGCACAATGGTTGCAGCAAAACGGTTAATTTCTCTTTCAAAAACAGTCCTTTTTCACCAATCTGGTGCAAAGGGGCTGTTTTTCATTTTCTGGTGGGAGTATCATTGTTTGAACTGCCAGAGTTGAATCTATACTAAGAATATGATATGCTTATACGATAGTAAAATGGAAATTTTATGGTTTTATGAAATGGTAAAATAAAAGCGAGGCATGAAAGTATGGGAAAATTTAATTTTATCCAGACAGAATTACAAGGCGTTTTCATCATAGAACCCACAGTATTTGGGGATGAACGTGGTTACTTTATGGAAACCTATCAAAAAGAAGAATTTGCTGCCGCTGGCATTGATTGCAACTTTGTGCAGGATAACCAGAGCAAAAGTTCAAGGGGAGTGCTGCGGGGATTGCACTTTCAAAAGGAGAACACCCAAGGCAAATTGGTTCGAGTGGTAAAAGGAGAGGTATTTGATGTGGCGGTGGATTGTCGGCCCCATAGCAAAACCTTTGGAAAATGGACAGGTGTTATTCTGTCAGAGGAAAATAAACGGCAATTTTATGTGCCCGAAGGCTTTGCCCATGGTTTTTTGGTGTTGAGCGATGAGGCAGAATTTACCTACAAATGTACAGATTATTATACTCCATCGGCAGAAGGTGGCATCCCCTATAATGACCCCACTATCTCTATTCAGTGGCCTGATTGTGGTTGTGCCTATAAACTGAGCCCAAAGGACAAAGAGCATATCCCCTTTGCTCAGCAAGATTTTGCATTTTTTGAAAGGTGGTAAACATAAGTGAAATTATTCAAGGCCTATTGCCAAGACTTTTTTCGATATCGCTACCTGTTATACAATTTGGTAGGTCGAGATTTTAAATTGAAATATCGCCGCAGTGTTTTGGGTGTAATTTGGAGTGTACTAAATCCCCTTTTGATGAACGTGGTAATGGTGATTGTATTCTCCACCATCATGGATATGCGCAGTGCAGGAATTAAGAATTTTTCTGTATATCTTATTATCGGACAACTTTTGTTTAGCTTTTTCAACGAGGCTACCTCGGTAGCTATGGGCAGCGTACTTTCTTCTGCTCCTTTGTTGAGAAAAGTATACATTCCAAAATATATTTTCCCACTGGAAAAGGTAACCTTTAGTTTAGTAAACTGTTTGTTCAGTTTTATTGCCTTAATTATTGTAATGGTGGTTACTCGTGCGCCTTTGCATCTCACTGTGATTTTGGCACTGTATCCCTTGATGACCTTGTTTGTATTTAGTTTGGGAATTGGTCTAATTTTGGCAACACTGGCAGTGTTTTTCCGTGATATTATGCATTTGTGGAATGTATTTACCACAGCACTGATGTACTTTTCTGCTATCTTCTACGACCCTATGGGTTTGCAAACCAGCCCATCTGTGCTATTTTTGCAAAAGTTTATTAGCTTTAATCCAGTGTACTGGTATATCACAGCTTTTCGTGGAGTAGTGCTGGATGGCAGATTACTAACCAGTGCAGAAATTTTGGTGTGTGGCATTTGTGGTATAGTTGCTTTGATTGTAGGCTTGCTGGTATTCCGTAAATATCAGGACAAGTTTGTACTGCACATGTAAGGAGGAAATTCCTATGAACATGATTGAAATTGAAAATGTGTCCATGCGCTTCAATCTTGCACGGGAGAAAAGCGAAAGCCTAAAAGAGTACTTTTTGCAGATGGTACAAGGAAAACTGCACTTTGACGAGTTTTATGCCCTGCGCAATGTGACTTTTAATGTGGAAAAAGGGGATTTTTTTGGATTGATTGGATTAAATGGTTCAGGAAAATCCACTTTGTTGAAGGTGATTTCTGGTGTGTACAAGCCCACAGAGGGAACCACTCGTGTGAAAGGAACCATTGCACCTCTAATTGAATTGGGGGCAGGCTTTGACATGGATTTGACTGCCAGAGAAAATATCTACCTCAATGGAACGGTTTTGGGTTTAACTCCTAAGTATATCCAAGAAAAGTTTGATGAGATAGTGGAGTTTAGCGAACTAAAAGATTTTTTGGATGTGCCACTGAAAAACTATTCCTCCGGTATGATTGCTCGTATTGGCTTTGCCATCGCTACCATTACCCAGCCAGATGTATTAATTGCAGATGAAATTTTGTCTGTAGGTGACTTTTTGTTTCAAGAAAAATGTGAGAAACGAATGCAGCACCTGCGAGAAAATGGAACTACCATGATTTTGGTAAGCCATTCTATCCAGCAAATTGAGCGAAATTGCAATAAGGTTGCATGGCTGGAAAAAGGGCGTTTGAAAATGGTTGGAGATACAAAAACCGTCTGTGATGCCTATAAACAGATTCATCAGGAGTGAGAACATGAGCCACCAAAACAACAGCCAACGGGACAACCCTGCAAAAATGCTCCGCCGATTTGCCAATCCCGGCCATGTTGCAGCCCTTGCAAAGCGAGGAGCGGCAAGCATAAAACAACAGGGATGGGAGTCCACTTGGAGAAAGGTGTCTTTTCGGCTGAATTTGGCACTGCACCGAGAGGTGTGGCAATATAGAGCAGACATCCCCCTGAAAAAAGAGTTAAAGGCACAAAAAAGACAACTTACCAAAGGCATGCCTGTCATCAGTGTGGTGGTGCCACTGTATAACACGCCAGCAAAATTTTTGCGAGAAATGGTAGACAGTGTTGTTGGTCAAAGTTATCCAAACTGGCAGTTGGTTCTTGCAGATGCCTCAGATAAAGAATATCAACAACAAAATCAAAAATACCTATCGAAAAGGGACAGTCGTATTTGCTATTTCCCTTTGGAGAAAAACCAAGGAATTGCAGACAATACCAATGCCGCATTGGAGCGTGCCACAGGGGAGTATATAGCATTGTTTGACCACGATGATGTTTTGCAGCCCAATGCTTTGTATGAGATGGCACATGCCATCCGGGAAACAGGGGCAGACATGCTCTATTCCGATGAGGTTGTTTTGTCGGGAGATTTGAAACGACTTGGAGAATACCACTTCAAGCCGGATTTTAGCCCCGATACCCTGCGAGGCTGTAACTATATCACCCACCTGTGTGTATTTTCCAGAGAACTGCTAAATAGAGCAGGCTACGAAAGAAAAGAATATGATGGTGCTCAGGATTATGATTTAATTTTGCGTTTAAGCGAGCAAGCAAAGAAGATTCATCATATTCCAAAAGTGTTGTACTTTTGGCGACGCCATGCAGGCTCTACGGCATCAGACATTGCACAAGCAAAACCCTATGCCTTGGAAGCCGGAAGAAAAGCACTGCAATCCCATTTAGACCGCATGGGGCTTTGTGGAACAGCAGAACTTTTACAGGGGTGCCCCGGTGCCTATCGTGTGCGCTATCAGGTGCAAGGCAATCCATTGGTGAGTGTGCTAATTCCCAACAAAGACCATCTGGATGACCTTCGCCGTTGCATAGATGGACTGCAACAAAAAGCAGGCAAGGTTGCTTTTGAAATCATTGTGATTGAAAACAACTCTACCAATCCCGAAACCTTTGCCTATTACACAGCATTGCAGCAACAATACCTCAACTGTCGGGTAGTGACCTATCAGGGGGGCTTCAACTTTTCTGCTATCAATAATTTTGGTAGAAGATATGCAAAAGGAGAGCATTTGCTGTTGCTGAACAATGACATAGAACCGCTGAGCCAAGGTTTTTTGGATGAGTTGGTCAGCTACAGTCAACGAGAAGATGTAGGCGCAGTAGGAGCAAAATTGTATTATCCCGATGACACCATTCAACATGCAGGGGTATTCATTGGCATTGGTGGAAGTGCTGGCCACAGCCACAAAAGCCACCCTCGCAAGAGTGCAGGGGATTTGTATCGCCTTGCCACTACCCAAAATATGAGTGCCGTGACAGGAGCTTGTTTGATGGTGAAAACAAAGCTGTATGACGCTGTGGGAGGACTGGACGAGGAAAATTTTGCAGTGGCATACAACGATGTGGATTTCTGCCTAAAGTTGAGAAAAGAAGGCTACCTCAATGTGTTTACTCCCTTTGCCGAAGCATACCACTATGAAAGCAAAAGCCGAGGCAGTGATACAGAGGGGGAAAATGCAAAGCGATACCAAGGAGAAAAACAACGGTTTGTAGAAAAATATAAGGATATGATGGGTGAAGGGGGCGACCCTTATTACAATCCCCATTTTACCTTGCTATATGAGAATTACGGGTATAAATGATGAACCAGAACTGGAAACGTACCAAAGAATTGGCAGGCTATTTTGCCGAACAACTAAAAAGTGATGGAATACTACCCACAGCCAAAAAAACAGCAGGTTTTGTAAAACGCCGTTTTTTTGGAAAAAAGGCTAGATTTTTGCCCCTTCCAAAGGTGTTGGAGAAACAACGGCAGACCGATTTTACAGGATGGCCAACCATTAGTATTTGTGTGCCTTTGTACAACACACCCAAAGAGTTTTTTGACCAGCTTTTGACAAGCGTACAGAACCAAACTTGTCCCTGTTGGCAGCTTTGTTTTGCCGATGCAAGCGACCAACAACACACACAAGTGGGAGAGTGGGCACAAGATGCCTGTAAAAAAGACAAGCGCATTCGCTATGTGAAAATTCAAAATAAGGGGATTTCGGAAAATACCAACGAGGCAGCAAAGTTGGCCGAAGGGGAATACCTTGCCCTTGCAGACCATGATGATGTTCTTGCTCCCCATGCAATCTATTGGATGAGCAAAAAAGCCTTTGAAACCAAGGCGGATTTTCTGTATAGTGATGAGGCCCTTTTTGAAAAAGATATCCGTCGCCCCATTGTGGGTCATTTTAAGCCAGACTATGCCCCAGAATATTTGGAAAGCTGCAACTATATTTGTCATTTGGCAGCCTTTAAAACGGAACTATTTTGGCAGGTGGGGGGCGAGCGCAAAGAGTGCGATGGTGCCCAAGACCATGATTTGTTTTTGAGGCTGATTGCAGCTTCTCAAGTTGCACCTGTGCATATTCCCAAGGTATTGTATTATTGGAGAGTGCATAGCAATTCTACCAGCAGTGGAACTAGCGCAAAACCTTATGTGGTTGCCGCAGCTAAAAAAGCCATTGGTGACCACCTACAACAGGTTTGCCCCAATGCAACAGTAGAAGAAGGACTGTTTCCCTCTACCTACAAGGTGTCTGCTCCCATGCCAAAGGATGCACTGGTAAGTATTTTAATTCCCAACAAAGACCACATTGAGGATTTGGAAAAAGCATTGCAATCCATCTACCAAAAAACCATAGAATGTGCATTTGAAGTGATTGTTATTGAAAATAATTCCACAAGCCCCCAAACTTTTGCCTACTACAAAACTATGGAACAAACATACCCCAATTGTAGAATGGTGCAGTATCAAGGCAATTTCAATTTCTCTGCCATCAATAATTTTGGAAGAACCTATGCAAAAGGAAACTATCTGTTATTGTTAAACAATGATGTGGAGGTCATCAATAAAGAGTGGCTTCGAGAGATGGTGTCTTTGTGTGCAAGGGATGGCATTGGTGCAGTGGGAGCAATGCTCTATTATCCAGATGATACCATCCAACATGCAGGGGTAATTGTAGGATTGGGTGGCTATGCTGGTCACAGCCACAAATATGCCCGCAGGGGTGGAAGTGGCTATATGTTCCGAGCCGCTACTGTGCAGAACCTTTCCGCAGTAACTGCTGCCTGTTTGTTGGTTCGCACAGAGGTATATGACCAAATGGGCGGCTTAGACGAGGATTTTCAGGTGGCATTTAATGATGTGGATTTCTGTTTGCGAATCCGAGAGGCAGGATGGCGCATTGCATGGACACCATATGCACAGCTGTACCACTATGAAAGCAAAAGCCGTGGACTAGATGAGCAAGACCCCGTAAAAAAGGCACGATTTGCCAGCGAACAAAGTCGCCTAAAGCAACGGCATGAAAAGGTACTAAAAGCGGACCCCTATTATAGTCCGAATCTAACACTAGATAGAGAGGACTTTTCAGAAAATCCTGACCATAGATTTTTAAAAGAAGAATAAAAACAACCATCCAAAGCCTATGTAAAAACATACCTTTGGATGGTTGCTTTTTGTTTACTCAGAATCAGAACTACCTTTATAGGAAGAAGAATTTGCCTTAGAAGAACTTGTCTTAGAGGAGGAAGCGTTTGACAACTTTTCTTCAATTTCATCAGCAAGACCATTTTCATCTTCATCCAGCAATTCATATTCTTCTGGGGAATCAATTTCGCCAGTAAGGAACAAATCCACAATTTCTGCGTTGGTTTCAAAGTCACAAGCAACAACAACTCTACCATTGTCCAATGTTTGGCTCCAGTGGGTATTCTCCACAGGTAGGGTCATCTGTTGTGCTTGTACGCCGGCTAGTACTGGAATTTTTAATATTAAATCTGTAATTTCGGAATTGGTCAAGTTGGTATCCACCATGGGAAGGAGCTTGTCTGCCAATAGGTCAATTTTTGCCCAGCTCAATGTCATGGCTTGGTCAATGGCTGCTTGAATCACCTCTCGTTGACGTTCCACTCGGTTCCAGTCGCTGTCTAGTTTTCGGATGCGAGCATATACCAATGCTGTTGGGCCATCTAGCCGATTCATGCCTTCATGGAATTTTTCCTCCCTTGCAATGTCATTCATAAACTCGGTTTCAGCTTCTGAGAAATCTACCTCTACGCCGCCAATATCCGTGATGGCTGTTTCAAACACATGAAAATTTACTCGAACATAACGAGAAACGTCAATCTTAAAATAACTACGCACCGTTTGCAGTAAAAGTTCAGGGCCACCGTAGGCAAATACATGAGTTAGCCAATCATCCCCATGGTCGGGAACAGAAACACCAATGGCACGTTCCAAGGAAATTAGGCGCAAGGTGTTTTCACGGTTGTTGATGGAAAGCAACATCATACTATCTGCTCTGGAACGAGTAAACTCCTCATCTCGTTCATCGGTACCAATCAAAAGGATATTGTCAATATCTTTGTGGACGTTTACATCTCCATCAGGAGGTTCAATGTCGCCACCATTGCGGGTTACATCTAAGTATTTTTCATCAATATCCAAATCATCCCCTAGCAAACGAGCATCCTCAATGGGCTGTGTATAATCAATGCCATCTCCACGGCTTACTTGATTCAGTTTGCTGTTAACATATGCAACACCAACAATGCCAAAAAGAATAATGGTTGCCAGCAAAACCCCTATACTGGAAAGGAAAATGTGTAAAATTCGTTTTTTCATCCATGTTTCTCCTTTTTAGGAAGGTATCAAAATCTGCTAAAATCATTGACATATCATCATAAAATAAAAAGTCATAACTATATGATTGTAAAACGAACGAAGTAAAAAATCAATTCTCAATTTGTGAAAAATACAAAACAAAAATAGCCCTGTTTTTGCAACAGAGCCACTAAGGTACAAGATTAAGACCGTTTTCGCCTAGCGGGCTTTTTCTTTTTTCGCACACTATAGCCAAAAGTACCAAGCTGCTCCCCTAAAGAAAAATACCCACCATGTGCATAGGCCAAAAGATTTGCCTTTTCTAAACAAAGTTTTCCATTGGAATCAAGTAAACTTTCATCTACTTGAATGGCTGTGATATCGGCTAAAAATAAATCATGGCTGCCTAATGGAATCCGTTCAAATATCTTACACTCCAAATTTACTGGGCTTTCCTCCAAAATGGGGCAAGCAACTGTAGAAGCAGGAGAAGCAGTCAATCCCATAGCAGCAAATTTATCCACATCTTTTCCACTCTTTACCCCACACCAATCCACAGCACGCAGCAATTTTTCAGTGGGAAGGTTAACAACAAATTCTCCCTGTTCACAAAGCAAAGGATAGGAATGACGACAAGGGCGAACAGAAATTGACAGGCGTGGTGGTCTTGTGCACACAATGCCAGCCCATGCCACTGTAATTAGGTTGGCAGACTCTCCTTGCCCACAACTGACCAATACAGGTGGAACTGGTGCCAGCAAAGCACTGCCTTTCCAAATTTGCTTACTCATAATCTTGTGTGTGTTCCTCCTGCCAGCTGCTTTCTGAAATAATAAAACGAGGGCGGCGTTTTGTTTCGTTGTAAATTTTTCCGATATATTCCCCAATAACACCTAGACAAAGAAGCTGTACCCCGCCCATAAAAAAGATGGCACAAAGCATACTTGTCCAGCCAGAAACAGTAATACCAAAGAGTTTTGTGGCAATAACCCATAACATACCAAGGATACTGAATACACTAATTAGGAAGCCCAATGTGGTAATAATGCGAATGGGCTTGATGGAAAGGCTGGTAATACCATCAAAGGCAAAAGACAGCATTTTTTTAAGGGGATAGTGGCTTTCTCCGGCCATCCGTTCTGCACGCTCATAATATACACTGGAAAAGCGATATCCTACTAAGGGAACCAAACCACGCAAAAACAGATTTACTTCTTTAAATTGTGCAAGTCCCTCTAAAGCACGACGGCTCAAAAGCCGATAATCTGCATGATTAAACACCACATCAGCCCCTAAGGTTTTCATAACCTTATAGAATCCCTCTGCTGTAGTGCGCTTAAACCATGTATCTGTTTCCCGTTTAGAACGAACCCCATACACCACATCACAACCAGCAGAAAATTCCTCCAACATTTTGTCCATAGCGTTGATGTCGTCTTGTCCATCGCAGTCAATAGAAATGGTCACATCTGCATATTTTCGGGCAGTCATCAACCCAGCAAGAAGGGCATTTTGGTGTCCACGGTTGCGAGAAAGAGAAATGCCAGCAAAAATGGGATTTTCACGGCACAAATCTAAAATGACATTCCATGTGTTATCTTTGGAGCCATCATTTACAAATAGAACACGGCTTTGGTCAGAAATTTTCCCTTGCTGTGTTAGCTGTTCAATTTTGTTGGAAAACAATTTGCTGGTAATGGGCAATACTTCCTGCTCGTTATAACAGGGGATTACAATATACAAAATAGGACTTTCCATGACAAAACCTACTTTCCTATATTAAAAATAGTAGGGAGAACGCAAAAATAGTTACTGTGGAGGGGGGCTGCTGTGTAATTTGTCTGGTTGCAATAGTCGAAAGCTTCCTTTATAGCATTCCACAATGCCTTCCCTTTTCATGCGGGAAATTTCTCGGCATAGAGCACTGCGGTCACAGCAAAGATATTCAGCCAGCTGCACACGATTAAATCGAATGCAAAAGGTATTGCTTTTGGCTAGTTTTGCCTCTCCCAATAAAAAGGCACCAATACGGCTGCGAAGGCTTTTAATGACAAGCAAATCCAAACGGCGGTTTAAATCAAAATATTTAGAGCTTGCCACTGCTAAAAGATTTTGGCTAAAAATTGCCAAGGTGCTGGGAACAGGGCAAGGAGTTTTTTGCAGCGAATGGGGAGAAAAACACAAAACACGGCTTGGAAGAAGAGCAGTGATATTTACAGGGCTGTCTTGTCCACTAAAAGCCAATACATCCCCAAATACACTTCCGGGCAAAAAATGCCCCACAGGAAGTTGCCTACCATCTGCCAAAGGTTTAATTCCCTCTAATTCTCCTTCCAAAAGGAACCCAAATTCTGCAAAGGGATACCCACAAGGAACCACAACCTGCCCTTTGGAATATTGTCGCTCTATGGGAGCAAGCCATTCCAAAAAGAGCTGGAAATCCTCTGGGGGAATGTTGGCAAACAATGCCGACGAGGAAAGCAGAGAAATTAGTTCAGTCATAGGCACTCCTTTGTTGCTGTAGCAACTGACTCTTTCTTTCCATTATAGTAAACTAAATTTCCGGCGGCAAGAGTAATTTCAAAAAATCCGTCCAAATTTTTTGTAAAAAGAGGTTTGATACATGATAAAAAAGGTTTTATCTATGGTAAGTGCTTTGTGTTTAGCAGTGGCTTTCACCGCTTGTGGTACACAGAGCAATTCTTCAAGTAGTGTTTCTCAAGTAGTGTCCTCTGTGACACAGAGTAGCGAAAGCCAAAGCCAGCAAAGCACCAGCCAGCCAGAACAACAGGAAGAAATTACCTTCCGCATTGCTGGAATGAAAGGCCCCACTACCATGGGCATGGTAAAGCTAATGGAAGAGGCCGAACAGGGGGAAAGCTCTCAGGATTATCAGGTGGAAATGTATGCCACCGCACAAGAAATTTTGCCATTGATGATACAGGGAGAAGTGGACATTGCCCTTTTGCCTGCCAATGTAGCAAGCAACCTGTATAACCAAACCAAGGGCCAAGTTCAGGTAGCTGCTATCAACACATTGGGTGTGCTGTATTTGGTGGAAAATGGAGATAGCATCAATTCCATTGCCGATTTAAAAGGAAAAACCATTTATTCCACCGGAAAGAATAACACCCCAGAGTACACACTGAACTACATCTTGCAGCAAAATGGTATAGACCCTGCTTCGGATGTAACGGTAGAGTATAAGAGCGAGGCAGCAGAGGTGGCAACCTTGCTCAGCCAACAAGAGGGAATTGCTGTGCTTCCTCAGCCTTATGTAACCATTGCATCTTCCCAAAATGAAAACCTGCGCACCGTGTTGGATTTAACCGAAGAATGGGATAAGGTAAGCCCTGATAGTAGTCTGGTTACTGGGGTATTGGTGGTCAATAAGGAATTTGCTGGCAACAACACTGCTCAGTTTGAACAGTTCTTGCAGGATTACAAAGCAAGCATTGATTTTGTAAATCAAAATACCACCGAGGCTGCCCAGTTGGTCGCAAATTATGGCATTGTGCCCAAAGCCCCCATTGCAGAAAAAGCCTTGCCAGAATGCAACATTGTGTATATTGACAAAAACGATATGAAAACAAAGCTATCTGGATATTTGCAGGTGTTAATGGAACAAAATGCCCAGTCCATCGGTGGTGCAATGCCACAAGATGATTTCTACTATGGTGCAGAATAAAGCAGTAAGATTTTTGCTAACAACAGGCTTTTGGTTGGTGGTATGGCAGATTGCCGCCATGGCAGTGGGGCACGCTGTCCTGCTGCCAACCCCAGTCCATGTAATACAGGCATTATATAGGCTTGTGCCCACCGTTGACCTTTGGGTTCGTGTGGGCTTTAGCCTTTTTCGCGTTGTAGAGGGATTTACTCTGGCTGTGGTTGTGGGGTTGGGTATGGCAGGTTTGGCGGCAGCGTGTAACTGGTTGGAGCAACTGTTCCAGCCGGTGGTATTGCTTGCCAAAGCAACTCCTGTGGCCAGTTTTATTATTTTGGCACTGGTATGGATGCCCAGCCGCAATTTACCTATTTTTATTAGTTTTTTGATGGTTTTGCCAGTGATATACACCTCGGTACTTCAGGGAATACGACAGACAGATAAACAGCTTTTGGAAATGGCACAGGTGTTTCAAATTCCTATGGTACGTAAAATAAAAGCCATCTATCTGCCTTCTATCTTTCCATATCTATATAGTGCTTGTAGTGTGGCACTGGGCCTTGCATGGAAAAGCGCAATTGCCGCCGAAGTAATTGGTCTGCCACAGCACAGTTTGGGAGAGGCTTTGTATCAAGCAAAGGTATTTCTGGTGACAGATGAGATGTTTGCATGGACAGCAGTAGTAATTGTTTCCAGTTTGGCGTTGGAAAAATTTGTGCTTTGGGTGTTGGCAAAGGCTATACCCTTTGGCACAGGGGAGGCAAGTTCAAATGATGGAACTAAAGGCAACACACCTGTATAAATCCTACAATGGGCAAGCTGTGCTGCAAGACTGGTGCTTTTCCATAGGTGCTTCCCAAAGAATCGCTCTAATGGGACCTTCTGGTTGCGGAAAAACCACATTTTTACGAATATTGATGGGCTTGGAACAGCCAGAAAGCGGGACGGTTGACGGTCTGGAGAGCCTGCGCATTTCGGCAGTATTCCAACAGCCAAGATTGTGCCCCTCACTAAGTGGATTGGACAATTTACTGTTGGTTACAGAAAAAAGTCCCACACGAATCCAACAAGCCAAAGGGCTATTGGAGCGCATGGGACTGGGAAAAGACCATTGGAACAAACCAGTTCTAAAATTATCAGGAGGGCAGCAACAACGGATTGCCATTGCAAGGGCATTGATGATTCCCTTTGATATTTTGCTGTTGGACGAGGCTTTTCAGGGACTGGATGCTACTAGCCGAGAACTTGCCTGTCAGTTGGTTCTGGAACACTGCAAAGGAAAAATGCTGTTGGCAGTTACTCATCATCCACAAGAGGCAGAACTACTACAAGCAGAAATTTTTACCATGGAGTAGCTAAAATGGGACTTTGGGCTTTATAAGCCGATTTTTTTCTCTACCTGCTGGGTAATGGCGTTTACTGCCTCAAAGTTGGCAGCAGAACGGTAGAACGCTTCCAACTTGTCGTGGTTTTCTTTGGCTTGTCGCTGATATAAAGAGGTTTGTGCTAGCAATTCATCCACAGCTTTTTGGCAAAGGCGAAGCTGGTTTTTATGGCGAGAAACTTGCTCTTTTTCAAAAAATCGTGTGCAATGGATGGTTTGTTGTCCAGTAAATTCCATGGGATGCCAATGGTTGGAAGTGACAAAAGCCAAATGTAAGGCAGGAATCAAGATGTGTTCGGGGCTTTCCTCTGGAGAAAGAGGACAAATACAGGTGTAAATTTCATAGCCTGCATGGAGGGCTTGCTGTCGCAGTTGTTCCATTGCCATGCGGGCAGCTACCCCATGGCAATCCTCAAATACAACCACATGATTGGCAATGGCAGATACGGTATTTTTCCAGCAAAGCTCTCCCTTTGGAGTTACAGCACTTAACAACCGTAAATGTTCCACGGGGGTGCCATCGGTGGGAGGAAGCAACCGATGCCCCAACCGTTGCACATAGCCCAATAGCTTTTGGTTATCCAAAGCAGGACGCACCAAATTGTGCATTTCTTCCAACAATAGGCTAGCGCAGCGAATACAACGGTTTGCCTTTTTTTGCAGAGCCGAACAAGTATCAAACAAGGTGCGAATCTGCTGCCTATTTTCGTATAAAGTGGCTTCTGATAGGGTATCGAATAAGTTTACCACCGTTTGCTTTGCACCGGGATAGTCTGGTTCTACCACATGGGGAGCAGTAGCATCCAGAATGGCGGCTTGTTTATGAGGAAATATAACACCATCCAAGCTATCAGGGTCAGAGGAACAGTGAATACGCTCCACGGGTAGAGGAGATTTTTCTGCCAATTTTGCCATAAGAGTGGATTTGCCACAGCCGGGGCCTGCCTTGATAAGATAAAGCCATAAATCCGGTTGCTGGTTTAAATGGGAGAAATATCCTCGAAATCCCCCTTTGGGAGAAAGTGCACCCATAAAAAAATCTAAGGATTGCGAATGAACATTAGACATGTGAAACACCCCTTTCATGGCTTAGTGTATGCAAAAAAGAGGTGGCTGGTGCGAAGGATTTAGGATAAAAGCTGTACTAAAATAGAATTTTGCACCAACATTCCTTGTGGAGTTAACTGAATGGTTTGTCCATCAAAATGCAATAGGTCATGCTTTTGGCATTGCTGAATAAATTGTATTTGAGCAGGGGAAAGAGTTATGCCATAGTTTTGTTGCAAAAGAGGAAGATGCAACCCAGTGTTTAGACGCAACTGAAGCATAAAGTAATCCTGCCATGTACATTCTCCGGTAACAGAAAAAGGCGCAGTGCCTGCAATAAATCCATGGGTATCCCGTGGAAAAGCATAGCGAATACCCTTTATACAACTATGGGCACCGGGGCCAATGCCTAGGTAGTCCTCACAATTCCAATACAACAGATTATGACGGCTTTCATAGCCGGCTTTGGAAAAATTGGATATTTCGTACTGTTGGTATCCAGCAAGGGCAAGTTTTTCCACTGCATATAAATAAAAATCGGCAGCAGCATCCTCATCGGGAAGGTTGGCAGGGGGATTTTGAAAAAAAGGGGTTCCCGGCTCGATTTTTAAAAGGTAGGCAGAAATATGGCATGCGCCTTCCTCCACCATAAGGGAAAGAGTTTGGTCAAATTCCTCTGTGGTATAGTTGGGCAGAGCAAGCATAATATCCCCACTAATATTGGAAAAACCAGCTTGTTGCGCCATGCGAAAAGCTGCCCTGCTCTGGGCAGTGGTATGAGGGCGGCCAAGGGTTTTCAAGCTGTCGTCTAAAGCGGTTTGAATACCCAAAGAAAGGCGATTTGCTCCCGCCATGCGAAACCCTTGCAAAAGAGGAAGGGAGAGGGTTTCGGGATTTGCTTCTAGAGTAATTTCAGCACCACAAACAGGCTGTGCAGTATCAATGATGCAAGCAAGTTGCTGAGGAGTAAGGAGGCTGGGGGTGCCTCCACCAAAATACAAGGTATCTGGTTGGGGGAAATTCTGCTCCTTGAGATGGTGCAGTACAGCTTGTATATAAGTGTCTGGAACCTGACCATTTCCACCACTGGAATGAAAGTCACAGTAGCGACATTTGGACAGGCAATAGGGGATATGAATGTAAATTCCAAAGGCCATAGAAACATCTCCTTTTTATGGCATAATATTCTTTTTATAGAGAAAATACGGGCATATTTAACAGGATTTTCATATACAATGAGGAAAGAATGTGTTATAATAACAATATAGAAAGCAAAGGAAGGACCTTTGCAAAATAGGCGGCTATGCCGAGTTTATGAGGAATTGAAAGGTACAATGAATATTTTATTTTTTTTGACTCCAAAGCAAGATGTGGCATTTATCTACAACGATTTTACCCTTCGTCAAACCTTGGAAAAGATGGAGCACCATCGCTATTCTTCCATTCCCATTCTAAACCGAAAAGGGGAATATGTAGGAACCATTACAGAAGGGGATTTGCTATGGGGAATTAAAAATGCCTACAATCTTTCCATGGAGCAAGCGGAAGATATGCCTGTAATGAGCTTACCCCGAAAACGAGATAATTCCCCTGTTCGGGTGGACACCACAATGGATGATTTGGTTTTTGCCTCTATGCAGCAAAATTTTGTGCCTGTAATTGATGATAAAAACAGCTTTATTGGAATTATTAAGCGTAAAGACATCATACAGTATTGTTATGACCGCTATAAAAAAGAAAATCCTATGGAAAAGCGGCGTAAGAGTTTTTTGGCACAGGCAAGTGTATACTAAATACTAGAATTAGCAACAGCGAGGAGTGACCAACCCATGGAGTGGAAACAAATAGAGCCCTGTCAGTTGAAAGAATCCCCTTTTGAGATGATTGGCAACCAGTGGATGCTGATTACTGCCCAGAAACCAGATGGTTCTGTAAATACAATGACAGCCAGCTGGGGTGGAATGGGTGTTTTGTGGGGAAAAAATGTTGTGTTCGCTTTTATTCGCCCCCAGCGATATACCAAAGAATTTGTGGACACTGCAAAGGAATTTACCTTGACCTTTTTTGATGAAAGCTACAAAAAAGATTTGGCTTATCTGGGAAAGGTAAGTGGCAAGGATGAGGATAAAATCGCCAAGGTAGGGTTTCAGGTAGAGCAATGCCATGGTGCACCTGTATTTCAGCAGGCTTCCACAGCGATTGTTTGCAAAACCTTGTATACCCAATGGATAACCCCAGAAAACTTTGAGGAAGCAGCATTAGAGGAAAAATGGTACACAGATAAAGACTATCATATGATGTATGTGGCAGAGATTGAAGCTGTCTATCAAAAATAAAGGGTAATTTTGTATTAGGAACCTTCTCACTATGTGGGCAAGGTTCTTTTTTATGAAAAACAAAAGGCAACAAGCAGGCCCATCAGCCGCCTGTTGCCCAAACAACAAGTATGTATAAAATCACCTAGAAAAAGGAAGGCTTTCGGTCTAGCAGAGTGGAAAGAATAATCTGTGTACTGGTCTGACCGAATTTTTGAAATTGGTTGATAATGTGTTCTAGTTGCCCCATATCCTGACAGCATACCTTCACATTATAGCTGTGGCTACCTGTAACATGATAACATTGCAGTACGGCAGGGGTTTGCTCAATAAGTTGTAAAAAATGGGGTTTTTCACTGGGCATCATGGAAAGGGAAATCATAGCATCAATGTGATTGCGGGTACTGTTGGGAGAAAGAACCAAGGTGTAGCCAGAAATGATTCCATCCTCTTCCAACCGTTTGATACGTCCAGAAACAGCGGGACTAGTGAGAGAAACTTTTTCAGCAATTTCTTTCACTGGCATTCGGGCGTTTTCGGATAGTAGAGAGAGAATTTGTCTGTCTATGGCATCCATAAACAAACACCTCCTTTTTATAAAATAAAATAACAAAATTAAAGGTTTTTTAGCCGAGGACAAAAAAACCTTTCAAAGACAAAAAGCCGCAGAAAAAACCCTAAGGGCAATTTTATAAAATAAAACAAATTGCAATAAAAATAGAATAATATAAACTGGATTGCAAAAATTGGTAATTGACTTTTAGATAAAAACGTGTATACTTGTTATTGCACCTGAAAATCAGGGTGCGCTAAATCAATGCCATTTTCTTATATTTTATTATACTTTCCCACCCCTCTATGCAAGAGAGCCTGCCACAAAGCGGGCTCTTTTGTCTTTGAAAAAAGGGGTGATTACCGCCGAATGTTTTCGGCGGTTTTTTATTGCAAAAAATTACACAAGATAGGGTTGATAGATATGAAAATCACTAGTCTTTACGATTCCTTCCAGATATACCCCATCTTCTCGATACTCCTCCATAGTTACGCTTCCACGTTGCCGCATGGGGCCAGCCAAACCTAGTTGGTCATAGGGCAAAAGAACCTGCACAGCTCGCATTCTGTCGGATAGACGACGGTCTAACTCTAACAACAATTCCTCAATACCAAACCCAGTTTTGGCACTGGTCAAAAATACATCAGGATAAAAGGAATTTGCAGCCATATCACACTTGTTGTATACCACAATTTGGGGAATATCATCACACCCCAGTTGAGAGAGTACCTCACTGGTAACAGCAAGCTGAGTTTCTCGCTGTGGGTCGCTGGCATCTGCAACCTTAATAATAATGTCAGAATAAGAAGTTTCCTCCAATGTGCTTTGGAAAGCCTGCACCAGATGGTGAGGCAAGCGGCTTACAAATCCTACCGTGTC
The DNA here is from genome assembly GCA_944385935.1 of uncultured Anaerofilum sp. Taxonomy (GTDB): domain Bacteria; phylum Bacillota; class Clostridia; order Oscillospirales; family Ruminococcaceae; genus Anaerofilum. The sequence goes on from CALWZC010000017.1 coordinate 48,531, forward strand.
TACTACAACCACAGCCAATCCACTGGGTAAAGTAAGTTTTCGTGCAGTAGGGTCTAGGGTGGCAAATAGCATATTTGCTTCCAAAACATCCGAACCACACAGGCGATTTAACAAGCTGGATTTTCCAACATTGGTGTAACCAACCAAGGAGATAACTGGAACCCCACTTTTTTGCCGTGCACGTCGGTTTTCCCCACGCCTTGCCTCCAATTCTTTTAGGCGCAAGGAAAGGGCATCAATCCGGCGGCGAAGATGGCGGCGGTCATATTCTAGCTTGCTTTCACCGGCACCACGCCGAGCACCACCACCGCCGGCACCGCCACCACCCTGCCGGGATAGGCTTTGCCCTAGACCGGTCAAACGGGGAAGGCGATAGCGCAAAGTAGCTAGCTCTGTTTGTACTTTGCCCTCATTGGTGATAGCACGGCTGGAGAAAATCTCCAAAATCAACATGGTGCGGTCAATGACTTCCACATCTAATGCCTGCTCTAAATTGCGAATTTGGCTGCCGGAAAGCTCTCCATCAAAAATAGCTGTTTCCACTTGTAGGTTTTGGCAGAGTAGACGAGCCTCCTCAACCTTTCCTTCCCCAAGTACAGTGGCAACATCAATGGCATCTCGCTTTTGGGAAACCTGTGCAACCACTTCCATGTGGTTGGCTTCTGCCAAAGCAGAAAGTTCCTCCATGCTACGGTCAGCATCATATTTGCCAAGGTCTACCGCCAACAAAAGTACTTTCACTGGGGGACGCTGCTGGTCGATGTTTTTTTGTTCGGTCATAAAAAACCTCCTTTGTTGGTTAACCTGCCAAAAGGAAGACGCCAACCATAAAATAGATACTACTTATATTTACATTATAAGCAACAGAGGAAAAACCGTCAAGAAAACCCACAAGGATTTATTCTATACAAAAAATCTTACCAGCTTACAATTTCTTTACAAAAACCATACAAGAACTTACATCAAATCATACAGATTTATGGTTTTTGTGAAGTGCAAGATGGAGTAAAGTATTTACAGGTTGAAAAAACCACCAAAAAATAATGAAAAAAATCGACAAACCTTACAGGGGGAAATGAAAAATGAGAAAAGCAAAGAAAGTCATTGGAATTATGGCAGCAAGCGCAATGATTGCAGCATTGTTGGCAGGATGCGGCGGTAGCACAAGCTCCAGTTCCAGCACTGGTCCTTCTACTCAGCAAAGCGGTAGCCAGTCCAGCAGCGAAGGTGTTGCAGAGGGCGGCAGCGTGTCTGGCACCGTTTCCATGGGTGGTTCCACTTCTGTGGAAGAAGTAATTGCAGCATTGTCTGAGGCTTTTATGGCTGAAAACCCCGATGTAGATTTGACCTATGAGCCCAGTGGTTCTGGTGCAGGTATCACCGGTGCAACTGAAGGAACCTTGGACATTGGTTTGTCCAGCCGTTCTTTGAAAGAGTCTGAAACTGGTGTAAGCGAAACTGTTTTTGCACTGGATGGCATTGCAGTGATTGTAAACAATGAAAATGGTGTTACCGATTTGACTTTAGAGCAGATTAAGGGCTTGGCAAATGGCACCATTACCAACTGGAAAGAGGTTGGCGGTGCAGATGCTCCTGTAGTATTTGTAGGTCGTGAGGCTGGTTCTGGTACTCGTGACGGTTTTGAAAGCATTGTAGGCGTGGAAGATGAGTGTGTTTATGAGCAAGAGCACAACTCTACTGGTGCTGTAATTGCAGCTGTATCTGCAAACCCCAATGCCTTTGGTTATGCTTCTCTGTCTGCTTTGGAAGATACTGTTAAGGCTGTAACTGTAGGCGGTGTAGAATGCTCTGAGGCTACTGTTCAGGATGGAACCTACAAAATTCAGCGTCCCTTCGTATTTATCACCAACGATAGCAACCAACCCAGCGAGGCAGCAAGCGCATTTATGGAGTTTGCAACCAGCGAAGCTGTGGCAGACCTGATTGCAGAGGCAGGAGCAGTTCCTCCTGTAAAATAAGCAATAGATTTTGTTGGAAAAATAACCTGGTAGGGATGAAGTGAGGATGACCATGAAAAAGCTACAAAAAACTTGGGAAGAAATCATGAAAGTGGTGTTTTTCCTGTGTGGTATGGTGGCAATTGTGATGGTAGTGCTGATTGCAGGGTATGTGACCATTGCCGGATTGCCTGCCATCATAGAAATTGGGCCAATTGAGTTTTTGTTTGGAACTGTATGGAACTCTACGGCAAAAGAGCCTGAGTTTGGCATTCTACCCTTTATCCTCACCAGCATTTGGGGAACAGTAGGTGCTTTGATTATCGGTGTTCCAGTGGGTATTTTGACAGCCCTGTTCCTTTCTAAAATTGCTTCTCCCCGGGTGGCAGGAATCCTCCGCCCGGCGGTGGAGCTGATGGCGGCGGTGCCCAGCGTTATCTACGGTTTGGCAGGTATGATGGTACTGGTTCCCTTTTTAATGAATTTGTTTGGATTAAAAAGCGGAACCTGCCTTTTGGCTGCTATGCTGGTGCTTTCTATGATGGTATTGCCTACCATTATTTCGGTAAGTGAAACGGCTTTGAATGCAGTTCCAGAAGAATATGAGCAAGCAAGCCTTGCTTTGGGTGCAACAAAAATTGAAACTATTTTTAAGGTAAGTCTGCCAGCTGCCAAAAGCGGCATTGCAGCAGGTGTTGTTCTGGGTATTGGACGTGCTGTAGGTGAAACTATGGCAGTTATGATGGTAGCCGGAAATGTTGCCAATATGCCCGGATTGTTTAAAAGTGTAACCTTCTTGACAACAGCTGTGGCCAAAGAGATGAGTTATGCCTCTGGCTTGCAGCGAGAAGCGTTGTTTAGCATTGCGCTGGTATTGCTGGTGTTTATTATGATAATCAACGGTGTGCTTAATTTTATTGTAAAGCGTAAAGATGGGTGAGAGAATGGAAAAGACATATCAATGGAAACGGCGTGCAGGAATTGTGATTCTGCAAGGTCTTGTATGGGCAAGTGCAATAGCCACCATGTTGCTGGTATTGTCCCTGATTGCTTACATTATGGTAAAAGGGCTGCCCCATATTTCGTGGGAGTTTCTTTCCTCCACACCCAGCGTATTAAAGAAAACTATGGGTATTCTGCCCAATATTTTAAACACATTATACTTAGTATTATTTTCTCTGGTATTTTCATTGCCTTTGGGCGTAGGTGCGGCAGTATATTTGACCGAATATGCCACAGGCCGCCGTTTGGTGCGGGTAGTAGAGTTTGCTGTAGAAACATTGGCAGGTATTCCCTCGGTTATCTATGGTTTGGCAGGTATGCTGTTGTTTTCCCAGATGCTGGGTTTTAAGACCAGTTTGCTGTCTGGTGGTTGTACCATGGTAATTATGATTTTGCCTACTATCATTCGTACTACACAAGAAGCATTGCGTACAGTTCCTCAAGCATGCCGAGAAGGTGCTCTAGGACTGGGTGCACCTAAATGGTACATGATTCGTACAGTAGTGTTGCCCTCTTGCAGAGCAGGTATTCTTACCGGTTGTATTCTTTCGGTGGGCAGAATTGTGGGCGAAAGTGCTGCCCTGCTGTTTACTGCTGGTGTGGGTACTGTTATTGCAGACAATATTTTGGAGGCTTTCTCCAAAAGTGGAGGAACCCTAAGCGTTGCCCTGTATATGTATGTAAACGAGCGTGGAGAATTTGAGGTTGGATTTGCCATTGCAGCTGTGTTGATGATTTTGGTTTTGCTCATCAATGGCTTGGCAAAGTTGACTGCAAACCTTGGAAAGAAAAAGTAATTGTATCTACGCATAAAATAGAAATTGCACAAAAGTCTTGCGTGTAAAGGAGAAGGGAAAGCCGTATGTCGGAAACATTGTTGCAAACAAAAGGATTAAGGCTGTTTTATAAGGATTTTGAAGCTCTCAAGGGAATTGATATGGAAATTCCACAAGGACAAATTACTGCCATGATTGGCCCTTCTGGATGTGGTAAATCTACATTTTTGAAAACATTAAACCGTATGAATGATTTGGTAGAAGGGGTTTCTATCAAAGGTGAGGTTTTATACCGAGGACAGGATATTTTTGACAAGAGTGTGGATGTAACATGGTTACGGAAAAAGATTGGCATGGTATTTCAAAAGCCCAATCCTTTCCCCATGAGCATTTATGACAATGTGGTGTATGGCCCCCGCCTTCATGGAAACTACAGCAAAGCAGAGTTGGATGAAATTGCAGAAAAATCTTTGCAAGGTGCAGCCCTCTGGAATGAAGTAAAAGACCGCTTGAAAAAGCCGGCATTGGGCTTGTCTGGTGGTCAGCAGCAACGTTTGTGCATTGCTCGTGCATTGGCAGTGGAGCCAGAAGTTTTATTGATGGATGAACCCACCAGTGCCCTTGACCCAGCTTCTACCATGCGCATTGAGGAATTGATGAATAGCTTGAAAGAAAACTATACCATTGCAATCGTCACCCACAATATGCAGCAAGCAGCACGTATCAGCGACCGTTGTGCCTTTTTCCTAACAGGGGAATTGATTGAATGCGATGAAACCGAGACCATTTTCTCTATGCCAAAGGACAAACGAACAGAGGACTATATCAGCGGTCGTTTTGGTTGATATATTGTGAAAAAAGTTGTAAATTACGCAAAAGTTTTTTATAATAGGAGGGAACGACAATGGATTTGCGACACGGGTATGATGTAAGCCTAAAAGAACTTTCGGAAAGTATTTTGCAGATGGGAACCTTGGCTGCCAGTGCAGTACAAAGGGCAGTATCTGCCTTTGAAACAGCAGATGCAGAGCTGGCAAGTCAGGTTATCCAAGGCGATGAAACCATTGACCAACTAGAAAAAAGTGTAGAGCACCAGTGCCTTGTCTTGCTGCTTCGTCAGCAGCCGGTGGCTTCCGACCTGCGAAAGGTAAGCTGCGCCATGAAGATGATTACTGATATTGAGCGCATTGGCGATGCAGCTGAGGACATTGCAGAGCTAAGCCGCCACATGAACAATCAGCACCCCATCCCTTTGATGGATACAATCCAAACCATGGCAAGCTGTGTGAACGATATGTTCCAGCAGGTAATTGAAGCCTATGTTAAGGGGGATGTGGAGTCTGCCCGTCAGGTAATTGAAAAAGATGATGAGGCAGATGCCTTGTTCTGTGAAGTTCGGCAACAGGTTATTGACACCATTGTAAAACAGCCACAACAGGCAGATGCTGCCATGAACTGTTTTATGGTGGCAAAGTATCTGGAGCGTGTAGGTGACCATGCGGTGAATATTGGTGAATGGGTAGAGTTTAGCAAAACCGGCGTTCATAAGAATAGTAAAATCGTATGAGAACCGGAATTGCCAGAAGGCGTTTCGGCAAAACAGCGGAGAGGAAGAAACGCCTGATGCAAAAAGAAAACATGATTTTTATTGTAGAGGATGACGAGAGCATTCGTGTATTGTTGGAGGCAGCATTGAAGGCCTCAGGGTTTTCTACAAAGAGCTTTGAAGGGGCAGAAATGGCCTTGCTGGAGGCAGTGCAAAAATGCCCAGATGCCATGTTGCTAGACATTATGATGAAAGGCATGGATGGTATTACAGCTCTACAAATGATTCGGCAAAATCCAACCATTAAGTCTTTGCCGGTAATGTTGCTTACTGCCAAGGATACAGAAAGTGATAAGGTGTTAGGATTGGACGCTGGTGCCGATGATTATATGACCAAGCCTTTTAGTGTGCTGGAGCTGTGCGCCCGTGTGCGGGCATTGGTGCGCAGAGGAGCTGCAGAGGGTACAGCAAGCTCTGTACGAGAAAAATGTTTGTGTGCACAGGACTTGGTGCTGGATTGCGACCTGCGAGAAGTGACCTTAAAGGGGCAACCAGTAGAATTGACCTTGAAAGAATTTGAACTTTTAAAGGTTTTAATGGAAAATTGTCAACGAGTAGTGGATAGAGAGCAGCTTTTGCAACAGGTATGGGGCTATGAATTTGCAGGCGAAACCCGTACACTGGATATGCACATTGGAACCCTACGCCATAAGCTGGGGGACGATGAGCCTGAAAGAAAGTATATAAAGACTGTCCGAGGGGTTGGCTATCGGTTTTTGTTGCCGGTAGAGAGGATGAGTTGACATGAAAAAAGCCATTTTAAAGGGAAATTTAGCAGCTATTTGTTTAAGTCTGTGCTGTGCGCTGCTGCTTTCGGCTTTTATGTTCAACTATCGAATGACCCAAAAAACACAAAAGGACTTGGCAACAATAGCGCAGGTTTCCGCATTGTTGGTGCAGAATGAGGAAGATGCCCAATCTGTGGCGGCAGAACTTGCTAAAAACACTGGTCTGCGTGTAACCATTATTTCGGAAAGTGGGCAGGTTCTGGCAGATACAGAAAAACAGCCAGAAGAACTTGCAAATCATCTCAATCGTAAAGAGATTGAGCAGGCTCAAAAAACAGGCAGTGGAGTGGCAGTGCACAACAGCGACTCTTTGGGAGAAAAGCTGGTATATGCTGCTGCAAAAACGGCTGATGGTAGCTTTTTGCGTATTTCTGCCTCCTACAATAGTCTTGTTTGGGATTTGCTGGCTTTTTGGCCTATGCTTGCCATTGGTCTGGGGGTGGGATTGGCTGCTGCTATTCCTTTGGCAAAGCGACAATCGGCAGTGGTTACAGCACCCATTGCCCAGCTAAGCAGAGAGTTGGCTGAGGTAAAAGAGGGAGGTACTGCACTTGAACTGCACCATTATCCATATCCGGAGTTGAGAACCATGGCGGCAGATATCAATCAGCTTTCCCGGGAAATTTCCGGAAACCTGCACCGCTTGCAGGCTGAAAAAGAAAAAATAGATTACATACTAGACAACATGAGTGAAGGATTTTTGCTGTTGGATGAGCAGCAAAGAATCTTGACCATCAACGATGCAGCTTGCAAGTTTTTTGGCTGCCATCGAATGCTGGTGCAAGGAAAAGAACTCTCTGTGGCTACCAGTGGAAAAGAAATTTTGGAAGCTGTGGACAGTGTAACAAAGGCACATCAGGATTCGGCACAGGGTCAGATGAAAATTGCAGGAAGGCGCACCATACAAGCAGCTGTCAGTCGTGTAAGAGAAGGGGATGGCGGCCTTTCCAAAGGTGCCATTATGATTCTTACAGATATTACAGAACAAATTGGAACGGTAAAAATGCGACAAGAGTTTTTCCAATCTGCCAGCCATGAACTGAAAACCCCTATTACATCCATTAGGGGGTTTGCTGAGTTGCTGTGTAGTGATATGCCTTTAGAGGAAGGGGCAAGGAAAGATTTTTCCAGCCGTATTCTAAAAGAAGCTGGACGGATGTCCAACTTAATTGAGGATATCATCATGATTAGCCGCATGGAAAGCGGTGACATCACATTTGAGAAAGAGCGTGTAAACCTTGCAGATATTGTAAAGGAAAGCGAGGACTTTGTACGGGCATTGGCTGGACAGCGAGAAATTTCTTTAGAAATTGAGGTGCAGCCCTGCAATTATTTTGCATCCCACAAAGAGATGACAGAACTATTTAGTAACTTACTGGTCAATGCTGTACGATATAACTATCCCGGCGGCAAGGTGCAGGCTAAGCTGACAAAGGAACAAGGACGGCCGGTATTTTGGGTATTTAATACAGGAGAACCTATCCCCGAAAAATACCGCCAGAGAATTTTTGAGCGTTTCTTCCGCATTGACAAAGGCCGCAGCAAGGAGAGCGGCGGTACTGGTTTGGGTTTGGCCATTGTAAAGCATGTTGCCGTAAGTTATGGCATTGACCTTAAACTGGAAGTAGAACCCAATGGAAACCGGTTTATTCTTCGGTTTTGATAAACAAAAAGAGAGAGGCGAGCTTTTTGCTCACTGCACCTGTAAAATGAAAGTAGACACTCACAAAAGTGTGGGTGTCTACTTTTTTCGTGGTAAGATGAAAAAAGGA
>CALWZC010000018.1 GCA_944385935.1 uncultured Anaerofilum sp.
ACAGTAGTTAAGCTCGGTCGTGCCGAAGATACTTGGCTGGAGACGGCCCGGGAAAATAGGTAGGTGCCGGCTTTCTCTTTCAATTTTAATATGCACTTTTAGCTCAGTTGGTAGAGCAGCTGACTCTTAATCAGCGGGCCCCGGGTTCGAGTCCCTGAAAGTGCACCATTGGCCACTGTCCTATATGGGCGGTGGCTTTTTTATTTCCTAAAAAAGTAATTGACATTGCTCTATCAAAGAGATACAATGAGTGACACAAAATCCTTTGTAGGAGGAGATAATCATGAAAAAGAAAATAAAACTTTCTATATTTTTAGTTCTTTCTTTTCTTCTTTTTTTGGTTGCATTTTCTGGTTGTGGAAACTCCTTGACAGAACAACAAGTAGAATCTTATAAACAACTTTCTGAAACTTGTTTCAGTAATCTCCAACAAGGCAATTATCAAGAGGTATATACAACTTTTTCAGATAAATTGAAAAAGACACTATCACAACAGCAGTTACAACAAGCATGGCTACAGACTATCCAGCCTTTGGGAGCCTACCAACAACAAGATACTATCTCTGTGGATACCCAAGGTTCTTTGGTAGTGGTTACCTCTTCGCATATTTATGAAAAACAAAGCCTTGAAATGCGCCTTAGCTATAACAAAAAAGAGCAGCTAGAGGGAATATACTTCACTTATCAGGAAAACTCTGGTGAAGTCCAACAAACAACTTTGCCTCAAGGCGTTGTAGAGGAGGAAATCACAATCACTGCTGATGAAAAATATCCTCTATCTGGCACACTGACTATGCCACAGGAAACAAGTAGTTCTATTCCGGTTGTGGTTTTGATACAAGGCTCCGGGCAAAGTGATAGAGATGAAACTATCTATTCCAATAAGCCTTTTCGGGATATTGCATGGGGGTTGGCACAACAGGGAATTGCTTCCCTTCGCTACGATAAACGCTACTATACTTATGCAGAAGAAGCACAAAAAATTGCCGATTCCATTACAGTTCAGCAAGAAATTACAGATGATGCCCTAGCCGCATTAGAATTGGTACAGAATGATGCTCGTTTTTCAAAGGTATTTTTGTTGGGGCATAGTCAGGGCGGAATGTTAATGCCCTATTTGGCAGCTCAAAACGGGAAACTAGCCGGAGCAATCTCTATGGCTGGCAGTTTGCGCAGCTTGTGGGAGATTATGTATGACCAAAATATCCAACTGGCAGAGCTTACAAAAAACACTCTATCCGAACAGCAAAAAACAACCCTTTTTCAGCAATTACTCCAACTGGAAAGTGATGTACAAACTTTGAAAAACTTGAAGCAAAACCAAGATATCAAACAAAAAACACTGTTGGGCTTGCCTGTTTCTTATTGGATTTCTTTGGAAGAAACAGAAGGAAAACAGTATATTTCTCAGCTACAAATTCCCCTGTTGATTTTGCAGGGAGAAAAAGACTTCCAAGTGTATGCAGATATTGACTATCCTCTCTGGCAAGAGACACTAGAACAGTATCCCAATGCTACATTTCACTTATACCCCAATTTAAACCATTTGATGATGCCCTCCAAAGGCGGAACTATTGCCGATACCAGCGAATATGCCCAGCCAGATACTGTGGATAGTCAGGTTATTACAGATATTGCCCAATTTATCCATAGTAACTCTTAAAGTTTTCGGTCAAGCCTTTTTCAAAAGGCTTGCGGGGTTTGGGGCAGAGCACCAAAAAACACCACCGAATTTTTCGGTGGTGTTTCTCTTTTTATTTTAGTAATGAATTATTGGAAGCAATCCAATCACTATACAAAAATAGCACATCCTGATTGGTAAAAGTAACATGGTCAGGAATTAAGGAAGAAAGCATAAATCGTAAATCAATAAGCGTAATAGTTCGATATTCCCCGCAAAGCAAAGGAGCTAAACTACTGCCAAATGAATCCCGAAAAATAACCAGCTCCTTTTCGCTGGAGGCATTGGGATTGGAGATAGTAACAACAGGTGTTACCCCAGATAAAAATACATCATAGGGTAACTTGCTCTCCAGCCGAGGAATATCATATACTGTGTGCACATCCTTGGCCTGATAATTTTCCACAAATGCGGCTTCTGTGTCAGAATTGGTCAAATATATCAAGGTGTCCTCTGGTTTTTTCCCAGAAATATATTTAGAAAAATCCCCATAAAAAGGAGAAAATATATTTGGCTCAAAATCTTCAACCTGCACATCAAATCCCATTGCTTGACCCAGTTGGTATAATACCGGTTGCAATGTTTCTTGTTTCCAGTGGCGGTCAGATTTATAGTAGTTATCCAACTCTAAAACATCGGTCAAATCAATGCCAATAAAATCTGGCAATAATGTTTCCAACTGTTTTTGAAATGTTCCATGGTCAAAAGTAGGATAACCTTCTTCCCTTGCATACCAGCTTTTGTCTGGTACAATCGCCCAAAATACCCGATTTTCCTCAGTAAGATATTTTTCTTGTAAAGTTTTTAGCTTTGTGGCAAAGTTTTCTGCTGCCTGTGGCTTCAAAGGCTCCAGTTCTTGAAACCAGTGTTCCCCAATTTGGTACATTCCATTTTCATCTGGAAGCTTTGCCACTTTGCGGTATATCTTCATCAAGGGCTTATATGCAAGGGCAGCCGCCCCAACCACTGCAAGCAGGGTTAGAACGGCCGCAATGACCTTTTTATTTCTAAAAAGTTTCATTATGCCTCCAGTTTGTCAAAGTTGGCAACAATAGCATCAGCATTTGCTGTGTCGGTCATTACCAACAAAACCAAATTACCTCTTTGCTTTACTACGGTTTTTTCTGCCTCTACACAAACCCATTTGCGGGGATTTGCGTTTTCTTCTACAACCTTTGCCAGCTCAGCAGCTTGGTCGGCATCCTCTGTACGCAGCAAGCAAACAGAGTGGGCAATTGCGCTAATCATGGCATCAGAAGCAACACCATCTTTAAAGGTAACATCTGCTGTTCCTAAAAACATTTCTGCATTTTCGGCAGTAATGGGGGTATTCATGGTCATGGGCATATTTTCCTGTCCAATGCCATCATAAAGAGCAGTAACATAATCCTCTAAATTGCCATCAAAGTTAGGTTGGTCAGAGTTTTTGCTGCCACAGGCAGAAAATGCTGCCAAAGCAAGGCAAGCGGTCAAAACAATTGCAAATAATTTTTTCATAAGTCAATCTCCTTTGGCCGTGTCATCGGCATTTTGATTATAATATTCCCCGCTGATGGCTCCAACATACTGGATTGTGCCATCTTCGGTGGGCAGGGCAAATGAGTAGGCTGGCTGCAAATATCCACAGCTTTCTACATAGACCAGCTGGGTTGATATGTCTATGGAATCATTGAAACGTTCTTCACCAGAGTTTGTTTCTTCCATGGTCTGTGAAAAAGAAACTACTGGGTAATCCCCCAAAAAGCAGTATCCTTCCGAAGTTTCTTGCCAAACAGGCAAAGAAGAAGGTTCTGTTGTAAGCTCTATGGCCATTGGCAAATCAGAACTTTCCTTTATTTCTATATCTTCTGCGGAAAATGCAATCTCTTGTAAAGCAACCGGATTTTCCATCATCATGGCTGTGCGAGGCATGGCAGCTATAGACGGCTCATTTTGCTGAGCCACAGCAGGGGAACTGCTGACAGAGGAAGAAGTATTGTCCTGTTGGCCCCCAGCAGTAAAAATTTCTGTAGAGGGGAGTCCATTCCGAAAAACAATTCCAACTCCAACCGCCAAACAAAAACAAGCAGCTAAGGGCAAAACAACTGGTTTCCATGGGATAGCTTTTGCCTTGTTAGAGGAAGTTTGTTGCATTTTCATTCGAGTTTGTTCCTTCCAAGTAGAACTGGGCTGAACCTTTTCCATTGCCTGCTGATACTTTTTTTCAAAGCTCATCTGCAAACTCTCCTTTCAATGCTTCTTTTAACTGGGTTCTTGCACGGGAAAGCTGGCTAAGCACTGTGTTTGGATTTATGTTCAATAGCTTCCCAATTTCTACAGAAGTATATCCTTCAATATAATGAAGATACACCACCTGACGATATTTTAAAGGCAAAGCTGCCACCGCATCCAATACAATATTTTCCTGTGCAGTAAAGGGGCTGGGCAATGTGTCCTCCAAATCTCGCCGCCGTCGCATCCATGCGCTGGTGAGATGGCTTTTGCAGCGGTTGATGGTTGCTCGCAGCAACCACGCTTTTTGATGTTCTCGGTTTTCAAACACGGGAGTTTTCTTCACCAATGTCAAAAAAACCTCCTGTGCAATATCCTCAGCATCTTGCTGGTTTTTTACCATGCCAAAGGCTGCCCGAAATACCATATCTCCAAAAACATCTAGTGTTTGTTCCAGCGGCAGTGCAGGGGAATTGTCCATCTGCCAAACGCCTCCTCTATATGTAATACCAAGTACCGCCCTCTATTATTGCAAATATTTTGAAAAAAGGCAATAAATATAGATTGTGCAAGCAAGCACAAGAAAATAAAAGAAAATCTCTGATTGCAAAACTAAAGCATTTCACAAAATATCCCCAAAAGAACCATATTTTGCGCATTTTATCAACTAATACAAAAAATAGAAAAATAAAAAAACAGACAAAAACAAGCGAATTTTGACGAAAAAGCGAGAAAATCGCCATTGAGTAGAAATATTTCATAAGATATACTATACTCATACCAAAAAACGCAATTCGTATAGTATGGTATAGCAAATCCATTGCCGGCGATGGAACCAAAACAGAACACAAGGAGGAACCAGACATGAAGGAAACAATTTTTCCCCAACAGCAACCTTCCCCCAATGGTGCAAAGGCTCCCACCTTTTCTATGCCACCCCTAAAAAATATGGCAGCAAAAGTGGTGCTGATTGTATTGGCAGTGGTATTGTTGTTGGCAGCAACACAGTGCTTTTATATTATCAACGAGCAAGAAAATGCAGTAGTGGTCACCTTTGGCAATCCCGTGGCAGTTACTACTCCCGGTTTGCACTTTAAAATTCCTTTTATTCAACAAGTACATAAGGTAGATATGACCATCCGCAGCTTTCCCATTGGTTATGATATAGAAACACGAGAGCCTATTCCCGATGAATCTTTGATGATTACTTCGGATTATAATTTTGTAAATGTGGACTTTTTTGTGGAGTATCGTGCCACAGACCCAGTAAAATGGATATACAGCAGCAAAGAGCCAGAAAATATTCTAAAAACTCTTTCTCAAAGCTATATCCGTGACACCATCGGCATGTATCCCGTAGATGAAGTAATTACCACAGGAAAAAACCAAATACAGGCAGAAATTAAAGAAAAAATTATCCGCCGTATGGAACAGCAGGATATTGGAATTCAACTGGTGAATATCACCATTCAAGATGCCACACCTCCCACCACAGAGGTATTGGACGCCTTTAAAGCAGTAGAAACTGCAAAGCAAGGCAAAGAAACCGCTGTAAACAATGCAAACAAATACCGCTCTCAGCAAATGCCGGCAGCAGAAGCACAAGCAGACCAGATTATTCAAACCGCCGAGGCCCAAAAGGCCGCCCGTATCAATGAGGCAAATGGTCAGGTGGCAAGATTTAATTCTATGTACGCCGAATATGTACAATATCCTCTTATCACCAAACAACGAATGTTCTACGAAGCTATGGAGGAAATTCTGCCCAACTTGAAGGTTGTAATTCAGGATGCTCAAGGCAATACCCTAAACCTGATGTCTTTGGATGGACTTTCCCAGTCACAAACCACCCAAATACAACAATCTACCCCCCAAGAGGAGGAATAAACCATGAAAAAAACAAAATTTGGTGTTGGTTTTCTGGCTGCATTGGCAGCCGTGTTGATAGTGGGTAGCTCTAGTGTAGTTATTACCCAGCAAAACCAATATAGTGTTATCCGCCAGTTTGGTAGAGTGGTGGATGTGCGAACCAATCCGGGAATTAGTTGGAAGCTGCCATTTTTTCAGCAAACAGAAGTTATTCCTAATACCATGTTAATTTATGACCTGCCCATTTCAGATGTTATTACCAAGGACAAAAAAACCATGGTGGCAGACAGCTTTGTCCTTTGGAAAATTGATGACCCCTATAAATTTATCCAAAACCTAAATGGTCAAATTTCCGTGGCACAAGACCGACTTTCTACAAACGTCTATAACGCTATGAAAAACGTAATTAGCTCCAAAACCCAAACGGAAGTTATCAGCGGACGAGATGGCGCACTGGCACAGGAAATAAAGGACAATGTAGGGGACGTAATGGAGGAATACGGAATTGAATTGCTGGCAGTGGAAACCAAACATTTGGATTTACCCGGAGATAATAAAGAAGCTGTCTACCAACGTATGATTTCCGAACGGAACAACATTGCCGCCAGCTATACCGCCGAGGGCGAATCGGAAGCCACTAAAATCCGCAGCGAAACCGACAAAGAAGTTCAAATTATGCTCAGTGAGGCAAAAGCAAAAGCGGAAGTTTTACAGGCAGAAGGTGAAGCCGAATATATGCGTATTCTTTCCGCTGCCTATGCAGACCAATCCAGAGCAGATTTTTATAGTTTTGTTCGTGCATTGGATGCCGCAAAAATAAGCCTTTCTGGAGAAAATAAAACCCTATTTTTGGATAAAACTTCTCCTTTGGTCAGCGTATTCTACAACAATGGCAATGGCTAAAAGAGTGCCCCTTCTTTCCACAAGAAGGGGCAGTTTTTTATGAGTATACACAAACCTGCTGTAAGGTGGGACAAAATCGGCTTTCTGTAATGTCAATGGTAATCCTTTGGGCTGTTACGGGAGAAAAGCGGCAAATGCGCTGGTAGCCCACCACAGTGCCAGAAAAAATTTCTTTTCCATCTGCCAACAACCGAAAAGCCTCAATTCTTTGCCCACTGGGTAAATGCTCTTTCAAAACCACATGAGAGAAGGAGATAGGCTGGGGAAACTCAAGTGTCAATTTTGCTTGCTCTTGCCCTGGTGTAGGTTGCCAAAAAAGATGCTCTTCACAGGATAAAACGTTACAGGGACAATATCCCTGCAAGGAATCTGTTGCCCATGCAGTTCCATGGATGGCCAAGTTATTGGAGAAGGTACGACCAAGATATTCCCCCAATTCTTGTAGCCGTAAAACATCCGGTTGGGCAAAGCGGCCCCGTGTGTCTGGGGGAATATTCAGCAATAGGCAAGCATTGGCACCTACAGAATTGTAGTAAATTTCCTTTAGTTCTTCCAAACTTCTTAGTTCTGTGTCTTGCTCTGGGTGATAAAACCAGCCCACACGAATAGAGGTGTCTACCTCTGCGGGATACCACACCAAGGATTCACAGCCATCAATGGCCTTGCGGCTGCCTAAATCTTCATCACAGGAGGTAATCTTTCGGGAGAATTTTCCATCATCCTCTTTTTGAGATTTTTCCGCAGTGCGTTCTGCATCCTGCAATGCCGCAGGAACAACGCTCCATTCTGAGGTACGGCACACACCAGCTTCATTGCCACACCAGCGAACATCAGGGCCACAAACACTAATCACTGCATTTGGCTGAAGCTGACGGATAATAGAGTAATATCCCTCCCAATCATATACCTGCTTTTTGCCATTGGCTCCTTCTCCACAGGCACCGTCAAACCAAAAGCAAAAAATATCTCCATAATTACTGGCAAGCTCTCGTAGTTGGTTTTTATAAAAGGTATTGTATGCTTCTCCCTGCCCATAGGTGGCCTCATGACGGTCCCATGGAGAAAGATATACTCCAAAAGCAATACCATGGCGTTTGCAGGCTTGGGATACTTCTTGCACAACGTCCCCTTTGCCATCCTTCCAAGGGCTGTTTTTTACACTGTAATCTGTGTATTGGCTGGGCCATAGACAAAAACCATCATGGTGCTTGCAGGTAAGAATCAACCCTTTCATACCAGCAGATTTTACACACTGTACCCACTGGTTAGCATCAAAATCGGAAGGAGCAAACAGGCTGGCAGGTGCAGAGCCATCCCCCCACTCACTGCCCGTAAATGTGTTCATGCCAAAATGTGCAAAGGCATAAAACTCCATCTTTTGCCATGCAAGTTGCCGAGGAGAAGGGGCAATAGAGGCAATTTGTTGGATATTCATAGGGAAGTACCATTCCTTTCAACCACATATTCTTTTGTTTCATTATACGCCAAACTTTTTATGGAACAAAATAGGCGGAAAAAGAATTTTATAGTCAACTTTTGCCCTTTACAAATTGCAGAAAAAAACAAAAATAGTTTGTGCATTTTGCTCTTGTGAAAATTAGTATAATAAAGGTATACCAAAGGGGAATATATTCCCAAAGAAAGGGGAGTAAACTATGAAACTGACTTTTTTAGGAGCTGCCCATGAAGTTACAGGAAGTTGTGCTTTGCTTACTGTAAACGAAAAGCACATTTTGATTGATTGTGGAATGGAGCAAGGGCCAGACTTGTATGAAAATCAGCCTTTGCCCATAGCCGCAGGGGATGTGGATGCACTGTTGTTGACCCACGCCCACATTGACCACTCTGGAAAAATTCCCCTTCTTTGCAAAGAAGGCTTCCATGGGCCCATCTATTGCACCTCTGCCACAGCAAACCTATGTGACATTATGTTGCGGGATTCTGCTCACATTCAAGAGTTTGAAGCAGAATGGCGCAATCGAAAGGCCCTTCGTGCAGGATTGCCGGAATATGTTCCCCTGTACACAGTTCAGGATGCTGTCAATGCGATGAAGCAGTTTTCTCCTTGCGAATATGGAGAAATTATCCCTATTTGTGATGGGGTTTCGGTTCGCTTTAGTGATGTGGGCCATCTGCTAGGCTCGGCAACCATTGAAATTTGGGTGCAAGAGGAAGAAGAAACAAAAACTATTGTTTTTTCTGGAGATATTGGAAACACCAATCAGCCACTGCTCAATGACCCCTGCTATCCTACACAGGCAGATGTGGTTATTATGGAATCCACCTATGGAAACCGAAGCCATGGTCCCCGCCCTGACTATGTAAACGACCTTGCTAAAGTATTGCGGGACACCTTTGACCGTGGCGGCAATGTGGTTGTGCCTTGTTTTGCTGTGGGAAGAACACAAGAAATGCTATACTTTTTACGACAAGTAAAACAAAACAGACTTATCAAAGGTCATGAAGGTTTTCCAGTTTATGTGGACAGCCCGCTGGCAGTAGAGGCAACAGGCATTTTCCATAATTCTCAATGGAATTATTTTGATAGCGAAACTCGCCGATTGCTGGAAGAGGGCATTGACCCCATCCGATGCCCAGGGTTAAAGTTGGCAGTTACTACCGAAGAATCTCAAGCCATCAACAGTGATAAACGATGCAAAGTAATTCTGTCTGCCAGCGGAATGTGTGAGGCTGGACGAATTAAACACCACCTAAAGCACAACTTATGGCGACCAGAATGCAGTATTTTGTTTGTAGGCTATCAGGCGGTGGGAACGCTGGGTCGTTCTTTGGTGGAAGGTGCCACAGAGGTGCGTTTGTTTGGAGAAAAAATTCAAGTGCGGGCACAAATATTACAGCTTCCCGGCATGAGTGGCCATGCAGACAGAGAAGGGCTGCTACAATGGATAGAGCATATCCAACCCAAACCTGCACAGGTCTATGTCAATCACGGTGGTGATGAGGTTTGTGATGAGTTTGCACAGATGTTGTGTGAACGGGGGTTTGATGCAAAAGCCCCCTATCCCGGCAGCCAGTATGACTTGGTTACAGGAGAGGTATTGGAACAAGGCAACCGTGTACAAAAGCAACTGGAGGACGAAGAAGAAACAGGTGCTTCTCGTGCCAGTGCAGTTTTCCAACGATTGGTACAGGCAGGAAAGCGGTTGATGACTGTTATCAGCCACAATCGGGGCGGTGCAAACAAAGACCTTGCAAAGTTTGCCGACCAAATTCATGCCCTCTGCGAAAAGTGGGACAGATAGTGTTTTATACAGAAAGCAGGCAGCGGATAGTCATCCGCTGCCTGCTCTTTTCGTGTCTAATGGTGGGGAACAAAATTAGGCGTAAACTGCCTCGGCAATGTTCAAGGTGTGGTCTAGCATACGTTCCACGTCGGTGAGCATTTCGCTGTACAAAATACTCAATTCGGGGTCACTGTCACCACTGCGCAACCGCTGAATTTGAGCCTTACGGTAGTCGGTGCTCAAAACGTCACTTTCTGTTTCCAAAGTGGTAACCAATTTTAGGTGTTCTTCCTTTTGCTCAGAGTTTGCAATATCAATGGAAGAAAGAGCCTTTGCAGCCAACTCTTTCAGGTTGGTCAACTCTGTTTCGGTAATTTTGTCCAAACTTACATTGTGCTTTTCCAGAGGTACCAAATATTCTGCCATGTTCATAGCGTGGTCACCAATGCGCTCAATGTTGGAACTAAGCACCAACATGCGGTTCAAAGTTTCGGAATCTTGCTCGGACATTTCGTTCATAGAAGCCTTACCAATGCGGCGGATAATATCGGCATTAAAGCGGTCAATCTTATCCTCTTGCTCAGTTACTTGCTCCAAAAGATTATGGTCTTGTTTCAGCAATGCCTCAAAGGAAAGCTGTACATTTGCCTGAGCCAAAGCATACATTTCTACCAGTTGGTTGCGCAGTTGACGGATGAAAATAGCAGTGGAACCAAAACCATGCTCGTCCACAACACTCACAGAAGAATGCTCGGAACCAGAGGATTCCGGCAAAATTCGACAAGTTGCCTCTGCCAACAAATTGCCAAAGGGGAACAAAATGATGGTGGTAACAATATTGAAAATAATATGTGTGGCTGCAATTTGTCCGGGAACATCTCCGGGAACCAAGTTTTGTACCAGAGAAATAAAGGGGGTAAATATGCAAATAAAGGTAAAAATTACTGTGCCAATGGAGTTGAACATCAGGTGAATCAAAGTAGTGCGTTTTGCAGCGCGGCTTGCACCCATGCTGGCAATAACAGCAGTGATACAAGTACCAATATTTTGGCCAAACAGCACATAAACAGCATTGTCTAATCCAATAACTCCCGAAAATGCCAGAGCCTGCAAAATACCAATACTTGCAGAGGAGGACTGCACCAATGCAGTAAAGGCAGCACCAGCCAAAATGCCCAACAAAGGATTGGAGAAGCTGGAAAGCATATTGACAAAGGGAGGATAATCCCGCAAGGGGGACATGGCACTGCTCATCATATCCATACCAATGAATAGGATTCCCAAGCCAGCCATAATTTCCGCAATGCAGATGGTGCGCTGCTTTTTGCTTACCATAATGATTGCCACACCCAAGAAAGCAAACAGAGGCGCAATCATACCAATATCAAGGGCAATCAAAAGGCCAGTAACAGTGGTGCCCACATTGGCACCCATAATCACACCTACAGCCTGCCCTAGGGTCATCAGACCAGAGTTTACAAAGCCTACAACCATAACAGTAGTAGCAGAGGAAGATTGAATGATGGCGGTGATACCTGCACCTACCAGAACACCCATCCAGCGGCGACTGGTGAGTTTTTCCAAAATGGAGCGCAGCCGGTCACCAGCAGCAACCTCCAAGCCTCGACACATTACCTGCATTCCATACAAGAACAGTGCCAAGCCGCCCAAAAGCATAACAATGTCTTCTAATTTCATAGTGTTCTCCTTGTTGCGAAGTAGTTTCGCAATGGTTTTTTCTATATGGTTTTTGTGGTAAGCCTTTTGCCCATAAACGTGCACAGGAAATACCACAACCTAAAGTTATTATGGCAAAAAAATGTAAAGTTTTGCAATGGATTTGTAAAAATCATTACCTAAACTTTACCTAAACTTTACACAAAAACACTCCGGTTTGTTCTATCATATCACCGGAGTGTACAAATGATTCCTAATTTTTTATTCTGTCACAGTTTCAACCACAGCTTCTACTTCTGGTTCTGGGTGGCTAAATACCAATCGGCGCATAGTGATGAAGAACGCAATTACCAAAGGTACCGCACTTCCAGTCCATGCGGCAGTGTTGCACAAACAAGCCCCTGTAAAGCCAAAAGCTCCCACTAAAACCACCGAACCAATACCACGCATAACCAGTTCCATTACGCCAGCAAAGGTGGGCACAAAACTTTGCCCCAATCCCTGCAAAGTGTAACGGAAAACAAATAATAGTCCTAAAATCCAGATGGAAAGCCCTGTTACCTTTAAATAAATGGCAGAAAGACGGATTGCCTCTGCTTGTTCTCCCACAAAAAAGCCGCTTAGTGGCGCACCAAATACTACAAAAATGGTGCCAATAAAAACAGACCAAGCCAATGCCATTCCACTGGCTTGCAAAACACCTGTTTGGATGCGGTGAACCTTTCCAGCACCATAATTCTGCGCCACAAAGGTACTGGTTGCAAGACCAAAGCTGATAAGGGGAAGGCTGCCCAAACTCTCCAGCTTGCTGGCAGCAGTAAAAGCTGCCACAGAAACACTGCCTAGGCCATTCAATGCAAATTGTAGCATAAGGCTTCCAATGGCAATGATTGAGGACTGAAATCCGGTGGGCAAGCCCATTCGCAGATGGTCAGAAATATCCTTGCTGGTCAATTTCCAATCTTCAGTAGAAAGCCGCAAAGAGGGGAATCGTTTGAAAATATACCACACGCATGCTAGGCCCGACAAAAGCTGTGCCACTACGGTGGCAACACCTGCACCAGCTACCCCTAAAGGAGTGTACAGAATTAACACAACATCCAAAACGATGTTAAACAAGCAAGCAATCACCAAAAAAATCAGCGGAGTTTTGGAATCTCCCAAAGCCCTCAAGGCGTTGGAAAGTACATTAAACAACATTGTAGTGGGAATACCAGCAAATACCACAACCAAATAAGAGGTAGCATCAGGCAAAATTTCGGGAGGTGTTTGCAATAATTTTAGTAGCCATCCCGCACCAGCTACACTGGCAATGGTGACAACAATAGAAATGATACCACCCAAAAGCAGACTTGCTGCAAAGCTGCGACGAACGCCATGGTCATCCTGTGCCCCAAACCGTTGCGCAGTGATAATGGAAAATCCTGCCGAAAGCCCTTGGGTAAAGCCAATGATAAAAAACATTAAGCTACCAGTGCACCCTACTGCTGCAAGGGCATTTACCCCCAAAATACGGCCTACAATAAAGGTATCGGCCATATTGTATAGTTGCTGAAATAGATTGCCAATAAGCAAAGGAATGGTAAAAAGAAAAATTAGCCGTGCTGGGGAGCCGGTGGTCATGGATTTGACCATAAAAAATCGCCGCCTTTCCAAATAGAAATAGAACATTTTTGCCACCGCCAGCCCTTGTAATTGCAGCCTGCTCAATGGCTCACAAGAATCATACCACAGCTATGGAAAAAGGCAATGGGTTAGTTTTGTATTTTTAAAAAATTTTTTGGTTACAAGCAAAAAGCAACTACTGGTTGCACAGATTCTATTCTTGGTTTCTTGTAAGGCAACAAATTTTCCTGATAAAATAATCCAACAAAACCTTCCAGACTTGGACAAAGTTGTGGCTTTAAGTAAATACTTTCAGGTTTCTACAGATTATCTCTTAATGGGAAAAGAGGATTGCAAGAAACAGGGGGCCAATTTGACTGTGAGTAAAATTTTATACATAATGTCTACAGCCTTTATTCTCTTGGGCGTGTTTGCTGCATTTTCCTTTTGGCACACAAACCAGACAGCAGTGGATATTTTTTTGGGATTTACAATAGAGATAGTGGGGATTGTGCTATATTACATTGGAAAAGTTGTATCTTCCTATAAAGCCCCATTTTTTATACGATGGGCAAATACTGTCTTTGTTGCATGTATTCCCTTGTCGGTAATCATTTCTATGGTGTATCAAGGCTTTCCTACCCCCTACCCTTTGGGTATCGTGGATACAGTTGTGTACATCATTTTATATGGCTCCTTTATAATAATTAGCTATAAAAAACTAAAAAAGCTACCTTGTCCATTTAAGCGTTAATATCTTTTCCATAATAGGCCACCAACAAATTGACACAAGCACCATAACTTTGTAGTCCTCGATTTTCGCCATGACTTTGTAAAAATCCTTCATAAATACCCTCGGCGGCAGTGGTAATAGGAGACTGGTACTTTTCCCAAAAGGCGTTGTTGTCCTCTAAATCTTTTCTCACAAAAGGATGTAGAGAGTCAGAGATATTCCCCCATGCAGAAGAATCTGCTTTTAACAGTGCATTAGAAAGATGAATATACCCCATTAAATAGCCAGAGTATAGAAATACAGGGTCAGACTGTGACAAGCAAGCAGCAATGGCAGTAAAATTTGCTTCGTCCTCAAACACCACTCCCCGTTGGTGTGCCAACTCATGGGCAATGGTTGCAGGAATCAAAGAAAGAGGAGAGTGAATGTTTACATTGGCTTCCCCAGTAAAGGGAAAGTAAAATCCTGTAAAACCCATACGGCTCATAATTGGCCCATAAAACATAGGTTTTGCCCGGCGAACAGGCCCTTGCAACGTGGGAAATTCCTGTTGGATATTGTCATATAGGTGGTCGGTTTGAGAGAAAAGCTCCTTGGCAGAAATAGCTAAACTGCCATCCTTTTGACGAGGCACTTGCAAGGCATACTCCCCCGCCTTTTCTGCAAATAGCTTTGTGACTTGTGGGAGCTGTTCTACCGATATTGGATGGCTGGAAAGGCCTATTTCCTCTGTATAAAATGCGCCACTACGGTAGCCAATACCCCACAAGCCGGTGTAACTGCCCCAGATAAACAAGCCAACACACAAAAAAGAAAGTAGCCGGAAACAGCTTTCTTTTTTCCAGTGTGTAGGGCGTTTATATAATAGGATGCAAAACCGTACTACCCAGATAATTGCTGCCACAATAGCCCCTGTCCAACAAAGTTCTGCTACAGAAAAGGGTACCACGCCACACAAAAAAGAAATACTTCTCCCCCAAGATAAAGCTATATAGTGCAGCCATTTCTGCATAACCCCTTGATTTTGGTAGAAAACTTGGTAGAGTACAATGGACAACAATCCCAATCCGCCCATAGACCAGATTGCTATTTTTCCAAAAGAAACTTTATGGTGGTGCATATTTTTTCATCCCCCTGTGATATATTGCAAATTTCTCTGCCAAAATTTGTGATTGTGCTTTGACAGATTCCCTTAAAGATAGTATCATAAAAAAGAACATTGACCAAGGGAAGAATTGCCCAAAGATGGAAGCAGAGGAGTACATCATGCAGGAACCAATGGAAACACAATTAAAGGAATGGGCGCAATATGTGGGGCATTTTCAGTTGCCTCGTTGGGAACAACTGCCAGAGTTGGAACTGTACATGGATCAAGTAATTGTACTAATGGAAAAAATTCTTTCGGGGTTGCTTTATGGCAAAAAAAATTTGCTCACACCAGCAATGGTAAACAATTATGTAAAACTAGGGCTGATTCCCAAACCCATAAAAAAGAAGTATGGCCGCAGACACTTGGCATATTTGGTGGTAATCACTTTGTTAAAGGAGTTGTTTGCCATTGGAGAAATTAAGGCGGCAATTCAAATGCAAACCCAGCGGGAAGGCAGTGGACAAGCGGCCTATGATTTGTTTTGTGCAGAAATTGAGTTTGCATTAGCAGCCGCCAGTGCTGAAATGTTGGGAGAAAACCAGCCCAGCCCTGCACCAGCTCAACCGGGAAATCGACTATTACGCATGGCAGCATGGGCCTTTGCTTGTCGCACCGCTGCCAATCAGGAAGTGGTTTTGCACAGAGAAAACCAGGAATAAACAGGGGGAGAATACCATGGCAAATAATCAACGTAATGACTTTGACCCAGACCAGTTGGAAAGGCAACTGAAGGGATGGGGAAAATTTGTGGAAGAACAAGTAGAATCCGGTGTAGGACAACTGGGAAAGGTATTGGAGGACACTACCCGTCAGGTTGGAAAGGCATGGAACCAAACCCAGCAGCAAATTCAAAAAAAACCAGTCCAAAGACCTACCTTTCGAGGAAAACGGCTGCGCATGAAAACAGGCAGAGTAGTAAACCGCATTTTTGGATTTATGTGGCTGATTCTGGCAGTGGCGTTTTTTGCTGCAATGCTAAGTGAGTTGTTTTCCAATGGGCAAGTAGGCACAACTATCGTTGCGGTGGTATTCACTGCTTTATCCAGTTGGGCTTGTGTAGTGGGGCTTTCCAAAGCAAGCCTTTATCAGCGAGGAGAAAAGTATCTTGACTTCTTGAAGGACAAAACCAGTTGTTCTGTGCGCCAGTTGTCGGTGTTTGCCAGCACCACCAAAGTGCAAACACAAAAGGATTTGCGTGTATTGGCACAGAGAAGAATCATTGAAAATCTGATTGTTTCTCAGGATGGTCAGCAGATATTTTCCACTATGGAGGAGTATGAGCAATACCGCCAAGAGTTGGAAAACCAAAAGGGCAAGGCTGCCCAGCCTATTAAAACCGAGGCACCACCTGTTATTGAGCAACCAACCCAAAACAAGGAAAATGCCTTTATAAAAGAGTTGGTACAGCTAAACACCATGATAGAGGACGAGGAAGTTTCTGGCCGTGTGGAGGAAATCTGCAAAACCAGTGAAATGATTTTTGAAAAAACCAGCCAGATGGAGGTTGTGCCCTCTGGTATGAAAAAATTTGAAAGTTACTATTTGCCTACCACAGTGAAACTTCTTCGGGTATATACCCAAGTGGATGACCAGCCAGTGGAAGGAATCCATATAGAAACCATTCGACGGGATATTCCCTCTATTTTGGATACGCTATTAAAAGCATACCATAATCTATTGGACAGCCTCTATGCAGATACTGCTTTGGATGTTTCCTCGGAAATTGCTGTATTAAAAGATATGCTCAGCCAAGAAGGATTGGTTGAGGAGGATTTTTCCATCAAAAACCAATAAAAGCAAAAAGCCTTGCAGTGTGTTGCAAGGCTTTTCGTTTTATTTTATAAGGCCGTATACAATTTATCGGCTTTCTTCTGCAAGGCGGCGACCCATAAGGACACCCATTACACTTGCCATCATCAAGCCACGAGTCCAGCCGGAGGAATCCCCCAAACAAGCCAAGCCGGGAAGGTTGGTGTGGAAGGTTTCATCCATCTGAATGCGGTTGGAATAGAATTTTAACTCAGGGGAATAGAGCAGAGTTTCCGAGGAGGCAAAGCCGGGAACCACTTGGTCCATGGCCTGAATAAAGTTGATAATATTGGTCATGGTGCGGTAGGGCATGGCAGAGGTAATATCTCCGGCGATAGCATCGGGCAAAGTGGGGCGCAGATTGCTGCGGCTTAGTTCCTCTTGCCATGTGCGCTTTCCGTCCAAAATGTCCCCATATCGCTGCACCAAAATATGACCAGCTCCCAGCATATTGGTCAATTCACCAACCTTACGGGCATAGTCAATGGGGCGGTCAAAGGGAACACGGAAATGATGAGTACACAAAATAGAAAGATTGGTGTTGTTGGATTTCATTTCCTTGTAGGAATGTCCATTGACCACCGCTAGGTCATTATCATAATTTTCTTGGCTTACAAAGCCACCGGGATTTTGGCAGAAAGTGCGAACCTTATTTTTAAAGGGGGCAGGGTAGCCAATGAGCTTGGATTCATACAATACCTCATTGACTTCCTCCATAATTTCGTTGCGTACCTCTACCCGTACACCAATATCTACATTGCCGGGAGTGCGCTCCACTCCATGTTTACGGCATAAATCCTCCAGCCAGCCGGCTCCACGGCGACCAGTTGCGATTACTGTATTGTTTGCACGAATCTCCATGCGGTTTTTGTCAGGAGAGCCAGAGTCATGCACCACAACACCGGCACACCGTCCATTTTCTACCAGCAAATCTTCACAATCAGTGTTGAACAACAATTCCACACCGTTTTTCTCTAGTTCTTGTTGCAAAGCATAGTAAATTTCCTGTGCTTTTTCGGTACCCAAATGGCGGATGGGACAATCTACCAGCTTCAATCCAGCCTGAATGGCTCTCTTTCGGATTTTTTTCACTTCTTCGGGATGACCAATCCCCTCAATTTTAGTATCTGCACCAAATTCCAAATAAATTTTATCGGTATAATCAATCATTTCTTGGGCAAAGTCAGCACCAATCAGGTCAGGCAGCTCTCCGCCAACTTCATAGCTTAGGCTGAGTTTTCCATCAGAAAAGGCACCTGCACCAGAAAAACCAGTAGTAATATGGCAGCAGGGTTTGCAGTTGACACAGTGACCAACCTCCTGCTTGGGGCAGTGGCGTTTTTCTACAGGGCGACCTTTTTCCACCAGAACAATTTTCTGGGGTGCACCTTTGCGCACCAGTTCCAGAGCAGTAAAAATTCCGGCAGGGCCGGCACCTACAATTACAACATCACATTGCATAGAAAAATCCTCCTTTTTATACAAGTATGGGCACACAAAAAGCTGCCCTCCGTCGACAGGGTAAAGTCTCCCCATAAGTGGGAAACGAACTCGTAGTCGACTGTTAGGCAGCCGGTAGAAACATTCATCCAGATTATGAATTTATACAAATCAAGACCCAACGGTGTATTATGCCATAAAAGTTATAGAAATGCAAGAGAAAAAATGACAAATCCAGAATTTTACATCTAGTACAGCAACTTACAACAATGAAATTTGAGCCACAATATCTTGGTATTCCTGTTCTGCAAGGGTAAAATCTTGTTCCAACAAGGTTCCATCCTTCTGCCTTGCATCCAAACAAATACTTTGGAACAGCTCTGCCAAGGAAGTGAGGCCCAAATTTAAACATAGTCCTTTTAAAGTATGGGCAGCAATATTTGCATCCTCAAAATTTTTTTCTTTTACAGCTTTTTCTAAAAGAGGCCAGTTGGGGTCACTGGGAAATCGCTTTAAAAATTTTTCCAGCAAGGCTTCATTGTTTCCAAAGCGAGCCAGTACGCCAGAACTATCTAGATGCAATCCAGCAAAAAAGTCTTGTAAATTCATAAAAACACATCCCTTTTTGGTGTGCTGTTATTTTGCCTCAGTACCCCACAACTCCAACTGAGTCAAAGCAGGGAAGGGGGAGGGGTCATCGGGGCACTGGATTAGTTGTTCCAACACAGCACTACGAACAGTGCGGGGGGCAATCTTGGTAGATTGTGGGTAGGCTACCTTTTCAAAGTGCAATGTTTCACTGGAGCCATCATCAAAGCGAATTACAGCACTTTGCCACCAGTTGTCGTGGGGGAAGTCATTTCGCAAAGTAACAGCAACTTCATCAATGGTAACAGGACGACCAAAATCAATGGTCAATGCAGCATTGGGGTCACGGTTGATACCCCAGCTGGAATAGGGATACACACCATGTCCTTCGTTGGCAAAAATGCCATCAATGGCATTGCGAGCCTCAAAGCTAGCCTCTCCACGGGTTTCTACATTGGCAAAGGCGTGGGGGAACAAACCATTGTTTGCATGGCAATCCATAGGATTCAAAGCCAGATTCCGTCTTGCAGAAACCTCCTCTGGGGTGGCTGCCCGTGCCCACAGAAGATGGCAGCTTCCTACAAAAGCCTTGGGAGAATAGCAGATACGACGCTCTGCAAAGGGAACAGGCAGCTTTGCTTGTCCATTGAGTACGCCATAGGTAGCAGGCAGGCTGTCCTCCAGTTGTGCCACTACATGACAGCCGCTTTCGTCAGAAGAAAGACACAGTACATCGCCGGGCTGATATTCTTGCTTGTATTCCAAAAATACACGGTTGATGCCTGTTGCTTCTGCAAGCACCTGTCCTTGCTCATTTACAACTTGAATTTTTAAATTCATTGGGAATTCCTCCAAAAATAAAATTTTTTTAGATACAAACATGGGGGATATGCCCTCATTATATGCCCTTTTCCAGCCAATAGCAAGCACCTATTGACGCAAACTGCGCTGGTATTCGGTAGGGGTCATACCAATGTGGCGGCGAAATACCCTTGTAAAATAGTAGGCATTTTCAAAGCCTAGCATATAGGAAATTTCATAAATACGATGATTTCCCTCGGAAATAAGCTGACAGGCACGGCGCATTTTTGTTTCATTTACAAAGTCCATAAAATTTTGGTCATATTCTTTTTTAAACAATGCCGAAAGATAACTTGGCGAAAGTCCAGCAGCGTCAGCAGCATCCTGCAAGGTAATTTTTTCGTCCACATGCTCTTGTACATACTGTTTTGCCCGTTCTGTGGGATTGCTGCGGAATCCAGAAATAGCCTCCAGTTGGGCATCCACATGGCGAGCAAGAACATCCACCCAGTCCAATATTCGTTGGCGAGTGGTGCAGCAACGCAAAGCAGACAACACAGAGGCACTGTCTGAGAAAAAGCCTCCCTTTTCTGGTGCAGCACCAGCCAATGCCATGCCACACAGACTATACAGTTCGGTGCAAAAGTCTATGCCATCCTGCCAAAAATGGGGTGTTTGGGCAAGTTGATTTTTTGCTTTTTCCAATAAGGTCAATGCAGCAGAGCGATTTTTTGCACGGAGTTCCAGCGTTAACCGGTTTGTAATATCCTGCAATTCCAAGGGTTTCAAGGTTGGTTTTGCTCCCAACAAAAAGCGAGGTGTAATCAACTGCCCACCCATAAGATAATGGTACTGGTAGAGTTGAGCCAGTTCTACACACGCCTCATC
Source organism: uncultured Anaerofilum sp. (assembly GCA_944385935.1). Classification (GTDB taxonomy): domain Bacteria; phylum Bacillota; class Clostridia; order Oscillospirales; family Ruminococcaceae; genus Anaerofilum. Next base: position 20,601 of record CALWZC010000018.1, read on the forward strand.
TACACAGCTTTCTTCTGCAAAAACGGAGCTGCACAATAAACAAAGCATCATCTGTGTGGTGTTGGTAGAGGCGGAGGACAATTTAGAGGAAAATAAATTCAGGTCGGGCAATTGCTCCAAATTCCAGCACAGCACCACCAAACGTTGGGTTTGATAGTCAGGTAATGCTACCATATAGTGAGAAAAAAGATTGCCTGCTAATTTTTCCACCAGTTCCCTTTGCCAATCCATTAGTTGTTTTCGCTCTTTATGAGAAAAAGAGGATAAGGAAGGGAGGGCGGAAGGGTCCATTAAAATTTGAATAAAACAAAACTGTTGCAACATTTTCTGCTGGGATAAGATTCTTCGTAGCCGCAAATCTTCGGGATGGTTTACAATATCTCGCAAAGCCCCCTGCAACTGTTGGGTTTCGTGGGATTGCATATACTGTTCCATAACATCCACTTGAGCAATTTTGCCCCGTTTTTCACACTCCGCTTTGGCACGAGCAAGGCTTGTAATCAAGGTATCTGGTTCCAACTGGGTTTTGATAAGGTAGTCCACAGCTTGCAAACGCATAGTTTGGCGAGCAAGGTCAAAATCTTGGTAGTTGGTTAGCATGATAAATACAGGCCCAGAGGGAAGGTGGGAGCATTCCTCCAAAAGTTCCAGCCCGGATTTTACGGGCATACGAATGTCACTGATAACAATGTCCGGCGACAAAGACCGAATGCTTTCCATGGCTTGTTGTCCATTTCTGGCAGTGCCAACAATTTCGCAGCCTTGTTGTTCCCAGTCAATTAAAAATTTAATTCCCGAAAGAATAATAGGTTCATCATCTACCAGCAAAATCCGGTATACCATTGGAACAAGCCTCCTCTTTGGGTATTTTTACAAACATTTTGGTGTATTCTCCCACAACCGACTGAATGGTCAAACCATAACCGCTGCCGTATACCAACTGAAGCCGCTGGTGCACATTTCCCACACCAATGCCATTCATACTGCCATGGGAAGAGCCGCATTTTCCCGCCAGAGCCTTTTGGATGGTGGCAGCATCCATACCAACACCATCATCTTCTACGCACAAAATAAGGTCGTTTTCTTCCTCTTTTGCCCAAAGCCGAATGGTTCCAAAGCGGCCAGTGGGTTCAATGCCATGGAAAATAGCATTTTCCACCAATGGTTGCAAGGTTAGTTTAATGATGGAATAGGGATAAAGGTGCGGAGGAATTTCATTTTTCAGTTCAAAGGTATCCATATAGCGAATGGATTGAATATTGACATAATCCTCCAACAGCTTGATTTCCTCCTCTAGAGGCACCTTTTGGTCATAGCCCTTTGCCATATTTTTTAGAAGATTGGACAGAGAGCGAGTCATCTGCTGTATGCCGGGATTTTTTTGAATCACTGCCATCCAATGGATGGAATCCAATGTATTATACAAAAAGTGTGGGTTTACTTGGCTTTGCAGCATGGCAATTTCAATTTTTCGCTTTTGTTCTGCTTGGTGCTGTGTTTCCTCCAAAAGGTGGCTTACAGAAAGGGTCATTTCGTTGACCACTTTTCCTATTTGGCTAATTTCATCCTGCCCTTGCTCAATGGTGGGGTCGTAGGAAAGGTCATTTTCGCTAATTTTGCGAATCCGTTTGGTTAACCGTCGGATGGGTTTGGTTAGCAAGTTGGATAAAATAATAGAAATGCCAAGGCCTGCCGCCAGAGTGGTTGCCAACCCCAACAAAACGGTATGTACAATCTCGCTTTGGTCAGATTGCAATACAAAGGAATCCGTGGCGGAACAAAGCCATAAATCAAATTGCAAGGGGGTGCTGTTTAGCAGCCAATTCCCATTGGTGGTAGGAGTGTTTTGAAAAGGTGGCTTTTGCTGTTGGGTTTCTAACCCCATTTCTGGTAGAGATTCATTATAAATACTAGAGCCATCATTTGTGCAAATGAAGTATGTTCCTGTTGGATAAAAAGAGGATACAATATCATGAAGCATAAGCATCGAAAATTCACAGTAGAACCAAGCAGTAGCTTCTTGGCGCAATCCGCTGGTGATAGGCTGAATGGATACAAGCGAAGGAACAGCGGAATTTGTAGACAGAGATGTGGAAGAAACTACTATTTTTTGAGGAAAGCCCTGCTCTTTTAACTCTTGAAAGAGGGCACTTTCTTGAATGCTTTGAGAGTCGAAATCTGTGCCATAGACAGTTTGGGTGGTGGCTTGAATCATAAAATCATCTTGCTGGCGAAACACCACCATTTTATTGAGATACTCACTCATGCCGCTTCCTGCAATGGCGTTGTTTAGAAGTTGCTGTGCATTTAGGGAAAAACGAGAGGAGGATTGAGTAGATGCAGATGTAGACTCTGCCGCAGTAACCACAGTGTTGTGGCTAGAGCATAAATTTATCAAATTCCAAGCCTTGTCCAATTCCTCATTCAGCTGCGCTGCAATAAATTCCATATTGGTTTGCTGGATGGTTTGTGTTTTATAAGAAATAATATCAGAAAGATATTGATAGATGAAAAGATTTCCAGTAATGGCAACAACACCTACACACACGGAAGTATAAGCAACAATTCTAAGCCGTATTCCCTTGAAAAATGGCAATTCTCCCACCTACCTATAAAATAATAGTACAGCCATTATTATATGAAATCAAAGGAAGTTGTGCAAATCTTTTTTGACTAAAATGTATATAGAATGTGGACAAAAAGAAAAAATCGCAACCGATTGGACAAAATAACAAGAAACGAAAGGTGTTTTTTGATGTGAAATCTAAAAATAATACTAGGACAAAAAATAGTATTATATTTTTTTTTCAAATCGTAAAATAGCAATGGAAAATCTAAAAATAGCAACAGGAAATGACAAGCACTCTGCGCTATAATGGTGACAGACAAAAGAGACCGGTATACAGACCGGAACAAACAAAAAGGGAAACCAAAAAAGGAGAGAGTTCTTATGAAAATGAAACGTATTGCAGCAGCAGGCCTGACAGCTGTAATGGCAGCTTCTGTACTTACCGCTTGCGGTGGAGCAACCAGCAGCTCCTCTGGCAGCACTGGCACAAGCTCTTCTGGCAGCACCGGCACAAGTTCTTCTGGAAGCACTGCTTCTGGCGAGCAAGTTACCCTGAAAGTTTCCTTGTGGGATGCTACCAGTAACCCCGCAGACTTGGCAGCTATTGAGGCTTTTGAAGCAGCCAACCCTGACATTAAGATTGACCTGATTGATATTCCCAGCAACGACTATAACACCAAGTTGAACACCATGTTGAATGGTGGTAGCCAGCTGGATGTATTCTTCATCAAACAAGCTGACTCCACAAAGAGCTTCTACGACAAAGGCCAGCTGTTGGATTTGACCGATTACATTGCAGAGTCTGGTGTAGATCTGTCTGGTTTCAATGGCACTGCTGATGGTTTTGCATTTAACGGCAAACAGTATGGCTTGCCTGTTCGTACCGACTACTATGTTCTGTACTACAACAAGGACTTGTTTGACGCAAAAGGCATTGCTTATCCCAGCAACGACATGACTTGGACCGAGTTTGAAAAGTTGGCTGGTGAGCTTTCTGGTGATGGCAACTATGGTGCTTATATGCACACATGGCAGGCAATGGCTTACAACTGGGGTATCCAAGACGGCAAAAATACCGTTTTGAGCTATGAAACCGGTTATGACTTTGTAAAGCCCTATTATGAGATGTTGCTGCGTATGCAGGATGCTGGCTACATTCAAGACTATGGCCAGTTGAAGAGTGGTAATATTCACTACTCTGGCGCATTTGCACAGGGCAACGTAGCTATGATGCCCATGGGCACTTGGTTCTTGGGAACCATGAAATCTAAAGTTGAAAGCGGCGAAGCTAAATTCAACTGGGGCGTTGCAACCCTTCCTCATCCAGATGGAGTAGAGGCAGGTTACACCGTAGGTGCAAGCACTCCTTTGGCAATCAACTCTGCTACTAAGAATGCAGATGCAGCATGGCGCTTTGTTGAGTTTATGACCGGCGAAGAAGGCTCTGCTGTATATGCAAAAGAAGGTTATATCCCTGCTCGTTCTGATTCCACCATTCTGGACACTGTTGCTGCCAACGAGGGTATGCCCGAAGGTTTGGCAGAAGCTCTGCAAACTAAGAACATCGTTCCCGACCGTCCCATCGCTGACCATGTGGGAGATGTAGACCTGGTATTGGGTGAGCAACACAGCATGATTATGTTGGGTGAAGCAACCATTGATGACGCTCTGGCAGATTTGACCAGCCAAGTAAAGGACATCATGGAAGGCTAAAAACCAAAGTAAGCATTGGAAAGAGATTGAATGCAGCTTGAGGGGCGGGCAGCAGTGCCCGCCCTTTCTAAAAGAAGTGCTCTTTTCACTATAAAACCAAGAGGAGGCGTTTTGGTTGGCTAACAAGACAATACAGGGAACCAACAGGAAAATTTCCCTAAATACCAGAAACACTGTGGTGGGTCTTTCTTTTATTTTGCCAAACTTTATCGGTTTTGCGCTGTTTACCCTAGGCCCAGTAGTTTTTTCCTTCATCCTCAGCTTTATGAAGTGGGATGGTTTTACCGAAATGACATTTGCAGGCCTGAAAAACTTTCAGAAAATCTTTGGTGATAAGAAGTTTTTGGAGTCTTTGGGTCATACCTTTTACTTCGCCTTCTTTACTGTTTTGTTCAGTATGACTGCCGCATTGGCATTGGCACTGTTGCTCAACAGAAAGGTGAAATTTGTAAACTTCTTCCGCAGCTCGATTTTCTTCCCCTATGTAGCTTCTGTTGTGGCTATTAGCTGTGTATGGAAAGCTATGTTTATGGAAAATGGTGGCGTAATCAATAGCGCATTGCAAATGATTGGTTTTGCCGAAGATATGCTGCCGGGATGGATTGCCTCTACAAAATGGGCAATGCCGGCGGTTATTATTGTAAGCGTATGGCGAAATATGGGATATTTTATGATTATTTATCTGGCTGCATTGCAAGACATTCCCACTTCGCTGTATGAGGCTGCCGAGATTGACGGTGCAAGCAAATGGCAGCAGTTTGTACGCATTACCTTCCCCATGCTTACACCCAGCCACTTCTTTGTATTTATGATGTTGACCATCAACAGCTTTAAAACCTTCGACATGATTTTCTTAATGACAGAAGGCGGCCCCGGCACAGCAACCCAGCTGTTGAGTATGTACATTTATAACAAGGCATTTATTTCTTGGGATTACGGCGTAACCAGTGCAGCATCTATGATTTTGTTCTTGATTGTTGCAACCATCACTGTGCTGCAGTTCCGTGTTGAGAAGAAGTTCAACGACTTTATGTAAGGAGGGCACAAAGCGATGATTGAAAAGAAACAAAGTGCGTTTACTCGTACAGCAATTTATGTGTTGCTGATTGTGCTTACCACCATAACATTGCTGCCTCTGGTTTGGATGTTCTCGGCTTCTCTAAAGCTGGACAGTGAGGTATTTACTGTGCCCATTAAATGGTTGCCCGAAACATTCCACTGGGAAAACTATCCCAAAGTTTGGGAGAAAATTGACTTTGCAACCTTCTCCTTTAACAGTATTAAGTTGACTGTTATCATCACCATCATTCAGGTTATCACTTGTTCATTTGCTGCATACGGATTCAGCAAATGTAACTTCCGCGGCAGAGATACTCTGTTCCTGTGCTATGTAGGCACCATCGCTATTCCATGGCAAACCTACATGCTGCCTCAGTACAGCCTGATGCGTACTTTGGGTGGTGTAGATACCCACTGGGGATACATTGCTTTGCAAGCATTCTCTGCCTTTGGTGTGTTCCTGTTGCGTCAGTTCTATCAAGGCATTCCCAACGAGTTGTTGGAGGCTGCCCGTATTGATGGTCTGAGCGAGTACGGAATTTATGCCCGTATCGTTTTGCCTTTGGCAAAGCCTGCATTGACTACTTTGACCATCTTTACCTTTGTTACCATCTGGAACGACTTTATGGGCCCCATGATTTATATCAACACCGAGTCCCTAAAGACAATTCCTCTGGGTATTCGTATGTTCTTAGGACAGTATTCTACTTCCTACGAGCTGATTATGGCGGCCAGTGTAATGAGTTTGCTGCCGGTATTTGCGCTGTACATCCCCTGTCAGCGGTTCTTTGTACAGGGTGTTGCTACCAGCGGTTTGAAAGGCTAAATCCTATACGGTGTAGGTGTTCTCTCTTTTCCTGCACCAACAGTCACCTTTTCCCCAAAGGGCAGTGGCCCTTTGGGGTTTTTGTATTGTTTTGTATGTGGCAAAACAAATAGCCTCTTTTTATTTAAAAAAAATGTGGTACAATAGGTGCAATGACTGCCAAAGGGGGAGAACAAGATGGCAATGCTGCATCGGTTGGAACTGACAATGGAAAATGAGGAAGTATTAGTTTTTCCCAGCGAGATGGTCAAGCTGGTGGAAATTGAGGACACATGGCTTTGGAACGACCCAGAACATCCCGATGAAGACCCTGTTCTTACCTTTGATAATGCTCGACTTTGTCTTTCCAAAAAGGCGGCAGTGCGCTACCCTACCGCCTGTGGGGTGTCCAGCATTGACCAACTAGAACGAATTGCACGCTTTCGGGATATTATTTGGATTGACCTTGTTTACACAGACCAGCAGGTGGAGAGTTTTTTTGTGCCATATGAGGATGAGTATCCCTCTTTGGCAGGAACGCCAAACCGTCTGATGCAATCGGGTTGGGATGAAAATGGAGATTTGTGGGTGTTTATCAATGCTTCCAACCAAGACCAAGAATCTTCCAACAATGAAAAGAAATAAAACAAAACACCGACAATTTGCGACAGATATTGCAGATTGTCGGTGTTATTCTTTGATTACGGAGTATTGTGTTCTGTCAGTTGCTTTATATGCTCTTTTAGAACTAAGTTGATATATTGCGACACAGAACGGTCACAGTCTTCTGCTAAATTACGCACTTTTTCGATGATATCTTCATCCAAAGTAATGCTTATTTTTTGTTTTAATGGTTTCATATTTGTAATCCTCAACTATTTGAAACATTTACCTTATTGTAGTATACTATAAGATAAAATAGTTAAAATTCGCCTAAAGTTTTGTAAAGTAGTATAAAGGAATAAAAAATCATGAAAATGTATGAACAAATTTTGGTAAAGGCACTGGAAAATGAAACTGTGCAAGTGGTTTTTCCAAACGTTAAGCTAAATCCTACTGAAATTGTACAATTGAATTGCTACCAAGCCATAGAAAAAATACGTGATGTGTTACAAAATGAAGATTTGGAAGATGTGGATTGTTTTATGCGAATTGAAGAAATTGTGAACACATTAGAAGATTTGGGCGTTGATGTGGATGGTAGGCATGATTTTTAAAGAAAAAAGCAATAAAGTGTATTTGATATGAATACATATGTATGCAAAATTGTGTAATATGCTGAAAAACACACCCTTTTTTATAGAAAACCTCTCTGCTGAAATACCAAAAAAATATTGACACCAAAAAGAAAACTGGATATAATGTAGAACAATTCTACAAGTTAGTGGTGAAAATTACCATACAAATATGCAAAAAAAGCGTAGATGGAAGCAAGTATTGCGTGTGGTGTTTGGTTCAGAGAGCTGCTGTTTGGTGCAATGCAGTGCAGCCCACACAGACAAGAAGTCCCTTCCGTAGCTACCAAACCGAAGGATGAATATTCTGTGTAGGTGTGGTCGGGGGTTCCCGTTACAGAACAAGCCTAAGGCAATTTGCCAACGGCGTAGAGAGGTTGCCCCAATGGGGCGGCAATGAGAGTGGTACCGCAGAGAACGAACAAAGGTCTTTGTCTCTTAAAGAGGCAGGGGCCTTTTTGTGTTTTTCGGAAATTGTCACATTAGTGTATAGGAGAAAGGGTGTGGGTGAAAAGATGAAATTGACAGGCGCAGAAATTTTTACTCAGGTATTGATAGAACAAGGGGTGGAAGTGCTGTTTGGATACCCTGGCGGAAGTGTTCTAAATATCTATGATGCCTTGTATCAGTGTCAGGATAAGTTGACCCACATTATGACTGCCCATGAACAAGGGGCTGCCCATGCCGCAGATGGCTATGCTCGTGCCACTGGAAAAACGGGTGTGGTTCTTGCCACCAGTGGCCCCGGTGCTACCAATTTGGTAACAGGAATTGCCACTGCTTATATGGACAGTGTGCCCATGGTGGCATTTACAGGAAATGTAGGCACCAACCTTATTGGAAAAGATAGCTTCCAAGAAGTGTATATTGCAGGAATCACCATGCCCATCACAAAGCATAATTATGTGGTTCGCAAGGTGGAAGAATTGGCAGATATTATGCGTAGTGCTTTTCGCATTGCTCAAACAGGCCGAAAAGGGCCGGTGTTGGTGGATATTCCCAAAGATGTTACCAGTGCAGAATGTGAATACTACCCTCGCCCCAAGTGGACACCTCCCAGCGCAGCTTTACCCCAAGCCACAGCATTGGCAAAGGCTGCACAGTTGATAAATCAGGCAAAGCAGCCAGTCATTTATTTTGGCGGAGGGGTTGCCAGTGCAGAAGCAGGCCCAGAGCTTCGGCAGCTTTGTGAAAAGGCACAGATTCCAGCCACATACACTTTGATGGCAGCAGGGGTATTGGGCTATGAAGAACCCCTAAATTTGGGGTTGGTGGGAATGCACGGTTGCCGAACCAGCAACAAGGCCATTGATGAAGCGGATGTAGTTATTGCTATTGGTACACGATTCTCTGACCGTGTGGCTTTGAACACCAGCCGTTTTGCAAAAAAGGCCGCCATTGTACAGATTGATATTGACCCCAGTGAGGTAAATAAAAATGTTCAGGTAGAACATTGGGTAATTGGAGATGTAAAGGCTGTGTTGCGGGCCTTGCTGCCATTGGTAGAAGCTGCAAACCATGGCCCTTGGCTAGAGCAAATTGCCCAATGGAAAGAGCAAGACTATCATCCCATAGATGATAATTCCCGCTTGCAGCCCCACCGTATTTTGGGTACTGTTTGTGAATTGACGGGGCCACAAGGGGTATATGTCACCGATGTGGGACAACATCAAATGTGGGCGGCTCAGTATATACGCCATTTGCAGCCCCGTAGCTTTCTTACCAGTGGTGGGCTGGGTACTATGGGTTTTGGCTATGGTGCCGCCATTGGTGCTTGTATTGCACTAAACAAAAGCCGTCCGGTTATTATGCTTACTGGCGATGGCAGTTTCCATATGAATCTCAATGAGGCTTGTACTGCTGTTAGCTACGAATTGCCTATTATCACTATCATTTTCAATAACCAAGTGTTGGGCATGGTACGGCAGTGGCAAACCACTTTCTATGGAAAGCGATATTCTTCCACCGACCCACAGCGAAAGACAGATTTCCCCAAATTGGCAGAAGCATTCGGTGCCCAAGGTTGCCGCTGCCAAACACAAGAGGAATTTGAGAAGGCTTTCCGCTGGGCTTTAGAGCAAAAGGGACCCGTATGGATTGAATGCCTCATTGACAAAGATGAAAAAGTGCTGCCTATGATTCCCGCCGGGGGAACATTAGACGATATTATGATGAGCTAAGGAGGGGCAACCATGCAACGAAAAGTAATTAGTATTTTGGTGCAAAACCATGCTGGTGTATTGGCAAGGGTGTCCAGCCTATTTGGTCGAAGGGGCTTTAATATTGATAGCCTAACTGTATCCGCCACCAACGACCCGGGAATTTCCCGTATTACGGTGGTGGTGCACGATGATGAAAAGGTGCTAGACCAAATTATGAAGCAAACCCAGCGGCTGGAAGAAACTTGCAATATTTTTCGGCTGGAAAATGAAAAAAGTTTGCTGAGGGAACTGCTTTTAGTTCGGGTGGCAGCCAATGCCCACAATCGTGGAGAATTGCGGGAAATTGCTGACATTTATAAAGCCCGTATTATTGATATGGCACCTGCCAGCATGGCCATTGAATTGACTGGCGAGCCAGAAAAAATTGATGCCTTTCTTACCATGTTAGGACACTATAATGTGCTAGAGCTGTGCCGTACTGGTATTACTGCCATGGCAAGAGGGGACGGAAGCAAACATATTCACACAGAAAAAGGGGTATAGCCCTTTTTCCATAGAATGTTTTTCACAAGAGGAGTGCAGGAAAAATGATTAAAAAGTATTATGACACAGATTGTAATTTAGGATTGCTGGACGGAAAAACCGTTGCTGTCATTGGTTTTGGTAGCCAAGGTCATGCCCATTCCATGAACTTGGCAGAAAGCGGTGTAAATGTAGTTGTTGGCTTGCGCAAAGGAAGCGGTCACTGGGAAAAGGCAGAAAAATTTGCTGCAACCTGCCCCAATTTCAAGGTGATGGAAATTGAAGAAGCAGCAAAAGCCGGCGACATTGTGATGATGTTGGTTCCCGACGAGTTGGCAGCAGACATTTACAATGAGCAGGTTGCTCCCTATATGAAAGAGGGCAATGTATTGATGTTTGCTCATGGATTCAACATTCATTTTAATTTGATTCAGCCTGCCAAGGATTTGGATGTAATTATGGTTGCGCCCAAAGGTCCTGGTCATACTGTTCGTAGCCAATACTTAGAGGGAAAAGGTGTTCCCAGCCTGATTGCTGTCTATCAGGACGCTTCTGGCAAAGCAAAAGAGATTGCTTTAGCATACGCCAGTGGCATTGGTGCAGGACGTGCAGGTATTTTGGAAACCAGTTTCCGTGAAGAAACTGAAACCGATTTGTTTGGTGAGCAGGCTGTTTTGTGTGGTGGCGTTTGCGAGCTGATGCGTGCAGGCTTTGATACCTTGGTAGAAGCTGGCTATGAACCTGAAATGGCATACTTTGAGTGTATCCATGAGATGAAATTGATTGTAGACCTTATCAATGAGGGTGGCTTTGGCAAAATGCGTTATTCCATCTCCAATACTGCCGAATATGGTGACTACCGCACTGGTAAACGTCTGATTACTGAGGAAACTCGCAAAGAGATGAAGCGAGTTTTGGGAGAAATTCAGGATGGTACCTTTGCTAGTGAGTTTATGCAGGAAATGGGTGCAGGCCGCAAGGCAAAATTCCTTGCTACTCGCCGCAAAGAAGCAGAGCACAAGGTAGAAGAAGTAGGTGCTGACCTGCGGAATATGATGAGCTGGCTGAAAAAATAAAAAAGTTCTTTTGCATAGAGGGAAAAGCACGCCATTTATACTAATAGTATAAATGGCGTGCTTTATTTTCTGCGCAAATAGAAATCAGATAGAAACTCCAAAAAAGCCGTGAAAATGCTTGTTTGTGTACAGCACATGCCGTATAATGGACACAACACCACAAAATAAGTTTGAGAAAGAGGAATCTTATGAAGCTTTTATCTGTGGCAGTTCCCTGCTATAATTCTCAGGCATATATGCGGCACTGCATTGATGTGCTGCTGCAAGGAGGAGAAGAAGTAGAAATCCTCATTGTGAACGATGGTTCTAGTGATGATACTGCTGCCATTGCTGAGGAATATCAAGAAAAATACCCCTTCATTGTTCGTGCAATTCACCAAGAAAATGGGGGCCATGGTGCAGCGGTAATGACAGGATTACACAATGCAACAGGAAAATACTTTAAAGTGGTAGACAGCGATGACTGGCTGGACGAAGATGCTTATGCAAAAGTGTTGGCAGAGCTGCGAGGGCTTGAGCAACAAGGCACTTGGACAGACCTGTTTATTTGCAACTATGTCTATGAAAAGGTAAGTGCCAACCTTCAGCGACCTATCCGCTATACCAATGCCTTGCCAGAAAAGAGATTGCTTAGATGGCAGGATGTGGGGCATTTCCGAAAGGGCCAGTATTTGTTGATGCATGCTGTCATCTATCGCACCGAGCTTTTGAGAGAGTGTCAGCTAGATTTGCCCCGTCACACCTTTTATGTAGACAATTTGTTCGTTTACCTGCCCTTGCCCTATGTGAAATATCTATACTACCTCAATGTAGACCTGTATCGTTATTTTATAGGCAGAGAAGACCAATCTGTACAAGAACAAGTAATGATTAAGCGCATTGACCAGCAACTTCGTGTAAATGGTTTAATGCTAGAAAAAGTACAGTTGGCAAAGGTAACTGACAAACGATTACAAAGCTACATGTATAACTATTTGGAAATTATCACCACCATTTCTTCTATTTTGTGTATTCGCTCAGGAACAGCAGAAAATCTAGCGAAAAAAGAAGCCCTATGGGAGATGATTCGCACAAAACACCCATGGGAGTATCGTCGGCTAAGAAAAGGGATTTTTGGAAGAGTTATGAACTGGAACACACCCTTTGGAAGGTGGGCAGCAGTGCAGGCGTACAAAATTGGTCAAAAACTGGTAGGCTTTAATTAAAAGGAGTTTTGTAAAATGACATATGATTATTTAATTGTAGGAGCTGGACTGTTTGGATCTGTATTTGCCCATCAAGCAACTCAAAAGGGAAAAAAGTGCCTTGTAATTGACCGCCGTAGTCACATAGGAGGAAATATCTATTGTGAAACCATAGAAGATATTCGCGTGCATACCTATGGAGCACATATTTTTCATACCTCCGACAGAGAGGTGTGGGACTATGTAAATCAATTTGTTTCTTTCAACCATTATATCAATTCCCCTGTTGCAATCTATAAGGATGAGCTGTACAATCTCCCCTTCAATATGAACACATTTTCTAAGATGTGGAACATCCGAACCCCTCAACAGGCAAAAGACATCATTCAAAAGCAAATTGAAATGCTGGATATTCAACAGCCCAAAAACCTAGAGGAGCAAGCCTTGAAATTGGTGGGCAAGGATGTGTATGAAAAACTGGTAAAGGGATATACCGAAAAACAGTGGGGCAGAGATTGCACCCAGTTGCCCGCTTTTATCATTAAGCGGCTGCCTTTGCGGTTTACCTATGATAACAATTATTTCAGTGACCCTTACCAAGGTATTCCAAAAGAAGGATACAACGCACTAATTGAAGGATTGTTGCAAGGTGTAGAGGTAAAATTGAACACAGACTATGCTGTTTGGAGCAAGGAACACCCCCAAGAAGCAGAAAAAATTGTGTTTACAGGTATGATTGATGAATTTTTCGATTTCTGTTATGGCCCACTGGAATATCGCACAGTTTCCTTTGAAACAGAGGTGCTGGACTGCGACAACTACCAAGGCAACGCAGTGGTAAACTATACAGAAAGAGAAGTACCCTATACCCGCATTATTGAACATAAACATTTTGAATTTGGTACTCAGCCCAAAACGGTAATTAGCAAGGAATACCCTGCCGAATGGAAACCGGGTATTGAACCATACTATCCTGTAAATGATGAAAAAAATCAAGAACTGTATGAAAAATATAAGCAGTTGGCACAGACAAGACCAGATGTGATTTTTGGCGGTCGTTTGGGTGCTTATCGCTATTATGATATGGATAAGGTTATCCGTGCAGCTTTGGATACAGCAAAAGAATATTTGTAATAAAAAATCCTTCCACAAATGTATTTGTGGAAGGATTTTTTTGCTTATGCCACAAAGCGGTAGATATTGTAACCGCAAATAAACATGATAACCACCATCAAGCCAATCAATAGCTTATCGGTATGGGAATTATCCATTTTTTTGCTCAATGCTCGGCCAATAATACCACCACCAATGCCGCCCAAGACCATCAATGTTAAAGCAACGGGGTCGAAGTCAGGCACAGAGTTGGTTGCCAATGTGGTAAATAGGTTGGAGATTTGGCTGAACAAAATGATAAACAAACTGTTTTGGGAAGCAGTTTTTGTATCCATGCTGAAAAAGTAAAACAACACTACCAGATTGATGGGGCCGCCACCAATGCCCAGCAAACTGCTCATGGTGCCAAGACCGAAGCCAATTACCACAACCAATAGGTCATTGGTAACCGAAAGAGTAGGGATTTTGTCTTTTTTAATAGTGTAAAGCAAGGTGCCCAATGTTACTACCAGCAAGCAACCAGCCTGCACTGCTCCGGCAAGTTCTGGGTTGGGCAAGGAGCTTTGCAAAAAAGAAAAAATTTGTCCACCAGCAAAACCGCCTACAATGGAACCAATAACCAGAGGAATGCTGCGGCGGATGTTGATTTTGCTCTCTTTGGAAATCATCAACTTTGCCACAGAGTATAGGCTCATAGAAAGAACGGTGCACCCAGACAAAAAGCTGCTAACAGCTACTGTTGCCATTCCGCTTACATCCATAAGCGGTTTAATGATAACGCCACCGCCAATGCCGCAGATACTGCCAATGATGCTGGCCATTAGGCTTACAAGAAGAAAAAATACCATACAATGTCCCCCATTTTATCGTGATTGATACATATTGCTTTCTATTATATCGCTTTTAACAACAAAGAAAAAGACCAGCCAAATACAAAAAATTTTTTTTGGAAAAAAAGCGGCTTTTTGGAAACAAAAAAGAAAAAATCCCCTTTTACAAACCATTTTCCAAAGGGTATAATGAAAGGCAGAAGTATACAACCCCATAAAAGGAGATGTAACCCATGCACCCTATGAGTGTAATGATAAAACCTGCCAGCTCTAGCTGCAATTTACGGTGTAAATATTGCTTTTATGCCGATGAGGCCGCCATGCGTCAGGTGCCCAACTATGGCATAATGAAAGAGGAAACCCTAGAAGCAGTGGTAAAAGAGGTAATGAAATATGCCGACCAAAGCTGTGCTTTTGCTTTTCAGGGGGGAGAGCCTACCCTAGCCGGATTGGATTTTTTTAAAAAAGTGGTGGAACTACAAAAAAAATACAGCCGTCCGGGGTTGCAGGTAACCAACGCCTTGCAAACCAATGGAATTTTGCTGGACAAAGAATGGTGCACTTTTTTAGCAGAAAATCATTTTTTGGTGGGACTGTCTATGGATGGAACCAAACAAACCCATGACAACTACCGTTTAGATGCTCATGACAAAGGAAGCTATTCCAAAGTTTTGCAGGCAGCCCAGCGAATGGCGCAACAAGGGGTGCAGTTTAATATTCTTACAGTGGTTACTGCACAGTTAGCCAAAAACATAACCTCAGTGTATAATTCCTATAAAAAGAATGGATGGTTATATCATCAGTATATTCCATGTATGGATGCTTTGGAGGCCCAACGAGGAAAAGAGGAATATTCTCTTACCCCACAGCAGTATGCAGAATTTTTAAAGACACTATTTGATTTGTGGTATCAGGATTTGCGCCGTGGCTTTGTGGTGTCAGTACGGTATTTTGACAATCTGGTTCAAATTTTGCAAAGAAGGCAACCCGAAAGCTGTTCCATGACAGGGCATTGTAATGTGCAATATCTTGTTGAGGCAGATGGAAGTGTGTATCCTTGTGACTTCTATGCACTGGATTCCTACCGATTGGGAAAAATTCCTGATAATAGCATTGATGAACTGGACAGAAAGAGAATTGAAATTCGGTTCATTGAAGAATCTCTGGAAAAACCTGCTAAGTGCAAACAGTGCCGGTGGTTTGCTCTTTGTCGCGGAGGCTGCAAGCGTGACTACACCCAAGGAGAACAGCCACACAATTACTATTGCCAAAGTTATCAAGAATTTTTTGACTATGCAATGCCAAGATTGCAACAGGCAGCCGCATTTTTGTTACATTTGGAACGTAGTCTGCAAAAATAAAACTATCACAAAGGAGCGAAAGGAAAATGCCAAAGGTTGTTTTTATCATGACAGATACCCAACGGTATGATATGGTCAATGCAAATGTACAAACAGGACTGAAAACCCCATGTTTGGATAAATTAGCCGCTAGTGGTATGCGATTTACCCAAGCATATACCACACAGCCTGTTTGCCAGCCAGCCCGTGCCGCCATTTTTACTGGATTGTATCCCCATTCTTGCAACAGTTGGACAAATTCCATGGCATTGTCCGAGGATGTTCATACAATCGGGCAAAGGTTGCGGGATAACAATATCCACACAGCTTACATTGGAAAATGGCACCTAGATGGAGGGGATTATTTTGGATGGGGAAAATGTCCCGATGGCTGGGATGAAGAATATTGGTATGATATGCGCAATTATTTGGAAGAATTGACTGAAGAAGAACGCAGAATGTCCCGTAATACAAATAGTATGAAAACTCACGATTATAGCCCAGAGTTTACATATGCCCACCGTTGTTCCAACCGTGCCATTGAGTTTTTAAAGAAAAATGGACAAAAGCAAGATTTCTTCTTGACTGTGTCCTATGATGAGCCCCATGGCCCCTATCTGTGCCCCAGAGAGTACTGGGAACAGTACGAAAACTATGAGTTTCCCCAAAGCCCCAATATCAAAGACACATTGGAAGGAAAGCCAGACTACCAAAAAGTATGGGCAGGGCCTCGGCTGCAACAAGATAGAAATGATATTCACCTAAATAATAAATATTTCTTTGGCTGCAACAGCTTTGTAGATATGGAGATTGGTAGGGTATTGGATGCCATTAAGGAATATGCTGGAGAAGATGTGACAGTAATTTATACATCTGACCATGGGGATATGTTGCAATCTCATTGCATGTATGCAAAAGGGCCTGCTTGCTATGAGGAAATTTGTCATATTCCTTTGTTTATGGCAGGAAAGGGCATTGCCGCTGGCAGTGTAAGCAGCCAGCCAGTTTCCCACATCAATCTTACTCCCACTATTTTGGATATATTTGGGGTAAAGCCTTCCCCCATGATGCCGGGAAAAAGCATTTTGCCTCAAGCCAAAGGGGAATGTGGCCGCATAAATAACTATTGCTTTATTGAATTTGGACGGTATGAAGTAGACCACGATGGATTTGGTGGATACCAACCCATGCGAGCAGTTTTCGACGGAAGGTATAAACTATCTATCAATTTGATGAGCACCGATGAATTGTATGATTTGCAAACAGACCCCCACGAAATGAAAAATCTTATTGATAGTCCAGAACATTATGAAATTGCTCGCCGCCTGCATAAAGAAATTTTGAACAATATGAATGTAACTCGTGACCCCTTCCGTGGATACTACTGGGAACGCCGGTCTTGGAGAAAAGATGCTGCACAGGCTACTTGGGATTATACTGGATATACTCGCCAAAGTGAGGATGATTATCGCCCACGGCAGTTGGATTATGCCACAGGAATGGAAATGGAGCAGGCTACTCGCACTAAGGAAAGACTAAAAGAAGAACAGGAAATAGCCAAAAAGAAGTGATAAATGCTATTTTGGTGGATAAAAAACGACCTGCCCAAAAGGGTAGGTCGTTTTTTGTAGAGATTTTATATTCACTTGCTATCTAAAAGTAAATTATTGAACTAAACTTTTGGAAGGATTTATCTGGGATAGGGTATTCAAAAAATCTTGGACATTTCCATCAAATCTTTTTTCTAGCAAAGAGGACATAGCCTGTTGTTGCATTTGTTGTTTTTCTACCAAAGGAATAATAAAGAAGCCGGGTTCTTGCCGTTGTAGAAATTCCTTTTGAATCAATCGCTTAATAACGGTATAGGTTGTATTTTTTTTCCATTGAAATTCTTTTAATGCAAAAGCTGCTGCTTGGCTGGCAGTAGTGGGATGATTTTCCCAAATAAAACACATAAGATTCCATTCTGCATCGAATAGCTTTTTTTCTTGCATACACCTACCGACCTCTCTTATCCATAAGAAAATTGCCTAAAATTCCACACAATCTGCGTGCTGCTGGTACAATCATAGCACTAAAAAAATTTCAATTCAAGATATTTTACCAATTTTTGATAAAAAACAACTAAAATAAGTGGTTTTTTGAAAAAAATGTATTTTTTTGCAAAAAATATAATATGATTTTGTGACCACAAGGCAAAAAATATGTGCTTTTCGGTTGAAAATATTGAACAAAATATGTATAATATTTTTGGGTACATCCGCTTGCTTTTGGGATACAAAAGAGTTGGCGGTGGACGGCTGTTGAAAGGGGGAATCAGAATCGTGTCTGATTGGTTTAAAACACTAAAGCATCTTTCATGGCTGACACAAGCAGGAATTTCCGTTGCTGCACCGTTGATTCTCTGTATTGGAGGAGGCATTTGGCTGGCGGAAACATTGCCCCTTGGCCTTTGGCCAATTCTTATTGGCGTGGTGTTTGGCATAGGCGGCGCACTGTGCAGCCTACTGGGGTTTTTCAAGGTCATCTCCATAGAATCCAAGCGAAAGTCTAACAAACAGCCGGGTGCTTTTAACAAATGAGCATTTGGAAATGTTTTGGGAGGTGAAAACAGATGAAACCACAAAAGGCAGTGAAAACCGAAACCTTGCGAATTGCTGCTGGAACCGCAGTGCTTTGTGCAGTGATGTTGCTGGTGTATCTGCTATTGGGACAATTGCGATGGCAGGTAGTGGCCTCCGCTGTATTCAGTGGATGCTGGGCGGTGCTAAACTTCTTTTTAATGGGTCTTACAGTGCAAAAAGCAGCCGTGGATACTGCAAGAGCAAAAAATTTGATGCAGTTTTCTTACAGCTTGCGTATGCTGGGCAGTGCGCTGGTGATGATTGTGGGCTTTACGGTTCCCGCATTTGAGCCGAT
Organism: uncultured Anaerofilum sp.; assembly: GCA_944385935.1. Classification (GTDB taxonomy): domain Bacteria; phylum Bacillota; class Clostridia; order Oscillospirales; family Ruminococcaceae; genus Anaerofilum. Next base: position 39,128 of record CALWZC010000018.1, read on the forward strand.
TGCAGTGGTAGTGCCGCTGCTGTTCCCCAGAATTACCATTTTGGGAATGCAGATTTCCGGAAAATACAAACCGGAACCAAAAACCGAAAGTGAAGGGGGGGAACAATAAAAGATGAATATCGAAATCAATGGTGCGCCGATTTTATTCACATTGCCTTGGTTTGGTGGAATCAATATCACCTCTACACTGGTCAACTCTTGGCTGGTTATGGCGGTGATTATTGGCTTGTGTTATTGGCTAACACGTGGGCTGAAAGTGCGCAATGTAAGCAAAAAGCAGTTGGTGGCAGAGTTTATTGTAGAAAAGGCACAAAACTTTGTGGACACCAACATGGGCAAAAAGTTTTCTCACTATGGCCCATTCATTGCAGCTATTTTCAGCTTGTCGGCACTTTCCAGCTTGATTAGTATGATTGGACTGTGGTCGCCTACCGCAGACCTTTCCACCGAGTTGGGCTGGGCTTTGCTGGTGTTTGGTATGATTACTGCTACCAAAATCCGTACAAGCGGCCTTGGTGGCTACGCCTTGGGCTTTACCAAACCCATTGCTGTGCTAACACCTTTTAACATTATCAGTGAGTTGGCAACACCCATTTCTATGGCTTTCCGTCACTTTGGTAACATCGTGTCTGGTAGTGTTATCAACACATTGATTTATACCTCTTTGGCAATGGCATCTCATGGCTTGCTAAACCTGCTGTTTGGTTGGCTGCCGGGAGCTTTTGGAGAAATTATCCGCACCATTCCGTTCCTACAGGTAGGTATCCCGGCTGTGTTGTCGGTGTACTTTGACCTATTCTCAAGCTTTATGCAGGCGTTCATTTTCTGTATGCTGACCATGTTGTATATTGCATCGGCTGCAGAGGATGGCTAAGGGTTGGCAATCTGCTACCCCCGATAAAAAGAAAAGTCCTAAATTATTTTTCAGGAGGAAATGTTTTATGTTGGAGAAAGCTATTGTTTTGGCAGGTTGCGCTATCGGCGCAGGTCTGGCTTTGATTGCAGGTATCGGCCCTGGTATCGGTGAAGGTTACGCTGTAGGTAAGGCTTGTGAAGCTATTGGCCGTCAGCCCGAGTGCAAAGGCGACGTTACCCAGACCATGCTGTTGGGTTGTGCTATCGCTGAGACCACCGGTATTTACGGTTTCGTTACCGGCTTGTTGCTGCTGTTTGTTGGACCCATCTACTTGGGCGGCTTCCTGGGCTAAGATACAGGAAAATCCCAGCGAAGTGTAAGGGATAAAAATTTGCCCGAAGGGAGGATACAACATGCAACAGGCATACGAGCTGCTGGTAAACATGAACTTTTGGACCTTGGCAGCCCAAATTTGCAACCTTTTGATTTTGGCTTATTTTATTCGCAAGTTCCTGTTTAAACCTGTACAGGAAATTATGGAACAACGCAAAGCCGAAACAGAAGCAATTTACACCGATGCAGAAAAGGCAAAGGCAGATGCACAGGCCATGAAAAAAGAGTATGAGCAAAACATGGCAACTGCTCGCCAGCAGGCAGCAGAAATTGTGCAGAATGCAACCCAGACTGCCCAACTGCGTGGGGATGAAATTGTAAATGAGGCAAAGAATACCGCTGCCGAGTTGAAAACTAAGGCAGAGGCAGATATTGCCCAGCAGCGCAAAAAAGCGGTGAACGAAATCAAAAACGAAATTGGCGGTATTGCCATGTCCATTGCTGGTAAGGTTGTGGAGCGTGAGCTGAACGCCAAAGACCATGAGGCTTTGATTGAGGAGTTCATCCGGGATGTGGGTGACGCATCATGACACAATTTGCAAAAGTATATGCAGGCGCATTGTATGATTTAGCACAAGAAGAGCAATTGGATGCTGCTATTTTGGAAGAATTGGAGCTGTTAGCACAGGCTTTTGAGGAGAACCCCTCTTATGTAAAGCTGTTGGCAAGCCCCTTGGTTGCCAAAGAGGAGCGTTTGCAGGTGCTGAACCGCAATTTTGAAGGAAAGTTGCAGCCCTATTTGCTGAACTTTTTACGAATTTTGTGCGAGCGTGGAGAAATGGGCCAGTTCTCTGGTTGCGTTTCCGAGTTCCGTGCTCGATACGATGTACAGCATGGCATTGTGCCGGCAGTAGCAGTAACAGCTCTGCCCCTAAATGATGCCCAAATGCAGGCATTGACCAAACGGCTGGAACAGGCTACCGGAAAAACCGTGCGCCTGAAAAACCGTGTGGACAGCACTGTTTTGGGCGGTGTTCGGCTGGAAATGGAAGGCAAGCAGTTGGATGGCACCATCAAGGGCCGCCTAACCGAACTGCAAGGCCGTCTTTCTGCTGTAACTTTATAAGCAAAATTTTCCTTTTTTATAGATAAAACAAACAAGTTTGCACCCCTTTTTTGTGGGTGCATACCATTGTGAATGTGAAAAAACATTCAGGAAGTTGGTGAAACGATGCAATTGAAACCCGAGGAGATTTCCAAGATTATCAAAGCGGAAATTAAAAATTACGAAGCAAAAATCGAGCGAAGCGAAACGGGCAGTGTTATTCTTGTAGGCGACGGTATTGCCCGTGCCGCAGGTTTGGAGCAGTGCATGGCCGGCGAACTGGTAGAGTTTGAGAATGGCGAATATGGCATGGCTCAGAACTTGGAAGAAAATTCCGTTTCTATCGTATTGTTGGGTACCGATGCAGGCATCAAAGAGGGAAGCACCGTAAAGCGTACCGGTCGAGTTGTATCTGTTCCGGTAGGCAAAGGTATGATTGGACGTGTAGTAAATGCTTTGGGTCAGCCCATTGATGGCAAAGGCCCCATTGAGGCAAAGGAATACCGTCCCATCGAAACTCCTGCCCCCGGTATTATCGAGCGTAAGAGTGTTAGTGTTCCCCTGCAAACTGGTATTAAAGCAATCGATAGCATGATTCCTATCGGTCGTGGTCAGCGTGAGTTGATTATCGGTGACCGTCAGACTGGTAAAACTACCGTTGCTACTGATACTATCATTAACCAAAAGGGAAAAGATGTTATCTGTATCTATGTTGCTATTGGTCAGAAACAGTCCACTGTTGCACAGTTGGTGAACAACTTGACCTTGGCAGGTGCTATGGATTACACCATCATTGTATCTGCAACCGCCAGTGAGATGGCTCCCTTGCAGTACATTGCGCCCTACTCTGGTTGTGCAATGGGCGAATACTTCATGGCACAGGGCAAAGATGTTTTGGTGGTATACGATGACTTGTCCAAGCATGCTGTTGCATACCGTGCACTTTCTTTGCTCATTCGTCGTCCTCCCGGACGTGAAGCATACCCCGGCGATGTATTCTATCTGCACAGCCGTTTGCTGGAGCGTGCAGCCCGTTTGGCTCCTGAGTATGGTGGCGGTAGCTTGACTGCTTTGCCCATCATCGAAACCCAAGCTGGTGACGTTTCTGCTTACATTCCTACAAACGTTATCTCCATTACTGATGGTCAGATTTTCTTGGAAACTGAGTTGTTCCATGCTGGTGTTATGCCCGCTGTAAACCCCGGTATCTCTGTTTCCCGTGTAGGTGGTAGTGCACAGATTAAGGCAATGAAGAAGGTTGCCGGTAGCTTGAAGCTGCTGTACAGCCAGTATCGTGAGTTGCAGAGCTTTGCACAGTTCGGCTCTGATTTGGATGCTGATACCAAAGCTCGTTTGGCACAGGGTGAACGTATTGTGGAAGTGCTGAAGCAAGACCGCAACTCTCCCGTTGATGTAGAAAAGCAGATTGCAATTTTGTATGCAGTAGTTAACAACTACTTGCAGCCCGTAGATGTAAGGGACATTGCAGAGTATGAGCAAGGCTTGTATGAATATCTGGATGCCCATGCAGCTGGCCTGTTGACTTCTATCCGTGAAACCGGAAAGTTGGAGGCAGAGGACGAGCAAAAACTGAAAACTGCTTTGGAAACCTACACCAAAAACTTTTTGGATACACGAGTAAAATAATAGAGGAGGGGAACACGCATGGCCGGAGCTTCCATGAAGGACATTAAACTGCGCATTAAAAGCGTAGAAAGCACCATGCAAATCACCAAAGCCATGGAACTGGTGGCCTCCTCCAAATTGCGGGGCGCAAAGCTGCGAGTGGAGCGCAGCCGCCCCTATTTTGAGGTGCTCCACCAGACGCTTGCAGACATTGCCTATTCCAAACAGGATTTTGATTCTCCCTATATCCACCAGCGCACAGTGAAACGCAGCTGCTATGTTGTAATTGCTGGTGACCGTGGTTTGGCAGGAGGATACAACGCAAACCTGTTTAAAGCCGCAACAGCACATATGAAGGATAAAAATGCATGTGTGTTGCCTTTGGGTAAAAAAGCAGTGGAATACTATGAACGCCGAGACGTTGACCTGCTGAGCAAAGATTTTGCAGAGGTTGCTGAGGTGAATATCAGCAGTTGCTTTGAAATGGCAAAACTGCTTTCTGCTGCCTTTTTAAAGGGCGAGTTTGATGAGCTTTTCCTGGTATATACCAATTTTGTTTCTATGCTAACCCAAAGCCCAGCAGTGTTGCAGATGTTGCCTTTGAATTATCACAGAGGTGCAGACAAAGAAGCCACCCGCAAACTGCGCTTGTACGAGCCCAGTGCCGAGGAGGTTTATGATGCCATTGTGCCAGAATATTTGGCAGGGTTGATTTGGGGAGCTGTGTCTGAATCGGTGGCCAGCGAGTTGGGTGCTCGCCGCACAGCCATGGACGCCGCCAGCAAAAACGCTGGTGAGATGATTGATGATTTAAGCCTGCGGTATAACCGTGCCCGTCAGGGTGCTATTACCCAAGAAATCACCGAGATTGTGGCAGGAGCCGAACAGTAACAGGCAAAACCAACCAACAATGTTGAGTTTTGCCACTATAACGCAACAAAGGAGTGAAGTCCATGTCCAACCAGCACATCGGTACCGTGGTTCAGGTAATTGGCCCGGTATTGGATATTAAGTTTGCGGATGGAGAGCTGCCTGCGCTGCTGAACGCCATTGAAATTGACAACAATGGCCAAAAGCTGATTGTTGAGGTAGCACAACATATTGGTGACAATGTAGTTCGCTGCATTGCCATGAGTAGTACAGATGGCCTTGTGCGTGGCACAAAGGCTGTAGATACAGGCAACCCCATTGCCGTTCCGGTAGGTGAGGAGTGCCTAGGCCGTGTATTCAATCTGTTGGGTGAGCCTGTGGATAACAAGCCCGCACCCCAGACCAAAGAGCACTGGCCCATTCACCGCCAGCCCCCTTCCTATGAAGACCAAGAGAGCAGTGCCGAAATTTTGGAAACCGGCATCAAGGTTGTTGACCTGATTGCTCCCTATGCAAAGGGTGGTAAAATTGGTCTGTTCGGTGGTGCAGGTGTTGGTAAAACCGTTCTGATTCAGGAATTGATTAACAACGTTGCAAAGCAGCATGGTGGTTTGTCTGTATTCACCGGTGTTGGAGAGCGTACCCGTGAGGGTAACGACCTGTACAACGAAATGCAGGAATCTGGCGTTATCGACAAGACTGCATTGGTTTATGGTCAGATGAATGAGCCACCGGGAGCACGTATGCGTGTTGCCTTGTCTGGTTTGACCATGGCAGAGTATTTCCGTGATGTAAAAAATCAGGACGTGCTGTTGTTTATTGATAACATCTTCCGTTTCACTCAGGCAGGTTCTGAGGTATCTGCTTTGTTGGGCCGTATGCCCTCTGCCGTAGGTTATCAGCCTACCTTGGCAACCGAGATGGGTGCTTTGCAGGAGCGTATTACCTCTACAAAGAAGGGTTCCATTACCTCCGTTCAGGCTGTTTATGTGCCTGCCGATGACTTGACCGACCCCGCCCCTGCTACTACCTTTGCACACTTGGACGCTACTACCGTTTTGAGCCGTGCAATTTCTTCTCAGGGTATTTATCCCGCTGTTGACCCTCTGGAGTCCACCAGCCGTATTTTGACCCCTGACATAGTAGGCGAGGAGCATTATCAAGTTGCCCGTCAAGTACAGCAGGTATTGCAGCGTTACAAGGAACTGCAAGATATCATTGCCATCATGGGTATGGATGAGTTGAGCGAAGAGGACAAGACCATTGTAGGTCGTGCTCGTCGTATTCAGCGTTTCCTCAGCCAGCCCTTTACTGTTGGTGAGCAGTTCACTGGTATTCCCGGAAAATATGTGCCTCTGAAGGAAACTATCCGTGGATTTAAAGAGATTTTGGAAGGCAAACATGACGACCTGCCCGAATCTGCATTCCTGTTTGTAGGTACCATTGATGAGGCTGTTGCTAAAGCAAAGAAGGGTGAATGACCATGACAAGCTTTCCGCTACAAATTGTAACCCCGGACGGCTTGTTTTATGATGGCCCAGCAGAAAAGGTGCGTGTGCGTACCATTGCTGGTGATGTTTGCATTCTTGCAAGGCATTTGGACTATGCTACTGCCTTGGGTATGGGCGAAGCAGCAATTACCATTGATGGAAAGGTGCGTCGTGCCGCTTGTATTGGTGGTATGATGGCGGTGACCAATGGAGAGGTAAAGCTGGTTGCAACTACTTTTGAGTGGGCAGAAAACATTGATGTTCAACGTGCCGAGCGTGCGAAAGCACATGCCGAAAAGACATTAAGCACAGCCCAGCTGGATAATCAGCAGATTTTGCTTGCACAAGCAAAATTAAAACGAGCATTAGTTCGGTTGAATATTACCAGATAAAAAGCAAAACAACCCCACAGCAAGTTTCTTGCTGTGGGGTTGTTGCCTTAGTTGGGAAAAAATAAGCATAGAAAAACACCCCCTTTTCTGAAGTTGAGGAAGAAAAAAGGGTGTTTTCCTATAAGGTTTATGAGGAATCAAAATTTGAGGAATGAGGCAATTTTATTAGTTGTCCGATTCAAATTCTTTGGACAGTTTAAAGTGATTTACAAGTTCTCTCAAAGACCTTGCCTGAGAAGATAACTCTTCGCTGGCAGCGGCACTTTGCTCGGCAGTAGCAGAATTGGTCTGCACTACGCTGGAGATTTGGTCAACACCAATTGTAGTTTGGTGAATTGCTTTATCTTGTAGTTCGGAATTTTGCTCAATTACAGCAGTTTGTTCCGAAACTTTCAAAACGCCTTGAGATACAACACGGAAGGAATCGGCTGTATCTTGAGCGATGGTTTTGCCCTGTTCTACAGTAACAAAAGCAGCCTCGATGAGTTCGGCAGTTAGCTTAGAGGCTTCGGCAGTTTTGGCTGCCAGACTGCGAACTTCATCGGCAACCACAGCAAAACCTTTGCCGGCGGTGCCTGCTCGTGCGGCTTCCACAGCAGCATTCAAAGCCAGAATATTGGTTTGGAAAGCAATATCCTCAATGCTCTTAATAATCTGCCCAACCTTTTTGGAGTTTTCTTCAATTTCATTCATGGCAGAAAGCATTTGGGACATCTTGGTGTCTCCAGAACGTACGGCCTCTTCAATGTTGTGCAATTCGGAGGCCACAGACTCAATGCTATGTGTATTATCATTGATTTGGTTGGATACTTCTGTCAGAGAAGCTGCCAACTGCTCTACACTGGAGGCTTGTTCTGTAGCACCCTGAGCATTTGCCTGTGCGCCAATGGAAACTTGTTCAGCACCGTTGTCCACTTCATGGGCAGCAATACGAATTTGCTTCAAAGTGCTGGACATGGTAGTTTGAATATGTAAAAGACCCTCTTTGACCTTGGAAAATTCACCATGATAGTCATATTTTAGTTCAAAGTCAAAGTTACCATTGCCAATGGTCATGAGCACCTGCTCAATCTCATTGATATAGTTGATGTACTCTTTTAGGCGAACAACAATTCTACTAAAGTCGCTTGCCAAATCACCGATTTCATCTCGGCTGCTGGTATCTACCGAAACATCAAGCTGTCCATCTGCAATGGCATGGGTTGTAGTGTTAAGCTTATGAACAGATTTAGTCAGACGACGGCCTAAAATCAGCATAATCACAGCCATTATGGCCAAAGCACCAACACAATACCCTAAAACGGTATTTGTAATTCCACTTACATAGGAAGTGTATTCAACCTCTGGAATAATGCCTAGAATTGTATAGTTACTTTCTGGAAGGTTTACAACAGAACCATAATATGGATTCCCATTTCGGGTATAATATGCGGCAGAAGTGTCCGATTTGTTAAGCAAAGCAGTTTCCATCTCTTTTGAGTAATGGGCATCTGCTACAGTTTTCATGCGCAGTGTTTCATCTGGATGGAAAATGATTTGATTACTACTATCAAATAGGGTAATATATCCTTGGTCGCCAATAACCAACTTGGACAGATTATCCAATAAAGTGTCCATGCGCAAATCCAAGCCCACAATGGCAGCAATGTTGCCACCATTCATAACAGGAGCGGCAATAGCGGTTACAATCTCGCCACTAGTTTCATCTGTGTAGGCAGAAGTTGTAACAATGGATTGGTTTTTAAAAATTTGTTGATACCACTCACGAGAAGAAGCATCAAAATTTGATGGCAATAACATCTCACCATTATGGAGCAAAACCTCTTTTGAAGAGCAGTCATAAACCCACACATTCATCAAAAAATCTTGCTCGGCTTGTAAAGAAGCATTTAGATAATTTTGAAGCTCTTGTTTCATAGGGGATTCGGCCAATGTGCCAGATTCCCACTGTTGTGTGCTTTCATTCACAACATTAGATAGAGAAATAGCCTCTGCAAAGCCATAAAATGTTTCAAAATACTCCTCAACAACTTTGGAAGCCCTTCCCGTTTGTGCATCCACAGATTCTTTTGTCAGTTCAAACACGCTAGAAGAAGCAAGAGACTGCATATAAATTGTAAGAACAACAAATACAATAAACAGGGGTAACAGAGTGCAAGCGAGCAATTTGAACAAAATACTTACCCGAAGTTTTTTTCTCTCTGCACCTACGGGTAATGGCTGATACCGTTTTCTTTTCATAGGAACAGGCCACCTCTCTTTGGGAAAATTAAACCATCTGAAAATAAAACAGCTCTGTATTATTTTGCAATTAAATTGTACAATAGTATTATCAAAGATAACAAGAGTTTTTAAACAATTATTACAAAAATGTTAAAATAATCCGCGAATAAGTAAGAATATATAGCAGTTATAAAAGATAAATAGACTAAAAAGAAATTAAAAAAATAAAATTAAGTAGGTTGATTTTTTAAAAAACAATAAATTTTTTGTGTAAATTTACATAAAAAGAATAAAAATTGCTTTTGGTAGTAATAAAATCAGGTAGAAAAAAATTGGGTATTAGGTCTTTAAAAGAATATCACAAAAATTACAAATTTTAAATTATGACTATTGAATATATACTATTTTTTTTTTTTTTTTTTTTTTTTTTTTTTTTTTTTTTTTTTTTTTTTTTTTTTTTTTTTTTTTTTTTTTTTTTT
>CALWZC010000019.1 GCA_944385935.1 uncultured Anaerofilum sp.
CCCGTTCAGTACAGGACCGAACGGGGCTTCCTCTAAATTATTTTTCTGTGTCTACTTTTGCTTGACAATTGCAGTTTCGGTATATAATGAAAAACTATATAATTCACCGAAACAGCAGCTTCGCAAGTTAATAATCAAATATGATCACATATTTATTGAACACTACAAAGAAAATACACTGGCAATTATTAGTGCTATTAAAAGACTGACACAAAATGGTATTGAAAATTACACCAACATGGTGAATTATTGGATGCAAACAACTGGCGTTTTGCTTTGCGATGAAAAAAGGATGCATTACTTAATATGTTTTCTCAATCAAAAGTGTCACTTATTTATGGTTCTGCTGGTACTGGAAAAACATATTTGATAAACCACATCTCAAATATGTTTTCAGGTAAATCAAGGATGTATTTAGCACAAACTAACTCGGCTGTGAATAACTTGAGGCGGAAGATTGTAGCATCATCGAATTGTACATTTAAGACAATTTCGCAATTTGTAAATAGAAGGTATGAAGAGAAAACAAAATGCGATATTTTAATAATTGATGAGTGCAGTACTGTAAATAATCAGGATATGAGAAAGGTGCTTGAGCAAGCAGACTTCGAGTTGCTTATTCTGGTTGGAGATACATATCAAATTGAAGCCATACAGTTCGGCAATTGGTTTGAGTCTATACGATTCTTTTTGCCTAAAACCTCGGTGTGTGAATTGAAAACCCCATACAGGACTGAAAGCCAAGCTCTTCTTAATATTTGGACAGATGTTAGAGAAATGAGAGGAGATATTTACGATCTACTTCAGACATATGGTTGTTCTGCTAATTTGGATAAGTCGATTTTTACTCCTGTTGCATATAGCGAGATAATTTTGTGCCTGAATTATGGTGGCTTATATGGAATTAATAATATAAATCATTTTCTTCAAGAAAATAATTCAGGTGAAACCATTTGGAGAGGTATTCAGCGCTATAAAATAGGGGATCCAATTTTATTCAATAATGCAGCTGACAGATTTTTTACACGCACGGATGCTCAACTCCCTGTTATACATAACAATATGTCCGGCCGAATTGTTGGTTTCCAACTGCTTAATGAAGGAAAAGCAAATGAAGGAATACAATTTGATATTGAAATAGATAGACCACTTATTGATATGGATACAAACAATATGGACTTCGATATTGTTGGGAATGCATCAAATGGGAATTCAATAATTCGTTTTGTCGTAAATAAGACAAAAACTACGGATGAAGATGATGATGGTTCATCTAAAGCGATTGTACCATTTCAAGTTGCCTATGCAATATCAATTCATAAAGCTCAGGGCTTAGAATATGACTCTGTTAAAGTGATAATTACTGATGAAGTAGATGAGTTGATTACACATAGTATTTTTTATACAGCTGCCATCATATAGTAAAAATTCCTCCATGATATACTTTTGGCATGGAGGAATTTTTATGATACCAGAAATGAGCTCTTTTTCTCACAAGAAAGAAAAATTGCAAGTTACAGCTTACTGTCGAGTCAGCACGAAGCATACAGAACAGCTGGAAAGTGGGGCTTATTGTATCTGGAAAGACTTGAGTCCAGAGGTTCTATCCGCTGATCATGCGATTGTAAAGAAGGGTGAGTTATACCAGCGAAGACGGCAGGGCATGTGTAGATGCCCGCCAAACCGGAGTTGTCTGAATATAGCAGCAGCGGTAGGGGAGATTGGGGCGCTGAATGCGGTCCAGCAAAATTCCTGCGGCGATGAAGCCCATCTCACTGCTGGGAATGTGCACGGTGGAAAGCTGGGGTTCCGCCACAGTCGCTTCCGGGGAATCGTCAAACCCCATTACCATCACATCCGAGGGAATCTGCAGCCCCATGTATTTCAAGGCTTTCATTAGGTTAATGGCCAGATAATCGTTGGCGCAGACGAAAGCATCCGGCAGATTAGGCATTGCACGCAGCTGTTCCACCAGCCAGGCGGCTTCCCCATAAGGCGAGCTGTTGGGCGCGACCACACACAGCTTCGGGTCCAGAGCCAGGCCGGCTCGGGCAAGTGCGGTGCGGAATCCGTTGAAGCGCTCATAGAAACTGTTGCAATGCGTGTGATCACCCACGAAGCCCAGCGTTCGTGCTCCCTGCTCGATCAGCTGCGTGGTGACCGCGATGGAACTGGTGGTGTTTTCCATCGAGATAAAATCCCCGGCCATAGCGGAAAAATCCGCCCGGGCATAGGTATCGGAGAAAAGGACCGGAAGCCCGAGCTGACAGATGAAGTCGGTATAGCGGCGGTCAAACATTTCGATACACAGGATACCGGCGGTGTTTTCCAAAACGAAGTTGGCGGGCAGGCGGCAGTCCTGATGCTCATCTGCCTGGATCTCGTAGATCATCAAGGTATAACCCGCACGGCTCATCCGGTTTGCAAAACTGGAAATGAAATTGGAGCCGTAGTGGTTCCGGCCTGGCATGCACAGGGTCAGAAGTGCAATGCTGCGCCCCTGCGGTGCAGGCGTATTTTCCGGCACAGTCAATTGACGATAACCCATTTGGCGAGCCATGGTCAGAACTTGCTGGCGTGTGACTTCGGGTACGCTGCCCCGGTCGTTAAACACTTTTGATACGGTATTGCGCGAAAGGCCGCATGCAGCAGCAATATCCTGCATGGTGATCTTCTTTGTGGCCACGAACCATCCCTCCTGTGAGTTCCTTTCCTATTTATTATACCGCAAAAATGCAAAAGCGCAAGAATGTAAACAAATGTAAAACCATATTTCTCATTTGCACAATTCCTAAGAAACCCCTTTGTATATGCCTACAAATCCATAAAAAAGCCGGATTAGTCCGTTGACAAAGAAGAAAAGTTGGCGTATAGTAAATGCATGAGGTTACAAAATGTAAATTAAATTTGTGCAAATGTAAAACAGGAGATGAGGATCATGAGTCTACCAAAATTCCCGGATGCGCAGACCCGGCACCAAAAGCTGGTCTACGTGAAAAACAACTGGCAGCTTTATGTGTTTTTTGCAATGCCTGCCGTTCTGCTGACGCTCATCTTTAAGTATGTGCCCATGGGCGGCCTGGCGATTGCGTTTGAGGATTACAATAATCGCCTGGGCATTTTTGGAAGCGAATGGATCTGGTTTGAAAACTTTCAGCGCTTCCTTTCCTCCACGGAATTCCCGCGCCTGATGATGAACACATTGAAGCTCAGCGTTTACGGCCTGCTGTGGGGCTTTTTTCCGCCCATCATCCTGGCGATTCTGCTCTCCCGAGTGCGGCGGGTGGGGCTGCGCAAAAAGATTCAGCTGCTGATCTATGCGCCCAACTTCATTTCGGTGATCGTAATGGCCGGTATGATCATTGCCTTCCTTTCTCCGGTCGGCCCCATCAATGCGGCGCTGGGTACGCAGTCCAACCTGATGACCGACCCGGGAGCATTCCGTTCCATCTACATCATCAGCGGAATCTGGCAGGGCGCCGGTTGGGCGTCCATCATCTACACAGCGGCCCTGTCCGGTGTGAGCGGGGATCTGATCGACGCCTGCAACATTGACGGCGCAAGCCTGCTGCAGCAGATCTGGAATGTGGACATTCCCACCCTGAAGCCCATCATGGTGATTCAGTTCATCCTGTCGGCGGGCCAGATCATGAACATAGGCTTTGAAAAAGCGCTCGCCCTTCAGACCGACCTGAACCGTGCCACATCGGAGATCATTCCCACCTATGTGTATCGGCTGGGCCTGGAAATCGGCGATTATGGCTATTCCACGGCGGTTGGCCTGTTCAATGCGGTGATCAACGTGGCACTGCTGCTTGCTGTGAATGCCATTGTGAGCCGCCTTAACGAAGGCGAAGGCCTGTAAGAAAGGGGTATCGTTCATGGAAACCAGACAGTTTTATACCCGCAAGGACAAAATCGTTCTTGCCTGCGGCAATGTGTTGCTGGCGCTGTTTGCGCTGGCCGTGCTGGTGCCTCTGGTCTATGTGGTGCTGGCATCCTTCATTGATCCGGTGGTTCTGACCAATCAGGGCATCAGCCTTCTGCCGAAGGACTGGACGCTGGAAGGCTACCGCCGGGTGTTCCAGGATAAGATGATCGCCCGTGGCTTCCTCAATTCGTTCCTGTATTCGTCTTCCTTTGCTGCATTTTCCGCCGTCGTTTGTTTGCTGGCGGCCTATCCGCTGAGTCTGCCCAATTTTGTGGGTCGCAAGGCGCTGAACACCTTCTTCCTCATCACCATGTTTTTCGGCGGCGGTTTGATGCCCACTTATTTGTTGGTATCCAATCTGAACCTGATCAACAGCCCGCTGGCACTGATCCTGCCCGGCGCGGTGAATGTGTGGAACATCATTCTGGCGCGTACTTATTATAAATCCATCCCGCAGGAGCTGCATGAAGCGGCGGCGCTGGACGGCGCCTCGGAGCTGCAATATTTCTTCCGGGTCCTGTTTCCGGTGTGCAAGCCCATCATTGCGGTGCTGGTGCTTTACCAGTTCGTTGGCATGTGGAACAGCTACTTTGATGCCATGATCTATTTGGAGGATCAGTCGCTGCAGCCGCTGCAGCTGGTGATCCGCTCGATCCTGGTGCAGAATACCCCGCGCCCCGGCATGGTAGCCGACGCCCAGAACGCTGCCATGATGGCCAAAATCGCCGAGCAGCTCAAGTATGCGACCATCGTGGTTTCCAGCGTGCCGCTGCTGGTCATGTATCCCTTCTTCCAGAAGTATTTCGAGAAGGGCGTCATGCTGGGCTCTGTAAAAGGCTGACCGACGTTCTGTAAGGACGTTCGATATTATGCAACACAGCGATTAAGAAAAGGAGAGAATCTGATGAATATGATTTCCAAACGCGCACTGGCGCTGGCAGGCGCAGCCGCGCTGGCCCTGACGGCCCTGACCGGGTGCGGCTCCGCGCAGGAGAGCGCTGCTGCTTCGGTGGACGCTGCAACTGCCAATTTTCCGCTGACTGAGACCGTTACCTTTACTGCATTGACTCATGAGCCCTCGTTTGCCGGGCAGGAGATCAACGACCGGCTGATCGCCCAGCGTCTGGAGGAGGCAACCAACGTTCACATTGACTGGACGGTGTATGTGGACGACCAGTTCGGCGAGAAAAAGCAACTGGCTCTGGCCAAGAAGGAACTGCCGGACATTGTGTTCGATGCGCAGATGAGCCAGTATGATCTGCTGCGCTACGCGAAGGACGGCACCATCGTGGCAGTGGATGAGCTGATTGACCAGTACATGCCCAACCTGAAAAAGATTCTGGACGAAAACCCCGAGTACCGCGCCCTCATCACCGCACCGGACGGCCACATTTATTCCTTCCCCTGGATCGAGGAGCTGGGCAACGGCAAAGAAGCCATTCAGTCCATCAGTGGTATTCCCTGGATCAACAAGGCCTGGCTGGATGAGCTGGGCCTGGCAATGCCCACCACTCCCGAGGAACTGACCGAGGTGCTGCGTGCGTTCAAGCAGGCCCATCCGGACAGTCTGCCCCTTTCCTTCGTGATGAATGGCGGCAATGAGGACGTGGGCGTGCTGCTGAGCGCCTTTGGCTACGGCGACAATGCCGACCATTATGTGGTCAATAACGACAAGCAGGTGATCTACACCCTGGCCGACGAGGGTATCATCCCCGGTCTGGAGTGGCTGCACAGCCTCTATGCCGAAGGGCTCATCGACCCCGAGGTGTTCACCCAGGATTACAACACCTACGTGTCCAAGGCAGCCGGCGACCGTTATGGCCTGTTCCTTGCCTGGGATAACACCAGCGCTGGTACTCCCGATAACTATGTGGCGTTGCCCCCGCTGAAAAATGCGGACGGCGAGGCTGCGGTCACCCGGCAGAACGCAATGGGCTTCGAGATCGGCCGCTGCGTGATCACCGGTACCAACCCCAACCCCGCTCTCACTGCCAAGTGGATCGATCAGCTGTATGACCCCATTCAGTCGGTACAGGATAACTGGGGCACCTACGGCGACACCGCACAGGACAACATCTTCGAGATGAAAGAGGACGGCACCCTGCAGCATCTGCCTGTCCCGGCGGGTGTGGTTCCCTATGAGCTGCGCATGAAGACCAATCTGGGCGGCCCTCTGGCTGTGCTGGACAGCTACTACGGTGTTTACACCACCAAGCCGGACGACGCTGCTCTGCGCCTGGATATCATTTCGCAGCTGTTTGCCCCGGCAATGGAGAGCGAATATAACTATCCGCCCATCTTCTTTGACATCGACACCACCGACCGCATTACCCAGATCGAGACCGACCTGAAGCCCTACGCGGAAAGCCAGAAGGCGGCCTGGATCATGAATGGCGGCGCTGCCGAGGAATGGGATGCTTACATTGCCAAGCTTGACCAGATGAATCTGCAGGAGCTTCTGCAGCTCAAGCAAACAGGACTGGACAATTATTTTGCCAGCATGAACGGCTAAAAATAACTGCCTGCCGTGCCAGGCGCACGGCAGGCAAATTTTATTACGGAGAAAAACAATGCAACAAGCTAATACTCTTTGCAGGGCTCGCCAGTATGAGTCGGACCACCGCACTCCTCTGGAACAGCGCCCGGTATTTCATGCGGTACCCCCGGTGGGCTGGTGCAATGACCCCAACGGCTGGTCCTGCTACGAGGGACAGTACCATCTGTTCTATCAGTATCACCCCTATTCCAACTGCTGGGGCCCCATGCATTGGGGACATACCGTGACCACCGATTTCCTTCACTGGAACGACCAGCCCTGCGCGCTGGCTCCGGATTCGCCCTTTGATGAAAAAGGCTGTTTTTCCGGTGGAGCAGTGGAATGGCAGGGCAAACAGCTGCTGCTTTACACCGGCGTTATGCCGGAGAACGACGGAGAGATCCAGCAGCAATGCATGGCTGTGGGCGATGGACGGGACTATACCAAGGCGTCTGCCCCGGTGCTGCCCTGTGAACAGCAGCCGGAGGGATATTCCCGCCGAGATTTCCGGGACCCCTTCCTGTTTACCCGAGATGGAATCCTGTATATGTTGCTGGGCGGACGGGGGAAAAATGGCCACGGACGGCTGCTGCTCTACCGTAATGCTGCGCCGCTCGACCCGAACTCTCGTTGGGAATTTGTGCAGATCCTTGCGGAGAACGATGGCAGTCTGGGCAGCATGTGGGAATGCCCGAACCTGTTTGAGCTAGAAGGCCGCACGGTCGTGATTATTTCCCCCCAGTTTGTGCGCCAGACCGCAGACAACCGTTATCACTGCGGCAACGATACGGCAGCGCTGATCGGCAGCTGGGAGGGCCCCGGCACCCCCTTTGTACAGCAGGCGGACACCCCGCTGGACAGTGGCCTGGACTTTTACGCACCCCAGACGCTGGAAACGCCAGACGGGCGGCGGGTGCTCATTGGCTGGATGCAGAATTGGGATCATTGCTATCCGCCGGAGCATGCATGCTGGTATGGCCAGATGACGCTGCCCCGGGAACTGTTCTGGCAGGATGGAGCCCTGTGCCAGCGTCCGGTACGCGAGCTGGATGCAGCTCGTCGTCTGCGGATGGCATTCCAAGGTGTGGAGATTCAGGAGCAGGCAGTCCGGCTCAGTGGCGTTCAAGGCCGTGTGCTGGATTGTGAGCTTGAGGTGAATGTGACCGAAGCACGGCGCTTCGGCCTGCGCTTCGCCTGCGGCGGCGGGCACTGGGCAGAACTGCGTGTCGATCTGGAGGAAGGCCTGCTGCGTGTTGACCGTCGGCATGGAGGTGGTTTCCGAGATGCGCTGGAGCTGCGGGAAGTGCCCTTGACGGCAGTGGGCGACACCCTGAAGCTGCGCATGGTGCTGGACCGCTATTCGGCAGAGTTCTTTTTGCAGGATGGACGGCAGGCGGCCAGTCTGGCGCTTTACGATATTCCGACGGATGCGGATGGCATCGAATTCTTTGCCAGCGGAAAAGCGCGCATGGATCTGCAGCTCTATGATCTGGCTCTGTGAATGGAACACAGGAGGTATATGGGTATGAAAGATGTTGTGGCGCTGGGCGAACTGCTGATCGATTTTGCCCCCGTTTCCACCGATGAATCCGGTTATCCCACCCTGAAGGCACAGCCGGGTGGTGCGCCGGGCAATTTTCTGGCTGCTTTGCAGAAGTATAGCTGCTCCACCGCGCTGATTGGCAAGGTGGGTGACGATGCGTTCGGGCATCTGCTTGTGGGCACACTGCAAGAGCTTGGTATCGGCACGGAGGGGATCACGCTTGACCCCAACGTGTTTACCACGCTGGCTTTTGTTACGCTGGACGGCACGGGCAACCGCTCTTTCAGCTTTGCACGCAAGCCAGGCGCCGACACCTGCCTGCGTGTAGAAGAGGTTGACCATTCGCTGATCGATGGCTGCAAGGTGTTCCATTTTGGCACGCTGAGTCTGACAAACGAACCGGCTCGCGGTGCCACCCAGGCGGCTGTTGCTTACGCAAAAGAGAAAGGAAAGTACATCAGCTTCGACCCCAACCTGCGCAAGCCGCTGTGGAACAGCGAGGAGGATGCAAAGGCACAGATCGAATGGGGCCTGCACCAGGCCGATATCGTGAAGATCAGCGATGAAGAAATCGAATTTCTGTGGGGCATTTCTCCGGAGGGAGGCGCGCAGAAGCTGCTGAATGAATACGGTGTTCGGCTGGTGTATGCCACTCTGGGGCCCAAAGGCTGCCATTTTGCCAACAAACAGGGCTGCGGTCAGGTGGCTTCGCCCACTGGACTTCGTGTGGTGGATACCACTGGAGCAGGTGATATTTTTGGCGGCAGCGCCATGAGCCGATTCCTGCGTCTGAACAAGGCGCCGGAGGAGCTGACGGTGGAGGAGATGGCTGCTGTGACCCGGTTTGCCTGCTGTGCAGCCAGCCTGTCCACCCAGACCCATGGCGGTATCAACAGCGTGGTGCCGGAAGAGGACGTTTGCAGGGGGATGTGTTCGCATATGCTTGCTGATGTCTGATTCAGCATATTACTTTAAAAGGCGAATTGGAAGGGGAAACTATCTCCAGTTCTATGACCAAAGAGCGGAGCGGGTATCAATTTCATCACGCAAACCCAAGTCAAAAAACGCCTGTAAACCAAAGCGGTTTACGGGCGTTTTCTTTTGTATATTGTAGTAATATATGAAGTGAGAAACTAAATAAGCCCCGCCCAAATCAACAAAAACTACACAAATACCTATGCTTTTGCTAATGATTGTGCTTTTTTATAATATAAAAACAATAGTATTATACTATTTTCCCATCTTTGTGTTTTATAACACAAAGATGGGATTTTTGTTCTCTAAAAACAAGAAAATAGCAAGGACTTTTTGAGTTCTGCTCTACACTCGGGCAGAGGCTCCCCGTACTTGGTCATTTAACATTGTGTCAGCAAATTGAATTAATTGCTCAGGTGTACGGTCTATCTCCCCAAATAGCCAGCTTTCCATAATACCAGCCAATGCCACCACATAGAAATGTGTCAGCATCTCCACATCCACAAAAGAATCAAGATGGTTGCGTACACCAATTTCTTCAGCAAGCTGTTCGATGGTCAGATGGATAATTGCGTAAATGTCTGATGCAAAAAAGCGTTTAATATGATCGTGGCCCATCGAACGTAGTGCGCACAGACATACTGCTCGGTTTTCCTCCAGATACCGGAATAGTTGGAGCAATCCCTCTTTCCAAAGAAGAGCACCTTCCTGTTGACACAACAATGAGATGGATTCATTTTCAAACATCCAACGCAACAGGTCATAAATATCTTCAAAGTGATAATAGAAGCTTTGACGACGAATGTTGCAAGCATGTGTCAACTCGGCAATTGTAATTTTATCTAATGGTTTTCGTGCCATGGCCTGTTTTAAGGCTGTAGTAAGCGCATGTTTTGTGTGTTCAGAAACAGAAGGATTTTTGTCGCCCATAAATACACCTACCTCTACTTTCTAAAGTATAGCACATTCTTTTGCCAAAGCAATCAGTCAAACAGATACCTTATGTCAAAATTATGACAAACAGGGGATTGTTGTCCTTTGAATTTTGCGGAAAACCCAGATAATATAAAAATGACCGTTCAGCGTCAGAAGGAGGAAAAACGCATGGAAAAGTACAAGATTGTCTTGGAAAGTCAGCTTGGACCTCGAGAAGGTACTCTTCAACTGGAAGAAAAAGGGGAAGGAACTTTGACAGGGTCGATTACCTTGCTTGGGGTGGAAAATGCTGTTTTTGGTGAGCGGATTGATAATCACTCATTTCGGTTATCACATCATTTACGCACACAGATTAGCGATTTGAAATGCATTTCCGTGTTCCATCTGGAGTGTAGTAAACTTTCTGGTACGCTTTACAATGATAAAAACACTATGCTTTGGCATGGCGAAAGAGTGAGCACAAAGAAAGGAGTAAATGAAAAGAATGATAGAGAATAATGCAAAAGAAAGCAACAGTTTTATGGAAAAGCTTGCCACCTTCATTGTAGATAAACGGAATCTGTTCTTTCTTATTACCATTATCATGCTGATATTCTCTGCCTTTTCTCGCAATTGGGTGCTGGTAGAAAGTGATTTGGCTGTCTACCTTCCTGATGATTCCCAAACGCGGCAGGCTTTGGACATTATGGAAGAACAGTTTACCACCTATGGCAGTGCCCAGATTATGGTAGCGAATATTTCTCAAGATAAAGCAGAGGAGATGAAGGACCAAATTGCAGGCATCAAGGGTGTGCAAGGGGTAGAATACGACAATACGAAGGAGCACTACAACAATGCCTCAGCACTGTATGCGGTTACCTTTGACTATGACGAGACAGATAATGACTGTTTGGTCAGTTTGGAAGCTATCAAATCTGCGCTTTCCCCCTATGACATATATGTTTCCACCGAATTGGGTAACGCTGAACAACAAGCTATAGACAGCGAGGTCAGTGTTATCATGGTTTATGTAGCTGTGATAATTGTATTGGTATTGCTGTTCACATCAGACTATGCTGTTATTCTTTGTAACAGATATAAAGAAGAGCCCAAACTTTGCCAATACGGGAGGCTGTCATTGTTGCGTTAAGCAAAGCCATACCTGAGATTGGCTCAAGCAGCTTAACTACTATTGGCGGTTTAGTTGCCATGATGTTTATGCAATTCCGCATTGGTGCAGACATGGCCATCTGCCTAATTAAATCTATTCTGTTTGCTTTACTGGCAGTTTTTGTGGTGATGCCGGGTCTTTTGATGTTGTTTGGTCCATTGATGGATAAAACTGAACACCGAAATTTTGTACCTAAAATCCCGTTTGTGGGAAAATTCGCTTACAAAACAAGATTTATCATGCCAATATTGTTTGCAATTGTAATTATAATTGCATTCCCTATCAGTCAAAAATGCCCCTACGCTTATGGAGAAAGCTCGCTAGAAACACCAGTGCTGAACCAAACACAAATTGCTGAGAACATGATTAGTGAGAACTTTTCCTCTACTAATATGCTGGCACTGATGGTGCCAGCAGGCGATTACCAAAAGGAGGCAGCCATTCTCTCCGAACTGGAGCAATACGAGGAAGTGGACTATGCCATGGGTATTGCTAATGTGGAAGCTGTGGACGGCTATACTCTGGCCGACCAGCTGACACCTCGTGAATTTGCCGAACTAGCAGGGCTTGATTATGAGGTAGCCCAAGTGGTTTATGCTACTTATGCTGCCGAGCAAGAAGAGTATGGCCATATCTTGGGTAATTTGGACAGTTACCAGGTGCCGTTAATTGATATGTTTCTTTTTGTCTGCAAAAAGAAAACAGAGTGTTGGATTGCCTCTGGTATTACAATTGTTCTGTTGGTCAGCCTCCTGTTCCCGTGGCTAACCTTGGATGCCAAAGCGGAGGATGGTACCATCCACATTCAATCGCAGAACGACCTGCTTAAATTGGCCGAGAATTGCCGTTTGGATGCATGGTCTTATGATAAGACTGTGATTTTAGATAATGATATTGTTCTAGACGAAAGGGCTGAAGATTTTTTACCAATTCCCACCTTTGGTGGCACTTTTGAGGGAGGTGGCCACACTATCAGCGGCCTTTCCATTATTGGTGAAGATTCTAATGTTGGGTTGTTTGATACTTTGCAACAGAGTGCTGTGGTAAACCATCTGAAAGTGGTAGGCCAAATAATGCCTAATGGCACTAGTAATAGTATTGGCGGCATTGTAGGCGCGAACTATGGTAAACTGGTGGATTGCTCTTTTGAAGGGGCTGTGAAAGGTGATGACTCGGTTGGTGGTATTGTGGGAATCAATGAGACCACTGGTCAGATTATCAGCTGCAAATTTCAGGGCACAGTCACTGGTGAGCACTATGTAGGTGGTATTGTAGGAAAGAACACTGGCAGCCTGATTCAATGTCGGAACGATGGTGAGATTAATACAATAGCAGTGGAAGTTTCTGCGAACCTGTCGAACATCTCCCTGCCAGGAACTACTGATAGTGTACCTGCTGGTACTGATATTAGTGGCATCGCAGGATTTTCCAGCGGAGTAATTCAGAGTTGTACCAATGTGGGCAATGTGGGCTATGAGCATATGGGATATAACGTGGGTGGTATCGTCGGCCGTCAATCTGGTTATTTAGATGACTGCCGAAACACAGGAACTATTAAAGGTCGCAAAGATGTAGGTGGCATTGTAGGTCAGCTGGAACCTCAAGTGACATTGCGCTACAACGAGGATTTGCTAGATAAACTATGGACTGAGCTAGACACCTTGCAGGGGCTGACAAATCAGGCTACTAACGATGCACAGAACAGCTCCAGCACACTTGCAAGCAACTTCAACAGCTTATCAGCCAATATTAGTGCTACAAAAAATGCGGTGAGCGGTTTGAGTGGAGCTTTGAGTGACTGGGGAAATAAAAATGTGGAACAAATCAATGATGTTTCTGCTCGCCTGTCTTGGGTTATTAGCCAGACAGAACCAGTTTTGAACAGTGTTTCTGATTTAACCTCCTATCTGCAAACAGCATCAGAGCTGTTGCAGCAGGCGGCCAGCAAAGTAGATACAACAGACGAGCAAGGTGCAGCAGTTGTTGCAGAGCTGCAGCAGGCCTCTCAAGATTTGCAAACGGCTTCTAAATATGCTGAAAGTTGTGTTGGACATTTGAGAGCAGCACTGGAACTGGCTCATGAGATACTGAACGGGGGCCAGAGTATAGATGCAATCAACAGCCTGCTAACTGAACTAAACGCTGCTGGGGCTGATGCACAGAGCGCAAAGACTGCACTGGAAAGCTCTTTGTCCCATATCAGTACCACTTGCGGATACTTGGAGTCAATAGGGGATTCTGGTGCAGCAGCACTGGAGGATGTGAATGCCGCAACTGCTCAATTGGACTCTGCACTAACTTCCTTAAGAACAGCAGTGGAGCAAATGAATCAAATTGTAGCAACATTGTCTGACAAACCAGCAATTTCCTTCACGCCAGTGGATAGCAGTGTGACTAATCAAGGAGATGCCTTAGATTCTGCTCTATCCCAGATGCTTACCAACGCCAATAGTCTTAGCAATAATCTTACCTCTGCTTCTGATACCCTACTGGCAGATATGCGCGCTATTAACAATCAGCTTGGCATAATTATGGACCTAGTTCAAGAGGAGATTGAAGCTGATAAAACTAAAAATGCCTCAGATACATTTGAAGATGTTTCCGATGATGCTTCAGGCGAGCCCGGTGCGGGCAAACCGCACAATGCCATCAACAATGGTGATGTGCAAGGTGATGTAAATGTTGCTGGTATTGTGGGGTCTATGTCGGTAGAGTACGATTTTGACCCAGAAGACGATTTGACAGAGGAAGCTTCCCATTCACTAGATTTCCAGTATCAGACTCTAGCCGTTGTTACTGGCTGCACAAATGAAGGGAGCATTTCAGCCAAGAAAGATTATGCTGGTGGTATTGTGGGCCGTATGGATTTGGGCGCAGTGAAAGCCTGTGAGAGCTATGGCGAAGTGGAAAGTACCAGCGGGGATTATGTGGGTGGTATCGCTGGTATATGTCGAGCTACCATCCGAAATAGCTTTGCAAAATGTTTTTTGGCTGGTGGTGATTATATAGGTGGTATCGCTGGTGCTAGTGAGGACAACACAGTTGTATCCGGCTGTTATACCTTGGTAGAGATAACTCATGGCAACCGCTATACTGGTGCTATTTGTGGAACTGAAACAGGGGAATTTACCAACAATTATTATGTTTCAGATACATTAGCTGGCCTTGGACGTATTGGTTATACTGGCAAAGCTGAACCAATATCTTTTGAGGCATTGTGCCAAGTAAGTGGAATGCCAAGCTCAATGACCCAGTTTACTCTTCGCTTTTTGGTAGAGGATGAGGAAATTAAATCCTACAACTTTTCCTATGGCGATTCCTTTGGCCCCGAAGTATTCCCCCAAATTCCAGTGAAAGATGGGTACTACGCTTCTTGGGATTCCCAAGATTTGACGAACCTTCATTTTGATAAAATCATAACAGCCCAATATGTCCGGTATGTGACGACACTTTCTTCCGATATTTCTCGTTCTAGTGGTCGTTCAGTGTTTTTGGTGGATGGCAATTTTGATGATAAGACTACTCTTACTGTTGCCCCAGTAGAAAATTCGGCATTGGTCAATGGTAAAGCAGTAGCGGAACAGTGGCATCTCGTTTGCTCAGATTCTTCATAGGACAGCTATACTGTGCGATATCTTTCGCCAAATGAAACAGCAGCAGGGTATTCTGTGTTCGTTCAAGAAGATGGCGATTGGCAAAAAGTGACCTGCTCAGAATTTGGCAGTTATTTAGTTTTTTCAGCAACAGCCGCGGAGATAGATGTAGCCATTGTACCTGTTACAAGTGTGTGGCTACAATGGGCCATCCTTTGTGCTGTAATGGTAGCTGTTTTTGTATTGCTGATTGTACTTTGCAAGAATCATAAGAAAAAAAGAAGGCAACTGCTTCTGCAGAAAACATTGAAGAAGTAAAAACAAAAGTGACACATAAAAATACCAAAATAAAAAAATGGATAGTATTGCTATTCCTTAGTTTTATAATAGTGGTTGTCGCCGTATGTGTATCGGTGGGTAGCAAGATTGGAACCGCAAAAAATGGTTACAAACTACTACAAGAATTTGCAACTCAGCCGGAAAATGCTATGACATTATCAATGAATGTCAAGCTGGATGACATGCTAACCAACACGGAACTAGATATCACACGTACAAAGGTGGAGAACCATTCGGTTACCTGTATACAAAACAGTGGCATTTCTCTCTATTATACTGATGGCGCAGTCATTATGGAAAATGGTAAAGCATTTGAAATAAGTGATTTGTACCCAGACTACTCTTTACTACCCGGGCAGGTAGCAGAACTTTTTAAATCTATTTCGTTTTCAGCAAAACACAGTAGTGGAGTTGTGACATGCCAGCTGACGGCGGAAGGAGATAACGCCAATCGGTTGCTTAAGACTCTATTGCCAGCACAAGCGAAAAATCTTTCAGACACCCAAAAATTGACCATTGAACTTGATTTTTCTGGAGAAGAGCTCCTCTCGCTTCGTTTCTTTTCTGAGGGAACTCTGGTGGATACCAACAAAACTACATATACATTGACTGCTGAGCTCAAACCTAAGACCATTGACACAAGCTTTGCTGTTCCTGACACGGTAAAAAAGACGATTTGCTCCGAAAATATGAAGGTAGAGTCATCTGTTTCAGAGAATTTGTTCCGTTTGCTCAATGCATGGACAGTGATGAGTCAAGAAGACTCTTTTTCAGCAGATGTAAAGTTAGGTGTTGATTGTGGTCCCATTTTACTTGATGAGAAGATGAAGTATGGTCAAGCACGTGTAGATGGTAATAAGATAAGTTGTGTGCGCAAGGATGATATTGCTGTTTATTTTATGGAAGGAATTTTCTGTGACCAAAATGGTGTGCTTTTGACAGAGCAAAATAATACACTCACAAATCGTGCACATCTGATAAAGTTGCTGAAACAAGTCTGTATGAATGGCGAATTCGATTGCACTGACACAGGGAATAACACATAGCTTTACACTCTAACACTGAACGAAAGTACCATGAAAACAGTTGCTTATGCTGTGGCACCTGAAATGGAATCACTGCCAGTAACGCTTTTTTCTGGCAATGTGCAGATTACTGTGAGTGGTACTACCATCAAAGAAATTGATTTTTCCTGTACAGGTGGATTGGAAGATTTAGAAAATGCTGCACCTGCCACAATATTTGTAAAAGTGGTGTTTGCACACAACAGTGAATTTGAGGTTCCAAATGCGGTGAAAAATCAGCTGCTTAAAGACAATGGAGAATAAAATTGGTCATCCATATTGTCTGTAAATTTAACAGTGGTCATGGGAACACTGTAATGAAGATATAAGCAGCAAATGACACCCTATAATACACATTTTAAAAGCCAAAGAAGCAATTATTGTAGAGAAAATGTATAGATATGATGGAGGTTTATAATGGATTACACAAAAAAACCGTTTTATCTTACAGTGGAAGATATGCGTTGGGTAGAAGATACATTTTCATCCATGACTCTGGATGAAAAACTAAACCAAGTTTTGGTGGATATGTTATGGAACGACCCACCTAAAAAGGTTGCCTCACAACAAAAGATGTTGCAGCTCGGTGGCTACCGCTACAATAACATGTCTGCTGAAAAACTATGGGAGCAGAATAATGCAATTCAGAAAAGCAGCAAAATCCCTGCTTTAATTGCTGCCAACATAGAGGCTGGAGGAAACGGCGCAGTTTCTGGTGGAACAAAACTGGGGGAGGCTATTGCCTGTGCAGCCACTGGCGACACAAATAGTGCTTACTATATGGGATATTACGGCTGTAAGGAGGCGGTTGCAGTTGGCCGCAACTGGACATTTGCACCAGTTGTTGACATTGATGTGAACTGGCGCAACTGTGTAATACCTATGCGTTGTTTTGGTTGTGACCCCGATACAGTGTTAAATATGTCGTTGGCATATATGCGTGGGACAAAAGATGCTGGCATTGCCTGTTGTATGAAACATTTTCCAGGTGATGGGTGTGATGAACGTGACCAACATCTTGTTACAACCTGTAACGACCGCACCTGCGACGAGTGGGATGCAACCTATGGCAAAGTATACCGTGGTATGATTGAAGCTGGTGTACCAAGTGTTATGGTTGGGCACATCACACTGCCTTCATACAGTCGAGCATTTTGCCCTGACATCCATGACAGTGAAATTATGCCAGCTACCATTGCGCCAGAACTGTTGCAAGGGCTTCTCCGGGGCAAGCTCGGATTTAATGGCCTTATTATCACAGATGCAACTCACATGGTTGGCATTACCTCCAGACTGCGCCGACGTGATTTTATCCCCCGAATGCTGATGAGTGGGTGCGACATGATTCTATACTATCGAAACCATGAGGAGGATGTGGGATACCTAAAGGAAGCATTAAAGGATGGACGGCTGACAATGGAACGTTTGGACGAAGCAGTACATACAGTTCTAGCCTTCAAGGCTTCCATGAAGCTCCATGAGAAACAACGTGCAGGTTTGCTCGTTCCTCCAAAACAGAATTTGAATGTGATTGGTTGTGATGAACATAAGAAAAAAGCAGCGCAGATAATCGACCAATCAATCACTTTGGTAAAAAATTCTCGTAGTCAGCTTCCGCTGGATCCGAAAAAGCATGAACGAATCATTATTTACACAGTTCAGAGTGGTGGACTTACTACTTGGATTCGCAACATAGCCTTTGGAGGTAAGCGTAGCCAGCCCAGTGAGCTGTTGGCTGAGGAATTGAAAGCAAAAGGCTTCAAGCCGACTGTATATAAAATTAACTTTCTAAAGTATTTGAGTCCTCATGGAGTGAATGGAAAAAAAGCACTTGCAGAACTTTCTGTTGCTCAATACACTCAAAAATATGATGCTGCTATTGTTCTGTGTAATGTAGGAAGTTTTTCTACTACAAATGAACGAAGTCTTCACTGGACAATTCCTATGGGCCCTGAAATCCCTTGGTATGCTTCAGAGATTCCCACTATTGGAATCTCTGTGGCGCATCCTTTTCATCTGATTGATTTAGCTATGGTTCCGACCTATGTTAATACATACAATTCCAGCAGGGAAGCCATTCGACAGACTGTTGCTAAGTTGATGGGAGAGTCTGCATTCAAAGGAAATAGTCCTGTACACGCATTCTGTGACAGATGGGATACAAAGCTATAAAATGCTAACCCTACACTGATAATTGTAAAAAATTATCAAAAGCCTTCAGATATTGCTGCTTTTTTAAAAATAACAAAGCAAACAAACTACAAATAACTCCAACCTAAATATAAAAATGCGCCTCCATTATGGGATTACCAAAGCGGTCTTTTCTATGGGTTACACTTGTTTAGTTTGGTAAAAAATGTATATTCAAATTTGTTGTTTTTGTAAATTGTTCTAATTGCACAATTATAGTAGAATAGGTACATCAAGTAGGGCGAACTACAACTTGTATCAATTCACTTTACTAACCATCTTACTTTGGTATTGTTGCAATAAATATTACAAGGACTGTGGAACATATCGTTTTAACGGCTATCTATCTTCTAACACTTGTACATTTAGTGAAACATTAAGTGCTGACCGCACAGCTATAGCAAGTGGTTCTATCAGTATTGCCTGATAATTATGCCCTGCTGAAATATATTACTTTGGCAGGGCAATTTTAAAAAGGAGAAAAAATATGTTCAAAGCAAAACTGATTCCAATTTTCATATTGATAGGTCTGGTGTTTTCTGCCTGCGGAACAGCAGGGGAGGACGAAAATATCAATGTAGGAAAGGTAGCTTTTGTAGGGCGAGAGCATCTGGAGGAAGATTTTAAGCAAACATCAGAAAATCTACAACAAGGTGTATATCCAAACTTAACAGGTACAATTTCATCTGATTTTTTGGTTCCAACACAAGTATCACCAATTAGTCTGATTCATACACCCCAGGAAAAATCTTTTGAGGAATTTGCTTCTCAGGCAGAAATATTTTTCTCTCAATTTCAAAAGTGTACTCCCGAAAATATTATTGTTTCTGTATTTGATGAAAATACAGGTGAAACAAGAGAAACTTCTCTTGCTGAGATTCGAAATGAAGGAACAGAACAACAATATAATGGGGTGGAAGGGCTTATTTATCATGGGGAGTTAGAAGCAGATACAATGCAGTTTACACTTGGACGAACTGCTCTATGGACGAATCGAGGAGCTATTGCCAAATTGAATTCTGAGCTTTCACCACATCCATGTATCCATTCTTATGGGGGAGAGGTATATGATTTCCGTGTTGGTGCGGATGATAAAATGGTAATTCAACTTCCATCAGGGGAAATTTCTTTAAAAGATGCAATAAATGTGTTTGATAAAGAAATTAATCAAAATTATTTTTTGGAAAATTCAAATCCAGATTTAACTTATCAGGTTTATAGTGTGATTGTATGTGATATTACAGATTCGGCTCAAGCCTTGCGCCTGATGTGCCGTGCAGTATACAACAATATTCCCTTTGATACTTTTTATGGTGAAGGGAGTGGATTGCGTGATGTTCCCGGATTAAAACCATACAATACTTCAGGAATAGACATGGCAAACGCCATGCTGATAGAACCAGATGTATTAGATGCAACAGTAAATATAGACCGCATTAGAACAGTGAAGCCTGAGCCTGAAATTGAGAAAATCTTGCCTTTTAGTAGTGCAATAGAAATCATTTCCCAACAATTAACACAAGCAACTACTTTTGAAGTGGAATATGCAGAGATGGTATATATTGCAGACAGCGATGTTAGTGTAACAGAACAAGAAACTGTACAAACAATGCAGCCCGTTTGGAAAGTGTGTGTCACAAATCCCAATAATCAAGCCAGATATAATTATTATGTAGATGTTGTTAATGGTGAGTTGACTGCAATGGAGGAAATTGAATGAAGGGAGTAAAACCGTTTTTTTATAACCTCAAGATGATATTTTGTATGATATTTAGTAGCAGTGGTCTGTGGTTGGCAGCAGCCACTGCATTTTTGTTGTTTCTGATTTCTCCAGCTACAGTGACACAAACAGGTGCAACAGTTTCTATAATACAAGTATTGGTTGTTTGTGTTTCCCAAAAAGATATAGCAAATATTGGCTTTGTCATGCCCTCTGCGGTAAATATTATTGCAAACGCAGGGCCACAATATATTGCTACTTTTTTGCCTGTTTTGGCTGCTTTTCCAAGTGTTCCATTACTGCTTGAAATGCAAAAAAGTGGATTTGGCCGTTTTGCAATCATGCGCCAAAGTAAAAATTCATATTTGTGTAGCTGTATAATTGCAGGCTGGATTTCAGGTGGAATGGTGATGCTAATAGGATATGTAGGAATGGCATTGCCTGTATATCTTTTGCTTCCAGCTGGGGATATTCCACCAGAAGTTTTTGTGTCCAACAGCCCATTGGAAGGATTGGTAGGAATACTGGGTACTGGTACAGTTATCATTGGACAGGCAATCAATCAGTTTTTTTATGGTGCATTTTTTGCTTTGCCAGCACTATTTTTGGTTCGTAGATTGCACAATCGATATTTGGTTCTTTGTATCCCTGTTTTGCTCCGTTTTTTATACGATACTTTGATGACACGCCCTTATAGAGAACAGCTCCAAATTGGAAATTTTGAGAAAGCACAATGGTTTGCAAATTGGTTTAGTACAAGTTTATCAACTGCTGTCACACAACCCAACATGTGGGTTTGGTTGTGGTTGTTGGGGGGATTAGGTATAGTTTTGGTACTAAATTGTATTTTTGCAGGATTCGAGGTGGATATTGGTGGGTAATAAAAAAACAGTATGGTTGATAGCAAAAGCAGAGTATATAAAATGGATTACTGACCCACGTGTAATTTTATTCCCAATGTTATTAATCTTTTTATATCAAATTGCAGTGGAGCCATTGTCGGAAATGGCAGAACAGATGCAAAAACCAATACATTGGCTAGAACCGTTTATTGCTGTAACAAATTCCCCTTTATTGATGCTATTTATTCCGTTGATATTTTTGGTTTTATTAGGAGATTTTCCACGTACAGATGGTAATGCAATGTTTTTCATTTACCGTGTTGGAAGAAAAAGCTGGATACAAGGAGAACTTTTGTTTGTTTTGATGGCAATTTCTACATTTTTGATTTGCATTGCTGTAGGTGTTACAGTGCCTTTAGTAGGGCAGCTACAGTGGAAAGCAAACTGGAGCGAAACAGTTCGATTGTATACACGAACATTTCCAGATAAAGCAGAAAGTTTTGCTGCGGATTTAATCCCAGAACAGCTTTACAATCAAATGTCTCCCTATATGGCACTGTTTAATACATGTTTTCTTCAAGTGTTATATTTGTTAATTTTGTCCTTACTGCTATTATGGTTTTGGTGTGCAGGGCATAGAAAAGTAGGCTTTTTTGTTACTGTATGTATTGTAGCATTTGGTGCAGCAGTAGCATTTTTGAAAGGTGCTTTGATGTGGTTTTTTCCAATGGCGCATGCAAACATTTGGCTAAGACACATTTCTGTATTGCGGCGGGTAATGTTTCCTTTGTGGGGGTCTTATGTTGTTTTAATATTTTGTGTTTGTGTACTTATTGCGTTGGATTGGCGGAAGATACAACAGTATAATTTTTTTGATGTGACTGAAATGGAGTGAAAGCCAAATGAATGACATTCCAGAAATTTATGTAAAAAAGTTGTCCTTGGTGATTGGGGAGCAAGTTATTTTGAAAAATATTACAGCTAACTTTACAGGCGGAAAAATTTATGGTTTAGTAGGACACAATGGTTCAGGAAAAACTATGTTGATGAAATGTATTTGTGGTTTTGTACGGCCTACAACAGGCGGTGTGCGAGTAAATAACCAATGGATAGATATAGAGCGAGATTTTCCTGAAAGCATTGGTGCAATTATTGAAACGCCGGGATTTATTCCTTATTATACAGCACAAAAAAATTTGTGTTTGCTGGCAGGTCTGCGTAGAAAAATTGGACAACAAGAGGTATACAAGGCAATAGAAGCTGTTGGATTAAACCCAAATGAGAAAAAGACGGTGGGAAAATATAGCCTTGGAATGAGGCAACGACTTGGAATAGCACAAGCAATTATGGAAAGTCCTCAATTGCTTATTTTAGATGAGCCAATGAATGGATTGGACCCAGAGGGAGCAGATTCTATTCGCAAGTTGCTTATATCAATGAAAAATCCGCAAAGAATTATTATTGTTGCTTCTCATATAAAGCAAGATATTGAACAACTATGTGATGAGGTGTATTTTATGGAAAAAGGAGTTTTGAAAAATTATAGTTTGGGTGAAAAATAACACAATCTAGCTTATCTACAACAGAGTTTTCAGGGCAACAAATAACCTAAGCTATACCAGCAAAAAGAACCAATTGCTTTGTGTAGAGAGAACAAGTAATTGGAGATAGAGTAGTATTGTAAACGGCAGGAAGGTTTCATCGTGGCACAAAATTAAAGTGGGCAAAACAACCATACAACTATTCATTTCCTATGGATTGTATAAAAACTCTTGCTAAAAATCATCAATTGTGATATTCTGGAACAAAATTAAGAAGAAAGGGAAAGGTGCTGCCAGAATGTATATTCGCTAAGTATTTCACACAAACAAGATTCTGAATGCAGAAGGGATTTTATACCCTTTGTTTGTGCTGGAGTTAGGCGGATATTGCTGGGCCTTTCCGTTTTTGGAAGTACTTTGGAAATATACAACATTGTGTGTTTCCGAGATTTTTTGCGTCCAAACTGCCCTCCAGTGCCTTCTGCAAGGCTAAGGAGGTATTTTTATGTCCAAAATTTTATTATCTGCAAATCATATTGTCCAGTATTTTGGAGAGAGAAAAATTCTGGAATTTCAAAAGTTAAATATATACGAAGGGGACTGCATTGGTATTGTGGGTGCCAATGGTGTGGGCAAAACCACCTTGCTGAATATCCTGTCTGGGGAACTGACACCAGACGAAGGAAACGTGATTCGGAACGTATCAATAAGTTATTTTAAGCAGTTCCGAGAACGGGTAGGACAAGTAAACCAGCAAAATTCTCATAAGTTTGGGCTTTTGGGGAAACTTTCTCGGGAAAATCTAAGTGGTGGTGAAATGACACGTTTGGGATTGGCGGCTATGAATGGAAATTCTCCATTAACCTTTGCTGATGAACCTACAGCCAACCTAGATGCTGATGGAGTAGAACTTTGCTGTCAAATGCTAGAACGGTGTTCCACTCTATTGCTTATTAGCCATGATAGAGCAGTTTTGGACCGGCTGTGTACTAGAATCATTGAGATAAAAGATGGACAGCTGTATTTTTATATGGGAAATTTCAGCGATTACTGCCAACAAAAAGAACATACCATTAAACGACAAGAATTTGA
The DNA here is from genome assembly GCA_944385935.1 of uncultured Anaerofilum sp. Taxonomy (GTDB): domain Bacteria; phylum Bacillota; class Clostridia; order Oscillospirales; family Ruminococcaceae; genus Anaerofilum. The sequence goes on from CALWZC010000019.1 coordinate 23,453, forward strand.
ATATCAGCAGTACTGTTCGGAAAAATCTCGATTGGAGAAAGCGGCTTGCCAGCGGAGCCAAGCCAGCAAAAGTGTCCAGAAAGCCCCCAGCCGTATGGGGAACTCTGAAGCCCGACTTCATAAACGGGCAGCAGGGGAAAAAATGGAGAAATTGGACAACGCCCGAAAAAATATTTTGTCCCGTCTGGAACAGTTAAAAGTAAAAGAAAAGCCCCGGAAAATTCCCTTGATTCACATTGATTTTTCCCTGACAAACCCGCCTGCCAACCGAGAAGTTGTTACAGGAAATCATATCACTTTTCGCTATGGAGATAACTTGATTTTTGAAAATGCATCCTTCTCCTTGCCCAAAGGAAGCAAAACTGCATTAGTGGGGCCAAATGGAGCAGGAAAAACCACCCTTATGGAATTGATTTGGTCTGGTATGCCAGCAATACATTTAGTTCCCAAAGTGAAAATTGGATATTTTAAACAAAGTCTAGATACTTTGGATTTAAACAAAACGGTTTTGGAGAATGTTATGGAAACATCCATTCAGAGCGAGAAAACGATGCGAGGTATTTTGGGTAGGCTTTTACTCCGCCGAGAGGACGTATTCAAAAAAGCAGGCGTGTTAAGTGGTGGTGAACGGGTTAAGTTGACCTTTGCCAAACTATTTGGCTCTCCAGCCAATCTACTTTTGCTAGATGAACCCACCAACTTTCTAGATATGCCCGCTATAGAGGCTTTAGAAAAGATGGTGAAGGAATATGAAGGAACTGTTTTGTTTGTTTCTCATGACAGGGCTTTTTGTGATAGATGTGCTACCCGAATTCTTCGGATTGAGAACCAAAAGCTTATTTCTTTTGATGGAAACCTCTCCAATTGGGAGAAAAAGCAGGCAGAGCTGAAATCAGACAAGAAGATGGATAAGGTACTTTTAGAGCTTCGGTTAGCAGAGGTAATTTCAAAATTGTCTGTCCCCAACTGCAAGAATAAAGAGAAACTAGAAAAAGAATTTGAACGGCTTATCACTCAAAAGAATATACAATAGTATGGAATGTATAATTCCATACAAGATAACTTTCCACAATATATAGTTACCATGGATTTAGTTGGATATAATGCAGAAAGGTATCAAGCATAAAAATATTCAGGAATTTCTTGCTACAAGGGAATTGAAAGTTGTACTGAAAAGATAACAAATGATGATAGTGAAGACTTAGGTAAAAAAATGGAAAGTCCCATGGATTTTAAATATAAGCCATTTACAATCAAATTAGCAAACAAAAATGCTATTAAATATCGAGAAATATAGTTATAGATTAGTGGTTCTACAGAATACTTCTTTTTTCTCTTTGCTTCTCGTTTTAATATCATTTCTTATTGATTGTATGCGGAAAAGGGGTTTTGTTTTTTAGCTCTATCTCACGGTCAACAATTGTTTTCCATTCTTCATATGCCTCCCATGCCTTAGGTGGAGCACCTTCTCGGAGGTTATTGTAACTATACTTTTCATCACTTCCATACTTTTGATAGATTGCATAATCAAAAAAATCTCCAACAGTTCACATTTTCTTTCGTACCATTCCGATGGTGGCAACATCACGCTATCAACATCTCCTTTACACATTCATCAATCAATTTTGGCAACTCATTCTCAAAATCTGTCGCAAACCATTCTGAAATCACTCTATTGATACCTTTGTTAGCATTCTCACTGAAAGGGTTATGAGTATTCAATCGAAAGGAGACAGCAAACCATGTCTGATAAGATTCTACAGCTAAACGAGGAAGTTATCAAGGGGGAAATCAAAGAACTGGTTCGATGCAGCGTAGAGGAAACCCTCAATGAGCTGCTGGATGCATAGGCGGACAAACTGACTCAAGCTGCCCGGTATGAGCGCAATGAACAGCACAAGGGCTATCGCAGCGGTCACTATAGCCTCAATCTTACTACCACTTCTGCGGATGTTACCCTGAAAGTGCCCAGGCTCAAGGGCATTTCCTTCGAAACGGCCATCATCGAGCGATATCGCAGTCGGGAGAGCAGTGTGGAAGAGGCTTTGATTGAGATAGTACCTTGTCGGAGTATCCGTCTGGCATGTAGAGGACATTACCGAGGGCTTGTGGAGCATGAAAGTATCCCCCCTCGACCATCAGTGAGTTGAATAAGAAGGCATATGTCCACATCAAGGATTGGCGAAATCGTCCCTTGTAGGGTGAGAAGTATCCGTATATCCATATGGATGGGATATATCTGCACCGTAACTAGGGCGGAGAGTTTGAAAATGTGGCCGTTCTGGTGGCGATTGCAGTAAATAAGGAGGGATATCGTGAAGTTCTCGGTGCCGCTGAGAGCATGAAATAGGACAAGGCCAGCTGGGTTAGTTTCTTCCAATGCCTGCGTGGCCGTGGTCTGGAGGGAGTGAAACTCATCGTTGGCGACAAATGCCTTGGCATGCTACAGGCTGTAGGTGAAGTATTTCCTGAGACCAAATACCAGCGGTGTACCGTTCACTTTTACTGCAATGTGTTCTCAGTTACGCCTCGCTCCAAGGTGAAGCTGATAGCCAAAATGCTTAAGGAGATTCACGAACAGGAGAGTAAGAAAGCAGCCCGAGAAAAGGCTAAGGCGGTTGTGGAGAAACTGCGCCATGTAATTGGTACCCAGTGGGACAACAAGAAGTACATGAATATAAAGCACCTAGAGAATACCATTGAGGACGTCTCCGTTTTCAACTGACTTCATTCATGCTAGGGTCTGCAAACTATGTTTCTTTTTTCATTTCTTATTTGCGAAAAATATTATACTTGACCCGGTTTTCTGGAAAGAAAAGTAAAATACAACTTCTATAACAAGAAAAGAAGCAGCATACACCACTTGGTTTTATAAGTTGGTGTGTACTGCTTCTTTTAGTTTCATTAAGTGTAGTTTTCATAATACGGTTTTGACCTTATTATAAGGCGGCTGTTTTACTATCATGAAAATAGACTTAATTTTTGTTATCCACCAGATTTACTTTCCACTAGTGCAATAAATGTGGCTAGAAAAAATAGATGATGAAGTTGACTACTTAATGAAGAAGATAAGGAAATTAGTTTTTAAAATCTCTGTAAAAGCAAATTAACTAATGGTACATCAACTCATTTAGATGATTGCATATACCGGTTATTTACACTTTTAGTTCGTTATTTGCATCAATAATTTTTTTGAGTTTTGCAAAGCCTACATAAGAAAGAACCATTTGTACAATAACAAGCATAAAATAAACAGGGAATAGTACTAAAGCGACTGTATACAAAATGGCACCAGTTAAAGCAAATCCCCGTTTATTCATAGCCCAGCCCAAAATCAGGGATGTTCTACCACAAAAAAGATATTTATGTCAATTATTTTCAAATTCTGTATAAAGTTCGTTGAATAATATTTTAATAGCAAAAAAGTGGTCACAAATGGTTGTGTCAACAACGTATCCTTCCAAAGTTAACCCTTCCGCAGTGGATAATGATAATGCCATCTATATTCTATGGTCTACAAAAGAACAAAAAAAGCCAAACTATACATAAAAGCAAAAAAACACACACAAGTTGAAAAAAATACACTTTTCTGACGATGAAATGCAAGATATGATGAATATAGAAACTTTGCAACGATTGTGTAGCCCCCAAATACCCCAACCAAAATACAAAAGGAGGAAAAAGAATGAGGCAAACACAAAAAGAAAACCCTGGAATATGGCAGCATGGAATGGGCAAACGCATGTTAAGCCTATTATGTGCCAGTGCAGTAGCAGCATCTACTATGTCATTGTTGCCCACACCAGTTGTGGCACAGAGTGAGCCTCCAGAGCTGGAAAACCTTATTTTGGATAAAGTCTACCAGTTGGAGTCAACCAGTGGCTATCCAGAAAATGCTTCCCCCAACGACATTGGATTCTCGCCCAAAGTTATGGACTATACTGGAACAGCCTATGCTTCAGTAGATACCATTCAGGTATATCCTTTTGCAGAATCTGAAACAGCAAAAGTAACTGTCAATGGCAAACCTTTAAACGAACAAGGTTATGTACAGATGGATGTTTCTCAGGTGGGAGAACATCCATTAGAAGTAAAGGTAGAGGAAGGCGGTTCTACCAATACCTACACAGTTACAGTAAACAAAACGGAATCTGACTACCGTGGGCGGGTTCCAGTTGTAAAAAATCCAGAAATAGCAAATGCCCTTTCTGTAGAAACAGACATAGGACAAAAAGAAAAATTGCTGGAAATTTTGAAAAAAGATTATGATGTAATATTGCCAGAAAGCAATAAGGCTGATGGCAGCTATGTTGATACAGAGGAAAGCTACTGGCGTGTACCGGGAGATAAACTGCCCGACGCCAACGGAACAAAAGACCCTGTAACATTGTTTACAGTGGATTTGGGTTCTGTGCGCAGTGTCAGCCGTATCCGTGCAGCTTTTGGCCCCTCCAATTTGGGTTTGGGAAACAACAAAGCAAGAATCTCGGTTAGTACCGACGGAGAACATTGGGAAACTCCTATCACCAATGGCAACATGAATACTGGTGTGCAATGGCACCAAAATGTAACACGCTATGAATTTGGTGTGTCCTATGATGCACGTTACATCCGTTTTGAAGTTACCCATTGGCAACGCCCAGAAAAAGAGCTGCGGTTGTACCAGTTTAAAGTATTTTATGACTCCGCAGAGGTGCCAGAAAAGCAGCCAGCCCCCGAAGGAGCAGCTGTCCCTTACCAACATGAAGAACGCCATCAATATTTGGCAAGTGGACAGGCAACAGTTGTAGAACGTGGATTCCCCATGTTGGGTTGGACTCCCAGTAGTGGCTATGGCAGAGGCACTCCCACCGTGGAGGAGGCTCGTCAATTCGGCTATGATGGCCCCTTATTCTATGACCCCAATTTTGAAAATGCCGACTATATGCTATATAATCCCAATTCCGTATGGGGCATTGCAAAGGCTCCCTTTGGTGGAAACAACATGGGCAATGCAGGGGAACCACGGGATTTTATTCCCGAAGCCATGAAAAACTACATCTACAACGCCATTAGTTTCTGCTTTGGTGATGAAGGTGGTTACAGCAAAAGTGAAGCAGAGGCATTCGGCAAATGGTTTGAGTGGACTCGGCAGCACTACCCTGGTATTATTTTGCATACCAACCAGTTTCCCAACCAGTGGGGAGAAGCAAATGTAAAAGAGTATATGCGAATTGCACAGCCCGATTTGCTTACTTGGGATGATTATTATGGGGATTCTAGCTGGGCAAATCCTTCCAGCATTAACCTTTCCAATCCCTCTATACAGCAGAATGCAGCTAGAAAGTTGCTAAATCTTCCCACATGGGAAAGCTATCGCAAATTGGCAGATGGTGGTGTGGATGGCACTGGAACAAAACCAATTATGTTTGGCCAATATCTGGATGCCTTTGCCTTTAATCACTCTCAGTCAAACAAAAATTTGGTAGTGAACACTTCCATTTTGTCGGGTATGAAATGGTTGAATTTCTTCCGTGTGGAGTATCAGTTTGACCGTTCTTACCTATGGGATGAAGATGGAACCCCCACACGAGGCTTGTTAGAGTGGGGACAACTCATTGACCGTGTACATGCCATCGATGACCAGTTGACCCGACTGGACAATGACTGGATTATGTTTAAAATTGGTCAAATGGGCAACGAGCAGGATGCCTCTGCTGCTGGGTTCCGTCGTGGTAATTTTGACAACCCAGAGAGCGCAGCCAAAAATCAGGAATTTGGATTGTCTGGGGTAGATGTACAAAGTTTGTCCAAAACACACAATGGACAAACAGGGGATGTTGTATTGGGATATTTTAATACACTGCCCGGTTTGTACGAAAGCGAGATTGCCGAGTATTTTGCGGGTGCAACTGCACCAAAGGCATTTATGGTAATGAATGGCCTTGTAGCTGGAACCGCAGAACGATACAACCAGTTTAACATTCCCCAGCGTGAAGAGGGTTCTTCCGACAATACACAGCAACAAATTACCCTCACAGCAGACCCCGCTTTTATTAAGGCTGGCTATAAACTATACGAAGTAGACAAGGATAACAATGGTGCCCTGAAAGAAGTAACACTAGATGAAAATGGAAGGTTTACTATTGTTTTGGGTGGCGGTGAGGCCAACCTGTATTTCTGGAATACAAACACCACAGCTTCTGCCAACTCTCAAACCGAAGGGGCTTATGCTTCCTTTGCCTTTGATGGACATTCAGAAACCTATTGGCAACCACAGCAAACCAGTGATACTTATACACTAGAAAACACATTTGCAGAAAGTTTGGTAGAAAAACTCACTGTCATCGAAAAGGGAACTGCCATTCAGGAGATGGTAGCAGAGTACAGAGATGCTTCTGGACAATGGAACCCCTTGGGCAATTTTACAAAATCCGAGGGCATTTGGACTTGTCAAGCAACAGCCTCTCCAGAGGCTACTGGTATCCGCCTAACCATCAACAAGGCAGAGGGAACCCCTGCCATTTACGATGTGCAGATGAGTCGCACAACCCTAGACCCAGAGCGCACCAACACAATTACCGTAAACGATAACACAATGGGAACCGGATTGTTCCGCTTTGCCTACAATGATTTTTGGTCATATCGTGAAATCGAAACAAATGCCGGAACTGTAACTCAGTATCCTTTGGAGAATGATGGCCATTTTTCCAACTGGGACAAAGCTGAAGCAACCTTCACTTTTTATGGCAATAAGGTGGAGTTGTTGCTGCGAGCCGACCAAGCACAACATATCCGTGCAGCCATCACAGACGGACAGGGGGAACCCCAGTGGAAAAACGGAACACAAGGCGTAGGCAGCATTGTATTTGAAGGCTTAGACCAAGGGGTTCACACACTTACCATCCAAAAAATCAATGGAAGTCAAGTCGGTATTGATGGTGCAAAAGTAACCTATACAGGTTCTTTACCTGCCGATATCACACAAGAAAATAGCCAAGGAGCTAAAGCGGTACAAGAGTACATCAATCAAACTCAGACAGATGTTTCCCAAAGAAATCATTTTGTATATCAACCCGAAAATGTTCTTTCCAAACCTATGGGCACAGATAACAGCGGATTTGATAAGGATACCGATGAACAAAATGGCTGGGTAGAACATACACAAAACGCACAATATCAAAACCTTGGCTTTACTCGCACCAACAAAGAGGATGCAAGCTATAGCGTACAATTTTACGGTACAGGGCTGCAATTATACAGCGGTGTCACTCCTATGGGAGATTCTAACCCACAAAATGTATATGGACAAATGACCTTTATGCTGGATGGGCAAGAAATAAAGCCCGAAGCCTTGGATGTGTCCACACTGGGAAACAATGGAAAAGTGTCTGCCCGTATGTGGAAGATTGCTGTACCCAATGCACAAGAAAATGCAAACCACTTGCTTACAGTCACAGTAAAAGGCGGCTACAGTCGTGTGGACTATGCCGTGGTGGAACGTATGTGGGAGAATGAACCCACAGGTGACATGTTTACGGTTTCTGTTGTAGGCAGTGAGAATGGCAAAGCAGAACTGCTTACCTCCTCCCAAGTACAAGCTGGAGACAATGCGGTGGTGCAAATTACACCCAATGAGGGATATAAGCCCCATCGAGTTGTGGTAAATGGTGCAGCCCAGAACATTCCCCAAGATGGACGATTGATTATTACCAACATTCAGGAAAATGTACAGGTACAAGTAACCTTTGCACCTGCTACATATGGAATTCAGTTGTCTGAAATGGAAGGCGGCGTGGTAATTCCCTCCAGCTTAGAAGCTGCTGAAAATACCACAATCACCCTTGTTCCCAAGGCATTCACTGGATATCAAATAAAACCAGATTCTCTTAAAGTAACCACACAGGATGGAGCCGCTTTGAACCTTACCCCAACAGAGCAAGGCTATACTTTTACAATGCCCAATCAACCTGTTGGTGTAGCAGTTGTGTTTGAAAAACAGGCATACCCTGTTGTTGTACAAGAAAGCATTGTTGGTGGAACTATCACAACTTCTGCCCAAGAGGGAAAAGCCTTCTATCGGGATGAAATTATCGTTACTGTTCAGCCAGAACAGGGAATGCGCCTTGTAAAGGATAGCTTGTCAGTAACCCTAGAGGATGGTTCTTCCCTCGCCCTACAACCCAAAGAGGATGGAACATATACTTTTATAATGCCAGCCCAAGGAGTTACATTACAGGCAGCATTTGAAGAAATCCCTGATTATACAATTACTGCCACAGCCCAAGGCAATGGTACAGTTACAGTAGCAACCGCTGGTGTAATGGATGGTGAAAATGCTGTGATTACCATGGAACCCCAAGCAGAAACGATTGTAGGCAGTGTTTTGGTAAATGGTCAGCCATGGCCTGTGCCTTTCCAAAGCAATGAATTGGTTATTGAATCTGTGGCGCAAAATTTGGATGTAGTTGTAACCTTTGTGGATGCAAAAACCACTATGCACACAGTAACAATTTCTGGTGCAGAAGGTGGTATAGCTGGCCCTGCCACACAGCTTGTACAAGATGCAGGTACAGCTATTGTTTTGGTTAAGGCAGCAGAAGGATATACTGTGGAAAGTGTAAAAGCGGGTGAAGTAGCAGCCCAACATAATCCCGCAAATGATAGCTACATTCTAACAAATATAACAGCAGATTCCCAAATACAGGTAGTATTTGCAAAGGTTCGCCAAAGCATTGCTGTACAACAACCAGAGTATGGCACCATTACCCCAGCTATGCAAGAGGCTGCTTTTGGAGAAAAGGTTGAGGTTTCCGTACAACCCGAGGAGGGGTATCAGTTTAAAGATGGTAGCCTGAAAGTGGTTACATCTGCTGGACAGTTACAAAATATAGAGGCAACCGTTCCCGGCAGAACCTATTCTTTTGTAATGCCCAAGGAATCAGTAACCATCAGCGGAGAATTTGAGGCAATTACTGTTCCAAGTCCAGAACCTACACCCACCCCTGACCCAGAACCAACAGTAAAGCCGGTGCCGACCCCTGCCCCAACTTCTACCCCCGACCAAAACCCTAACCCAGACGCAACACCAAGACCCATACCAACTCCAGCCCCCGAAACTCCCCAGCAACCCCAAGAGGACAAACAGGAACAATATTGGATGGGCGTTTTGGCCTCTATCCAAGGAGCAGCAAAGGGTGCAAAACTCACCAGTGATTGTTCTGGTGCCACCTATGTGCCCGGTTACATCATCACCGCAGTTAAAGACAAGGGTGTTACTTTGGCATTAACCCATAAGGGTACACAGATGACTTTAACCGCTGCAAGCCTTGCCAATGCCAACGGTTCCTATAACTATACCATCCAAGATTTGGCTGCATTGTTGGTAAAAACCGGAGGGTCTGGCTCTGTGGTTGTAAAAGAAACCTATGGTGGGCAGCCTGTTGAACAAAACCCCAGCAGCCCTGTTGACAAGAATACATCCACAACACAGGATAACAAGCAACCCGAGGCCCAGAAACAGCCTACTGTGCCCAACTCTCAGGTACAGAACAAAGAAGAAAGCAAACTCGGCTTTGTTGTATCTGTGCTTGCCATTGGTGTAGCAGCAACTGGCGTGGTTATATTGGCGGCAAAGGAATTTATCCGCCATCGAAACAATCATCAAGACCAGTAATTATAAACATTGTATTGTTTTCTCTATTACGCACAATGGGGAAAACAGTACAACCAAAAATTCCAAATAAAAAAGACGATTTTCTTATGGGAAAATCGTCTTTTTCTATTATGTTAGGGCTTTACTAAATGCACATTCAAGTGGGGGTAGGTCATTTCCACATTGTTTTTGTCAAAGCTGTACTTTACAGCCTCATTCAAAGCAAAATTTACAGGCCAATAGTCGGAATTTTTTACCCAAACTCGTACCACATAGTCAATGGAACTTTCTCCATAATTTGTCACTGCAACAGTAGGTTCATGACCTTTATCATGAAGAATTTCAGGAATGGTGGCAATGGCTTGTTCCAGTGCCCCCTTTACAGTTTCCAGTGGGGCATCATAGGAGGCAGAGTAGGTGACATCTACCCGACGGAACTCCTCAGTGGAATAATTGATAATGCGGCTGGAAGAAATATCACTGTTGGGAATATGGATAATTTTATTGTCAGGGGTGGCTACCTTGGTATAAATAAGGCCGATTTCCTTTACTGTACCACCAACACCGCCAGCCTCTACATAGTGGTCAGCAGCAAAGGGTTTGCTAATAAGTAAAATAACGCCACCAGCCAAATTGGATAGGGTATTTTGAATAGAAAGAGAAATTGCCAAACCGGCAACACTAAATACTGCAACCAGCGAGGTAGTGGGCACTCCCAAAAAATCCGCAACAATTAAACCTACAAGCACATATAAGCATACCCGACAAACCGAAACGATAAAATTTTGCAAAGCTCTGTCTAGGGGGAACCGAGAAAGGAGCTTTTTTAACATCTTTACAAGAATGCGGGCAGCAATGTACAATACCACCAAAAGAAACACTGCACTGACAATCTTTTCTACAGTCAGTTGTCCAAGAGAAAAATTGAATATTTTGTTCAAGTCGATACTGGGCATAAAATCCTCCTTTAAATTGATTTGCAAAATATGATTTTTCAGGGAACTTACTGTTTTTTGTGACAAAATGTGCTACAATAAAACAGAAATTTCTTTTTTCTATGAAAAGAAATAGGTGGAAAGTTCGATTTATTATAGCATATTTCTACAAGATTTACAAAGACCAAAAGAAAGAAAAAGGAGAGGATAAAAATGCCAACACATACCCTCACCCCAATTACTCCAAAGCGACGGTATCGCAAGGGAAAAAATAAAATTTTGCCTAGTCGAGTGGCAATTCTAGTTGTGTGTTTGTTGGCCATCCTTGCCCTTGTGTGGTTTGCAGTAAGTCAAATTATGGGATTGTTTTCTGAAAAGAAACATAAGTATACAAAAGGCTCTGCCCCATGGACAATAGGGTTAGATGCTGGTCATGGGGGAAGCGACCCCGGAGCACAAGGAATTGTTTCCGAAGTGGATATGACTGAGCAAACAGTACAAAAGCTAATGGAAATACTACAAAAAGATGAACGTTTTCATGTGGTTTTGTGCCGAGAGTTTGGGGAAACGGTAGAAAAGCCCAGTATGCGAGCAATCGAAGGAAACAAACAAGGAGCAGACTTACTATTGTCCATCCATGGAAATTCCGATACCACAGGAGAGGGCTATGGTTTTGAATGCTATCCCTTGCCCCCAGGTAGAGAGCTTTCGGAAGAAAGCCTAGAATTTGCTACATATTTAGCACAATCTTTTGAAGAAATGGGTGCAAGGCTGCGAGGCACTGAGGGCATTCGTTATGCCTATTATGAGGGGGAAAATGAGGATGTGAAAGTAATTCGTGAAGGCAGTGACCAGCAGGTATATGATTCTCAAACCTTTGGTTTTTTGGAATATGCCGAGGTTCCGGCAGTGTTAGCAGAGCAATGTTTTATTACCAATCAACAAGATGTTGACCTGTTTGGACAAGGGGAAGGCATTGAACGAGCAGCAAAAGCCTACTATCATGCTATTTGTGCTTTCTTTGAAGTAGAACCTTTGGAGTAAATGGAATATGAAAGGCATGGAAAAACAATTAGGGGCACTGATTCGGACAAAGCGACTGGAGAAAAATTTTTCCCAACAGGGGCTTTGTAAGGGGATTTGCACCATTTCTTATTTATCCAAAATTGAGCAGGGGCAGGGAAATCCCAGCCATGAAATCATTGTTGCACTGTTGCGACAACTGGGGATTGAACAATTTTATCAGGAAGATTTTTTGCTACAAGCCCAGAAAAACATTCAACAAGTATATGACACTTTTTTTCGAGAAGGGCCAATCGAACACGAAGAATTGGCACTCCCTTGGCAACAGGAATACACACAACAGATTTTGCAAAGTGTATTTTTTCTGGATGGATTGTTGTTTCTTTGCCTCCATTGCACAGGGCAGGAGCATACGCCCAACCAATACACAGAAGAATTGGAAAAGCATTTAGAACTATTGAATGAGCGACAGAAAGCAATCTTTTTTTCTTTGACATACCGAGGAGAAGCAGCTGTTGCACAATTTCCCTGTGGTTGTATCTTTTTTTGGGAAGGCACAAACCAATGTATGAAGGGAAAGTATGCCCAAGCAATTGGCACATTGGACAAAGCCTTTGACTATGCTGCAAGGGAATGCAACCCCGTTTTAATGATGAAAATACAAGTGTTTTTGGGGAACTGCTATTCGGAATTGCAACAATATGAGCAGATGGAACAGTGTTACCAACGGGCGGAAAGCATTCTCCGCTATACCAATTATTCTCGAAATGAGGAATATCAAAGCTCCATTCACTACAATCGTGGAAGCACCTTTTTACAAGATGGAATGGTACAAAAGGCACTGGATTGTTTGAGCAGGTGTACAGTGCGTGAAGGGCATTTCTATCACAAAATGGCAATTTGCATGGAGAAAACAGGCCAAAGAGAAAAAGGATTGCAGTTGATAGAAGAAGGTCTTGCCCAGTTGAACACCAAGGATGACAATCAACCAAGGTATCTACGTTTAAAACTGGTACAGTTTCGGTTGGAACATCCAGATTACCTCCAGCAACCAGACTATGAGAAGCTTCTCTTTCGCTGCAAAGATAGCTTAAAAAATGCCCCTCAAGGATGGCTTCGATTCGAGCTTCCATGGGTTTTAGAACTTCTTGCCTACAAACGGAGATACAAAGAAATTGCAACGCTTTTGCAGCAGTTTTCCTCAATAGATATAGAATTACCCCATTAAATGGGTATAAACTGGGATAATTTTTCTCAAAACAACCCTCTTTTTTGGACTAAATATAAATGCTATAATAAAGTTACGGCCGAATCCATAACCAGAGGGGGAATCCCATGAAAGCGACACTTTGGACAAAAAACTTTACCATTATTACGTTGGGAACCATTGCCAGTGCCATTGGCGATGTTTCCATGAGCTTTGCGTTTTCCTTTGCTATTTACGACCAAAGCCAGAGCACCTTTTTGGCAGGTCTTTTTTCCGCATTGGGAATGTTACCAAGGGTAATTTTGCCTTTAGCAGCCGGGCCAATGATTGACCGCATGCGCCGAAAGCCACTGATTGTTGGGTTGGATGCACTGTCTTCGGTGATTTATATTTCACTGGGACTGTATTTGATGGTCTTTCCATTTAGCTTTTTTCTGTATCTTCTATTTTCTTTAATTATTAGCTGTGTGGGAAGTGTCTACCAAATTACCTTTCAAAGCCTGTATCCCAAACTAATTCCAGAGGGATTTTCTCAAAAGGGCTACACCGTATCCGGCATGATTTACCCCACAGTTATGATGGTGATGACTCCCGTGGCAGCCTTTTTGTATGAAAATTTAGGAATGCAGGTGCTTGCATTTCTTACAGCGGGTTTGGCATTGTCTGCCAGTTTAATGGAAACAAGAATTTCCGTGGAAGAAATTATCCAGCCCATGAAAAGGGAACTTTCTCCTTTGCGGCAGTATGTGCAGGATGTTCGGGATGCTCTAACCTATCTCAATCAGAAAAAAGGGCTAAAACGAATTTATCAATATATGCCTATTACACAGGGAATTGGTGCAGGTACCTCTATTTTAATTATTGCATGGTTCCGCACTGCGCCACAGTTGGGCATTGAATTGTATTCCTTTTTTACGGTGGCAGAATTTATCGGCAGAACCATTGGCGGATTGGTTCATTATCGGGTGGAAATTCCTGCCCAAAAGCGGTTTTCCATCTCCTATTTTGTCTACCAATTTTATTCCTTGATGGATACTGTTCTTTTGGTGTTGCCTTACCCGCTGATGTTGGTAAATCGTGCCATTTGCGGATTTTTGGGTATCAACAGTGCCACTTTGCGAGAGAGCAGCGTACAAAATTATGTGCCGGACACTATGCGTGCAAAAATCAACGCCTTTTTTAATGTGTTGTTTACCATCAGTTCCATGTTCTTCCAGTTAACAGTGGGGGCTGTGGGAGAGGTGTTGCCTGCTCCTGTGTGCATGGCTCTCTTTGGTATCTTCAATATGTGTATGTGCTGGCTGATTGTCTACCGTGGAAAAGAGGATGTAAAGCCCATTTATAACCATGTATATTGATTTTTGAAAAATCGGAAAAATTTTTTCAAAAATGCCTTGCAAATAGAAAAAATTTGTGATATAGTGGTAGGGCCGCTTGGTATGGGCTTTTGAAGTGTGCAACAGCACCGCCCTATTGTCCAGCGAGTCTTAATTACGAGAGGTAATACCTATGTACGCAGTTATCGTTACCGGCGGTAAGCAGTACCGTGTGGAAAAAGGCGACGTGCTGTTCATCGAGAAGTTGAACGCTGAGCAGGACGCAACCATCACCTTCGATTCCGTTCTGGTTGTTGGTGAGGAAGGCAATGTAAAGTTTGGTGCTCCCAATGTTCAGGGTGCTTCTGTTGAGGCAAAAGTTCTGAAGAACGGCAAGGGCAAGAAGCTGAACATCATCACCTATCGTCCCAAGAAGGGCAGTGCCCGTCGTATGGGTCATCGTCAGCCCTATACCAAGGTGGAAATCACCGCTATCAATGGCTAATTAAAACGGAGGTGTAACAGAAATGGCACATAAAAAAGGCGTAGGTTCTACTAAGAACGGTCGCGATTCCGAGTCCAAGCGTTTGGGCGTGAAGCGCGCTGACGGTCAGTTCGTACTGGCTGGCAATATTCTGGTTCGTCAACGTGGTACTCACATCCATCCGGGTGAGAATGTAGGCCGCGGCAGCGACGACACTCTGTTTGCACTGGTAGACGGTACCGTTCGTTTCGAGCGTTTGGGCCGTGACCGCAAGCAGGTAAGCATTAAGCAGTAATTGCCGAACAAGTAAGACCGGGCCCTTTGGCTCGGTCTTTTGTTTGTTTTGGCAGCAGATAGTTCCCCATAAGGGATAGGAGTAAATAATGTTTGTAGATGTAGCAAAAATTAAGATTAAAGCCGGTGATGGCGGCAATGGTGCTGTTAGCTTTCATCGGGAAAAGTATGTGGCTGCCGGTGGCCCTGATGGGGGAGATGGTGGCAAGGGTGGAAATGTTATTTTTCAAGCAGATGATAACCTGTCCACTTTGATGGATTTTCGCTATAAGCGCAAGTATGTGGCACAGAATGGTGAGCCCGGTCGTGCCAGCAAATGCAGCGGAAAAAATGCCCCCGACTTAATCATTCGGGTGCCCCGTGGCACTTTGGTAAAGGACGCAGAAAGCGGCCTTGTAATGGCGGATATTTCTGGAGATGAACCTGTGGTTGTGGCAAAGGGTGGCCGTGGCGGATGGGGAAACACCCATTTTGCAACCCCCACCAGACAAATTCCCCGTTTTGCAAAGCCTGGTTTGCCTGGAGAGGAATTTGAAATCCGCCTAGAGTTGAAACTCATTGCAGATGTTGGTTTGATTGGTTTTCCCAATGTTGGCAAAAGTACTCTCATTAGCGTACTAAGCGCAGCAAAGCCTAAGATTGCCAACTATCATTTTACTACCCTTTCTCCTGTTTTGGGTGTGGTAAAGGTAGGCCCAGAAGCCAGCTTTGTGGCGGCAGATATTCCGGGATTGATTGAAGGTGCAAGCGAAGGAATCGGTTTGGGCCATGACTTTTTGCGCCATGTAGAGCGATGCCGCTTGTTGCTTCATGTAGTGGATGTTTCGGGCTGTGAGGGCCGTGACCCTATAGAAGATTTTGAAAAAATCAACACAGAATTGCAGAATTTTAGCCAGCAGTTGGCGACTCGTCCCCAAATTGTGTTGGGTAATAAATGCGATGTTGCTACCCCTGAGCAGATTGAGCAGTTCCGCCAATATATTGAAGGCAAGGGATTGGTGTTCCATGCGATTTCTGCCGCTACCCGTCAAGGACTAGACCACCTGCCTGGGGAAGTGTACCAGAAATTGCAAGAGCTGCCCCCCATCGTCACCTATGAACCAGAATACGTGCGCCCCGAAAAACCATCCGATACCGGTCGCAGTTATATCATTACCCGTGCAGACGATGCTGCGTGGGTCATTGAAGCACCTTGGTTGGAACGTATTCTTATGGGCAGCGATATGGACGACTACGAAAGCTTGCAGTATTTCCAACGGCAGCTTGGAGAAAGCGGAATTTTGGATGAACTGGTAAGCCGTGGCGTTCAAGAAAACGACACCATCCGTATTGGTGACTTTGAGTTTGACTATGTATTCTAAGGAGGGAGCAGAATGCTTCCAGAACACAACCGAGATGTGAGAGAACTTTCACCAGTGGCTTTGGCATTTGTGGGGGATGGTGTGTATGAGGTTCTGGTTCGTCAAAGGCTGGTTATAGAAACCCGTCTACAACCTGGTAAGCTTCATAGCCATGCTGTAAAATTTGTCAGCGCATCCGGTCAAAGTAGAATACTGGAATTTTTAATGCCTTTTCTCACAGAGGAAGAACAAGCAGTGGTACAGCGGGGAAAAAATTCCAGCAAAGCCAGTGTTGCAAAGCATGCTACCCCCCAACAATATCGGGCAAGCACTGCCTTTGAATCTCTAATTGGTTGGTTGTATTTGCAACATAAGCAACAGCGAATTGAAGAACTCTTCGAAAAGGTTTGGAAAGAATTTTCCCCTGAGTTTTTGGCACAGTAACAACAAAAAAGGAAGGCACTGCTTTCCTCTTGCAGAGGTATAACAGTGACCTTCCTTCTCTTTTGGAAAAAGAACAGATTTTTCTGTTGCTTGTAATTATTTTTTACACTGCAACTGTAAAATCCATTTTCTTTTTGCCATTTTGCAACAGCCAAATATTATGGCTTATTTGCAGCTTTTGCTGCTGTTCTGGTCTACGCTAGAAGTGGTCTTGTTGCTTGTCTTATTGCTGGTTTTGGAAGAATAAGACTTGCTGTTGTTAGATTTGTTTTGTGCCATGGTCGTTTCCTCCTTTCCGCTTTGGTATGGTTGTAGTATGTGCTTGGTTTGGGGGGAATATACAGAAAAAAAGGTGGTGTTTTTTGTGAATGCAAGCAATTTTTTCCTTCAACGAGAACAACAGCTTTTGGGGGATAGATTTGAAACATTATATACATATTCTGATACGCCAGCCAAAGGAATTACAGTAAATCCCATGCGCCTGACAGCGCAAAAGATAGAGCAGGAAGGCGGTCTTTTATTGGAAAAGTCCCCTTTTTGTGAAAATGGCTTTTTGCTAAAAGGAGAACAAAAGCCCGGCAGACATCCGTATCATCACGGCGGTGCTTTTTATGTACAGGAGCCTTCTGCTTCTGCGGCTGCCCCTTTGCTGGAAGTGCAGCCGGGAATGAAAGTTGCTGACCTATGCGCTGCCCCCGGTGGAAAAACCAGTCAGTTGGCGGCTGCATTACAGGGAAAAGGCTTTTTGTTGGCAAACGAATACCAATCCTCCCGCGCAGAGATTTTGAAAAGCAACCTAGAGCGAATGGGTGTATATAATGCTCTGATTACAAACGAAGATACCGCAAAACTTGCCAAAGTATTCACTGGTTTTTTTGATAGAATACTTGTAGATGCTCCTTGTTCAGGGGAAGGAATGTTCCGCAAAGAGCCCCAAGCCGTTGACCAACATTGTGAAGGGTTGGTCAAACAATGTGCTGGATTGGGAAAGGAAATTCTGGAAAATGCTGCTCAAATGCTGAAAGCTGGAGGCATTTTGGTGTATTCTACTTGCACCTTTTCCCCAGAAGAGGACGAAATGCAGTTGGCAGAATTTTTACACAACCATCCTGATTTTCAACTTATGGACTGTGGAAATTTATGGGGCAGCGGTGGAGAGAAAAACCGATGTGGAGAATTTTCCCTTGAAGTGGAAAAGGTTCGCCGGATTTGGCCCTGCCATGGGGGAGAAGGGCATTTTATCGCCAAACTGAAAAAAGTGGAACAAGCAGAAGAAATACTCCCTCAGTTTGGAAAAACACAAAAACCCACCAATGCCAAACAACTGCAAGAATGGCAAACATTTTCCCAAGGTCTGTTTGAGGGAATAGAAGAATTTTCTGCGCCCCCTGTGCGAGTAGGCGATTCTATTTATTTGCCAGTAAAAGAACCCCTGCCCAAAGGTGCCGAAAAACTAAAAATTGTTCGCAATGGTGTGTTTGCCGGAACAGTGCAAAAGGGACGTTTTGTGCCATCTCATCAGCTTTTTATGGCATTTGGTGCCTACTGTACCAATCAAGAACAGCTTACTCTCTCAGACCCGCGAACACAGGCATGGTTGCGAGGGGAGGAAATTGATGCTGTCACAGCCCAAAACGGCTGGTGTGTTGTGTTGGTGGATGGAATCCCACTGGGATGTGGCAAACGCAGTGGAGAAAAAATAAAAAATCACTATCCAAAAGCCCTGAGAAATTTGAAATAAATTCTATTATATGGTAGAATAAAAAGGTTACAAGATTAAAAACCCGAAAGGGTATCAAAACTTTTTAGGAGGATGTTTATGTCCGGTCATAGTAAATGGAATAACATTAAACGCAAAAAGGAAAAAACCGATGGTCAAAAAGCCAAGATTTTTACCAAAGTAGGCCGTGAGATTTCGGTTTGTGTACGAGAGGGCGGCGCAGACCCCAATTCTAATGGTAAACTGCGTGACTTGATTGCAAAAGCAAAGAGCCTCAATGTTCCTAACGATAACATTCAGCGTATTATCAAGCGTGCCGAGGGCGGAGAGAAGGACAACTACGAATCCATCACTTATGAAGGATATGGCCCTAGCGGTGTAGCAATGATGGTAGAAACTCTTACCGATAACCGTAACCGTACTGCTGCAAATTTGCGCCATTATTTTGATAAGTTTGGTGGCAACTTGGGAAATGTGGGTTGCGTTGGCTTCCTATTTACCCAAAAGGGTATTATTGTGTTGGATGGAGAAGGCGTTGACGAGGAAAAGGCCATGGAGGAGTGCTTTGACGCTGGTGCAGAGGACTTTGACATGGGGGATGATGTTATCCAAGTTACTACCACCCCTGAGGACTTCAGTGCTGTGCGTCAGGCTTTGGAGGACAAAGGCTACACCTTTATTAGCGCAGAGGTAGAGTTTGTTCCTTCCACAGAAACTCGCCTTACCACAGAAGATGATATGAAGAACATGACCAAGCTGTTGGATGCTTTGGATGATGATGACGATGTGCAAAATGTATGGCACAATCTGGAAAATGAAGAGGATTTGGACCGCTAATTCCAGCCCTTTTTGCAAAACGAAACGAGGTGGATATATACAGCATGAGCCAACAAATCATCTGCCCCTTTTGTCTGTCAAATATTTCCCAAGAAAGCACAGACTGCCCCTTTTGTAATGCAAGCCTACAAAATAAAAATCCAAGTGGTTGTTTGCCTTTGGGCACCCAATTGGATGGACGCTATACCATTGGAAGCTACTTAAATGTAGATGGAGAAGGTGTGCTTTACAAAGCTGTGGACAATCAAACCCATACCTTTGTAATTATAAAAGAATACATGCCAGTTACGCTTTGTGCTCGTAGAGATGAAGCAAACTGCTTGCATCCAAAAGAGGGAAGTCAGGTTATATTTAAAACCACACGCATTGACTTTTTTGAGCTATATCGCACTTTGCAACAGCTAGGAAAACAACCGGGGCTGTTGCAGGTAAAAGATGTGTTTGAATGCAACGAAAGCGTGTATGGTGTTATGGAATATTTGGACGGAATGACTCTGGCCGAATATTTAGAAAAAAGGGCACAACCTCTTTCACAGCAAGAAGCAGTCAATTTGTTGATGCCTGTGCTGGAAGGTGTAGCTTTGCTGCACCGAAATGGATTGATTCACTATGGAATCTGTCCCCAAAATATCCGAATTACCTCAAAAGGAGAGGCAAAGCTGGGTGGCTATGCAACCATGGCTTTACGCACAGCCGGCGGAGAGCTAAAGAGCCATCTGTTTGAGGGGTACTCTGCCCCAGAACAGTACTTTGTGGAGCAATTTACAGGTCGTTTTACGGATGTTTATGGAATGGCAGCGGTTTTATACCGTGTGGTAACGGGAGTAATGCCAGCCCCTGCCAACGAGCGTAGATTGACCGACACACTAAAGCCAGCTGGTTTGCTCAATGACCAAATCCCAGCCTATTTTTCAACAATTCTACAACAGGCATTGCAGATGGAGCCACAAAACCGATTGCAAACACTGCCGGAGTTGATGGAATTGTTTGCAGACCCTTCCAAAGCCAAAGAAGTTGCACATACCTTTGAAAAAAAATCTATTCCCAAAGGGGTGTGGATTGGCGGAGCAGTGGCAGCAGGGGTATTGGTGGTAATTTTGCTGTTAAGTGCTTTATTAGGAGCTTTTAAGACACAGCCAGAAAGTTCTAGTTCTTCAGAGGAAGCTCCTTCTTCCTCCCAAGCTGCCACGGAAAAAGTACCAGATTTTGTGGGGAAAAAGTATGCAGATGTTTACCGCAACACAGAATATACCTCTAAATATTTATTCCGTGTAGAAGAAGAGTTTAGCAGTGATGTTCCAAAAGGAACGATTTTATCCCAAGACCCCAAAGCGGGAACTGCTACAACAAAGGATGAATCCCTTATCGTTTTAACAGTAAGCAAAGGCCCAGAGGAGATTGCAATTCCCTCTGTGATTGGATTTACACAAACAGACGCAGAAACGGAATTAAAAGCAGCAGGGTTCTCTAATGTTACCATTAACTATGTGGATAACAATGGGGAATATGCAGCAGGATGTGTGATTAGTACACAGCCTTCGGTAGGGGAGAAGATTTCTCCTACCCAAAAAATCACGGTAAATGTGGCAAAAGTTCAGGTTACTCCCACTCCTAGCCCAGAACCTACACCTTCCCCAACTCCAGAACCTACACCTAGCCCCACACCGGAACCTACTCCTACTTCGGATGATACTACAACAGGACAAGACAGTGTAGTTCTACCTTAAAAACGCACAAAACACGCCATCCACAAAGGGATGGCGTGTTTTGTAGCTCTATAAAAATAACAAAAAACCCTTTCTGTAAGAACAGAAAGGGCAAAATAAACAACAATTAGTCGCTTACATAGGGCAGCAATGCAACGTGACGAGCACGCTTAATTGCTACAGTCAGCTCACGCTGATGGAAAGCACAAGTACCAGTTACACGGCGAGGAATAATCTTTGCACGCTCGCTGATGTACTTACGCAGACGGGGAACATCCTTGTAATCGATATGATCAACGCGGTCAACGCAGAAGCTGCAAACCTTTTTGCGGCTGCGACGCTGGGGACGACCACCAGCACGACCTTCTTGACGCTCAAAAGCCATGGCTCAAATCCTCCTTTTAAAATTGATTAGAACGGTAAATCCTCATCATCATCAATCACTGCAAAGTCATCGGGACTCCCAGCAGAATAAGCAGGAACCGGCTCTACAGGAGCTTGTTGAGGATATTCTGGGGTAGAGGGGGCGTAGTTGGAAACGCCGCCACC
Organism: uncultured Anaerofilum sp.; assembly: GCA_944385935.1. Classification (GTDB taxonomy): domain Bacteria; phylum Bacillota; class Clostridia; order Oscillospirales; family Ruminococcaceae; genus Anaerofilum. The sequence goes on from CALWZC010000019.1 coordinate 44,942, forward strand.
ATTTTCATTCTTGCTACCAACGAAGTTGGCGTTATTTACCACAACTTCAAAAGCTTTGCGGTTATTTCCGTTTTTATCTTGATATGTCCGGGTTTGGATGCTGCCATCCACCGCAATCATGCGGCCCTTCTGGAAATATTTGCAGATAAATTCGGCGGTTCCGCGCCATGCGACAATATCAATAAAATCGGTCTGACGTTCGGTACCTTGTTTTGCAAAACTACGGTCAACAGCAATTGTGAAAGTTGTGACGCTCACACCTTGTGGAGTATGGCGCAACTCTGGGTCAGCTACAAGACGACCCATCAATGCGACGACATTCAACATAACAAAGCCTCCTTAAACAGCCTCAGCAACAATCATGGTACGCAGAACACCATCGGTGATTTT
>CALWZC010000020.1 GCA_944385935.1 uncultured Anaerofilum sp.
CCCGTTCAGTACAGGACCGAACGGGGCTTCCTCTAAATTATTTTTCTGTGTCTACTTTTGCTTGACAATTGCAGTTTTCCCAAAAGAACCGTTCTTTTTTTGTTTATCGTTTCTCTTTTTTAGGAACAACAACCCTTGCCCCACCTCTGCAAGGTTTTTGAATATATACCTGTGTATAATTTTTCCGCAAGGCATCCGCTGCCTGTTGGGCTTTTTGTGGGCAATCGAAGATACCAAATACCGCCGCACCGCTTCCGGTCATTAGGCTGGCCAGTGCTCCATTTTCATCCAGCAGTTGGCGAATGGGCTGGTTATGCTGGGACTCGGAGGACTCCTCTAGGGCGTTTTGCATTTCCCTAGCCAATGCAACAATATCCTGTTGTCGGATAGCTTGTTCTGCTCTATCTCCATTCGGGTGAACACTGCTTCCCATTTGGTCATAGCGGGCGAAGGCTTTGGGAGTGCTAATACCCGCTTGGGGCATACATATCACAAAGGTACAATCTGGGCAGGGTGGTAATGCCTTCATCAAATCTCCTACCCCTTTTACACGGGCAGTTCCTCCCAACAGGGCAAAAGGCACATCTGCACCAATTTGTGCACCCAACATACAAAGTTCACTCATAGAAAGCCTTGCGTCATACAGAGCATTCAACCCTACCAACACACCGGCAGCATCTGCGCTTCCCCCTGCCATTCCTGCCCGCACTGGTACAGTTTTTCGGATTTCAATATCTACCCCTGCCAACAGCCCAGTGTAATGAAAAAATGCCAATGCCGCTTTAATGGCCGTGTTGGAATCGTTGGCAGGTACTCGACTGCCCGGCAAGCGCAAATTTAGCCACATGCTTTTTCGCAATGTAATTTGCTCATACAGGTCGATGGTTTGCATAATCATATCTAAACTATGGTATCCATTTGGCTCCAGTCCAACTACATCCAATGTAAGGTTTAGTTTGGCTGGTGCCAGCACTGTCACCTGTTTCATCTGCACTACCTTCCTTTCTTAAAGATTAAACAATGCACCCAAGGGACGCACCACATCAATGGCTTTTACTGGGCACATTTCATGGCAACAAAAACAGCGGATACAGTTTGCAGGGAGAATTTTGGCTTTTTTGTTTTGGATAGCAATGGTTTTTCCCGGACAAATTTCTGCACATTTTCCACATCCAATGCACTTTTTTTGCTGCACTTTGGGGCGTGGAGCTGCAAATTTTACAATGGTAGGGCTTGCCCACCGCAAAAATACCGGAAAGCGATTGGAAAAATCCATTTCCACATAACCGCTGGGCAACTTATATCCCTCAATGGTGTGATACTTCTCTTTTTCTCCCTCTACCCATTGGGGCTGGAATTTTGGTTGACAAATTCCCCTGCGGATGGCGGCATCCAGATAGGGCACCTGGTGGGGATTCACTCCCATCAAGCCACACACTGCTAAATCCAAATTCCATGGATTTTCTGCCGCCAACAGTAACCCCACTTTTCTTGGGTTTCCACCAGCTGGGCCATCCCCTTCCATAGCCACAATTGCATCCATAATGGTGATATCTGGCCGAACCTTTTCCCAGAGGTCACAGAGCATATCTCCAAAATACTGCTTTTGTGGAAAACGCATGTGCAACTCTGCCTTTTGCAGTCCTGGAATGGTACCAAAGAGATTTTTTACTGCTCCTGTCATATTGGTCATGACATGGGTTTTCATTTTAGGCAGGTTGATGATAAAATCCGCTTGCAAAACTGGTTCCAACAAGGTGAATTGGTGCATGAGTTTCCCCTCTGCCGAACAGGTAGAAAATTGACATTGGGTGTAAAATTCTGCCCCCTCCTGTTTGCAAACCTCCTCCAGACCGCTTGCCTGCCCAATGGCTTTCATAATGGCTGGGGTATAAACACCGCCGGGGGAATCCGCTACAGTAATGGTTTTGACCCCTTTGCTTTTTAGTGCCCGGATGACTGCCTGCACTACCAGAGGATGAGTAGTAACTGATTTTTCGGGGGCATGTTTTGCCAATAGATTAGGCTTTAGCAAGACTTTTGTGTCTGGTGTTAGCTTTTGGCAAGCCTCCGAATGAGCAAAAAATTCTTCCACAGCTTGCTGTATTTGTTCAAGGTTATATTCTGGTTGTGAAAAAAAGAATACCTGCTCATTCATGGCAGCAGCTCCTTTTGTTTCAAAAATTCTCGAATACGCTTTACTGCTTCTTGCAAGTGCTCTACAGAGTAGGCATAGCTTACCCGTACAAAGCCTTCTCCACAATCGCCAAAGGCCGTGCCTGGAACCACTGCTACTTTTTTGCCAAACAAAAGTTGTTGACAGAAATCCTCGCTGGTCATTCCAGTGGAACGAATGCAGGGGAACACATAGAAAGCCCCCTCTGGCTCAAAGCAGGTAAGCCCCATTTCATTAAAGCATTTTACCAAATAGCGGCGGCGCATGTCATATTGTGTGCGCATTTCCTCAATTTCATTGTCGCACTCTCTCAAAGCGGTAACAGCAGCATACTGGCTGGTAGTGGGGGCACACATAATGCAGCTTTGATGAATTTTTACCATGACGTCAATCAAAGGCTTTGGTCCACAGGCAAAACCCAAACGCCAGCCTGTCATGGCATAGGCTTTAGAAAAACCATTGATAACCACTGTCCTTTCTGCCATTTCCGGCAAGGAAGCAATGCTTACATGTCGCTGGTAGCCATAGGTCAGTTCGGCATAAATTTCGTCACTTAGCACTGTAATATTGGTATCCCGCAGCACTTCTGCTAACTGCTCCAGATGTTCCTTTCTCATAACAGCCCCTGTGGGGTTGCTGGGAAAAGGCAAAATTAAGAGCTTTGTTCGGGGGGTAATGGCTTGCTGCAACTGCTGGGCAGTAAGCCGGAAGCCATTTTCTGCTTTTAGGGGGACAGATACTGGAACACCCCCTGTCAAGGTTGTAATGGGCTGGTAGCTTACATAGCATGGTTCAGGGATGATAACCTCATCACCCGGTTCAATTAAGGCACGAATACACAGGTCAATGGCCTCACTACCTCCTACGGTAATCATAACCTGTTCTGGTTGGTAGTTCAAATCCATCCGACGCTTTAAATAGTGGCAAATTTCCTTGCGCAATTCCTGCAATCCAATGTTGGAGGTGTATCGGGTACGGCCTCGCTCCAAACTGGTGATACCTGCCTCTCGAATGGCCCACGGGGTTTTAAAATCTGGTTCTCCCACACCCAAGCTAATGCAGTCCTTCATTTCAGCAGCAATGTCAAAAAAACGACGAATTCCAGAAGGGCGCATTTCCTTGGCTCGTTTGGAGATTAAAGAAGTATAATCCATCAGTTGCACTCCCTCTCGTCTGGCTCTTCGGTGACATACCGTGCACCATCCTTTTTATAGGTGTGCAGCACAAAATGGGTGGCTGTGCTCAGCACATCATCCAGCGGAGAAAGCCGCTTTGCCACAAAGAGGGCAATTTCCTGAAAACTGCGGCCCTTCATTACAAGCTGCAAATCATATCCGCCGCTAATCAGCATCAGGCTTTCCACTTCGTCAAAATCTGCAATAATATCAGCAATTTCATCAAATCCACGGCTCTTTTTGGGCTTTACCTGCAATTCAATGATGGCTCGAACGGTGTTGGCACCAAATGCCTCCCAGTCCACCAAAGTACGATAGCCTCGGATATAGCCTTTTTCTGCTGCCATATCCAGCATGGCCGCAATTTCTTCTACTGGTTTATCCAGCATAGCTGCCAAATCTTCAGCAGACAGTCTTGCATTTTGCTCCAACAGTTTCAAAATCTGTTCCATCATAAAACACCCCTTTACAGGCTTGTATAGCATTTTTGCTTACAAACCTTTTATAGAATTTCCTCTATTATAAAAAAAAAATCATTCCATGTAAACCACAGCACAAAAAATCTGTTATAATGTAAAAGATATGCTGTATTATGTTTTGGCAGTATACCAAATAGAAACCGCAAACAGAGAGGATGGGTTTTGTATGAAAGCAGTAATTACCGTTGTAGGAGCCGACCAAGTGGGCATTTTGGCAAAGGTCAGCGGCATTTGCGCAGAATATGGCGTAAATGTTTTGGAAGTATCCCAAAATATTCTTGGTGGAAACTTTGCTATGATTATGCTGGCCGATGCAGAAAAATGCAATGTTCCCTATTCCGATTTTATTGCAAAATTGACCGAAGGCGGCAACGCTTTGGGTGTAGATGTTCGTGTAACCCGTCAAGAAGTATTTGACGCCATGCACCGCATCTAATGGAAGGGGGAATTTTTCTTGCTGAACACCAATGATATTTTGGAAACCATCCGCATGATTTCCGATGAAAACTTAGATGTTCGTACTGTAACCATGGGTATTTCTCTTTTAGATTGTGCCGACCCAGACCCATCCCGTGCTTGTGAAAAAATCTACCAAAAAATCACTTCTCGTGCAGAACATTTGGTAGAGGTAGTGGATGGCATTAGTGCAGAGTATGGTATTCCCATTGTAAACAAACGCATTTCTGTTACCCCCATTGCTATGTTGTTGGCAAGCTGCCCCCATGCAAACCCTGTGGAATTTGCCAAAACCTTAGACGCTGCCGCCAAAAAGGTGGGCGTCAATTTCATTGGCGGATTTTCCGCTTTGGTACAAAAAGGATTTTCCGCTGGGGACAAAGAGCTAATTGCAGCTATCCCCGAAGCACTAGCCACAACAGACTTTGTTTGTTCCAGTGTAAATATTGGTTCCACCAAATCGGGCATTAACATGGATGCTGTTGCCATGATGGGCCCTGTTATCCGCAAGACCGCAGAACTTACCGCCGACAACAACTGTTTGGGTGCTGCCAAATTGGTAGTATTCTGCAATGCTGTAGAGGACAATCCCTTTATGGCGGGTGCATTTCATGGCCCCGGCGAGCCCGATTGCTGTGTTCATGTGGGAGTATCCGGCCCCGGTGCTGTTCGTGCTGCTTTGGCAAAGCTGTCTAAAGAGGCACCTTTGGATGAAGTAGCAGAGCTGGTAAAACGAACCGCTTTCAAAATCACTCGAATGGGTCAACTGGTAGGCGAGCTGGCTGCGGAAAAACTAGGAGTACCCTTTGGAATTGTAGACCTCTCTCTTGCTCCTACTCCCGCCATTGGTGATAGTGTAGCACGAGTTCTGGAGGAAATGGGTCTGGAGTGCTGTGGCGGATATGGTACCACTGCCGCCCTTGCCCTGTTGAATGATGCGGTAAAAAAAGGCGGCGTTATGGCAAGCGGTCATGTAGGTGGTCTTTCTGGTGCATTTATTCCCGTCAGTGAAGATGAAGGCATGATTGCCGCCACCGAAGCTGGTACCTTGACCTTGCAGAAACTGGAAGCAATGACTGCCGTTTGCAGCGTTGGACTGGATATGGTTGTTGTACCCGGCGATACTCCTGCCGATGTGCTTAGTGCTATGATTGCCGATGAAGCTGCTATTGGTATGATTAACACAAAAACTACCGCTGTGCGTGTTATCCCTGCCATTGACAAGGCAATGGGCGAACGGCTGGATTTTGGTGGTCTGCTGGGCTATGGGCCAGTAATGCCCATCACCACCAGTTCTCCCTCTGTTTTTGTAAATCGAGGTGGAAGAATCCCTGCACCTTTGCAGGCTTTGAAAAACTAATCCAATAAATTTTTAACATGGTGTGCATACTTTTCTTTTGTTGGTACATACTGTATACCAAAAGGAGGGTTTACCCATGTCTATCGTGTACAAAATTTGTATTGTTCTATTGATTGTAGGCGGCCTAAACTGGGGCTTGATTGGATTGTTTGACTTCAATCTGGTAGGCTGGTTGTTTGGTGGTGCCACCAGTTGGTTGAGTCGTATCATCTTCACCTTGGTGGGTCTTGCTGCCATTGGTGCCATTCCGTCCCTGTTTATGCCTTCTGACACTACAATGTCCAACGATTGATACAAAAACCCAATCAAAAAGGCTGTCCGATTTCAAAAGGACAGCCTTTTTCATTCGTTGCATAAATCAAGGGCCTGCCAAAATAGGCAAGCCCTTGATTGGAGAGGGAGACGTTTCCTAAAAAGGAAATTAAGATGTCTTTTTCTTTTGATACCACCAAACTCCTCCAGCTACACAAGCAACAGCCAGAACAATTCCACCTATAATCATAGGCAGGACACTTGTCTTTTGCTCTGCTTTCGGTTGGGCAGTTGGTTGAGGGGTAGCCGTTGGCTGAGAAGCTGCTTGTTGGGTTTGTTCAGGTGCTTTTTCCTTCCAGCTTATCAAAATAGGAGAAAGGCTCTTGACAACAAACTGGATGTTGGTTTCTGTCAATTCTGCTGTGATTACTTCCACATCTCCTGCCTTGTAGGAATCGGTGTCCTGCTCAAACATATGTGTCACAACAAATTCATGGGTTTTTGCAGAAATGCCTTTGCCCAGTTGTTCATAGGGAATCTGAACCAAAACACCCTCTTGGGGGAAGTCCTTTGCTGCAACCGCCTTTTGGTTTCCTTTGCCATCTACCTCATACAACATAGCATCAAACAATTTGGAATGTTCAGCAGTAACACTTTCTATAGACTCCATTGCCTTTTTAAGCATTGCACCTTGTATTTCTTCTACTGTTTGATACAATTTCTCCAATGCCTTGGGAACTACCTTCAATTCCTCTGTTTTCAGTGTCATTTTGGTATCTGGGGTAGCTGTGGGCTTTGCCACAGGCTTTTGGGTCGGCTTGGGTGTTGCTATTGCGGAAGGAGGCACCGGAGCTGTTGTAGGGGCAGGGGTTGGAACTGCTGTGGGTGCTGCCGTAGGTGCGGCGGTTGGCACAGGTGTGGGGGTAGGAGTTGGAACTGTTGTGGGTGCAGGAGTAGGAATGGGGGTTGCTGTAGGTACAGGAGTTGGTGTTGGAATAGGTTCTGTTTCTCCTGTTACAACTACCGCCCCTTTGGGCATAACAAAGCTCATTGTGTCCATATCCACTGGCACAAGGGTTTCTCCTGCTGCTACCTGCAAGGTATTTTCTTTTATGTGGTATCCATCCTCCAACAACAGATATACTGTTTCCCCTTCCCTAGCCTCTTGTGCAGAAGCGGTCAAATGGGGTACCTTCACCTCTATGGGGTAACTTTCTGGGGTAATTTTATGGAATTGAATGGTATACTCTGTAGCAGTTTCTTTGTTTCCATTTTCAGCACAGAAAATAATCTTTGCTGCACTGTTTGTATCTGGTGCAGGCACCACAGTTACTGCTGCATTGTTGGTGGCAAATACCTCTATTTGGGGCAAAGTATCTGTAGAAACTTCCACTGTAAGAACTCTGTTTTGGTCAAAGTCTGCCAGTCGCTCAGTTCCATCCAACAAAATACTGCTTACTTGATAATTGTCGTTTGTTGGTACAACAGGGCTGTATACTTCCAGTTCTTCTACACCAACCCATTGGTTTTGTTTTGGCGTCATAACCACACGGATTGCCTTTGTAACCACTGGGTCAAAGGTAGCATCCACCATGGTTGCATAACCATCATCCGTTGGCAGTTGACCTTTTTGCAGATTAGGAACCTCTTTCCAGTTGTTGGGGGCAGACATTAGGGGCCAATTTTGACCATCATTTACATTGGAAATATTGTAGTCCAACTGATTGCCCACATAATACTGTACTGTGTAATCCTGTGGAACCTTCAAAGCGGTTTGTCCAGATTCCGCAATAAAGCCGATGGAAATTTTATTGACTGTGGTGTCTTGTGGGGTATCTGCTGTGCCCAGTACAATACCAACCCATGGGGCTGGGTGGAAGGTATCTCTTTGCCAGTCTGACCAGATTTTTTTACCTGCCTGATTGGAAAATTCTTTGGAACCATCGTTGATATTGGTTGCACTGTCACCGTCTGGGCTGTAGAAAGAGACTGCCAAAGGCAATGTACTTCCTGCGACCTGTTGAGAAACCATCTGGGAGGTAACTTCTTCTAGTGAAACCACACGAACCGAAGCTGTAGTGGAAAGGGTTGTATTTTCCACCTGCACTGTTCCGGGCACAGTCACTGTTTTACCAGCAGTAAATTCCAATCCCTCTGTATTCCATACTACAGGATGACTTTGCTCACTGCCATCTGTAAAGTATACAGAAACTTCAGCGGGTAATGTTGGGGCATTTCCTTGGGCTACTGCCAAAGAAATACGTTCTGCTGCCATAGGTCCAATAACCTTTATTGTTGCTTGAGGCTGTACAGTTGCCCCTTCCACAGTTCCATCCACCACAAAGCTGCCAGCTTGAGCATATTGCTCAGGTGGGATTGCATTCCACTGTACTGCCATTTCTTGCACAGGGCCAACATTCATGTGTGCCTGCACTGTTTTGGGCAGTTGAGGTGTTGGGTCTTGTCCGGCATTTACAGTAATTTCTACTGGTTCATACCGTACTACTACCAATTCCACGGGATGAATGGTAAATGTTTTTTCAATTTCTCCAGTATATCCAATAATACCAATAATTTTTACTGTGGCAGTGCCCGGCTGGATATTGTCTGTGTATTCCAGTTTGTAATCCACACCATATCGGAGGGTTTGACCTTCCAAAACTACGGTTGGTTTGGGAACAATGGCATAGCCGGTATAATCAAAGCTATCCTGCATTGTCACCTCTGCGGTGGACAAATCCATGGCTTCTGGTTTTTCCTTTGCCTGTTGCACACGCAATTCTGCTGCGGACATAAATTTGTTGGTTGCATCGCCTGCGGTGTGGGTTCCATAGAGCCGCAAATATTTTGCATTGGAAGGAGTTTGGAAGGAAGCCAATTTCCAGTTTCCATCATTGCTCCATTCCCCTGTTGCTACGGTTTCCCATGCTTTGCCATCGGTGCTGACCTTAATTTCATACTGGGTAACGCGACCATTGGCAGAGCCACCCCCACCTACTTGGCGGGGCAGATAGCGCAATCCTCCTACCTTGATTTCTTTGTCCAATTCCAATTGGATATAGCGGTTTTCTGGGTCGTTGGTCAAATCTGTTGGGCCAACACCATTACCCCAGTTGCTATGCCAGAAGGTTTCATCCTTTTTGTCCACTGCAAAATCTGGGCCGCCCTCATTGCCTGATACATTGGCATAGCTGGGGGCTGTTGCCTTTACAGTGTCAGTATAATCTAGGCTGTCATCCTCTGGGGATACAGTTCCTGTTGTAGGCTGCCCCAAACGGATGGTGTATACATCCTTTTGGCTGTGGTCTTCCGACTCGGTAAGAATGCGGATAATTCCTTCATGGTCGGGCAACATGGTATAGGCTGCGTTTACATTGCTTTCAATTTCAGCCTTGTATACTGCCAATGCCTCAGTGGGGTAGTCTTTGGCAGCCAAAGAGGCTTTGTCTACCTCCACACCATCCAGTACAATTCGGCTAAGAGTAGGCTGGCTGTTTACTCCAAAGGTGGGAGTTCCCATAACAAGCTGGATTTCTGTCAAATCTGCCTCTTGTTCAAATTCAAGTTTTACCCATACAGCAGGTACCAGTTGGTCTAAGGTATGGGTGTCTGTATTGCCATCTGTGGTTTTCTTTGGCTCCAGTTTTGTCCATTGCTGTCCATTGGCAGACCAAGAAATTACTGGCTCTGCTGCGGTTGCCCCCTCTTTGTGGGTGACAATGGTTTTGTATAGGTTCTGGGCGGTATCATATCGGAACAAAATGGTGCCTGTGCCCTTCCATCCGTCACCATCTTTTTTGCCGTCCACCAAAGGTTTTAACTCTGGTGCATTTTCTGGGGTTTGTTGGTTCAGGTACAATCCTGGTGCCGCTGGTGCAAGATTTTCTCCTTGGGAAATTTCGCCTTTGCCTGCCCGAACCCATGCCTTTACCTCCACTGGCTTTCCAAAGGCATTGGCAGTACCTGCAACCTCATAGATTTTTTCGGTATCAAATGTTACTTCCTGCAAGGGCTTTCCATCTACAGTAGTCCATTCTACTGGGAACTCTACATTGAGAATAGTTCCGTCTGCCTGTACTGCTGGACGGGTGGAAGGCAAGGAGGGAGAACTGCCCACCAAAATAGCAGTGGAATAGTTCATCAGGGCGGCAACTTCTTCCATAACTGTTACATTTACCTGTGTGGTAAGTCCTGTATCCTGAATGGTTCCCCTTACCGAGAAAGTTCCGTTTTCTTCAAAGCGAGAGGGGTCAATCTCTTCCCACTCTATGGCTTTTGCAGCGGTTTTTCCATCTGCATAGGTCAATGTAACCTCTTGGGGCAAGGTTACAGGATTGCCCTTTAACACATAGAAGTTGCGGGACATTTCATAGCTTACAATGCGGCCGGGCTGACTTTCCTGCTCTACAGGGGTGGTAGTAACAGTAACAGAGGCTGGATTCAATCCCTCTGCGTTTGCAGTCACTGTGAAATTGCCTGCTTCTTCGGTAGACTGCACAATCACCAAAAGTTTCCCCTTCATTGCCTGTCGGCTGGTGGAGGTAAAAGGTGTATGGTCGTCATGGCGTGCATTGTCCACTGCAACAATTTTTCCGCTTCCTGTGATAGACACATTGATTTGGGGCTCTGCGCCATTGACAAATCTTCCCTGTGCATCTTCCACATCAATAGTGATATAGCTTAAATCCCTACCATCTGCCGCAATGGAAGTTCTGTCGGCTGTGGCATTCAAGGAAACTGCATTGCCCACAGTTTCCACTTGTGCCCTGCCTTGGGTATTGGAAATTTGCTCTCCATTTTCTGCTGTCCATGCCTCTGCACGCAGGGTTCCCTCCTTGTAGGGAACCATAAAGGTTGCATACAAAGATTCATGTCCGCTTTTTTCTACAAAATCCCCTGTACCGCTGGTGTACAGTTGATAGCTGTACTTTCCTGCGGTTTTGGATTCTGCTTTTGCAGTTCCCACCAATTCATCATTGAGGTACAGTTTAATAAAGGGGGCATCGCTATAAACAACCTCTGCCTCGCCTTTTTCGTTTAGCTCAATTTCTTCCTGATTCCAAACAGGTAGTACATGAAGGGTATCCACCTTCTCATTCCATTGGCTCTGATAGAAATAATAGCTATCTTTTGGGAAACCTGCCAAGTCTACAATTCCAAAATAGGAATGTTTTGGTGCGGGCCATTTTCCGCCACTGACACCAGTTCCTACGCCATTCCATGGAGTAGGTTCGCCTAAATAGTCAAAGCCTGTCCAAACAAAGGTTCCTGCATTGTAGGGCACAGTAATGGTATTCCACCATGCCTCACTTGCCAAGGCACCCCAGCCCACCTTACTTTTATCATAGGAAGTTAGTAGCCGGTCACTGTTTTTATCCTGCTGGCTTTCCTTTCGGTCATAGACACCACGACTATTGACCGCAGAGGCGGTTTCGGAACCATACATTGCCCAACCTTTGCTACGGAATTGCTCCATCTGTTCAATGCTAGCATAGTTTAGTCCCACAACGCCCCATGCATCTGCAATGGCCTGTGCCATTGCGATACTTCTGCCATCATTTGCTTTCAGCTTATTGTCACCAAAGGTCACTGGACGAGTGGGGTCAATATCCTTTACATATTGGCTCAACTGTGCAGCTAATTGGGGATAGCTACCAGTATTATCACTGGTAATTTCCAAAAGCTCGTTGCCTAGGCTGTACATAATAACGCTGGGGGCATTTTTATCTCGCTGTACCATTGCGCCTAGGTCAAACTGCCACCACTCAGTTTTTCCGGCAACTGCTCCAACTATGGTATTATCTGCCTCCACCTTTGTGTGGAACCATCCTGAATAATCATTATTATTGTAGTTTTTAATGCTTGTCCAAGTGTCAAAGGCTTCATCAATCACCAGCATACCCATTTCATTGCAGATATCAATCAACTGGTCTGCCACAGGGTTATGGGTTACACGGATGGCATTTACACCCATATCTTGCAAGATTTCCACCTGTCGCTGGATTGCACGGTACCACGCCTCGGAGCCTAAAGCACCTTGGTCATGGTGCATACTTACGCCTTCTAGTTTGTGATACTTTCCGTTGAGCATAAAGCCATTGTCCTTGTCAAACTGGAACCAACGGAAGCCAAAATCGGTAGTATAGCTGTCAACTGGTTGACCATTTTGCAACACTTCGGTGGTGACAGTATACAAATTGCCCTGACCAATATCCCATTTTTTAAAGCTATCCAGTTTTAAATCTGCTTGTATGGTTTGCACCTCTCCGCCGGAAATTGCTGTTTCGGCAGTTGTGGTTTCTGACAAAACTTCTGTTTTCCCTTTTTCGGTAATGGTGTGGCGCAAAGTAACAGTAGCTTGCTGCTGACTTGCATTTTTTACTTGTGCAGCAATATGTACATCCCCTTGATTCTCCTTCGGGGTAGTTACCGAGGTACCATAGCGGTCAACGTGAACCGGATTGGTGACTGTTAAATGTACACTGCGATAAATTCCGCTTCCAGAATACCAACGGCTAGAGGGGAGTTTATTTTGTACCTTTACTGCAATTACATTTTCTCCCTCAAAATTCAGATACTGCTGGGGCAATTCAAAGGAAAAGGGAGTGTAACCATAGGGATGGGTTCCCAATTTTTGCCCATTGATATAGACGGTAGCATTCATGTAAACGCCGCCAAAGTCAATGCTGATGGTTCTCCCTTTCCATTCTGGGGAGAGACTAAAGGATTTTCTATACCATCCAGTGCCTCCGGGAAGGTAAGCACTTTCTGCCTCACCATTTTGGGTGTAGGGCTGTTCAATGCTGTAATCGTGGGGTAGCTGCACATCTGTCCATGCAGAATCGTTGAAGGTTGGTGTCTGTGCATTTTCTGCATCCCCTAGATAAAACCTCCAGTGGCTATCAAACAACATGGAACGCTGATTGCCAGAATAAGAATTGACATAGATGGTTTCTTGTGCAGAAGATGTCTGCGTTTGGGAAGTGTCATCTGCCAAAGGTGCTGCCATTGGTACAACAGTGGCACCCATTGCAATGGAAGTGGCCAGCACCACACTGGTCAACTTTTTTACAGGATGGTTGTTTTGGGTCACAAATGGTTCCCTCCTATACTCTTGTAATAATGTTCCGAGAATACATTCTGTAGTAAGAATACCATTCTTTTTTAATATGAATCCATATAAATTTATTGTGTGATTCTATAAATTTATTTTACCATTTCAAACATATTTTACGTAAATTTTATATTTTTTTATTCAAAATAACACAAAAACCCTTTTGTACACCTTCAAAACTTTGTTAAATACTTTATTGTGTAAGATTTTCAGGAGTAATTGCCGCATATGGCAGCCAAATATATTGCTCTTTCTGCTCCTATGTAGCAAAATCCTTTTCCTGCAACCCCATTGCCAACTGTAAAATTGCCTCTGCAATGTCTTAGGCATCGTTGAGTACAGTCTTTTGCATGGTTCCTTGTCGAATTGCCTCTAGTGCTGGTTCTGTACCATCTATCCCCACTATCATGGGCATTTGTTCGGGGGATATTTCTGCCTGTAATAGTGCATCAATAGCACCCAGTGCCATATCATCGTTGTTGGATATTACAACCTCTGGCAACATATGCAATTCCTGCATCCATTGGCTCATCCTTGCATTGGCTTGGCTTCTGTCCCAGTTGGCAGTATTGCTTGCCAATTTTTCTACTGTCAATCCTCCTTCGGTGAGGGTTTGCACAGAATATTCTGTACGAAGAAGAGTATCTTGATGTCCCGGCTCTCCCTCCAGCATTACATATTGCAAAACACCATCTCCATTTTTATCCAATTTGCCAGAATTCTTTTGCCAACAAGATTGCTATAGTGCGTTTTACTTTTCCCACCTTAGCGGAATACGGGATACAGTAATTTTTGATTGGTTGGTTCATAGGTTTCACCCTCCTATACCACAGAAATGGCAAGTTGATAGTCTTTTACCTTTTGGTTTTGTGCTGCCGCTGCTGCCTGTTGTACTGCCACATATCCCATTGCATACTCACTCCATACTGCCAATGTTTGCACCTGTCCATTTTCCAATGCAATTACCAAGGAATCGGTCATCCCAGCCCCATACAACATTGGGTTTGGTGCGTCTTGGGGCACCATTTGCACAATCTGCTGTAAGGTCTGGAAATCCATACAAACCACAGCCTCTGCCTGCCGCAATTGCTCAATTGTAGGAAAGGTGCAACTTTGTACCAAAAATCCTGTTTCAGAGAGGCTTTGCTCCACTTCTTCCATTCGTTGCTGAAGTGCTGCACATTCTGCCCTTCCATCTACCAAAAGCACAGATGCAGAAGGAGAAACATCCTACAAAATTTGCTCTGCCAGCAATTTTCCCACTTGTTGGTTGTCGGAAACCCATGCTTTTGCCCCCTCTAATGGAGATTCCACAGCAATCACTGGTAGTTGCCCCATTTGTTCTATACACAAAGAAATTTGTTCTTTGTCTGCTGGTGCTACAATCATGGCATCTATACCTACTTCTCTCTCGTTTCATTAACTCCGCCTGTTCTGCCGGATTATTATTTATAGGGGTTAATTTGTGTATGAAGTACCTCCAGTTCCGACCGGCGTTTATCCTCCTCTTGGGCAATGACATCTTCCATTAGGTGGTGCATAGTAGATACTATGGTGCGGATAGCATGTTCCAAATGCCTTACTTCATAACAGCCCTCATCGGGAATTTGTGGTAATGTTCCCTTTTTGCCCACTTCATTGACCGCTTTTTCAAGATTGCGGATAGGCTGTGCAATATGGGCAGAAATGCGGATATTGACAAATACAAGCAAAAAAATAGCAAACAATAACACCGATAGCACAAACAGCAAAAATTGTCCGCTGTTGGCTGTAATTCCTTTTACAGGCACTACTCCCACCAATTTCCAACCAGTATAGCCCACTGTTTTTACAGTGACTTGCTGGCGTTCTCTTTGGAAGGTTTGCCAATGGGTTCCATCGGAAAGCTGGGCGGCATGCAGGTTATCCTCTTGGGCAAGACCTGCATAAATGAGCTGTTGCCGTGGATGGTAAATAATCTCTCCCTTACTATCCACAATATAGAGATACCCCTCTCCTGTTAACCGGATATTGAGGCAAATTTGCTCTATTCCTGCAAATCTCATATCCACTAAAAGCACACCGCTTTGTGTGGTGCCTCGGTTGGTTAGTTCCACTTGACGGCTGAGAGAAACTACTCATTGGTATCTTCCATCTACCCAACGAAAAAGATTTTGTACATGAGGGATAGAAAAATGGATGTTTTCAATTTTTTGCAACGCAACAGAAAACCATAGCTCCTTTTGGGGTTGTACATTCTCTTTTAAGGTGGATAAGGGAGAGCCTATCACCAAATTTTCCTTTGCATCAAAAACAGCAATGGACACCACCACATCCCAATTTTCTTCATATAGTAAGGAGAAATTGTCAAAGGGAAGTTCTTGGGACAGGTCTGTATTTTTTAAAAATAGGACACCTTCTTTCCATAACAGGGGTATTTATTGGGAACGATATTTAGAAGGGCTAACACCATGATACCATTTAAACACATAGCTAAAATAGTTGGGGTCTAGATACCCTGTTTCTTGAGCAATGAGATAGGTTTTTTCTTCGGTATCTCGCAAAAGGGCAGCCGCTGTTTCCATACATACCTTGGTAACATAAGCAGTAAAAATTAATCCTGTTTCCCGCTTGAATAATGTAGAAAAATAGGCTGGAGATATGTGCAAATGCTCACACAACATGTCAACTGACAGGTCGCTGTTTTTGTAATTTTGTTGGATATATTGCTTTGTCTATGGTGCAAGAAGTGGCATAATTCCGTTGGCTGCGAAGCAATTCTTGCAAATGCAAACAACACTGTTCTACCCATTATGCCAAATCATTAAATGTAAACATCTGAGAATTTATAATAGAATATATCTACCTGTATGCTTCTCCGTTTGTTGTCTGTTGGCTAGTGGATTGAGAGGTAGTTCCACCAGAACTGCCGCCACTAGAGCTTGCAGCTCCACCACATCCAGCCAGAACACCCAATGCTATCACCGTAGCCAAACCCAGTGCAATTCTCTTTTTCATGTTTTCTGTCCTCCTTTAGTTTGTTGTTTTGTTTCACTCCCAAAAGAGCTTTCCGTTTATCTGTGCCTTCATTGTACTGCTTGTGTCCTGTAAATACGATAGAAAATTATTGGGTGTTCTATAAAAAAACTTCTGTTTTACACATTCAACTTCTAAAAAAATATTATTTTTTATATTTATTGCACAATATCTATTTTTTTGTATACACCTCAAATTTTTATTAAAATTATTTTAGAAGAAATTGTTGACAATTATAAATTTATGCTGTATAATGAATATCGTTGTCCGGGTGTAGCGCAGTTTGGTAGCGCGCTTGAATGGGGTTCAAGAGGCCGTGAGTTCGACTCTCGCCACTCGGACCAAAGCCATCAGTCTTTTGACTGGTGGCTTTTTTGTTGTTATATCGCTGTTTTTTAAGATTTTTTAGCAATACAACTCCTCTTTTTTGTTCCTATTTCAAGTGCTAGTCTAACACAAAACTTTAGACCATAATGAATACATATTGAAAAGCGGCAAAGGTGTGAAACCCTTTGCCGCCTTTTTGCACCAGAAATCCATAAATTACTCAAAAAGTTCAACTTTTTCTATTGGTCAAAAGATAAAATTTTCATGTCCTCTTTTGTGCATAACAGCAATACACCATAGCAAAATTCTCTTAATTTTGCCAAAGCAGTCCCTTTATACTTACAATAGGTGCCATACCTTAGCACTCCTTTTTGTGTTCTAATGAATTTCTATTGTGCAGAAAACATTACTCAAACAGTTTTTTCTTTTCTCGAATCCTGTAAACATCTTCATCTGCCAATAAAGCATATCTAACAGAATCGACCTTCCATTCCTCCTCTCTTTCTACTTTATACGTAACTCCATGGCCTGAAAATGTTGTTGTACTATGGGGTTCAGCTTCCTCAATAACAAGTTCCAGTTGACTATTGGGCGGCAAGGTCAATTCCACAGCACAAGAGGGCACCTCGGTTTTCTTTATGGTTCCATCTGTGGTATAGCGCAATGGATGGGCAGGATGATACAGTGTTCTACTTACATGCTTTTTCAAACACATTTGGTACAGTTCTGATTGTGTTGGCTTGTTGGCTCCAGAGCGATTTCTATTAGATTTATCTGCATGGCCCATCTGTTGGTAGATTTCTTTGTTTTCCAAACCACTTGCACAGTACAACGATGTACAAAAATTTCGACGCAATGCATGGCAAGTGAGCATAGATAACAAGTGACTATCTTGAACATTTGGGTCAAAACAATAAGGTCTACTCTCTTTCAATTTTTTTACAATTTCATCTTGACGCAGGAGTTCAGGAATTCTTTTTACAATATCCTCCATATGCATAGATATTGCTTTTGAATCTGTACAATAGCTATCTGAGGTTTCTTTTCCACACACAAGTTTTAGGGATATATCCCCATATTTTTCTTCCAGTTGCTGTTTTCTTTTAAACAGCATTTCTCCCAGCTCTCTGGAAAGGGGTACCACTCGATAGGAAGGGGCTGTTTTGGGAATTTCAGTGCGCTTTCTGGTTTTGTCAAGCTGTCCACTAACATGAAGATAATACATATTTCCCTGTGAGCCATTTATACCCTCCACTGAGCAAAACAACAAGCCACCATATTCACTAATGCGCAAACCTGTATCTGCCAAAATTCCAATTTGCTGCCCCAAATCTTTATTGTCACACAATTTCTGTAGTTCTTCCTTTGGAATACTACGGGCATTGTCAGTATAAACCAGCAACATATCTTGATGAGAAACTTTGCCCCCATAGGGTGTGGGCGAGCAGGGATATTATATCCCTCTACAGTTTTCAAATCATCAATGAGAAGATACAACAAATTTAGCCGTTTCTTTCCGGAGGATGGGGTTTCTTCTCCCGGCTTCCATTGACTTTTTTTGTAAGCATTCTCTAGGGCATTGTGGCAAATTTGTTCCTGTAAATTGCTATATACTTCTTGTGTCAGTGCCTCTGCTGGTATCCCTCGCAATTCCTGTATTAAAATATCATACTGTCCTCTGTATGGGATATCAACAACCCACACTGCTACATCTGTGTAGTTATCTCATTTGCAACAGATGGAAAAACATGTTTCTTAATATCATTTTCATTTTTCCATATACAGGTTTATTCACTAGTTAGGTCAAATGGTGACTTATTCAAAATTTCTCCAACATTTTCCAAAATATGTATTGCAACTTACTTTTTTATGTGTTACAATATGTATGCAACCAAACTTTTTGGGAAATATAGCTTAATTTTGGAGGAATTGAAAAAATGGAAAAAATGAAAAATAATAGTTTGCACAAACTGGTATTCATGTTTTTTCTAGCATTTTTATTTACCTGTGCAATCCCCACACAAGTTTTTGCAATAGAATCAGATAGCGATTCAACTATCATTGTAAACATGGATGATATGAAACTCATTGAAACTCTCTCAGATACTACAGAAGGTAAACCGGAATTTAAAGGTCCTGCGCCCGGATTATCTTCTGTCACAATTGCAGACTATGGCTATCTTCCCAATGGAAATTTTGGTGTTGTAGTTCAGGTTATGGGTTATGGCAATCCTCAGACAACTACTTTTAATGGAAGGCCATGCAATCTGGTGGGTGAGCAATATATCACAAGTGGAGGCAATGTAATTGTCGGCTGGTTCCACACATATGATTGCGGACCTGTAACTCAACCTGGAAGTTACAATTTTAGTACAACATATCGAAGTGTTGTTTCCCCATATGGAACTATAACACGCAATGCCACATTTAATTTCGGGTAAATGTAGGTGATAGAAGGAAAAGGTGAGCAATATGCAAATATCGAATCAAATTTACTCTCACTATCAATCTTTTGGTGGGGGGAAAACTGCTCGAAATACAGGAGCATCATTTGCCAATACAATGGCTGGGATAACCTCTACTAAATCAAATGGTGAGAATTATACTGTTTTTTTACCAAATAAAAACACTGTGTATTCGGGTGGTCAGTCAAATGGGCTATCTTACAAGATAGACTATGCCGAAAATTCTACTTCTGAAAATCCCATTATGATTGCAACTGGGATTGATGAAAACGGAAACCGCTTTGAACAGAAATTGGTACTCAATAGTATTGACCCAAGAAATGCAACTGTTGTTGAGTTTCGTGCATTGGAGGCGCACCTAAATGGCGGTAAAATGGCATCTGTAGGTGGACCTACCACAAGTTTAACATGGGGAAATCATGGGGAAAACCAACAAACTGGATTGCACACAAAACAGGATTTTCTAGCACGATTGGTTGATAAATACAATTTTTATAGTAATAGTCCTTACCTAAATCATCAACTTTTAGGCTTAGATTATAAAAACCAAATTGACTTGTGGTCCAAATATTTTGACTTATAGGCAGTGGTCCAAACAGTTTGGTTGTGTTGTAGATAACGGTCAAAATATTTTATCCTCTTTATTTCCTATTTCCAATTGAAGGCTCTAAGAACTTAAAAAATTCTTAGAGCCTTTATTGTTTTAACATGGCCATTCACAAAATTTGTCGCTCGCCTTCGTCGGTATAGCCGTCCATAACTTGGCTCTGCCAGCTGCCACTAGGCAGCCGGTGAACAGAACCCTCCCCTTTTCCTCGTTTATTTGACATGGATGTTTTCCCCCTTGTGTTCCTCTGCAAGGTCTGCTGGGATGCGGGTATGCTTTGCCACCCATACCAAAAATAATTGGGTAGGAATGCGGATGGATGACCCTAAGCGACAAACAGGAAAATCCTTGCGATGGGTCAATTCATATGCTGTTGTGCACAGATAATTTTTTATATCTGCTACAGTGAGATAATTCTTTTCAAATAAAATATCCTTTTTCATGCCAGTCCTCCTTCTATATAATGTGTATATTGGATTTGGAATTGCTAAATTTGAGGACTGCCCTTTTTCAGCTTGTCTTATATTTGCTGGTATGATATGATAAAAAGGCAGAACGGATTTTATTGATGTTGGATTCATTTTGCATTTGCCGTGTCTGGGTGGCCGCCCAGATACGGCTTTTTGTTTGCAACCATACTACTATTTCCGCCAGTAGGCTTGGGCAACATCCAAATTGCCGGCTCCGATGGTCTGGAATGTTGTCCTTTTCATAGATGAAGCAATTGTGTGTACAATGGGGATTCTTCATATTCCTTACCTCCTTTAACCTATATGGTTTTCCCCTGTGATTATATTATACACGAAATCATTTTTAATATCAATATTTTCATTTATATTTTTACAAAAAAATATATGGTATCATTGACGTAATAAATGACACCATATATACTATAAAAAGAGGTGATAAAAATGACGGTAAAACAACTAATTGATATGGCCTGTGCCTATGCAGGTATATCTAAGGCAGATTTGGCACGCAATGCTGGTTGGTCGCCTCAAACGCTTTCCAACCGGATTAATACTGGAAAATTTAGTATGGAGGATTGGGAAAAAATTGGAAATGCCCTTGGTGCGAAAGTTAAAGTTGTAATTGAATTCCCAGATGGAAAAATCATTGAATGAAAATTCAATTAAAAGATTAGTAATAGTTTTACATAATGAAAATTAACGATTCAGAAAAAATGAAACTATATAAATCCTAACATCTATGTTGGTACACCAAAAACAGAAATCTGCTGCCCCTTTTGATTTTGACATATTGAGGTATATTCAACTTTCCCCCAACCAGCATATTCTATTTTACTTTATCATCCCTCATCTGTACCCCTTATTTTCTGCCATAACAATGGGGGATTTAGATGAGGGATTTGTTAATAAGAGAATTTTGCCCCGTCTACCTCATACTGTGTTCATAATGTCAAGCAATCTTTGATAACTATCTACAGCACCATACTTTACATTGCTTGTAGAAATTTCGTTGAATAGTTTTTTTGCACAAGAAATCTTTGCCTGTTCGATAGGTCTAAGGTTTAGGCTGTCCATTGTCCCCTTGGTTTCTGCTACAAAGAAAATGTGTTTTACAGTTCCTTCATAAAAGGCAATCGCCCAATCAGGGGAATAATTGCCTACTGGTGTTGGAATATGAAATCCTTTGGGCAGTTTCGCATAAACGCAAACTTCTTGGGCGGCATCCAGATCTTCTACAAAGCGACGCTCAATGCTCTTTTCAGCGGAACCATCGGTAAATACATAGTCCTGAATTGCTTTATTTGCACGGAATGCCTTATCGAATGTTTGAGAACTTTTTTCAGCAGTGAAAATCGCACTGTCGTAACCGCCTTCAAGCTGATTGTAAAAAATATGCTCAACAATCATGTTTGCCTTTTGTTCTTTAATAAGCTTAATAACCTTAGAGATAAACTCCTCAGGATTATTCTTAAACATAGAGAGTTTATCTGCATTCAAATCTTTCAAAATAGTGGCCACCGTCTTGCGTGTCAAAACAGTACCCTCTGCAATCTTGCCTACAAGGTCGTATTGCAACCGGCTGGAGTGTGCCTGTCGTAATGTTTGGGTTCTGGTCTTTTCATCTGTAAAAGATGTACCACTCCCAACATCATGCTCATTCATTTCTGCCTTTTGGCGACCAATCATTGTAGTGTACTGCAATTCGGAAACAAACAGTTTTTTGTTGATATAGTCAATGGACTTGCGAATCAGTTCATTACTATCAAACTCAACAGTATAGCCATAGCGGTGGTTGATTTTCTCCCAAAGTGCCTGAAACTCAGCTTTTGCAAAGTTATCATTTAACGGATTTTCTTTCACTTTGGTTTTTGTGCCATGATCAGAGCTGCTTGCTTTAAAATATCTACCTCCATCTCTAGTTGCTTGTTCTCTTACGCAAGGCAATCAGCTCTTTTTGTTCTAGGGTAAGATTATCTGCCACTTTGAAAGAGCCGCTGGTATTATATTTTTTTACCCAGTCGTGAAAGGTAGAAGTGGTCAGGTCATATTCTTTGATAATTTCCCCTGATGGTTTTCTGCTATTGTAAAGTTGTACCATCTGTTGTTTGAACTCATCACTAAATTTTCTTGCTGCTCTTCTACTCATAATTTTACTCATTTACTTTTTTACTTTACTATCTCCTTCTGCTTTTTCTCCGTTCTATTGTAGACAATCCAATTGTTTCTGCAAGGCTTCCACGAATAGCGGATGCGTTCTCCGTTTTCGTTCCATATCATAAACCTTTCTGGATTTTGGTAGCCATTTCCCATGCTCCTACATCGCCCTAAGTGTCAACATGGCATAGCAATGAGGGTTGTGTCCAGCTGGGGCTGGGTCATAGATGGCAAAGTCTGCAATCATACCTTTGGAAACAAAATGCTCCTGACAATATTCCTTCACCATTTGCGGATATAGCTAGTCCAGCACTTCTCTTGGCAATACCAACACAAATCGTCTGGCAAGCTGAGAGTTCCATTGAGCTTCAAAGGCTTCTACTGAATTCCAGAGAGTTTCATGGTTTGCATATTTAGGTGGAGTATAGTACGGGAGCATGATTTCTGTGTAAGCTATACCATGTTTGTTGTGGTAGTTTTTGTTTTTCTGGTCATACTCGGAAAATAATTTCTCGCCACTTTGGTAGGCAGCTCCAGCAACAGCAAACTGTCCTTCGCTGAGTAATTTTGATTTCAAAGTGTGGGGTCGGTATCTTGCTCATTTTCTTTCACAAAAAAGAAACCAGTGCTTACACAACAACTTCATTTTGAAATTATTCATATTCGCAAATACAAGTATTTTATTATGCTTAATTATACCCAGTATCGATTTTCTGTACATGCTTGTGGGCAAGTTTTTCTATATTTACAATCCATCAAACATTTTTTCCTGTCAATTATAAGATCCAATCCATTTCCGTTTTTCAATCTTTGAACATTAAGTTCAAATTGAACATTTTTATTGAAAGCAACACACTTTTTATTGACTTTATAACTCATTTGACAACAATCCTTTAAAATAAAATAAAAAAGTGCCGTTTCACTAAGGAAACGGCACTAGGCACTTTCTTTAGTTTACATCAAATAATATATTTTGTCAACCATTTGATAGCACAGTGTAGCTGGCTTTAGCCAGTGCAGGGGAAGTGCAGCATCCCCTGGATGATTGGAACAGAGGGCTTGCTCTGTGTGAAAATCATCAGTTCCCTGCAAGGGGGCTTTCGGCAGAACGCAATGCACCACATTTGTGTGTTGTATAATTGCGCCCTTGTTCTCACAAGAACTCTTCCTCTCTGTTCGTTGCTAACATTTTTCCCCGATTCTCAATCAGCATGTCCAGCTTCTTTTTGGCATCATCACTCTGGAAGAGAAAGGTCAGCAGTTCCATCATATCGTCATTGGTAAATAAGGTAGGCTCTCGTAGAAAAGTTTTCAATATTCCGGCACGACTACAAAGGCGATGGGTTCTCTCATTCCGCGTTAGCCGTTTTAGTTCACACTCCAACTACTTTTCTTTGTGTCTGGCTGCGGTCAACTTTCGCTCCGCAATATACTGGTCAAGCTTCAGCTTTTCACTCATACGCAACATCCCCTTTCAGAATAATGAAAAAAACAAAAGCGACCAACTTTTGAACTGCTCCAATTTGTTCGGACAGTACAAAAAACATCCAGTCTAAGAGAAGTAGAATATAAAGTTTTGTCAAGAGAGGCATCGTGCGAACTGCTGTTAGAATAAAAAGAGTACTAATTAAAATAAGGAATACCGTAAAGCAATCGCTACAACGCAACATAGTTATTCTAAAAAAGCTTTTCCCTAGGACAATGCCTGTATCAACTCCTTCCATGCCATTATCAAGCGTGAATGGCTTAATCGATTCAAAATTTAAAACTTTCAACACACCTATTGCTTGATTTTTGAGTATCTGGAAACTTTTTATAACACAAGCTGCATCCATAGTTACTGCGATTACCATTCATCTAATGATTATGAAAAATTATATCAAGCTTTCATCAATCAAAAAGTTCATCGGGCTAGCTGATGCAAACCTAATTTGTTTCATTTTATTTTGTACTTTTTCTTGACATAGAACCAGAGAAATTTTGCTTTCCCATAGAGCCTCGGTAATGTCCTATACACGCCGAACAGATACTCCTACCAGATACATCCATACTGCTTTCCCAGCGGTGATACGGCTCAATAATAGCGGTCTTAAACAAGACCCCTCTGAGTTTGGATACCTTGAGTGTCACCATCTTCAAGGGTTGTGTTGAAGTTACAGCTGTAGTGACCGCTGCGGTATCCACTTGACGCTGTTCGTTGCGTTCGTACCGGGCAGACTGCGTCAGTTTGTCCTCATCGGCATCCAGCAGCTCGTTGAGAGTTTCCCCCTCGCTCCCTTGAGCTAACTCCTTAATTTCACTCTGGATTACGGCCTCGTTTAGCTGTACAATCTTCTTAGACATGGTTTGCTTTCTCCTTTCGAGTGGTTAGTGTCGCAACTTCATTCTACCAGAGATTTGCAAACCATGTCTCTCTTTTTTCATTTCTTATTTGCGAAAAATATTATACCTGACCTAGACTTTTCAGCAGGCTCGACTGCTCATTGATGAATATATTTATTTCTACAACAATCAGCGTATTCAATTAAAAACAAAACTGACTCCCATAGAATACAGAAGTCAGTTTGCAATTTAATATTCAATTTCTACATCATAGGTCTTTTTTGGGCTGTCTGCATAATTGGGGTCAGAACAGACATTTGCTCCCTCTTTGATTTTCTTGGTTAAATCCTTGCAGACAATCTTTCCATCAAAGTTTTGAAGGAGTTTTTCTTTTATTTCATCACGAGTGCTTTTACACTCAAGTCAACTGTTCTATCATTTATCATTGATTCCTCCTTCGATACTTAACTCAAAAAGTCGAACTCGTCCACCACAAAGGCAATATCAATCTGAAATTCCTCTCGCTGTGGGAGCTGAAGTCCCTGCTCATCTGCAATCACCAGATAATAGGTTTCGGTGTTGCTGTATTTCAGCGATTTCAGATTGAAGGTACATCGGAATGTACGCTCAGTGCCATTATCAGTAGTTTTATCAGCGATAATCTTCTGAATATCACTGATCTGTTTGCCACTTCTGTCTGTAAAGTAAACCTGATAAGTTGCGGCTTCACGGTTTGCCCCTACTGCATCTTTTTGATAGAAGTTCAAGCTAAAAATCATGTTGCTGATTTTTCTGCTTGCAGACAGAAGATTCACAGTAACAGGTTTTGTGTCATATTTCTGCTTATTACATCTATATTCCATCGAATTATTTCTTAAATGGTGGTACTCAATCACTGGAACCACCATTTCCTGTAAGCTGATACCACCATGGACAAAGTTCAAACCACCACCGCTCATTTTGATGCGAATATTCTCTCTTGGTGCAAAGCCGTCAAATTTGGACTCTCCACCTAAGAATTTTACTGGCATCAGATAATCTGGTGAAGCACCTTTCTGCATAACTGCGTAGCGTCTGCCATATTCAACATCCATGCTGTGAAAGCTGGCTTTATCCACCTTATTATCTTCTGTCAAAGGGCTGTATGTGTATAGGAAGCCGTGGTCGGCTGTAATCAGAATATTGATACCACCAAACTCATTGACGATGATACGCACCATGTTCTTCAACTCAGAAATTGCCTTTTCACAAGCTGTAAAAACAGCAGTATCCGATGTATGGCTCGCTTCATCAATGGTATCGTGATAGATGTACACAACCTCCATCCCTTTTACCAAGGCACTTCTCTCAGCACGTTTCATACCAATGATGTTCTTATACTGCAATGCCACGCTTGCAGGATTAGCCGCCTTCAGTACCTTGTCACGGTTGGTACTGGCAGTGGACTGCCCATCTGCCAGTACGGTTAGGACATCTCCCTTAATCTCTGCCAATAACTTAGTGTGTGGGAGCAGGGCCGCCATGCCAAACTTGGTGATAGACGGAAAAATACTCTGCATATTGTCCAGTTTCACTTGGCTTTGATTCTCTCTTTGCAGTTCGTCTGCAAGAGTAGCTGCCACCTCATAACGCATTGCATCCGAAATAATGACAAACACTCTGGAATCCGCATTTTTGACACGGAAACGATAGAAATCCACCTGTTGAGGAATTTCTAGCACTTTTCCATACTGTGCCAACTCATCAGCACATACATCCGACCAGTTAGTGCCTAACTCACCTAGGAACCAGTGGGAATACAGCCCTTCTACTTGATCCACAACATGCTTGAACAAGTCATCTAACAACATATTGGAGGTTTCCAGGCTTCTCTGGAAGCAAAGATGGAACTGTCTGTAATAGCGATCCATCTTGTAGTAATCTTGGGTGTAGTTCTTCCATATGTCACGGGCCTGTGTGGTATGGAATCCAGTAGAGTGTGTTTTAAAAAACTCCTGCATATTCGCCACCTGCAAGATACCCTCGTAAAAGTTGGCAAAGCCATCATACCAAACACAGGTGCGACGTTTCTCCACCATTTTTGTAATGACTTCTGCATCAATAATCTGACTACTGATTTCAGTCATCAGCTTTGTCAGTATGATTTCATTGATGCATGGGAAGCACTCTGTATCCACCAAATCTTCCAATGCAAGTTGGCTGAATCGTTTGGGCAGATGTGTTTCTTCTTCCACATAACGGGCAATTTCATAAAGTTGCCCATGATCCTCGCTCCGTAACCAATCCGATACCAAATCATAACAGTATGCCTGATGTGGGAAGGAGAGGAATCTATTCAAGCCAGCCAAGTGTTCTGGGAACATAGTTCGGGTTGATGCAGTCAGTAACAAATGAATTGCCAACTGCCCAATATCGCTTTCTTCCTCACAGTAACCAGTTCCCTGACATACCATTTTCCAAAATGCTTCTTGTGCTCCATAATTTACAAAATCCTGATACACAGGGTTATTGCTCTTGTCCAGACCGGCATGGAACACACACCGCATAATTTTATTTGGTTGTGCATCTTTGATGCCGCAGATTGCCGCCATGACAGCCAGGTGCAGCTGCGCTGGTTTTTCTGGAGTTTTGCTTTGAGCTGCCACCTTTGCTCGGCGTTCCTTAGCATTGAAGAATTGGCGGTAGTGCTTCACCTGTTTTCTCATTGTAAAGTCGGAGGATAGTCCCATTTCACCCATCCACATGGAGAGCAAATCAGCACGAAACTCCTCACTATACAGCTTCACATCAATCAGCCAGTCATCATCTGGCTTATCAAAAGAGAGAGGATTGTACACCAGATAGTTGCTTGTCGGGTCATCACTTCCCAGCAACTTTTTCACCATGAAGGTATTGCTACCAGTCAGTACAACCAGTTTTGCGTTATCAAGCTGAATTTCATCCAACTTGTCCTCAAATTTTCTGTCCTCATCATGCCAGAAGATAATGCGACGATGATAATATTCCTGTAAAGGTGCAGCAAACCGGAAGTTTAGGTCTTGTACTATTTTTTCGGTATCCATATCATTTCACCTTATTTTGTATGTTTTTGTAACCACCATATCAATATACCCATATACGGCAACTTTTTGCTTTGCGACTGATACTGTGTCAGCAACCTTTCACAGGTTAGTCCAATATCTCCTGTTGGGTGTTTTTTCTTTATCCCAATAAGCATGGTTTGCAATGCACTTTTTCGATTTTCCACCAATCTTTCACAGTTCAAATTTAAGATGTCATTTAATTCTCCATCTATACTTGGATTGTCTGATTTAATACTTCCATCTGCGGTATATTTTATGCTTGACAAGGTCAGTGCTGAAAGCGGATTAACTGTAAGTGCCTTATTTTGACGCCTTGCATCACAGGTCATATATTTTTCAAATCCACAGCCACGGTTTCCATTGCACACTGCAAGCATATTTCGATAATCCAACACCTTATCATTGGATGTTTTGCTTTGGGGTTCCCAATGTTCAATCGTAACAGATGGGTTTCTCTTTTTTTGAGGAATTTGACACATACAATATGCACAAAGATATCCCTGTTCCTGCATCAGACTTTCCAAAACAGCATCATGCACATCCTTTGGCATATCTCCATAAGCTGCATATTTCTTTTTGCGATAGGCAATCAACTTTGATGGTTCTTTTCCTTTTTTTATCTCTATCATAACAAAAACCTCAAAGTGATTCCATATCAAGCTGCACCTGCATGGAAACCAGTTCCGAATCTTCTCCTATCATTTCCTGCAAGTCATACAGCGTTTGTTGGGCACATTCATAATTTTCCTGATCCAATTTCTTATAAAATTTTTTAAACTTCTTTTCCACTTCTGGTGGGCGACCGCTAACCCCCATAATTTGCTGTACCAAGGAACGGATGTCCTTTCCATAAACCTCATTTTCCGTTGTTATAACTTTATTATCCTCAAGAATTCGGATATTTTCGCTGTGTATCGACTGAATGACTGCTGGTGCATGAGTTGTCACAATAAATTGCACCTTTGGAAAAATTGTTTGCAAATCCCCCAATACTCTCTGTTGCCATGCGGGATGCAAATGCAAATCCACTTCATCAATCATCACAACACCCTCTGTTTCTTCCAGCACTCTGTCCAACAGCTGGGGATTGAGTACTGCCATTCGATACGCAATATCCGCCACCAAACCGATTGTTCCCTTATATCCGTCACTGAATTGGCTCAGCGGAAGTTTCATGCGATTTTTACCGATTGTATAATAAACATCCAATTCTTTGGTATTCAGGTTATACTGAATTTTCACATCATTATAGCCACTTGCCAAAGAAAAACATTTCTCCATTGCACCATACACTGCTTCCAGTTCGGGAATGCTGCCCAAATCTTCCTCCTGACGCTGATATTTCTGAATTGTCAGTTTCTGAAACCAATTCATCATCAGTTTGATATTGGCTGTACCGTCAAGACAATCCAAATACCCATTCAAACGGTTGCTTTCCTTGAATATGTCCGCTTTTTTCTCACGATGATAATCCCAAAGTCTTCCTGTTCCATAATAGGCAAGAATTGGAAGAATCAGATTTTGATCCCCTTCCATCACACAGTTTCGATATTCATTGCTGATATCCTGCAAAAACTTTGCACCATTGATTGTCATTTTGTTTGTGCTGCCCGACAGGGTTCGCTCCCATGTTCCGTTTTCGTTATTCTCTGTGCCTTCCGCTTCAATTTCAATGGGATATTGTGGCTGAACATCTTCGTTGCTGCCCATGGAAAATGCCTTAACAAGTGCATCGTTTGCTTTAATGCTTGGGCCTGCCAGTCCGTTAAATCCAATAAAAAGAGAACCCACAGCCACAGCGGCTGCATCAAGAATTGTGCTTTTGCCTGTACCGTTTATGCCAATCAAAACAGTAAGTTTTTCATGAAACGCTATTTCCAGTTCTTCAAATCTTCTGAAATTACGGAGTTTCAATGTTTTCAGTTGCATTTTTAAAATCGCCTCCTCACTTTATTTTGCCCAAAACATCCTGAAATTTTGCATAGTTGACCTTTACTCCATCGTCTAAATCAATAGAAATCATCTGGTCTGCCAGATGGTGAATTTTTTCTTCGTAAGTTCTTAGCTCGGTATCCTGCTCTTTTAGGCGAGTTAGAACTTTGTTCAGCTTCACCCGCTCCCCAGTGGCAGCATTGGCAATGCGGTTTTCCAATTCGTCTATGGCAGTGCGATAGCGGCTCTGTTGCTCATGTACATAATCGGTACGGATACGGGCGATGGTGTCCGGCTGGTAGCGGTGCATATAAATGAGGGCTTTAAAGCCGTTCTTTTTGCCACTGTCAAATAACCAGTAAATCGGACGCTTCTGGTAGATTTTGCAGTGGTCAGCATAGAAGTCATTGAGGAAATAATTACGAATAACTTCTTTGGGCTGCCCCCTACCACCCAGAGCATCAGCAATAAATTTCAGGTTTTCGTCTAAAGTGTCCTTGCCGTATACATCCGAAATAAAGGTGATGAAGCGACCCACAATATCATCCTCAAAATATTCATCATCACAAATCGGGATAATATTGTCCTTATCAATGAAGTTAGCATCCCACACCATTTCACAGCTAGAAAACGCATTCTTTCCGATGGCATCCATCAACTCCTGCTGGATGGCAGTATAATCCCAATCTCCACCGGCATAAAGTAGGCCATCTTTCAGTGGTGAATATCTGCCAAACATACAGCCCACTGCATAGGAAATCAGACTCTTGATGTCACGTTGTAAATCTGCCTTGCGAACCGTTACATCTTTGTCCTCCACCTCTGGGGTTAGTTCTTCCTGCAAGCCGTAGATGTCAATGAAAATGCGGTTGAGTTCTTCCTCGTTGGCTTTCAACTGGGCAAAGCGATTGTTGCACTCAGCTTGCCACTGAGCAAAGGCATCAACAACCGTGGAAACAGGACGGATGAGGGGATGCTTTGTGAAATCCCATGAGATTTCATAGGAATCCCATTCTGATTGGCATATAGAAATACATTGTTCGGTTATCTTTTGTATGCACGGATCATTTGATTGAATTAGAGGTAATTTCTCTATATCTCCACTAACGATACTAATTCCAGGAGAAATTATACCCAGAAAGTATGAACACACTTTGCTGTTTAGGAAGGCAAGGCAGTACTCACTATTTTCCTTTGAAGGAAATCCTTTAAGCCCAACTGAACTAAATACAAAACCAGATGAGTCGTATCGAACGGATAATTCAGAGGCAATTTTTGACCATGTCAATCCGGGCAGAAAGTAATATTGCCTTGATGGAAGATGATTACCCATATCAAGTAGCTTTGTATAGCTACTTTCATTGAACATAATTATACGCTCATTATCACCATACCACTTTCTATACTCTCCACCCTTGTCTAACGGAAAATATTTCTTCCCTGACTCATGTGCCTGTTGCGTTGACGAATATGCGAAGCCAATATCTTGAGAGTTTACTTCAAACCATGAACGAACAAACAATTCATCATTTCCTGTTGAAGTTCCCTGCTTCGGATTAAGTACATTTTTCAGTTTGATGCCACTTTTGAAGTCTGCAAATGCATTTTGAGATAAATAGTACGCAAAAGGAATACCTGGTATAGAATCAAAATTAGCGACCTGTTGAATGAAAATATTTGAATTATCACTAAAGGCAATAGCTTTATCTGCTTCGCTCTTATAATCTACCAGTCTTACAAAGGTAGTGTTTGCTTTATCGGAAGTAAAACCCTTTTGATAAACAAACGCAGTGGTCTGAACGACTTCGCCACTTATTGAATCAAAAGCTCTTGTTCCCAAATGCATCATATTTACAAGATAGTAATGTCTTAAATAATGACGAAGTTCCTCAAGCCTTGATTGATACATCCAGGTGCTTTGGGTTATCATTGATACATAACGATTCGTAGCTGACATTTTAAGGCACTTTCCAATAAAAGCTGCGTATATGTCAGCCTTACCATCTGGATACTGCTCCTTAATAAATGAAAGCAGCTTATCACTCATATTAGGGCTTCCCATATAAGGTGGATTCGTCACAACCACATCATACTTCTGTGCCAGTGCTTCCGCTACCTGCACCAACGGCAACAGGTTGTTCAGCACACTCTCTTTGCTCATGCTGATGTCATCCCGCACCTCGTCAAAACGGGCGTAAAGAGCAGCAAAATCCACCGGAGTAATGTTCAGAATAGAACCATACTCTTTGGCATCGTGCATTTCCTTAATAATGCTGTCCATCACCGCTTTCAATTTGGCGTCGCCATTGCAGAAGTATTCCAGTGCATAGCGGTCAACGCCGTTGCTCTCCTGAATGGCATAAACATTGGGCTGAATCTGGCGGCTGAAGAAGCGGCGATCATACTGACGAGCTTTCATCATCACCACAAAATAGGCAAGCTGTGCTGCACGGTCATCAATATCCAAACCATAAAGGTTATTCTTCACGATACTTTCCACCGCTTCACGGGTGGTATAGCCGTAACTCTCGTAAATCTGTACCAGTACATCAAACAGGTAGACAAGAATATGACCAGAACCACAACAGGGGTCAATACACTTGATTTCCTCCGGCTTCATAGCGGCGTATTCTTTGCGAATTTCTGCAAGCTGCTCCTGTACCTCCGGTTCCTGTTCGGCTTCTTCCAAATAATACTTCCAGTTTGCTTTCAGTTCATCATTGGGATACCCTTCCACCCACAGACGACCAAGGGAGTTTTCCACCATATAGCGAACAATCCAGTCTGGTGTAAACAGTTGTGTAGCAGCTGGAATATTCTCTTTTGTGATTTTCACATTCTTTTTGAGGGCTGCAAACACTTCGTCCTTTTTTTCTGCATTGTAATACTGGTACAGCCAGCCGATAATCTGTACTGCATCTTTCCAATCTTCTTCTGGAATAGAAGAAACCATCTGCTCAATCACGCTACCTTCACGAAGCAGGTTATCCGGAAACAGCAGCTCGGTGTAATCAGAAATGTGCTGGAACATTCCCGGCAAAATGCTATTGAGAGCATTGCATTGGGTAACTAACAGGTATTTATAAAGTTCCTCTGTCTGGTTGGCATTCTTGAACTCATAGACCTTATCCATGTTCAAACTGTCCAAGTCCAAATGCAAGGCTTCATCAATAATCTGCGGCTTGAAGTGGTTTTCCTCATCCGTGAACACACGCACACGGGTAGGGAGGTAGCCGTTAACCTCCATAAAACGTAGAGCAATCAGGCGGTTGAACCAAGTATATGCAACCTCCTCCATTACTTCCTCATAGCCCTTGGTATTGATTTGAGCAATCAACGCCCTACGCTGGCTTTTTTGCGTATGGGTCAGGACTTTCCCGCCCACGCTATCGGCATCCGCAGAGATGATATTATCCTTTTGAATTCCATATTGCATCGCTTTCTGGGATACACGCTCAATCAGCTCCCGACGTGCCCATACAGCGAATTTTTTAATTGCATTCTTGTCCATTGTAATCGTCCTTTTTTAACGCTGTAGTTAATCTCTTTACTGTTTTTTCTAATCTATCAACACTATTCTTAAACTCATCAACATCTGAAATATAAACCAACATACTACTATATTCAGAAAAGTCTATTTGTATAGTTTCTTTATACCGTTTTTTCTTTCCGTATCTGCAATATTCATATTGGATTCCAACAGTTTGAACTTCATATTTGTTTAGAATCTCAAAGACGTTAACATCAAAAGAAACAACCCATTTTTGTCCTGGAAAAATGGCAATATTAGTTTCCGACATTTTCTTAAGTTTTTTTGCACTTTCTCTGGAAGTTGTGTTGTAAAGTCATCATTGTACACAAGACTTTTCACCTCAAGTGGAACCTCACTTACATTCCGTAATGTAAGACAAGCTAATGTAGATCTTATAAGCTCAAATGATATTTGCATATGAGGACAATTTCTATCATAGCGTTCTTTCTGCCAAAGTATGATTGTTACCAGAATAGCAGCAAAAGAAAGAAATGTAGATATTACATCGCTCCACGGAAAAGTGGAACTCTGTTGTTCAACGGCAATTACTAAATGTTCAAATAATTCCTCCATAATACTCTCCTTATTTCAGCGTGATTCCATCGCAGTCCTTCATCATCGCAGTCAGGTAGCTTCTCATACGCTCCACATAAGCATCAATATCTTCCTGGCTCTCCAAAGTCTTTGCAGGGAATGCCATCTGACGGTACACGTTCTTAATCACCTTCTTTGGAACAGGCTTTTCTGGGGCATCCGGCTGTTTTTTCTCGACCAGCTTCGGCGGCTGCTTTGCAGTCTCAATGCGGTCACAGATGTCATCCTTGTAAGACCAAATCTGCGGAACTAGTCCGTCCAGCAGGGCAAGGCTCTGAAGCTCACTGATTTTCTTTTTCTGCTGATTGAAGTAGACATCTGCTTTTCTTACCAGTTCAACGCAGTCTACATTACCGTCAGAAAGAGTATGAACCTCCGCCATACACTGACGAACAATTTCCAGCAGCTCAGCACGCTTAGCGTCCAATAGTCTGTCATGTCCCTCTCGGACTTGATTCATCAAACCATTGAGTTCTGGAATCTTACGGTAAATGTTTTTGTGGTCTTTTTCAAGCATGGTAATCAGGCGAATCTGGTCTAGTGCATCGTTGGCTTCTGTTTCTTTGCTGAGATAATGCAGATCGTTTCTCAGGTTGTCCTCCATCCTAACAGCTGCATCAAATATCTGTACCTGATTTTTGAAGAAGCCCTCAACACGCTGCATTTTTTCTTTATTGTCAAAGAGGTTATCTTCCTCTTTCAGAATCGCATTAATTAGGGCAATATTATCTTTCCGCTGGGAGAGAACTTTGTCCATTTGGTCAATGGAATCAGATACAACATTCAAATCTGGATATTTATGGCCCTCATACCTGCCTTTCAATTCGACATAGTGGTCTTTCAGCTCGGTGAACTTCCGCACTACAAATGCCACCAAACCATCCTCATCGTCTGGTACATCCATCACATCGAAATATTCACGCAGCAGCTCCTTGACAGCTCGCATTTTTGTGGCGGTAATCATCTGGCGTTTGCTAATGCTGGTTTTACCAATCTCGCTTTTTTTGCGGAGCATATCCGGCAGTTTCGGGTTATCTGGCTGAATGGTGGAGCCAGCATATTTGATTGTTACTTTCTGCTCATAAATCAGACAAGCAACAACAGCAGCAATGTCAATTTCTTTCCATCCATAAGGAATTGTACTATAACGGCTTTGAATATCTGCCATGGAAGTTGGAAGATTTTTCATTGCCTGCATTTCCAGATATTCTTCAATCTTGGTAGCCGCCCCACGATTTGGCTCCATACCATGTATGCTATTTTCCGCTCCACTCAGGATTTCAATAATATCCGCATCCGTGTCAGCGTTCTTGTCGATTAGCGACAGTTCGCTGTACACATGGGATACCAGATATTCCAAAGCTTGATCAATCTTGCTCTTGGCATTTCCACCTTTGAGTTCGAGATGTTCACCATCTGCATAAAACTGAGCAGATTCAATGGCTTTCACCAAATCTTCCATAGCAGTCTGTTCATACTTGGTGGCTTCTTCCTGTTGGTCACGGATAATATCCTGAACTGCCTTCGGGAGCTGGTTCACATTACATTGTTTGACATACTTACGAATCTTCATGGCACTTTCCAAAGACTCATAATATGGAGTATTAGACAGCACAACAATGGCTTCTCTGCCCTTGGAATCGGTCATCAACCGCAGTTCTGATTTCTCTGTATTGTCTGTTGCAACTGTCAGGAAACGCAGGCGCATACCGCCAGTAATACTGCCAACCGTAATGCCATCCACCATCTGGTCAAAGAAAAAGTCATATTCTCCATAGCGATATTTCTTAGTGGCAAAAATATCTCCAAAAATCATTTGACCAATACGTTCCACAATAGAAGCGGTATCTACTGTCGTATTTTTGATTTCTCTCTGAATATCCTGTTCTTCATCTGTCAGAAAGTTGTAAACATCTCCGGTTCTACCAATATAGTTCTGGCTCATCAGGCGATTCAGACATCCACGAACAATTTCACGCATTGTGATCTTGTCCATACGAATATCATCCGCCATCAGGATCACAATATTATCCAGGTTAGCAGGAATGTCATCAATATAGCGAATCAGGTAAAGCAACTTCAGAACATCTACATCTTGTACTTCGATGCCATCACTATTGTCCGCAGCTTTCTGACAACGTTCAAT
The DNA here is from genome assembly GCA_944385935.1 of uncultured Anaerofilum sp. GTDB lineage: Bacteria > Bacillota > Clostridia > Oscillospirales > Ruminococcaceae > Anaerofilum. The sequence continues at coordinate 35,660 of CALWZC010000020.1, forward strand.
CACTCGACGGATAGAGCTGTCTAAAAAGGTATGTACAGTATCATAAAAACAGAAGAAAGGTACAAGTGCATTCTCGTCCTTTTCCTGAATCTTCTGGGTTGCTTCCTGAAAACCGGAGAGCATGGAACGCTCACCACCGGACAAGTGCTTACCAGAGTTGCCATGCTTGCGAATTTCTGCAAAAACCTTCTGCATGATGATGAATTGATAAGGTACAAATGGGAAGTTCACAGCAAATTCTTTGGAACCAGTATAACCCTTAATATCCAAAATGGAGTTTGTAAAGCTAAACAAATTACGGAGTACAGAATCATTCTTTTCATAAACAGCTTCCAGCTTAGACTCTGCTTCATGATTCTTTTTTAGAATACGCTTCTGAATGACTTCATCCACAGAGGAAGAAGAAAGGCTCAGACGGGTTTTGAATCGAGCCTGAATACGTGAGAATTCATCAGCACGAACCTTGATGATTTCATCAATGGCTTCCTGTCCGGTGCAGACAACCCATACTTTTCCACCACACTCACTGCCAATTTTCTCAACAAGAGATTGTAGATTCAAAAGCATATCAGTATCTGTACCCACATACTGACCCACTTCATCCACCATGAATAGGAGACGGAAGTTATCAGGCTTAGTCTTTAGGTAATCGCTCATATCTTCTACAAGCTGAGCGATAGAAAATTCGGTGGTAGACTTGTCATTGAACCAAGCCTTTGCATCTTCTTCGCTCATATCCAGAACTTCCATCAGAGTAGGGACAATGAATTTGCCGTTAAAGGCAAACGCCTTGCGAGAATCTACCCAAGGTATCCCTTTCTTTTCTTCAAAGACACGGCGGAACTGTTCTGTCTTTCCTTGCTGGTCGATGTACTGTTCCAGCTTGACAACTTTCAGGTTATCACCGAAGAAACCTAAATGATTGTAGAAGGTCTTAGCAAATACACGCAGTACAGCTGTCTTGTCTTTATTGATGGAACCCTCAATATCAATGTTAAACAGAATGGTCTCCGTTTTTACCTTCGTGGAACGGTCAATCTGCATATAGGTTGCAGGATCATCCTCAAATTTCTTACGGAACCGCTCTACGCTATGAATTCCATTTACTTCTTTGTTCTCCAGTAGGTAAGACAGCATTTTTAAGAAATGAGATTTACCGCTTCCAAAGAAACCAGAAATCCAAACACCAATATCAGCAGTCGGCTCATCAAGAGCATCACTGTAATAATTAAAAAAGGTAATGAAGTGTTTCTTTAATTCTTTTGTAATAACATACTCATTTAATTCCTGCTCGATAACATCATCAGCAGCCTGGTCTACTTTGATAACACCATTGATTTTTCGGTTGATATTATCAGCAAACATATCACGAATAATCACAATCGTACCCCCTTATACAACATTGAACGCCCTATAATAATCGTTGGGCTGTAATCTGTTAAATAACTTTACATGGCGACCATCAAACTCACCCGGATACATCACCAAAATAGGGACATCTGAAAAATGAGGTTGTAGAGCTTCCAGCAGAGCATGGATTCTCATAAATGGAAAAACCTCGCCCACACCAGTGAGCATTAGCACATCGCCACATTCAGACGGCTCAAACTGCATTTTTTCAATAAATTCGCCCTCACCAATAGCAGAGTGCAGCTGTTCCAAAAGAAAAATGCTTCCATCCGCCGCTTCCATATCGGGAATCGCATCTGTGATGCCCATGTCCTCACAAATGGAGAGAAAAATCTGATACAGATTACAAATTCTCAATCGGCAGGACAGAGAATGATCTGTTTCCATCTGCTGGGTAAAATGGCGAACTGCCATTTCATCTTCTGGATCATAACAAAAGATACAAATGTTCACCTCATTGCTAAGTCCCTTGCCTTTCAAAAACTCAGGTTCTTGTATCAGTGTTCTGACTTTATCTAATCGCTCCTCAATATTGCCCATGTATCTGTGTATCCTCCTTATAAAAAGCAGTTGAAAGCTGGTAAAACCATCAAGTCACCATGACTTCTGATGGCATTTTCCAAAATCGGGTGTAAGTACACCGGATTCAAATGATCTGTACGCACATCATCCAGATACTCATTCTCTACAAGTACTTTTGCAAGCACCTGTTTGAGTTTTCTGATCGTATTTTCGCTCCATGAAGCCACTGCATCATTTTGTTCCTGCAACCTCATAAAGTAGGTGTTCAGATCTATTTTACCGAAGGAGTTGTCCTGTAATCTGTACTTCTCACCAATAACAGTCAACATAAATTCCCATACCAGTCGGCTTTGTTTCATCATTGCATATAGGCAAATCTGCTTAGCCACATCTGATGGTTGTTGTGCGATTGCTTCTACCAAATCCTTATCATTCATAGCTGCCAATCTTTTTAAGCAAGCCTTTGCTATTCTGGCAACTGACTTTTCTGTTGGATACTGAAAAAGATTATCTTTCATGATTTGAGCAACAACATCATTTTCATTCAAACCACTGCTCAACAATTTTGCTGTTGTTCGCATCTCATAAAACAAGAACTGCTCTCTCGTCAAAGATGCGATATATGGATATGTATTATCCATAAAAATCCTCCTTATGCTCGTTCTCTAGTTTCAGGAAGGATTTCCATTATGTCATCTACTGTACAGTTCAACTTTCTACAAATTCTCACTAAAATCTCCATCGACACAAACTCATTTCTTGAAAGTTTTGCCAAAGTATTTGTACTGATTCCAACTTCCTTTGCAAATTCAGTTTTGTTCCATTCTTTATCAATCAACATCTTAAAGAGTTTATTGTAGGTTACATCCATTTCATTTCCTCCTACTAATCTATCGTGTTCTATATAAACAAAAAGTGTTTTATATTGTATTGTACCACAGTTTTGCAATATGCTCAAATTTTTTTGTGATTTAGGGAAATTAACTCTCCTAATACAAATATAAATTCCCTATTTAGGGAAATATTTGTTTATACTAAAGGCTAATGAAGAATTTAGACCTTTTTTATGACCTTACAACTTGGCAACCTGCTAATAGGGTCAATCCCTAAAAAAGAAAATATAGGAATCAGAAAATGGGTATGATAAAATAGACCTGCAATAAAATGAAGATTGCAGATCAGGGGCATCACGACACTGCGGTGTCGTGATGCTTATAACAGGAACATACTGTTGTACACCATGTTCCTGTTATAAGCCGAATGCTCCATTATAAAGATTCCCTAACATTCAGATATTCTTTTACCTTGGCATAATAGATTCGTAAAAATTTTGCAGCTCCAGCCACAGTGTAGACATAGTAATGCTTCCCTTCCGCCCGTTTCTTATCCATAAAACAGAATATAGGGTTCTCCCTATTCTCTCGCATGAAAATCCCAGAAGAGATCTCAAACAGCACGTTCCGCAAGTTAGGTGAACCACGCTTGGAAACATGGCGTTTCTTTGCATCAAATGTACCAGACTGGTATGGGGATGCATCTACACTGGCATAAGCGACCAGCGCACCCCTGAACTCAACCAGTAAAAACTGAAAGTAGACAAAACGCCCTCTGATATAGGAAAATAGAAGTACTACATCTGGGGATATTTTAATGGCTAGAAAATATGAAAAAGTAAAAGGCACTTCTTCCTGTAATTCAGCAGATGGTACAACTTTACAACAGCAGAAAACCAACAGGGGAACTTATCAAAGTATACAGCACACGGAAACTAAAAGTAGAACTTGCCAAGCTTGGTCATTGTGTTTCCCGACGTAGAATTGGGCGCATTATGGCTAAAAAACGGACTGATTTTCGTTTATACAGCCAAGAAGTATTACTCTTAGTCCATAGTGAATCATGAGGATGTGCCAATCTGGTAAATCCACAATTTGACCAAAAACAGCAGTATGAAGTGCTTGTCAGCGATTTGACCTATGACCTATGTTCGGGTTGTCGGCCAGTGGAACTATAGAACAGTGACACAGCATCAAGATATTTTATGAGGTGAGAAAACTGAATTACAATGACATTGAATTGTTCATCCTAACTAACGAACCCACATTCCTTATTGAAGGAAAAGAGTATTCCGTTTGTTGCCCCAAGGCAGGCTCATTTTCTACTTGGGATTCTGATGGGAATACATATGATTATCCTAGCTTGGACACCCTTTTTGATAAGTGGATTGTTGGAGGAAAGCCATTTCGAGAGATTGCCCCAACTTTGATGTAACATAGCTGGCTCAAAGCACATAAAATTAAAACTCAACATTCGTAAAAACTGTAATTTTTCCATTAGTATAACAACTGTTTTGTGAAAAGAGCAAACCATTGTTTGACATTTTTCCAGCGAAAGTACAAAAGGCTTTTATTTGCCAACCTTTTTTACTTCTAAAAGAGTTGCCTTTCCAAGAGAACAAAATGTCGGGCTTTGGTGAAAAACTAGACAAGAATATCGCCTCTACCACAGCCGTTTTGGAGCTTGTAAAGCAGGAGGCCGCCTTATATTTTTATGATTTACAAAATACACATTCCAAAAAATCTACTTATATTGAAAAACATGTCTTTTTCATAAAAATAAAAAATTGGTATGCGAAAATGGTACAGCAGAGGCAAAATTAGGTACAAATTGATATGCGAAAAAATGCCACAATCGCATACTGATTTTATCAATTTTTAATTTCTATTTTTCATATAAATATGGTACAATAAAGAGGGTAAAAAAGATATCACAAATGCATGCCTATTTTGCGATATCTTGCTTGATGAAAGGTATCCATTTTTTCATCTTTTTAATTTAATTTTTTTGCTCACAAAAGCATACTGATTTATAGAAAACAACCATCACTATCGCATACCATTTTTTATTGTAATAATTATAAAAAATATCTGTTTAACGATAATTTTTAACACCATTTTGTACTTAATTGTATATTCAATTCTGTACCAAAACAACCATGAAACAACTGTCCATATAAATATCATATTGAATTCGTATTGAAAGAGCCTTTTTTATACCAAAAGCACGGAAAGTAAGCCAATGAAAAACGGCTTGTTTCTGTGCTTTTTTTGTGATGCGTTCGTGCGTACCATATTTTTCATAAAATGGGGTTCAAGAGGCCGTGAGTTCGACTCTCGCCACTCGGACCAAAGCCATCAGTCTTTTGACTGGTGGCTTTTTTGTTGTTATAAGGTTATTTTTTAGATATATCATCATTTTTTAGCTGCTAGCACTTGCGCTACACAATTTTTAAAACATCCTAAAATTTCTAAAATTGACTAAAATTGTTTCAAAATGTCCGACCAATGGCAGACTAAAATAAATATCCCACATCCTACTTTTTGTAAGATGTGGGAAAGTGTTATCGCATTTTATCCATGTACCATTGTATTTCATCTGCCTTTTGCATTGTAGCAGCCATCATAGCATCCGCTAAAACGGCTTTGTCGTTGGTCATTTCCATTGCTTTTTTCTTAGCTTCATGGAATTGACTCATTCTGCTTTTGGCCATGTCACAAAACCATTGTGCCCCTTTTTCGTTTTGGGCTGTTTTTTCTTGCTTTGCAAAATGATAAAACATTTCTGCGTCACGCAGATTGTCAGTCATTACCCTTAATACTTTTTCAAGCATTTGTTCTTACCTCTCTATTACAATAAATTTGGACAGGAAAGCCGGGCAGCCAGTCCGGCTTTCCCTCCATCTCGAGCCTAAGCTACAATAA
>CALWZC010000021.1 GCA_944385935.1 uncultured Anaerofilum sp.
CAGCTATGTGCGGATTGGATAAACGCTGAAAGCATCTAAGCGTGAAGCCAGCCCAAAGATAAGATATCCCACTGAGTCAATCAGGTAAGACCCCTTGAAGACTACAAGGTTGATAGGCACAAAGTGTAAGCACCGTGAGGTGTTCAGCTAGAGTGTACTAATAGGTCGAGGGCTTGACCACAAATCTTGAGGTACTCTATTTGCCGAAGCAGTTGATATTCAGTTTTGAGGGTGCAAATCCTCACTAAAAGAGAATAGCCGGTGCCGATGACGCCGAGGTTCCACCTGTTCCCATTCCGAACACAGTAGTTAAGCTCGGTCGTGCCGAAGATACTTGGCTGGAGACGGCCCGGGAAAATAGGTAGGTGCCGGCTTTCTTTTTTATTTTTTGTTATAATTTTACCCCTATCCTTAATTGGATAGGGGTATTTTTTATATGATTCCTAAACTTTCTATAGAAGATTTTAAATTTTTCCAGCAGTTATATAAATCATCTAATTTTTCAAGACCAGTAGCAGTTATTGCATAATATTTTCTGGAAGGTCCTAAGGAATCAGTAGATAGATATATTTTTGTGTATTGATTTTTGCATAGCTCTCGTAGAATAGAATAAATAATAGGTTCTTGTGCATCTGGGAAAAGGCTTTTTAATTGACTAATTAAATCATATCCATATCGGTCTTTCTTGGAAAGTAAATATAAGATACAAAGTGTCCAAATCTCTTTTTTTAACACAGTGAGTTCACCGCCGCAATAATTGTTATAAGTAAATGGACGAGGATAAAGAATACTAGTTTTGAAATAGAAGAGATAAGCAAGAGCTGAGCTAAAAAGCATACAGTCATAGAACATGTGATAGAAACACCAGTACATAGTATACAAAATGAAAGCCACTGTTTGTGCTGAATACGAGCACAGATAATACCCAATAATGCCATAATGCTGCATATAGTACACCATACAAATAATATGGATTCAATGGCAGGGCCAACTTCTATTACGGGATGTGTATGATAAATCCATAAACAAAGAAAAAATACAAGTATTGTTCCCAATGTGATTAAGGCTGTTGATAAATAAAAAAGAGAATGTTTGGAACTTTTTTGAGTAAAGTATTTGGAAAAATAAAACTTCATACACAACCATATTATAATTATATTTGATATGGCAAACACTGGTTGAAAATTATCTTTTTTCCAAAAAATAAGACCACTTAAACAAAATGCACAAAGTGCAACAAATGAAATGTACCACTTTACCATTTCATAGAAAGGAACTAGTATTTGTATTATTTTTTTAGGAGAACCAAATTCTGATTGAAGGTTAAGATTGCTATTTTTTTGCGCAATAAGTTCCCTATAATCTTCTATCACTTCTTTGGACTCTGGGGCAGGTAAAAACCACTTTGCCCAAAAGGATAATATTCTAAAGTATGTATTATGTGTCATATAGTTACCTCCTTTTAAAAATACAACTACTAAATAAAAATTAGTAGTTACACTGTTAGTATAGAAAGTAAAAAAAGAATTGTCAACTTACGTTTTGCATAAAAATATCCCTGCCTTTTTGTGATAAGACAGGGATGCTATCAAAATTATTTGCTTTCGGGAATTTTGTAGAACAGTTTTTTATAAAAAGGCTTTGCATTTTCAATGCCCTTTTTGCCAAGGGAATCCTGAATACGCACAACACCCAAAAGCATGTGTTTTAGGAAAGGCTTTGCTACATTGGAAATTTCATCAAAAACAGCTTTGTGTTCAGTGCCTTCTTTTAAGTCCAAAATTAGCAAATAGGTTTTGTTGCCATTGTGGAACATCAAGCGCAAAAATGCAGCATTGATTTCGGGCTTTTTCTTACAATAGGCAGTCATAGCTGCAAGCATTTCTTCGGGGGGCTTTTTGGGGTCTTCCATAACAACGCGGTCTGTTTTGGCAATGCTGTAGATTCCCTCTTGACGGTCTTTAAAGCGTTTCATCTTGACAATCATATCTCTAGAAAGAGTTAAGTCGCCGCCAAATGGGTCAATGATAACTCCTGCCACATCGTTTTTCTGAGCAATCAGCAATCCAGCAAATTGGTCAAATGTATTTACCACCAAATCATGATTGTGGTTTTCTGTATTCCATTTTGCCATTTTTTCACTAGAAGTAAATCCCATGAAGTATTTTTTTCCATCTTTAGTGGCGATTAACTGCAATCCAATTTTGGTATCAGGCTGCAAAATTGCTTTGCCTTTTTCATCTCGTGGTGGAGCAGGCTGCAACACTACAGGACAGATGAATTTAGCCTTTACCACAGCTTCTAGCATTTTGGCTCGGTTTTCTTGTGTATCTGTTTGTTGTAAGGTTTCGATGGCCTGTTGAAGGGCTTGGTTTTCTGGTGGGATATTTTTTTCAGACATGATTTTTCGTTCCTCTCATTTTCTTTATTGCAACAGCTTTATTGGCTGCTGGTCTTTATTTTTTGCCAATACATTGCTGCAGCTTGCTCGGCTTTGTTTTGACCATATTGATAATACTGTACCCCTAAAAGAGCATCAGGAAGATATTGCTGGGCAAGCCAATGGTTGGGTGCATCGTGTGGATATTGGTAGAACTGCCCTTTTTTCTGGGCGTCCTCTCCATCAAAGTGTTTGTTTTGCAGTTGTCTAGGAATTGGCCCGCTTTTGCCTTTTTGTAGGTCTGCCATAGCTTTGTTAATCCCTATATAAGCAGAGTTAGACTTTGGGCTGGTGGCTACTAAAACAACTGCATCTGCCAAAGGAATGCGAGCCTCTGGAAGCCCCAACATTTGGGCAGAGTCCACCGCAGCCTTTACAATAGGGATAATTTGTGGCCATGCAAGCCCTACATCTTCACAAGCACACACCAACAAGCGACGGCAAGCACTGATTAAATCTCCAGCTTCCAGCAATCGTGCAAGGTAGTGCAGTGCTGCATCCGGGTCAGAGCCCCGCATGGACTTTTGAAAGGCAGACAAAATATCATAGTGGTCATCGCCTTCACGGTCATATCGCATGGCGGTATGCTGGGAAACCTGTTGTATCATTTCTAAATTGATTCCATTGTTCCCAGTTGCCAAACAGGCAGTAACCGCAAATTCTAAGCTGCCCAAAGCCTTGCGCATATCCCCACCGCAAGCGTGGGAAAGGTATTCCAGTGCATCTGCATCTATGGAAAAATGTTGGTTGGGTTGCTGATTTAAGCGGTCAACAGCTTTTTTTAATCCATGCTGGATATCTTCGGGAGAAAGAGACTTGAATTCAAAAACCACACAACGACTGAGTAAGGCATTATAAATATAAAAATAAGGATTTTCGGTTGTGGAAGCAATTAGAGTGACGCTGCCATCTTCGATACATTCCAACAGGCTTTGCTGTTGCTTTTTGTTTAAGTACTGGATTTCGTCCAGATACAACAAAATGCCACCAGTTGCATGGAAGGTTCCAATCTCTCCAATAATGCTTTTGATATCGCTGGTAGAGGCATTGGTACCATTCAGCTTGTGTAAACTCATATTGCTGTTTTTGGCAATAATGGATGCTACCGTGGTTTTGCCTACACCAGAAGGGCCATAAAATATCATGTTGGGGATTTTACCAGATTCAATGGTACTGCGAAAAACTTTGCCCGGTGCCAAAAGGTGCTGTTGTCCACAAACATCCTCCAAACATTGGGGGCGAAGTTGTTGTGCTAAAGGTTCATTCATTTTCTAATCTCCTTTATTTGGCAGCCCATTCCTTTAGTTTTGTGTTGGCATATCCCGGAGCAAAAAATTTATCTATGGCATATACAAGGCTTTTATCCCAAAAACTCCATTCATGACCCCCATCCCACTCCATATAGGAAAACTTTAGACCAAGATGTTTGGCGTGTTGCTGGAAAGTTTGGTTTTGGTAATAGATTTGATACGGTTCAATGTCCTGTTTGCCAACAGTACAAAATATATCAGGCTGTTGTTCTTTGGGAAGTTGGCTGATGGATGTTGCAAGTTGAAACAAATCTCTATTTTCTGTGAGTAGCAACTCTTGCCCTAGAATGGGGCTAAATACAGCTGAAACTTCTGGAATTGCTTTGGCAGCTCCCAACATCAACCGCAAATTTAATGCACCAGAAAAACTACCACAGGCAAAGTATCGCTCTGGGTGGTTTAGTGCTACCATCAAAGCACCATATCCCCCCATAGAAAGACCACAGATGGCGTTTTTTTCTCGCTCCCACGGTAACAATACCATTTGTTTCAGCAAAGATGGCAATTCCTCAGTAAGCCAACTATAATACCCTTGTCCTGCTGCCATGTCGTGAAAAAAGGAGTTGCAACCATCGGGAATGAGCAAAGCTAAACCGTTATCTGCTGCATATCGCAAGGCGGCAGAATAATTTACCCAATCATCTCCATCATTGGTATAGCCATGGAGCAAAGTAAGCATCCCTTTGGGTGGTTGATTCCCCAAAGTTTTATGGTCACAGGGTAAATACAACCGCACAGTGGTAGTACTCTGTAAAGCACTGCTTTTTAGTTTCATGGTGAAAAAAGCCATCTATCAGCACATCCTTCCATTACAAAGGCTCAAAAAGGCGATTCTTCAGCATAGTATTTCTATTATACACCAATATATGCCTACTTCACAAGAGAATAGAAAGGCTTTCCTTTTTTATGGATACATGATACTATTATAAAAATAGAATCGAAATAGAAGGAGAAAAGTTCTTCATGACAAAAAAACAAAGAGCATTGGCAATGATTGAAAAGCTAAAAGAAATATATCCTTTGGCAGAGTGCACACTGGATTATGAGGATGCATGGCAACTTTTGGTAGGTGTAAGGCTAGCAGCACAATGTACCGATGCACGGGTAAATATTGTATTGGAAGTATTGTTTGACAAATACCCCACGGTAGAGGCTTTAGCTAAAGCAGAACCAGAAGAAATAGAGGCCATTGTTCGGCCTTGCGGTCTTGGAAAGAGCAAAGCCAGGGATATTAGTGCCTGTATGCGAATTTTGCATGAAAAATACAATGATAGGGTACCAGAAACCTTTGAAGAAATTTTATCTTTGCCCGGAGTGGGCAGAAAAAGTGCCAATTTGATTATGGGGGATGTATTTGGTAAGCCTGCCATTGTTACAGATACCCATTGTATTCGATTGGTCAATCGTATGGGTTTGGTGGATGGAATCAAAGACCCCTACAAAGTGGAAATGGCATTGTGGAAGATTATTCCCCCAGAGGAGGGCAGCGATTTTTGCCATCGACTGGTGATTCATGGCAGAGAAGTATGCGATGCTCGTAATCCAAAATGTGACCAATGCCCTGTGGCTGAGCTGTGTAAACAGGTATTGACAAAAAAATAACTTTTTCTTGACAAATGATTCACAAGGGTATATAATACCCTACGGACATAAAAACAGGGGCGCTGGATGCATTTCCGGCTGAGATTGAGGCGAATTGCAGCCTCAGGTCACCTTGAACCTGATCCGGGTAATGCCGGCGTAGGAAGTTTGAGGAGTCGTGTGCATTTTTGTTGCGCCCATGTTTGCTGTTGTTGGCAATCATGGGCGTTGCTTTGTTTTTATGGACTATTTTTTGTGGGGAGAATTGATATGTCCACTGTTTCTTATTCAAAAACCCGTATTATGACCGAAGGCGCAATGATGATTGCCCTGTCCACTGTGCTGAGCATGGTTAAGGTGTTTACTATGCCTTATGGTGGCTCGGTGACTTTGCTTTCTATGCTGCCACTGATTTTGATGAGCTTTCGCCATGGCACAAAGTGGGGTTTGGGCATTGCTTTTGTTCATAGCTTGCTACAAATTTTGCTGGATGTTTCCAGTGTAGCAGCAGCGGGAAGCCTTGGGGCACAGATTGGCTGTGTACTTTTGGACTATGTACTGGCTTTTACTGCATTGGGTTTGGCAGATGCCTTTGCAAAACCTTTCTCCAATAATAAGCTGATTGCTGTGGCGGTTGCTACTTTTGGGGTTTGCTTTTTACGTTTCTTGTGTAGCTTTTTCTCCGGCTGGTTGCTGTGGGGAAGCTACAAAGATTATTATGACTGGGCAAAAGACCTTCCTGTTTGGCTGTATAGCTTGATTTACAATGGAAGCTATATGCTGCCCGAAACAATTGTGACCATTGTAGGCGCAATTCTTTTGGTAAAGGCAATGCCAAAACAATTTGAGCACCAATAATTGTGCATGTTATAAAAAATATTTTTTTAAAATAGAAATAAATTGTTGGTATTGAAAAGATTTGTGAATGGATGTATAATAAAGCCATAGGAATCGGGTTTCTAAAAATTGGGTGTTTCAAAGCAGAACCCCCTGTGTAAAGGAGCGATGTTGTATGGCTAACAATCTAGTAATTGCTATTGGTAGGCAGTTTGGTTCTGGAGGAAGAGACATTGGAAAAGGTGTGGCCGAAAAGTTGGGCATCGCCTTTTACGACAAGGAGATTTTAGCAAATGCTGCACGAGAAAGCGGTATTATGCAAAATCTATTTGAGGAGATGGATGAGCGATATACTCCCAGCTTTTTGTATAATTTGTCGGTGGGCGGCGGTTATACAATGCCTTTCTTCTATGGTGTAGATGATTCTCATTTGCCAACAGGGGAACGTCTCTTTGCATGGCAGGCAAGAACCATTGAGAAGTTTGCAAAAGAAGGCCCTTGTGTTATCATTGGTCGTTGCGCAGATTACATTTTACAGGAAAATCCAAAATTGGTTTCTATATTTGTGTATGCAGATGTAGACTACCGGAAAAAGCGCATTGCTCAGCGGCATAATGTGCGGGAGGATGTTGCAGCGGTGATGATTCGCAAGACAGACAAAACTCGTGCCAATTACTACAACTTCTCCACCGACCGCAAGTGGGGCGATATGACCAACTATGACCTGTGTGTAAACTCGGCAAAGTTGGGCACCGAAAAAACCATCCAGCTTATTTGCGATTATGTTACATCCAGACAAGGATAATTTCTTATAGCGATATTCCCCCTGTTCTTTGGACAGGGGGCTTTCTTTACATAAGGCAAAAATACAAACCTCATGGAAAACTTGCCATTGAAAAAATACGTTGATTGGTGTATAGTAGGGATTACCTATATAGGGAGGTTTGAAAATTATGGAGCATTCCCAAGGATTTGCAAAAGGAAATAGAAAGAAAAAAGCACTTTCCCCCACAAGGTTGATTGTTGGCAGCTTTTTATTGGTGATTTTGGTAGGTACTTTGCTGTTGCTATTGCCTTTTTCCACTAGAGATGGCAATATCAGCATTGTAGATGCCTTGTTTACGGCCACATCTGCCACTTGTGTGACAGGGCTAATCGTGTATGACACCTATGAAAAATTTACTGGTTTTGGTCAATTTGTAATTTTGGCATTGATTCAAATAGGTGGATTAGGGCTTGTAACGCTCACCAGCTTTTTTACAGTGAGCTTGCGACGTAGGGCAGGCTTTAAGTCTTTGAAATTAGCCAGTGAGTCAATCAGCACTTCCAGTGTAACAGATGCAGGAAAATTACTGTTGGTGGTTATCCGTTTGGCCTTGACCTTTGAAGCAGTGGGTGCTGTGTTGCTAGCCTTTTATTTTGTGCCCATTTTTGGGTTACAGGGTGTATGGATTTCCATATTTTTATCAATTTCCTCCTTTTGTAACGCAGGTTTTGATGTAGTAGGCTTTTTAGGGCCTTTCTCCAGTTTGACTACCTATGTAGGAAACTGGTATGTCCTTTCTATCATCATGTTGTTAATTATCAGTGGTGGTCTGGGCTTTTTGGTATGGCACGAGTTGGGAAGCTGGTTTAAGACAAAAACCTTGAGTTTGCATTGTAAGGTAGTGCTTTTATTTACTGGGGTATTGCTGGTATTTGGTACTTTGGGATTGTTAGCACTGGAATGGAATAATCCTGCTACCATGAAACATCTTCCATGGGATGAACGGATACTGGCATCTATGTTCCAATCGGTTAGTGCTCGTACCGCAGGGTATGCCACTATTGATTTGGCATCTATGACCTTGTTAAGCAAATACTTGATGATTTTCCTCATGTTTGTTGGAGCAGCCCCCGGAGGAACTGGCGGCGGTGTAAAGGTTACCACCATCGGCGTTTTGGCAGTTACGGTGTTTAGTGTTGCCCGTGGACAAGAAGACCCTGTAATTTTTGGAAGAAGAATTGACAAAAAAACCGTTTACCGTTCCATTACCATTATTCTGCTAAGCCTTGTGGCAGTAATTGTATCTACCATTACTATTTTCTTTAACACAGATAGCAGAGTTAATGAAGTGTCTTCTATGTTTGAAGCAGTTTCTGCATTTGCGACAGTTGGCCTTTCCTTGGGAGCAACTGTTGTGATGAATCCGGTGGCCAAATTGATTACCATTGTTACTATGTTTATTGGTCGTGTAGGCCCGGTATCTTTGGTTATCTCTTTGGCAAGACAGGCAAATGAGTCCTCTTCTCGTCGTGAGGTTTTGCCGGAAGCCCGTATCAATGTAGGATAAAATAATAAAAATAGGCAATCGCCCTTGTACCTTTGGCACAAGGGCGATTGTTCATTATAAGGAAAAATCTTTTGTATACTTTTTTACTAGATAGTAATAATAATTGTTGATTTGTCGGGCAGTAACACAGTTGGATTTGTTCAAAGAATAGGTTAGCTTTTCTATCCCTAATGGGTTTAGTGTTTGAAGAAAGTCTTGCAATCTTCCGGTGTTTTTTAAGTGGGCAATATCTCTTTGTAGCTGTTGTTCCCATTGCTGAATTTCTGCCCCATCCACAGTAAATTGTAGTGCTGGGTCATAGAGCATTGCTTTGTCAAAAGCAGCATAGCGTTGGTTGCGCTCTTGTTCTAGGTGTTCTTCTGCTGGGAAAATACACAAGCTGACAGCACGAGGAATATCTACCATAAAAGCATTGCAGCGGCTGCCCTTAGCCATAAAACGCAACCACATAGCCCAGTCTTCATCCCCCTCAAGGTCCTCTCGCATTCCACTACCAACAGTATACAAGCTACGATGGAACATAGCCCCCGAAATGGGAATACGGCATTTTACACACATATCCATCAAGTTGATATGGTCAAAAATAACAGGGGATAGCTCTTTGATATGCAACTGATAGGGAGAAGAACAAACTACCGAGGCTTTTGCGGCCATCATAGAAGAAAAAACCAACTTTGCAGCAGGATTTTGTTGGAATACAGAAAGATGTGCAGCTAAATAGTCGGGGTAATAAAAATCATCATCGTCCAAAAAACAAATATATTCTCCCTTTGCTTGAGCAATTCCAATATTTCCGGCCTTTCCTCTGCCAACATGTTCCCCAGTGGAAAAATAGCGGATAGGCAAAAAAGAGAATTTTTCCTCTACCATCTGTTGGGCAGTGTTTTCTCCATCTTCTACGATAACCACCTCAAAGTTGGGGTAGGTTTGATTGCAAAGGGATTGCAGGGTATAACACAGAGATTCCTTGCGGTTGTGGGTACGTATGATAATGGATACAAGGGGCTTTTGTTCCAAGGCAACAAGGGAAAATAGCCCTCTTTGGGGGGCAAAGCCCTCCCGAAAATCTGGGATATTTTGCTGAGCAACAGATTTTTTTAAGGGGCAATATGACACAAAAGGGCGCACCATGTGATACTGGATATAGAGTTTTAGCAATTCCTTTCGCACATTAGGATAATGTTTTGGTTGTTGCAGTGTGGCTTGATATTGCTTTTGATGCTGTGCAAGTTCTTTTTTATTGGTACAATATTTTGCAGCCAACAAAAGCCTTTCATATTTGGTGTGAGTGTAACGAAAACAGTCCTCTGTGGGCAAAGGCATGTGTACAACTGCTTTGGGGCAGTAGTGCAAAGAGCCTAGTAATCGCAGTCTCCAGCAAAGGTCTACCGATGCCAACAACTGAAAATGTGGGTCAAATCCACCAACTTGTTGAAAAGCAGATGTTTTTATAACAAAACAACCAAAAGATAGGTAATTGATTTGTAAAGTAACAGGGTCAAAATGTTTGGATTCCTCTGTAGGGAATTTGCAAAGCTCAAAGCCAACCCCAGTATCAAAGCGGCTGGAATAGCTTTCTAGTTGTTGCAAACAATCAGGGGATAACGTGGCAGAAGAATCTAAAAAGAATAGCCATTCTCCTTTAGCCTTAGAGGCAGCTTTGTTTAATCCCTTCACCAGATTGCCGGAGTAGCTGCAATACTCCACAGAGGCAAAGGAGCTTTGGAGTGCAGAGAAGGAAATGTTTTGGCCAGAAGGGTGCAGTAGTATAATTTGTAGATGGTGGAGGGGATATTCTTGTTTTGCAATGGATTGCACACAGGGAAGAACCCCATCCAAATTACTGGTGGAAAAAACAATCACAGTATATTTCATGGTGACCTACCTTTGAAAGGGTGCACACATTATGCAACCCAAAACTTTGTTATCAGTATAGCAAACCAATGGAGATTTTAAAAGGGAGCAGTTGAGAAAAAAAACTACCTATGATACAATAAATTCCATAGAGAAATAAGAGGAAAGGGCGGAAAGAAAGCTGTGAGAAAAAATGAATCGGCAGAAAATTACTTAGAAACCATTTTAATGCTGAAAAATAAAAATGGTGCAGTGCGTTCCATTGATATTGTGCGCCAGATGGAATTTTCCAAACCTAGTGTAAGCCATGCCATGAGTTTGCTGCGACAAAAGGGCCAAATTACCATGGACAAAGAAGGCTGGATTGAATTAACAGACAGTGGTAGAGAAATTGCCGAAAAAATCTATGAAAGGCATTGTTTGCTTACCCAGTGGCTCACTCGTTTGGGCGTGTCCCCAGAGGTGGCCGCAGAAGATGCTTGCCGGCTGGAGCATGACTTGAGCGAAGAAACCTTCCAAAAAATGAAGGAGCATATTCACTCTCAGCAGCGTCCAGAATAAAAAACACAATGGACAATATCCTTATTTTTGGAGAACTTTCGACGATTTTTCGCAACATGGAAGGAAAAAACAACTTTGGGGTTGAAAAAATCGGACAGGTTCTTTATAATTGTAAGAGGTAACCCCGTTAAAAATCTATCATGCTTGTAAAGGAGTACTACTATGAACTATTCTCATGAAGTAGAGCATATGTGTCCTCTGACCAAGGGCCCCAACCACGGTCCTGCTCCTATTCCTGTAGAGGGCAGCTGGGTAAAGGCTTACGAGATCAAGGACATTTCCGGTTTGACCCACGGTGTGGGCTGGTGTGCACCCCAGCAGGGCGCATGTAAGCTGAGCCTGAATGTAAAGAACGGCATCATCGAAGAGGCTTTGGTAGAAACCATCGGTTGCTCTGGTATGACCCATTCTGCTGCTATGGCTGGCGAAATTCTGCCCGGTAAAACCTTGTTGGAGGCATTGAACACCGACTTGGTTTGTGATGCTATCAACGTTGCTATGCGTGAACTGTTCTTGCAGATTGTGTATGGCCGTACTCAAACTGCTTTCTCCGAGGGTGGTCTGCCCATCGGTGCTTGCTTGGAGGACTTGGGTAAAGGTCTGCGCAGCATGACTGGTACCATCTTCTCTACTCGTGCTAAGGGCGTTCGTTATTTGGAGCTGACCGAGGGTTACATTATGCAGGTTGCTCTGGATGAGAACAACGAGGCCATTGGCTATAAATTCGTGCGTTTGGGCAAAATGCTGGAAGACATCCGTCACGGCAAAGACCCCAAAGAGGCTTTCGAGAAGAATGTTGGCACCTATGGCCGTTTCGACGGTGCTGCCAAATATATCGACCCGCGCGAGGAATAAGAGAGGAGGAGAAACACTATGGCTAAATTTGAAGGTCAAGAGCGTCGTATGCCCAAAATTGAGGCTTGTCTGGCTAAAAACGGCCTAGAGTCTTTGGATGCTTGCCGCGATATGCTGCTGGAAAAGGGCATTGATGTTGAGTCCATCGTTAAGGGCGTGCAGCCCATCTGCTTCGAGAACGCTGTTTGGGCTTATGTTCTCGGCACTGCTATTGCTGTAAAGCGTGGCTTGAAGAATGCTGCTGATTGTGCAGCTGCTATCGGTGAGGGCTTGGAGGCTTTCACTGTTCCCGGTTCTGTTGCAGAGCAACGTGCAGTTGGTCTGGGCCACGGTAACTTGGGCGCAATGTTGCTGAGCGACGAAACCAAGTGCTTTGCTTTCTTGGCAGGTCACGAGAGCTTTGCTGCTGCTGAGGGTGCTATCGGTATCGCTCGCACCGCTAACAAGGCTCGCAAAACTCCTCTACGTGTTATCCTGAACGGTCTGGGTAAAGACGCTGCTTATATCATCAGCCGTATCAACGGTTTCACCTATGTAGAAACCGATTATGATTTCGCTACTGGCGAGCTGAAGGTTGTAAGCGAGAAGGCTTTCTCTGAAGGCGAGCGTGCAGCTGTTAAGTGCTTCGGCGCAAACGATGTTTTGGAAGGCGTTGCTATCATGAAGGCTGAGGGCGTTGAGGTTTCCATCACTGGTAACTCCACCAACCCCACCCGTTTCCAACACTTGGTTGCAGGCACTTACAAGAAGTGGGCTATCGAAAACGGCAAGAAGTATTTCTCCGTTGCTTCTGGTGGCGGCACTGGTCGTACCTTGCACCCCGATAACGTTGCAGCAGGCCCTGCAAGCTACGGTTTGACTGATAGCATGGGTCGTATGCACGGTGATGCTCAGTTTGCAGGTTCTTCTTCTGTTCCTGCTCACGTTGAGATGATGGGCTTGATTGGTATGGGCAACAACCCCATGGTTGGTGCTACTGTTGCTTGTGCTGTTGCAGCTTCCAACGTATAAGAGTTTTATTGTATTCTTTTGGCACCCTGCCTCAACGGCGGGGTGCTTTTTTGTTGGTGCTACTTGGGATAATAGGATAAAATCGGAAAAAATGTGCACAAAAGTTTTCTCTTTACAAGATTGATTTGCAGCAAAAAACTGAATGCGGTATAATGAGAGCAGAAAAAAACAGTGGATTTCCAGTGGTTGATTTCTACTGAACAAATAAAAAGGAGAGCTTGCAAATGATTATTCGCAACGGAAAAATTTTTAATGAAAATGGTCAGTTTGTAGATGCCGACATTCTGTTGGAAAATGGTAAGATTGCAAAGGTTGCCCCTGTTGGTACCTTGGAAGGAGAAGGCATTGACGCTTCTGGCAAATATGTAACTCCCGGCTTTGTAGATATCCATACCCATGGTTGTGCAGGTGCAGATTTCTGTGATACCGTAGATGGCAGCACAAAGTACATTGAGGATATGAGCAAATACTATGGCAGTCAGGGTGTTACTACTTTCTTGGGCACCACCATGGCCTTTAGTGAAGATATTCTGGAAAATATTCTGAAAACTGCTCGCCCCTTGTTTAACAAAGAGGGCAATGGTGCTGTGATGCGTGGTGTAAACATGGAGGGCCCCTTCTTTAACAAAGAGAAAAAGGGTGCACAGGCAGAGAAATACATCATCAGCCCCAACCAAGAGATGTTTGACCGTCTAAATGAGGCTTCTGGCAACAACATTCGACTGGTTGATATTGCTCCTGAATTGGAAGGTAGTATTGAGTTTATTGAGTATGCAAGCAAAAAATGTACTGTTAGCTTGGCACATACCAGTGCAAAGTATGAGCAGGCAAAAGCTGGTTATGCTGCTGGAGCAAGCCATCTGACCCATATCTTTAATGCTATGCCTGCATTTACCCATCGTGCTCCTGGTGTAGTTGGTGCAGCAAGTGATGATGCAGCTCATGTGGAAATGATTAGCGATGGTATCCATTTGCATCCTGCTGTTGTTCGTGCTGTGTTCCAGTGGTTTGGAAAAGACCGTGTTTGCCTGATTAGTGACAGCATGCGTGCTTGTGGTATGCCTAACGGAGAGTACAGCTTAGGTGGTCAGAAGGTTATCATGAAAGATGGCTTGGCAACTTTGGAAAATGGCACCATTGCTGGTAGTGCAACCTGTTTGGCAGAATGCTTCCGCAAGGCTGTTTCCTTTGGTGTTCCCATGGAGGACGCTTTGAAGGCATCCACCATCAACCCTGCTCAGGCAGTTGGCCTGTTTGATGAGCTGGGAAGTATCACCGAGGGCAAGCGTGCAGATGTTCTGATTCTGGACGAAACCCTACATCCTGAGTACATCTTTATTGGTGGCAAAGAACTATAATTGATACATAAGCGAAACCCCTGTGCTTGCAAGAGGCACAGGGGTTTTGTTTGCTATCCGTAGAAAAATACAGTATAATAAAGGACATGTATAAAAATATTGTTACCAACAAAATGGTGTAGTAGGGGGAAGAAGATGCAATATAAAGCAATACTGTTGGACATTGATGGAACACTGGTGGTGCCCGGGGAACCTTGTGTACGGCCTCAGGTAGAGCAGGCAGTTAATAAGCTACAACAACAGGGTGTAAAAATTATTGTTGCTACTGGGCGGTCAGAGTTTGCCACTGGAAAAGAAGTTCTGGCCAGCATTCGTCCAGACTATGGAATTTATTCCAATGGTGCTTGTGTAAAAAATGGACAAGGCAAAGTGATTTTTGAAGATAGATTAACCCCACAAAATATGTATACTCTGGTGGACTTTTGTGAGGACTTTGATTATCCTTTAGCATTTTGTTATGAGGATGGATACTATGCCTATATAGAGTATGAAAAAATGCACCAGTGCTATGGGGAAATTACCGGTCATGCAGAACATGTGAAGGATGGAGAGGACCAAGACCGCCATCTGGAAAGTATGCCTTACACTGCTTTTGCTTTGGTACCTCCCGAGCAAGTGGAAGTATATACAAAAAAATATCCCGGACTGCGCTTTGTACCCTATTGCGATGGAAAATATGATGTGTTTAAACCAGAAAATACCAAAGCGGAGGGAGCAAAAATTTTGCTGGAACAGTTGGGTATTTCTCCTCAAGAGATGGTTGCTGTGGGGGATGGCATGAATGACATTGAAATGTTTGAATTGGCTGGTATGAGTTATGCCATGGGAAATTCTCGCCAACAGGTACAGGATGCTGCAAAAAAAGTGGCACCTACAGTAGAGGAACAAGGTGTAGCACAAGTAATTGCAGAAATTTTTCAAATTTGATACAAAAAGCTCTCCTGTGGTAAACACAAGAGAGCTTCTTTTTTATGTGTCCAAAAGCAAGGAATAAAAATCAGAAATTTCCAAAGGTTTGTAGAAGTAGTATCCCTGAATTAAATTACAGCCAGTGGCCCGAATCATCTCCAATTCTTCCACTGTTTCTATACCTTCCATACATACTTTTTTGTTAAATTGATGGCAGGCATATACAATACTTTTGATAAATTTTTCTTTATCTTTGGATTTGCTCATCTCGTGCAACAAAGAACGGTCTAGTTTGACAATCTCGGTGGAATACTTGAGGAGCATACCTAGAGAGGAATATCCATTGCCAAAGTCATCCAATGCTACAACCATCCCAAGTTCTCTACAATCTTTAATGAAGTTTTCTAGAATTTGAGGATAGTCATCAAAATGAGTTTCGGTTAGTTCCATTACCAAATGATTGCCATCTAATTTGTATTTTTGCAAAATGTTTCTCATATAGGAAATGAAATCTTCCTCTACAACCTGAAAATAGCTGACATTAAAAGAAAGATAAATATTTTTTTGATGGGAAAGAATTCGCTTGCAGTGAATTACCACTTGTTCAAAAATCCATTTTCCAACTGTATCAATGAGCTTGTTTTTTTCTAAGATAGGAACAAATACAGAGGGGGAAATATCTTTGCCTTCAAATTGCCAACGCAACAAGGTTTCTCCACCCATAACCTTTCCCGTTTGGGCGTCTACAATGGGTTGGATAACTACTCGGAAATTGTGAAAGTGGTTTAGGATATCTTTGTTCAATTCCAGTGCTAGCTGTGCTTGTTGCTTTTGCTTCTGTACCTGAAGGGGAGAATGCACCAAATATTCTTGTGTAGCAGAACTTTTGGATAGACTGAGCAAAGAAGAAAGATTTACTAAAAATTCTTCTGGCGTTTCAGCATCTCTGGGGAAAAACATTACACCTACAGAACAGGGGTTTTTTACTAGGATGTTTTGATAAAAATATTCATCCCGTATGATGGATTTAAGTTTTTGCACCACCTCATGAACGCTTTTTTGGTAGTGAGGTTGTATAATTCCCATAAAGCGCAGACCATCCAAACGGAAAAAAGAAATATCACTTTGGAAATATTGAGTAAGAGCGTTGGCTGTTTCTCGTAAAAGAAGGTCAGCTGTGCTTCGCCCATGGGACTCATTGATTTCTGTAAAATGGTTAAAGGCGAAAGCTACAATTGTATATTGATAATCTTCTTTTGAAAGTTCAGAAAGTTTGTTTAATGCTGCAAATTCACGAGGGAAATTGGTAATGCTGTCTACAATAAATTCACTTTCTTGCCGTGAAACATAGCCAGAGAAGAAAATGGGGGCAGACTTGTCCTCGTTCCATTTTAATGTACCACGACAATGAATCCAAAATACCTTTCCATCTTTGTCTTTTACTTGGTACCGCAAATTGTGAAATGTGCGTTTTTCGGATAGGATGGATTGCAGGTCATCCCGATAAATTTTTAAATCTACTTCATTGGCAATGCAGCGTTCCCACACCTTTAATAGGTTTAGTACCAAATTATTTTGGAAACCAAAATCCTCTTTCATGTTGTCGGAAATATAAAAAATATTTGTTTGCAAATCTCCAAAATATAGGTAGCAAGAATTTTTGCCGCTACTGATAGAGTCAATCAATGCTTCTGTATCGAAATGGTTTTCTGAAAGATATTGTGCAAATTTGGTAGAGAGATTGGGAAGGGAAGAATTGTTTATCCGTGGAACAGATAACTCCTTTGGGCTGTGGGGTGTGTAAGCACAATAGTAGTTGTGCTTATCTTGATACATATTTTGGTCGGCAATGGACACTTGATGAGAAATATCAATTGGTGTAGTTTCTGTCCAAGAAAATCCAATGGCTAAATGGTTCTCATCCTGTTGTACCAGTTCTCGTAGAAGTGCCCACTTTGAAGAAAAATCATCTAAAGAAAGGTTATAGCAAATAACAATAAATTCATCTCCGCCGGTTCGGTAGACATATTCGGAAGAAAAAATGCCTGCAATCATTTGGTAGAAATGCAAAATCAATTTATCTCCAGCAGAGTGTCCAAAATAATCATTGGCCTTTTTCAAACCAGTAATATCACAGAAAATAACACCCAGAGAAGAGAAGTTTTGAGGTTTAGCCACAAATTCTAAAAAAGCATTTCGGTTTAGTGCGCCGGTTAGCTGGTCATGGTAGCTTAGTTCTTTTAGGTGGGTGACAAATTTTCTTTGTTGCAACATAGCTTGTATGAGATGCACAAGAGTAAGTAAAAAATATGTTGCAGGAGAGGCATGCTGTGCGGGCAAATTTCCAACACCTAAAATGGCTTCCACAGAATTTTCTTTTGATAAGATTGGGATTAAAATTCCAGAAAAAATTTCTTGCATACGCAAAGTGGCATAAATTTCGGGTTTGGAAAAAGCCAGTGCATCCATATCTGATAGTACAACTGGCTGATTTTTGGAAAGAACATCAATCCATTCTTGCCAAACACTGTGGAAAAGAGGAACAAGAATCTCTCTAGAAGAAGAAAATTCGCTAGATGACCAAATATATTTTGGAGAAAAAGATTGCTCGGGTTGTTTCTCTAATAGAAAGGATAGTTGACCATTACATTTTTCGCCACAAAATGTAACCAACTCTTGCAAGACTTCTTCTGGAGAAGAACAAGAACAGATTTTAGAGATACAAGAATGAAGCAATGTGTTGGAATGGAAACGGAAGTGTTTTTCCATATTGTCTGTAGCTTCGGTATGAGGGTCGGAAGTAATCTCCAGTCGGTAACGGTTTTTTCCATCCACAAGCAAGGTTTGTCGAGAATGTATAGTAGTTCAAAATATAAAGCCCTGTAGGAACTCACAAGCCTTGAAAAATGCGTATTTTTAAGGTGTTCAAAATATAAACTTCTGTGAGCGTCCATTGGGTGACGGTGGCAAGGTGGCAAATGGGTGGCATTTCCACCCACCGCCAACAATGCCTTTCCGTTGCTTACTATTCTATCATTTTACCTTGCCCGCTACAACTCATATAAGCCATATATAGAAGTTTTTCAGCGTTGAGCCTATAAACTATTGCCTAATATGTAAAGGCTTTATATAAGGCTCATATAGCGGTTTTCTATGCGTCCTTGATAATTTATACCACCCGGAAGAAACGCATGAAAAAAAGCACCCTTGAAAATAAACTTTCAAAAGTGCTTCTTATCCGTCAAGCTGCCAGTTCAGCAAGCCGGGAATATGCTATCACGAACCATTCAAAATCAGCTTCTTCCATACGCCCCATGCTCCAATGATTCCAATACCGCCATTGTGAGAAAATCGCATTGCCTAAAGTCTGCAAATCCACCTGATCCATGATCCGCTTGAACGCTTCATTGTCCTTAAACACATCCACTCCGGGAAAGGCTCTTTTCATAGATTCCCCGCAATCCATCACAAAGCCCAAATCTGCAAGCCCTTCCCCGATGAAAGCCATATCTTCAAAGAACCCCAAGGGAATATTGGCGTGGTTTCTGTACATCTGTTCCCATACAAGCGCAAAAGCCCGGATTCTCTTGTTGCTTGCCAACGGTGTCTGCTTGATTTGGCTTCCTTCCGGCTGCTGAATGGTTATTCTGTCACCGTTAAAGGCAATCTGTACTTCCCGCCGTTCCGGGTTTAGTCCCATGCGGTCAACCCATGTTTTGGGAAGGGATATTCTGCAAGTGTATGAATTGCGGCTTGCGTTGCCCCCGGCTTTGCCAAACATCACGTTTGCATTCCTGATTTCCATTCAATCACCCCTTTTGAAAAGTTCAATCCTACATTGAAATTATATATTATTGGTGTCCAATAGTCAAGGCAAACGAAAAGCCCCCAGCTATTTCACCGAAGGGCTTTCTTGAATCATCCGATTCTATCCACCACAACATATTTTTGCCCGCCCTGCTGCCGGATAAGGATAACTTCATCACCAACAACCAACCCATTATGAACAGTGATTGATTTCCTTCCGGTAATTGCATGATTGTGGGAAGCAAAGGAACTTTCCCCACTTCCGCCTGATCTGTTTTCCGTGTTCCAACTTACCGTTACATTCGTTGTAAAATCGGTAACATTGCGGGTAAGGACAAGCTGCGCTGCCCCAAGGGTGAACTTCTGATCCACCAATATCTGCAACGGGGAAGCACTTGTTACCTTACCAAAGCAGACTTCAACGGGCTTTTCTGCCTTTACCGCCTTGCTTGCCGCTTTTTTAATCGCTCTTGTTAATTCGGTTGCATCCATCAATCATGCACCCCTTCCGCCATACTGTCAACCGCTTCATTTACTGCGTCTGTCAGATTGCTTACAAATCCATCCAGATCAGCCGTATTATTCAAGGTATTCTGCATACCGGACTGATCTATATTGATTTCAGCGGTTGTGAATCTGTTTATTGCTTCCTGCTCTGCAATATCACGAAGATATTTCAAATCTTCTTCTGTAATATCCATGCTGTCAGCGATTGCCCCGGTATTCCCGGCAATATCATCCACACCGCTTCCAATACCACCAAGCCCGCCTAAATCGCTGCCGTAATTGCTTAAATCTGCATAATCGCCAGCACCCGGAACATTGGTATCAAACAGGGAAGAAGGATCAAAGTTTGCAATGCTTTCATCTATTCCTTCACCGAACGAATACCCTACATTGAAAGCATCTGTATTATCAAACCTATCCAGTTTCATATCTTCCGCATTTAGCTTTGCCATGATTTCTTCCCCTTGCCCGAAGGTGGAATCAACCCACCCGCCGAGGGAATCACGCCATCCTTGAACCGCCCCCGCAAGGTTTGAACCAAAGATTGTATCAATGGCACTTGCCAACGCTTGAAGAATCCCAAGTACAGTATCAGCCAAATCAAAAAACAATCGACAAACTGCACCGATAGGATCAGTAAATACATTACCGATAAAATTTGCCACGGTTGCCACAAGATTATAAATCAAGACAAATACATCTACAACCAAATTCCACAAGGCGATAAAGATATTTCCGACAACAGACAACGCCCACATAAACGCCCCGCAAATGATACCCGTTGCAGATACGGAAGTCCCGGCAAATTTATTCACCGCCGCAACTGCCGCATAAAACAGGGCAATCAGGGCGATAATTAAAATGATAATCCAAGTAATAGGACAAGCAAGAAGGGCTGTATTAAAGCCATACTGTGCCGCCGTAGCTGCTGCTGTTGCGCTTGCTTCTGCGCCTGTGGCTGCCGCATGAGCATAAGAAGCCACACAAAGAATGATCTTTCCGGCTGCGCTTGCCAGCTCTATCCCCTTTGTGATTGCCAAATACGCCCCATATAGTGCAAGTGCGCCAATAATCCCATAAATAATAGGGCTGATAATCGACCAATTTTCATAGGCAAATGTTCCTATTGCCCCGATCATATCAAATATGCTTGTAACAATACCCGCTAAAACAAGCATTGCTTCCTGTGCGCCCATTATAAAGGCGTTGAACGCTTCACTATTTGCAAAATCGTTCATTCTGTTCAAAACAGTTTGAAATGCCATCAATGCGGTATTTTGGAAAGACTGCCACACCTGCCCGAAGGTTTTAGGCATGGTTTCAAATTTTGCATTGGTTTCATCGGCGGCATAAAACATAGCATTTTTAATAACTTCTGCTGTAATAACACCTTCCGAAGCCAGTTCCTTAATATTGCTTGCGTCAATGCCCTGTACTTCCTGCAAATACCGCTGAATATCCTGAACGATAATGGAAGCGTTATCCATGATTGCATTTAATTCTTCCCCTTGCATAACGCCGGCCGCCATTGATTGGGTAAGCTGCAACATCACGGAATCTATACCCTGTGCAGAAGTTCCAGCATTTACAAACTGCTTATTCAGAAGTTCAGTAAAGGCAATCAGTTCATCATTGGAAGAAAACGCCTGTGAAGCCTGCATCCCCAATTTAGAAACTGCATCAGCGGTTGCCAAGTAAGAACCCCTTGCCCTTTCCGCTGATAGAAATATTTTATTCTGCAAATCTTCCACGCTGCCGCCATCGTCAACAATCAAATCCAAACGGGCGGTTGTCTGTGTCATTGTATCGGATAACCCGATAATTTCACCTATCGTTTGAACCGTGGCATAAGCCGCAACCATGCCTTTGATAGAATCCATCAGGTTATTAGCACTATGAACACCCGAATCAATGGCACGATTAAAACGCCCCTGTTCATCCGTATTATCACGGATATAGCGTTCTGTATTGCTTACTGTACTGGATAACCGCAAGTAGGCTTCATTGGCTGCGGAAACGTCCATCCGCTCCATAGCCCGGTTCAAATCTTCCTGATCCTGCACCGCCTGATTCAACTGACTTCTAAGCTGTTCCAACTCTGCATTTGCGGTGTCAGTCCCCATATTCATAGGGTTGCTTTCGATCTGCTGAATCCGCTGCTGAATTGCCTGTAAACGGGATTGCATACTGTTCATATCATTTGCCATATTCTCCGGGAAAACGCTTGTACGGGCTGCCTGTGCTGCAATGGCTGCCTGTGTACCGCTCAACTGCTCCAACATGGAATTTGCGCTTTGCACTTCCTGTTCAAAGCGTTCAATCCCTGTATTGGTAAATGTTGGCATGGTTGGGCTGCCCCAAGTAATACCCGTGTTTTCATGGGTGACAGGTTCAGACAACGCCGCCCTTGCTTCTTCTATTGCCTGAACTGCCTGATTCATCTGTTCTGTAATATCATCACCGATTGAACTATTGATAGGCTCATTCATTACGCCCTGCATATTCTCCATAGCAGAAACACCCATATTTACCGCATGGATAATATTCATCATTGGGACGGTAACAGAATCATATAATTCAATCGTTGTTCTGATAGAAGCCATATTTTTCACCTACTTTCCGTAGAAATTTTTTGATTTTCTCCTTCAATGTAAGTTTGGGATTGGCAAGCAAATATGCCTGTTTTACACACCGTCTTTTTATTTCCCATTCCATAACATTCAAATAAAAGCGTTCATAATTATCCAATACAGCTTTATTGTTCAGATTTTGAACTGAATCCTTTAATTCTGAATCTGTACGCTGCATAATTTTTAGCAAAAAGCTTTTTAGCATCGGATAAAATTCAGAACCCTTATTTATAACCATAGTCCCATCATCTTTCAGACAAGCATATTCGCAATTACATTTTGCGTCAGGGACAAAACGCAATTCTTTGATCCACCCTTCCTTTACCCACTGGAAATTTACCGCCCAAAGGTCAGGGGCAATCACTTCAATGTTTGGATTCACTTTTGTAACCTCTCAATCTCCGCCTTTGTGCTTTCCAGCAAAGAAATATAGGGCTTTAGCAGCGATTCATATTTAGCCGGATCAGTAATGTATTTCTTAAATTTAGGCTGCTGCTTTTGCAGTTTTTGAAGCGAACCTTTCAATTTGTTCAAAACAAGTGTGAACTGCATAATCTGTTTTCTGTCTGCCGTTACCGCCATATCCAAAAGCTGATTGATCTGCCGGGTATATTCCTTTGTGGTATCTAAAAATAATTTCTGATGTTTAAGCATTTTTCTTTACCTTCCTTTTCTTTGGACGGTAACACATCCCGGAATCATTCACGCTTATCAGCTTCAAATCCGGGTATTTCAGCATTACCGCAATTTCCGCTTGTGTCTTGTAGGCGGTCACTGTACCGCCCATATATTCAAAAATGATTTTATGTTTCTGCTGCACTGGATTCACCGTCCTTCTGTGAAGCAAAGTTCAAAACATTTGAAAATAGTTCATCAATGTTTAGTGACTGCTTAATGATTTTTTCATCCTCTCTGATCCTATGTTTCAAGCGGGCAATCTTTTCTTCCTGTTCAATTCGCCGTAAGGCTATATTTTCCACCGAAGAACCATAATACTTGAAAGAAGAAAGCCCGCCTTTATAACCTCTTGAATAATCGCACCCATAGAATAAAGCTGCTTCCTGAATTTGTTCCTTTTGGCTTAATATCCGCAATGCGCTATTTCTGATCTGTTGTATGCGTCCACGGGATAAATGCAGTTCGTCCGCCAATTCTTCAAGGGATTTTGAATACCTATACTGACCGGAAATAACTTTGCTTTTTATATCGCCTAATTCATCAACGATTTTCCAAATGATTTTTTCAAAGTGTTCTTCCGCCAGCCGTTCAACGGTTTCTTCCTCAAAATTTACCGGATCAGCTATGGTTTCTTCAAAAGTCAGATCATCAGTGCCACCAATATAATCATCAAGGCTTACAGAATTCATTTCTCTTAATGCCCGTCTTAAATCGGCAAGCTGCTTTTCCGTTATTTCTAAAGCCTTACAAATTTCAGCTTCTGTTGGCTCTTTCCCGGTGCTATGGCAAACTGCAATGTACTTTTTATATGCTGAAATTCTTTCCTGCATATAAACGGGAATTCTTTTACTACGCCCGTTATTATCTGTATATCTTTTGATAACTTGTTCTATCCAATATGCAGCATAGGAAAGGAACTTTGTACCCTTATCAAATTCATATCGCTTCACAGCTTCATATAAGCCTAAATAACCTTCCTGCAAGAGATCATCCATTTCAGCCTTAGAAGAATATTTCTTTGCCACCTGATAAATGAAGTTCCGGTTTTGCAAATAAAGCTGTTCCATATTATGGGCGGTATCAATTCCAGCTTGTACCTGTTCAACCAATTCTTCATTTGTCATTTGCTTCAAATCTCCGTTTCATATCGTCATAATCGGCTTTAGCACGAACCACCAAAGAAATCATTTTATCAATAGTCTGTTGGCGAATTCCAAGCTGTTTGCAATGGGCGATCCGTTCAAGACTTTCACGGATAAGTTTTTCTTGATCCCTAAGTGCTGCTTTCTGTTGAATCGTCATATACGCCCTCCTACCAAAACAGGGCTGCGGGACACACCCGCAGCCCCATTCTGAACTTATTTCAAAGAAGAAAGGATCAATTCGCCATCCGTTGGAATGTGCTTTGTAAACAGTTCGGAAAACTCATTTTCCAGTGTTGCATACATCTTCCCAAGTTCCTTCATAGTGTCCGGCAAGGTAAGATAGAAGTAAGGCACATCCGGGGTGATAATAACCGGGGTTGCGCCCCCATACATAGAAACCGAAAACTTGAATCCGGGAATATTTTCAATATCTTCAACTTCTTTCAGCTTGTTCAGATATTCGATTGCAGAAGTGTTGACACCCATATATTCAAACAGGGTTTTATATATGGCTTCATCATATCCAATTCCTTCCACTATCGCATTATTACCCTTTGCCGTAATAACATCGTTAATCAGCTTCATATTCGTGTAAGAATGTTTCAGCGGTTCCATAATACTTTTCAGAATATCAGGCGTAAGCTTGAAGCCCACCATATCAATAACCTTCAAAGCATTTGCAACATCTTCTGTATGGGCTTTACCGTCATTAGGAAGCGCAACTTTATATTCATTGCAAAACTTCCTTGCGTTTTCTTTGAAGTGCTTTGTAAGGTTATCCGCCTTTTCCTGCAAACCAACTTTAAGATTTTTTATGTTATCGATTCTTCCTTCCGGACTGTAACGCCAATCAAGCATCATTTCACACCCGGTTTCCTGCGCTTCTTTGACTTCATCTTCAAAATTCTTAATAATAGATTCCGCCCTTGCAACGTAGCTTTCATAAGTTCTTTCCATTTTTTAATTCTCCCTTCAATTTCTTACTGTTCTACCAAAACAACGTGGCGGGCTTCTTTGCCCTTTGGTGCGTCATATATTTCCCCATATTTGACTTTTTGACCGCTCACCGGATAAACACCGGCGAAACTCTCAATAGCCGATATATGAAGGAAATAATCATTGCCATCTTCCCCGGTGATAAATCCATATCCCCGCTTTGTGTTGAAAAATTTGATTGTACCCTTCATTTTCATCTACCCTTTCCTCTGAACCATTTTTGATCTTTATACCGCTCAACAAGCTGTTCAATGCTCATTGAATTGTAATTCTGAATCAAATCCTGCAACGCTGGATCATCAAATCCCGGAAGCTGCATATTGGGATTTTTAATACTTTCCGTCAATATTCGCTGAACCAATGAAATATATAGCGATAACCATTTTTCAAGATTCATCGTTAATGAAGCAAATTTACACCGTTGTTCTGAATTGCAAAAATACAGCAATGGATCACACGGAAGATATAAACCATCCCCCCACACCATTAAATCATCAATAATAATGACCGTATCTTTAGTAACGCCGGGAACACCTATCAAATAGTTTTCCGCTTCAAATATCGTTTCAAAGAATAACCGTTCTTTTTTAATGTTCGCTGTCCAAATTCTCCCATCATCTTCAACGCTGAACACAATAACGCCGATATGCTCTTTATTCTGCTGCATTGCTTCCAGCTTCTTCAAACGGGTTGCAATCGCCATCTGTCCAACTCTGCGTTTAATCACCTGTCAACCTTCTTTCCATCTCATCCAACCTCCGAATAATGTTTTCATTCTCATATAGGCTGATTCCAAGTTCCAGAATAGCCCTTGCAGCCGAAACCCTTGAAGAATCCGTTGCGTTCTTATCCTTTGCCACTTCTCGTAACACTTCCAGCGATTCCAAGCAATATCCTTGCGCTTTCTGCATAGTTTCTTGAAAAATGCTATCTTTAACCTTTTGTAATATTTCCTGAAAGGCTTTATCTTTTTTCAGGCGGTAAATGGTTGTAATAGATACGCCGGATTTTTCAGCGGCTTCTTTGCTGGTTGGATAGGTTAGAAGATTTAAGGCGATAAGTTCTTTATTGCTTCTTGTCATATTACACCGCCTTTCCTATTCCAGCATCTTAATTCTACTATATATTGTGCATTTGTAAAGTTATATAACAATATATTGTACTTTTCCCTTAAAATGATAAAGCCGGGATCACTCCCGGCTTTTGAGAATCTTATATATTTGCGACTGCGACAGTTCATATTTCTTTGAAACTTCCAAAATGCTTTTGCCTTTCCAAACATCCTGACGAATCGACCAATTCCGGTCCTTAATGCTTGTGAAGCCATTTCCAAAAACCGGAATATGTATATCTTCCCCCGGCATTTGATAACACACTTCCCGGAACAATTCATCACCGATAATCGCCCGTAAAGCGTTCAAAGCTATTTCATTTTTGTTCAATATATCACCCGCCTTTCACTTTTGAAATTAACTTTTCAAATTTCGACACCTTTAGATTGTGGAAACTATAATCCTATAACCCCGCATAAAATCAAGGTTTTCTTTCCGTGGAAGGGCGAAATATAGGTGGATTGCCACCCATACGCCACCCAAACCAGAAAATAACCCCTTTTTAGGGTGTCCGAAATGACCGGATACCCATCTTTTAGGGACTGCTTAATCTGCGGATATTTCAAAAAACATTTCAAAACGGTTCAGTATCTGCCATCACACCCGGTTCTGAAACATCCGGTTTGTATCGTTCAGATAATCGCAAGCTGCTTCCAGCATGGGAAGAATACAGATTTCCTCACCCGGATCAGCGTCCTTTTCCAAGGCAAAAATCAGGCTTTGCAGAATTGCCCTTGCTTTCATGTTGTTTTCATCAATCTTTGTGATCTGCTGTTCGTTCATAGTTAAGCCCCCTTAATCCTGATACATAGCCGTTTCAGCGGCTTTTCTCTCTGCTTCATCCATCCGTTCAAGGATTTCAACCGTATTATGATAAATCTGTTCAATCATGCACCCATCATCAACATCAATGAAAAACCTGCAATCTAAGCGGCACTTACCGCCTGTAATCGGGCAATATCCGCCCTCAACTTCTGTTTTCTCTGTAAAAATTACATCATTCATAATCATTTTCCTTTCTTAAAATAGGGGTAGGTAGGGTAGGGGAATTAGGCTTTTGTATAAAGGCTCACACTTTCAGAATAAATATTGTAACTTTTTTTTTTTACGAAAATGTATTCTATATACCTACCCCAACCTACCCCTGATATTGATTTCCCCTTATTTTATGCGGGTTTGTGTAGGGGTAAGTAAGCCGATTTTCACTTGCCCCTGCACCTACCCCACTTACCCCTAATCCTTGTTTCGGAAACGGTCAGTTCCCAGCATCGCCGGGGGAATGAACCACTTTGAAATTCCGTTCCGTTTGCTGCGCCGGATCGCCGGGTAATCTTCCGCAATTTTAGCTAAAGCCTTGCCTATCGTCACGGCATCATACCGCACAATATCAGCAAATTCAGGAAGGTTTTTCAACGCTGACGGCTGCACCCATTCCCATTCACTTTCAGGGGCTTCAAAATCCAACCGCAAGCGCAATTCATCTTCTGCCGGAAGAAGTTCTGTCACAGATTTATTCTTTTCTTCCAACTCTGAAATCTCTGCCTTTGACAAGCGGAAGCATTGCGGATTTTTCAGGTTTTCCAAATAGCATTGCGCCCAAAACTGACTTAGATTTTCAGGAATCACAAAACTATCTAAGTCAATCCTGCCCGGAATATGTACCACCCACCAACGCCGGGAACCCGTTTCATCATTTAGGAATTCACCTTTGTTCGTTGTCCCACAAATGGAAGTGGTTCTTGCCCGTGTTACAGGCTCTCTTGCGTATGGCTTGCGGATTTTATCCTTTTCGGCGGTCATAAAGGATTTCAGATCTGATCGCCGCTCTGTAAATGTCCGGTCAATCTCCCCGATCTCCGTGATCCATGCAGATAATGTTTCAATCAGAGTATCTTTGTTTTTGGTTGACATTGGCTTATCAAGGCTTGTGAACCACAAGGGATTTACTGACATTCTCCGAAAGAATCGGGTTTTCCCGATCCCTTCCGCCCCTTGAAAAATCAACACGCCTTCCGGCTGGATTGGATTTTCCAAAGAATTAAATGGTAGGGCTGCCGATTGATAAAACCATTTTCGGATTAAGCTTTGTTCAAAGTTACCTTGAACGCCTAAAATCTCAAACAAAGCCGGGAAGCGGTCTTTACCATCCCACACAACGCCCCGCAGATAATTCTTCACCGGATTATAAGAATTTTTGTCAGCTTCCAAAGAAATCAGATCAACCGTTTGCTGCTTGCTAATATTCTTTAACCCTGTGTATTTGCGGAAAGCATATTGTAAGGCTGTCGGCATTTGATTTTGAACATCCCTGATCCCATGAAATTCCGGTTCATCCGGTACGTTCTCAAATTCAACTTCATTCAACAGTTCGTTGTACTGAATGAACATACCGTTATCCGTCAAAAATCTTTTGAAGGTTTCAGGGCTTATTTCCTTCTTTTGTGCTGCCTTCTCCATGTCCCGGCATTTTTTTAATGTGCTGTCATTAAGGACTTCCGCTTCCAGTGTCTTTTGTGGGATAGGATTTTCAAAAACAAAGCTGTTCATCAGCCGTACAATCTGAAAAGCCTGATCCGCCGTATAACCCTTATACACTAAATGGAACACATAACCGCCCAAAGGGTTTGTTCTGTCCCCTTCCTTAAAATCCAACTGAAATGGTTTATTCTTGCCCTTTTGCAGTGGGTATAAAAAAGGCGGCAATTCATCCACATCTTCATTGGTTATTGAACCTTTGAAAAATTTGCGTTCCACACCGTTAATTTTCAGCGGTATATGATCGTCAGAAGCGGGAAATTTCCATTCGCACTTGATACCCAAAGGACAATACCACGGGGGCTTTGTCTTTTTCTCCATCCCGTCAGGGACACGAAAATA
Source organism: uncultured Anaerofilum sp. (assembly GCA_944385935.1). GTDB lineage: Bacteria > Bacillota > Clostridia > Oscillospirales > Ruminococcaceae > Anaerofilum. The sequence goes on from CALWZC010000021.1 coordinate 28,802, forward strand.
TAATTGCTTCCCGTGTTCTGTCAATATACCGTTATAGCGAATACCCAACGAATCCAATATTGCAACTATGGCATCGCTGCGGGGTTTCCCGTGGATAGGTTCTTCTATTTGTCCGGTTTTGTGGCTAAAATCGTCAATATCCAATTTCAGGAAGTCCGGGCTGTATGAAGCCCCGTAACTGTTCCAATTCTTACGGGGGCGATCCTGATATTGCCGCTTCTCTTTTTCTGCTGCCGGGTGTTTCCCATAGAATTCTATATATTTAGGCTTCATTGGCTAACCGCACCCCCTTTCCTGAAAAATTTTATCTTTAACACTTCATCCTGATATGATTTACTTCCGCAAATACCGTTCATAAATTTCCATCACGGAATCGGAAACGCCGCTTTTGTAAACCTTGCGAATGTCAACTACAACTTCATCTTTTAGAAGTTTCAGCTTTTCGATCAGGTCATTTCTGTTACAAGCAATGTTGCAGCACCGCTTGCCAGCGTATTCAATACGATACTTCATGATCTATCCGTCCTTTCTTCAAAATTTGGTTTGCTTTCGGAATCCCTATTCAGTTTCAATGATTTCAGTTACAGGCACATTCAGCGCCTTTGCAATCTTTCCGATTGTCTGCGGTCTTGCAACCTGAACCCCTTTTGTAATACGGGTAATCGTCACCTGCGACACGCCACATTTTTTAGAAAGTTCTTTGGAAGAAAACGCTTGATTTGCCATTGCGATCTGCAATTTTTGAAGATTAACCTTCAATCTGTTCACCTTCTTTCTTTTTATGATCCGCTTATCACTTCATCCTGATTTTCGGTCATTCGTCCCCGTTGGTGTTGCAGCACTGACGGGAAAAGTTTTATCTAAGAAGAATTACCGGATTGCCTGAATTTCTTTTTTGGATCATCTGATTGCATACAGCAACCAATTCTGCATACTGCCTATAATTGATAAATTGAATTTTTAATCCCAAGTTCAGGCTTTTCAAAAATTCGTTGAACTCAAATATTTGAAATCCATTTTCCAGCGGAAAAATGTAATCATTTCCGCCTGCTCTGACACAAGCGGCGGGATTTCCTTGATTGCTATAAATTCCAAGAGTAGATACCGCTTTTGCCTTTGGGAAATCTTCAGAACAGATAACCCTGATTGTTTTACTCTGTCGAACAGCCGCTTCAAATCTAATCACTTTACACATCGTCTTTTCTTCCTTCCTTTCTTTTATAGGCATTTTAATTGTCGCTTTATTTGCATTATAGTCATTTTAATTATCGTTGTCAATAGCTTTATTAAAAAAGCTTGATTTTAATTGTCGTTTGTGTTATTCTAACCGTGATGTAGATTGTCAATCCACAATAAGGGGGTGATAATTTGAATGACGTTGATATTGGGAAGCGAATCAAGCAATATAGAAAAGGGAAAATGACCCAAAAGGAACTTGCTTCCAAAATTCAAAGAACTGAAAGTTCTATTAGGAAGTATGAAAAGGGACTTATTACCATCCCCTTAAACATACTTGAAGAAATCGCTTCTGCTTTAGGGGTGACAGCCTTTGATCTAATGGGTATAGAATATTTTGACTTGAAAAACCCTGACGCTGGGCGACAATATGCGGAATATGAAGGTTTTCAAAATTATCTGCAATCAATAGGCTTTTCGGTTAAGGAAATACAAGAAAGCGAAGATTCCTGCTCCTATGCTATTTCCGGAAATGGGCTTGATCTCACTTTGTCCAATGAAGAATATTCACAGCTTCAAGCTTCATCTGGTGATCTGATTTTTTCCTATCTTTGGAAAAAGCAAAACAAAAAATAAGCCGCTTCCCGCTGCAACGGAAAACGGCAAATAAAAAGAATCCCCGGCTGCTGCAACAGTCAGGGATTCCGAAAGCAACCAATTCAAGAAACCTGCAAAGAATCATGAAGTGGTCATTCAAATTATACCATTCCATGATTCAGAAATCAACGAAGAAAGGAATGGTAAAAATGACAGGTGGCACAAGAAAACGTGGCTCTACATGGTCTTACTACTTTGACTTAGGGAAGGTCAACGGGAAGCGACAGAAAAAGGAAAAGGGCGGCTTCAAAACCAAGAAGGAAGCGGAAGCTGCACTTGCCAAGGCAATCAACGAGTATAACAACGCCGGGGCGGTCTTTGAACCCTCAGAAATTACGGTATCTGACTATTTGGATCAATGGTATGATCTGTATTGCAAGCCCAACCTGAAATATAATACGCAAGTTGGCTATCTGCGGATCATGGAAGGGCATTTGAAGCCAAAATTCGGGAAATATCGTTTGAAAGCGATCACATCAGCGGTATTACAGGAATATGCAAACGACCTGAAAATGAATGGGCTGTCCAAAAGTCATATTGTCGGGATTCTCTCCGTGTTGGGGGCTGCTATGGATTATGCGGTTGAACCTCTGCATTATCTGACCGCTAACCCTATGCGCTATGTAAAATATCCAAAGGTGGAAAGAAAGCCCCGTGAACGGATTATCCTGACTTTGGAAGAATGGCAACAGATTATTGACCGCTTCCCGGTTGGTTCACGCTTCCATATACCGCTAATGATTGGATTTTATACCGGGTTGCGCATTTCAGAAGCCTTTGCCCTCACATGGGATGATATTGATCTTGAAAAGCGCACCATCACCGTTTCCAAGCAGATTGTGAAGCGGAATTTTGGGGCTGACGTTCGGAAGGTAGTAGAACAGAAGGGGAAGCGGGAAATGCGTTCTTCATGGTATTTCACCACAACCAAAACCCCGGCTTCCATGCGTACCGTACAATTCGGCGATACGCTCTATCAGGCTTTGAAAGCAGAACGCACCGCCCAAATTAAGAATGAAATGAAGTATGGGGAATATTACACTATCCATGTTCTGAAAAAGGAATTGGACGAAAAGGGCAACGACATATTCAGGATTGTTCCCCTTCAAAAATGTGTACAAGCATCCTATCCCCGTGTTCGTATGGTGTGTATTGCAGAAAATGGGGAATATACCTCTACTGATTCCTTCAAATACTGTTCCCGTATCATCCACAAGGAATTGAAGCTTGCCTTTGACTATCATTCATTAAGGCATACACACGCCACGATTTTGATTGAATCCGGGGCTGATGTGAAAGATGTTCAGGTAAGGTTGGGGCACTCCAACATCCAAACCACGCTGCAAACCTATGTGCATGATACGGAAGTAATGGCGGCACGTTCTGTTGAACTCTTTGAACAGGCTGTAAGCCTGAAAACCTCATAAATTGCCAAAAACAGGGCTGAATTTCCGAAAGTTCAACGGATTCAGCCCTGTTTTCATGTTCAAAGGCGATTTTCAAAATTAGGGTGGCAAACGGGTGGCAACGCCGCCTTTTTTCATGCCATAAATCCCCGAAAATCCTTATTTTATGCGGCTTAGAGCGCACACGGTTTCTATATGCTCCGTATCTCGCAACAATTTGGTTTGGTTTAGCTTTGGATTGGTGAATACCCATTCATAAAATTGCCCTTGCTGTAAAACCGAGTTGGTACAAAAAGGGCAAGGCTCATCGCGCCCTTGAATGATTTTATAGCATTTTTTTCCTACATAGGATTCATTGTTTTCTAAACCCAAAGCGCGACGAAAATGGGCATTCATGTACACAATTTCAAATGTATCTATGTTTGTGGCATATACATACTCTTTAAAATCTTCCCAAAAGCTCCATTGCAACATGTAAAATAGCACCCTTTCCGCTTGGATATTTTTATATAGCACAAATTCCCCTGCATACCCATGCAGAGGAAAATTAACTGTAGCAAAAAATGTAGTTATATAACATATTGTACTGTTTTTAAAGGGGTTTGTCTATGGCAATGGAGTAGAATTATCCATAAAACTGTTGTGGTTTTTTACAAGATATGGAAAATAAAAAACCACCAGTCCAAAGACTAGTGGTTTTGGTCGGAGTAGAGAGACTTGAACTCTCGGCCTCTGCGTCCCGAACGCAGCGCGCTACCAACTGCGCTATACCCCGGCTAATAACAAGAGCAGCAACCATACGCTGCTGCTCTTTTGTGTGGTTGGGGAAGAAGGATTCGAACCCTCACAAACAGAGTCAGAGTCTGTCGTGCTACCCTTACACAATTCCCCAATATTTTGTTTCTGCAAGGCACTGCTGTCCTGCTGCATTTTATATTATATCCACATTTTATCTATTTGTCAACACTTTTTTTGAAAAAGTTTCTTTCATTGGTATGCTTTTAGAAATGCAACAAAAAAGCCCAAAAAAACGTTGACAAATGCAATAGCACAAGATACCATATAACGTATACGAAAAATGCAATGATAAAGAGTGCAAAAAGAAAAGCAAGCCTTCCAGAGAGCCGGGCAAGGTGGAAGCCGGCGGCAGTGCCCTTTTTGCTGTCGCTTTGGAGCAGAAATGGTGAAGAAACCAGTAGCCATTTTCGTATTCCCTGCGTTAAAGGGGACAAAGTGCGCCAGAAAGGTTCCTTTGTGGCGAATTTGGGTGGTACCGCGACTTTATTGTAATAAATGTGTTTTGATAAAGCCGTCCCAGAACAAAACTGTTCGTGGGGCGGCTTTTTGTTTCGTCCCGAACACAAAGAAAAAGGAGCAAAAACATGAAAGAACTGGACAAATTGTATGACCCAGCCCAAGTAGAAGATAGAATCTATCAAAGCTGGATGGAAGGCGGATATTTTCACACCGAGGCAGACCCCAACAAAAAGCCCTATACCATTGTAATGCCTCCCCCAAATGTTACTGGTCAGTTGCACATGGGCCATGCCATTGACAACACATGGCAGGATATCATTATCCGCCATAAGCGTATGCAAGGATATGCTGCTTTGTGGGTACCCGGCACAGACCACGCTTCCATTGCCACCGAGGCTAAGGTAGTGGCAAAAATGAAAGAGGACGGTTTGACCAAGGAACAACTAGGCCGTGATGGATTTTTAGAGCGCGCATGGGATTGGAAAAACCAATATGGCAACCGCATTGTAGAACAGTTGAAAAAACTAGGCTCTTCCTGCGACTGGCAACGGGAACGTTTTACCATGGACGAGGGATGCAGCAAAGCGGTATTGAAGGTATTTAAAGAATTGTATGACAAGGGCCTTATCTACCGTGGAGAGCGTATTATCAACTGGTGTCCCCATTGCAAAACTTCTATTTCTGATGCAGAGGTAGAATATGAAGACCAAGAGGGCTTTTTCTGGCATTTGAAATACCCCATTGCTGGAACAGATGAATTTTTAGAGTTGGCTACCACTCGCCCCGAAACCATGCTAGGCGATACAGCAGTAGCCATTCATCCTGATGATGAACGCTATAAGCATCTCCATGGCAAAAAAGTAATTTTGCCTCTGGTTGGCAGAGAAATTCCTATTGTTTGTGATACCTATGTAGATATGGAATTCGGTACCGGTGTGGTAAAAATTACCCCAGCCCACGACCCCAACGACTTTGAGGTTGGCCAGCGTCATAACTTGCCCATCATTAAGGTAATGACCGATGATGCACACATGACCGATGACTGTGGCAAATATGCAGGCATGGAACGCTACGAGGCACGAAAGGCCATTGTGGCAGATTTGGAGGCAGGGGGTTATTTGGCTTCCATCGAACCCCATGCCCACAACGTTGGTACCTGCTACCGTTGCGGCACCACCATCGAACCCATGGTATCGAAACAATGGTTTGTGAAAATGGTTCCTTTGGCTGGGCCTGCCATTGATGTGGTACGACAGGGCAAAGTTCGCTTTGTACCAGAACGCTTTGACAAAAACTATTATCATTGGATGGAAAATACTCGTGACTGGTGTATCAGCCGTCAGTTGTGGTGGGGCCACCGGATTCCTGCCTATTACTGCGACGATTGCGGCAGTGTTCATGTCAGCGTAGAGCATTTGACCACATGTCCCACCTGTGGAAAACCTGTTCATCAGGATGAGGATACTCTGGATACATGGTTCTCCAGTGCATTGTGGCCCTTTAGCACCTTGGGATGGCCTGAGCGAACCAAAGACATGGACTATTTCTACCCCACCAACACATTGGTAACAGGCTACGATATTATTACCTTCTGGGTAAGCCGTATGATTTTCTCCGGTTTGGAATATACCGGAAAGGCTCCCTTTGACACCGTTGTGATTCATGGCTTGGTACGTGATGCACAGGGTAGAAAAATGAGCAAGTCTTTGGGCAATGGCATTGACCCCTTGGAGGTTATCAAAGAATATGGTGCTGATGCCTTGCGTTTTGCGCTGGTAATTGGTTCCACTCCCGGAAATGATATGCGTTTCTCAGATGAGAAAGTTCGTGCTGCTCGCAACTTTGCCAATAAGCTATGGAATGCAGCTCGCTTTGTAATGATGAATCTGCCAGAAGGATTTGAAGCTGGTTTGCCCAGTGCAGAATCTCTGGACTTGAGCGACCGCTGGGTACTTTCTACCCTAAATACCGTTGCAAAGAGCATCAACGAAAATCTAGAAAAATTTGAGTTGGGCTTAGCAGCACAAAAAATTCAAGATTTCATCTGGGATGTATACTGTGATTGGTATATTGAAATTGCAAAGGTACGCCTAAACAGTGACAACCAGCAAGAGGCGGACAATGCCCGCAAAGTGTTGGTATATGTACTCAGTCAGGCACTTAAATTGTTACACCCCTTCATGCCTTTTATTACCGAGGAAATTTATCAGGCATTGCCGGGCAGCGAAAAAACCATCATGACACAGCAATGGCCTGCTTATGATGAGAGCCTGAATTTTGCATCTGATGAGGAAAACTTCACTAAGATTGTAGAACTTATCAAGGCGGTGCGTGGGGTTCGTGCAGAGATGAACGTTCATCCCACAAAGCGGGCAAGCCTGATTTTGGAAACCTCTGACAAGGCAGCCTTTGAAATGGGTGGCCAGTATCTTGCAAAGTTTGCCTTTGCTACAGATGTGACTATTACCGAAAAATATGAGGGCTCTACCGATGGCATGGTACAGGTGGTAACCAATGCGGCTCGTGGATTTATCCCCATGATGGAATTGATTGACCGAGAAAAAGAGGTGGCACGTTTAAACAAGGAAAAAGCTGCTGCCGAAAAAGAAATTGCTATGTTTGAAAAACAGCTTTCCAATGAAGGTTTTGTTAGCAAGGCACCTGCTGCTGTGGTGGAGGGAATCCGCCAAAAGCTGGCAAAGGTACAAGATAAAATGGCAATGATTGAGGATTCTTTGAAAGCATTGGGTTAATGTTGTATGTGGCTCCCTGTTCCCTTTGGGGAATGGGGAGTTTTTTGCAAGGAGGGAATAACAGCATGAATTATATTCAGGCAGAGGAATGGCTGCACAGTTTGCCTCATCGAACCAAACAAGCAGGGGTTGAGTCAGAAAAAGCATTGCTGGCATATTTGGGCAACCCACAAGATAGGCTGAAATTTGTCCACATTGCAGGTACCAACGGCAAGGGAAGTGCCGCGGCTATGCTTTCCTCTATTTTAAAGGAGGCAGGCTATCGGGTAGGCACCACCATTTCACCATTTATTTTGGAATTTCGGGAGCGTTTTCAAATCAATGGGGAGATGATTCCACAGGAGGAACTAGCACAGATTACCCAAAAGGTGCGACAAGCGGCTTACCAAATGCAGCAACAAGAGGGAGAATTGCCCTGTGAGTTTGCCGCTGTCACCGCTGTTGCATTGGAGTGGTTTGCTCAACAACAGTGTGATATTGTGGTTTTGGAAACTGGAATTGGAGGGCGACTGGATGCCACCAATGCAGTAAACAACACCGAAGTTGCCTGCATCATGCGCATTGGGCTAGACCATACCGAAATGTTAGGGGATACTGTTGAGCAGATTGCAGCGGAAAAATGTGGGATTTTAAAGCCGGGCTGTATTGTGGTGACCTATCCTCAACAGCCACAAGCCGCCCTAGATGAAATTGTAGTGACATGTGAGGAAATGGGATGTGAGTTAGTAGTTCCAGAATTGGAGGATTTGCAACCCCATAAAGTAAAAGGGCTACAAAATCGGTTTAGCTATGGTGGATATGAAGGGGTATTGTCCTTGCCGGGAAAACACCAGCAGTACAATGCAATGGTGTGTATTGAAGCAGCATTAGCCTTGTGGCGCAAAGGATGGAATATTTCAGATGAAGCCATCTATCATGGATTATACAACACAAAATTTCCCGCCCGTATAGAAGTGGTTCGCACCAATCCCTTCATTATTGTGGATGGTTGCCACAACAAGGATGGTGCCCAAGCCTTAGCACAAACCCTAAAACAGGCGAAACTCACCGACCTAGCGGCTGTGGTTGGAGTTATGGCAGACAAGGACTGTACTGCCATGCTAGAACAGCTTTCGGGATGTTTTGCCCATCTATATACGGTTACCCCTGATAATCCCCGTGCCATGGATGGAGAAAAACTGGCAGAACTGGCAAAGCCCTTTTTTGGCAGAGCGACCATCTGTGACAGTATACAAGATGCTTTGGAACTGGTGGAGGAAGATGGATGGGAAGGCTGTGTAATTTGCGGCAGTCTATACCTTGCTAGTGAGGCAAGAAATACAATCATAAAATAAAAATTTTTTCATATACATATCATAGAAAAAGTGCTGTGCCCTGCGACAGGGTGCGGCACTTTTTTTATGGGAAATTCGGTATAGTGGAACCAACAACCAAAAAGGAGGAATTGTTTTTGAAAGCGGATGTGGAATTTATGGCAACAGGAGAGTTTTTGACTGCTGCATTAACAGGAGAAATTGACCACCATACCGCTGCCCTTTTGCGAAGTAAGATTGATGAACAAATAGACAGACGACTTCCCCAAAAATTGATTTTGGATTTTTCGGGGGTGGGCTTTATGGATTCTTCAGGCATTGGTCTTATTTTGGGAAGAAGCAAGCGAATGCAGGCAGCAGGGGGGCAGGTGATGGTTCGGGGGGTATCTCCTCAAATCAATCGAATGTTGCGGTTAGCAAATATACAAGCAGAACAATAGATAAAGGGGGAAATACAATGAACAGCAACAAGGTGAAGATTAGTTTTTGCAGCCGCAGCGCAAACGAGGCCTTTGCAAGGGGAGCAGTGGCGGCATTTGTAGCAACCATGGACCCAACTGTGGCAGAACTTTCGGATATAAAAACCGCAGTCAGTGAGGCAGTGACTAACTGTATTGTACATGCCTACCGGGACACAGTAGGACAAATTGACCTAACCGCCGAAATTCGAGAGGATAACAAATTGATTCTTACAATAACAGATAAAGGAGTGGGTATTGAAGATGTGGAACGAGCTATGCAGCCTATGTACACCACAGGAAGCCCAGAGGAACGAGCAGGATTGGGCTTTGCCGTAATGAAAAGTTTTATGGACGAGCTAAAGGTACGTTCCAAGCCGGGAAAAGGAACAAGAGTGACCATGACCAAATATATCCGCAGCCGATGAAAATATCACTTACATATCTTGGAAATAAGAAAGGGGAGAACAAATGGCTGCCACACTTGGGCCACGGGATGAATTTATCCAACAAAATTTGGGATTGGTACACTCTTGCGCCGGAAGGTTTCGGGGGCGTGGGATAGAATATGATGACTTGTATTCTGCCGGTTGTGTGGGACTGATTAAAGCATACGATGCTTTTGATACCGAAAGAGGAGTATGCTTTTCTACCTATGCAGTTCCGGTTATTTTGGGAGAAATTAAAAAGCTATTTCGGGATGGAGGTACAGTAAAGGTAAGCCGTTCAGTAAAAGAATTGGGGTTGAAGATTGGAGCAGCACGAGAAAAATTATTGAAAAAAAACGGAGCAGAGCCTACCATTAGTCAGTTGGCGGAACATGTGGGAGCCTCCACAGAGCAGGTAGCAAATGCCCTTTGTGCTTGTATGCCTGCCATTTCTCTGACAAGTGCTGGAACAGACGGAGAAGAAACAAGCCACACGTTAGAAATTCCAGTAGAATCACCAGAAGAAGAAATTGCAGATATGCTTAGTTTGCGGGAAGTGCTGGCAACCTTACCCCCAGAAGAAAGAAAGTTGATTTATTTACGCTTTTTCAAAAATAAAACTCAAAGCGAAACGGCAAAAGAATTGGGAACAACCCAAGTTCAGATTTCTCGAAAGGAAAGAAAAATATTGGAAAATATGCGAAAACAGCTTTTGCAGTAAAGAAAACTGTACAAGAAAAATAGAAGGAGTGCAAATATAGCAAAAAATTGTGGTATAAAAGCACAAACTATACAAAAATGGAAAAAAGATGTTGACTTTATACAGAATGCTGTGGTATCATATACAAGTCGCCAACAGCGGCAAGCCGAAAAGTCAAAAATGAGCAATGCCTGAACAAAAGGAAACAACTTTTGAAAAGAAATTGAAAAAAGTT
>CALWZC010000022.1 GCA_944385935.1 uncultured Anaerofilum sp.
GTCATGCCCTTTTTCAGTCGCGCAATTTTTGCGGGACTTTTTTTATTTCAGCTATTGACTTTTGTTTGCAGGACTCCTTAAAGTGAAAGAGGATTGGATATAAACGATCCAACCATACTTGTGAACAGGCGCAGGCACCAGGCGTTCATGATCAACAGAAAAATCTGTCCGCCCAGCATCCGGCACCATGATTTCCAGATGTTTGAGGTTGTCTGGCTGGCGCCCATGGAAAATGCTATGGGAGCAGTGTAGACCAGAACTCCCAACAGAACATACCGCTCTGCAGCCTCCAACAGCAGCTTCAAGTAGTTCCAAGCCAGAATAATGACCAGAACCAGTGTAATCAGAGCCACGGCGCCGTTGGCACAGACACCGATAATGACCAGCATGACTGAATTAAAGTCAGCAAAGCTGATCGGCGGCAATTCCGAGTCCATGATCCAGCCATACGGCGTGCCACCAATTTTCAAAATCATGTCGATGATTTCATCCGAGAAGAGTGCCAGCAAAATGAAAATGACCGACCGAATGCTCAATTTGACAGGATCTTCTGCTTCAATCCCAGCTCCCAAACCAAAGTTTTTGAAAAGCTGCCAGACCCAGTTGAGAAGGATAATCCCAACAGCCAGCGCCACAAAGACGCCGTACATCGTTTCAGCAGCCGGAAAATACCGCAGAAAAACCGTCATATCGCAACCCAGCGCACCCAAAACCGATGTTGTCACCAGGTCGAGTCCGGCCATAATCTGTTCTGCTATCCACTCAACGATACCATCAAGAATCCCCATCTTTTGCGCCTCCTTTCAGCGGGGAAATGTTCAAATCCATCAACCGGCCCACTGACCGCCGCTGAAGAGGGGAGTAACATAAGCCATGATAAAGCCCAGGCCGTTGAGGATTGCCCATGTGATGCAAATTCGCTTGAGCCAGGCGCGGCTTTCGTCAACTGTCCGACCGGAACGGGAAAAGTTCATCATCAGCAGCGCCACCGATGCAGTTACGATAGCGGCGATGGTAGAAATAGCGAGGATTTGCGTGTAGACATCCTGCATGATTTCTTTGGCCTTTGTCCAAACGTCTGTTGCGGCAAAGGCCGGCTGGCAGAATGCCATGGACATGACGGTGCACAAAAATGCGCAATAGGCGATCTTCCCGGGCGAACACCGATGTCGGGAACGATCTTTGTCCTGGTGCTGCTGCAGTTTTTCGTTGTTCAGTTTTTTCAATGTGCGGACCTCCAGTTCGTTATCAAATTTTTGCTCAATAGTGGAAAAAGAAAGCCCACACTGGAATAATCCGTGTGGGCTTTCCCTGACCAAACAGCCAGTTGGGCAGCAAAAAAGCACCTCGGAAAAGGTGCTGTTCGCTGTCTCGATTCGGTTTTGGGTGTAAGTTTGAGCATATTTAGTTTAACACATCCAAATTTACGGTGAAAGAGCAAACATGAGCCAATTTCAAGCCCGAATTGTGCCAATTACTTGCCATCCTTTTCAGATGACGGAAAAAACTGCTCTAACACATCCAAACTGTCTTTAGAGGTGTAGCCCCATAGCACAGAACCGAGGGCGTCAATAGCTTCCCGACGTTTACGGTAATAGGTGCGGAAGGAAATGTCCCGGATATGTGGGCGCAGGTTTTCGATGATTTCTTCCGTATTCTTCAGCTGCTGCGGCGAAAGGAAAGAGTAATACAGCAGCCAGTAATAGGCTTCTCCGTTCTTGTGCCTGGTGCGGAGCAATTCGACTGCCGAATCCAGCAGCTTGAGCATTTTATGGCTGCGTTCGATGCATTTGGCATGATGTTCGATGTCGCTTCCGGCGAGATCAGCACCAGCCAAGTAGATGGATTCCAAAAAGTCCTCAATGGAGGTGCCGTACTCAATTTCAAATTTTGACCGCACATGCTGGACAGAAATCTCCAGACTCCACACAACATCACGGTATTTTTTCAGCAGTTTCCAAGTATCGTGGTAGATCGGGTTTTCCGTTACATCTTTTTCAACATATTTCTTCATGGTATTCACTCCTTGTTCAGTTTTCCACAATGGGAGAAAGTGTAAGTTCAAAATTGGCAACCTTCTTGTCGCCGCAGAGGATTATCAGGCCAAAGCGGTCCGTAGGCTTCTCGCGCGCGCGGGGAAGAAATTTCTCCCAGCAGTCGTCGGATAAGGGATATAACTTATAGCGAGAGAGAGGGCACTCAAAGCACGAAATCCCTTGTGCCACAAGGAGTTCCGCCATTTTTTGAACAATGATTTCGATGTTAGATTTTGAAACGCAAGCAAGCTCATTTGGAACGATGACCTCGTGTTCCATCTGAGTGGGTTCATGGTTGATATCCTCTTTTTCGGGAAGCTCCAGGCGGATATTCAATGTCATAGCAACCTCCTCTTTGTCCACCATTACATCGGATACTTCAAACATAGTAGATAAGTAGTTTTTTAAGTAGATGACGCTTCCATGACGTCCAGGAAACGTCATAAGTGAAATGTAGTCTGCATCACCCAGCTTTTTCAGGACGCGGCCAACAGTGGTACGAGAGAGTCCCCAGCGGGCGGCAAGTTCGCTGTAGTTTACCAATGGCTTTCCTGTACCGTTGCGCAAATAGACTACAGGCCCCAGTTCTGACCCCTCTACTTGGGGATCGTTATAGATGGCGGATACCCAAAGATCCAGCAGGATGTCCATTTCAGAACAGTGGTCGGTACTAATCAGGTCTGTAACAACAGATACTGGAAGGAAGAAAAATCCGGTGTCTTTCTGGCAAGGTGCGTTATACTCCAATACCGTGTTGTGTCGGGGCCAGTTCTGAATTTTATAGCGAATCACATTGCCGCGGCCGAGTGTCTGGAAAGAGATAAGATGTTGTTTCTGCAGTCGCTCCAAAATTGAGAGTGCCTGGCACTGGAATCGAGTGCGGAACCATTGCGAAAGTTCTTTGAGGGTGCAAACCCATTCGCCGGGATAAACGGTATAGCTGATACCATCAATGCGGCGGTAGGAAGTGCGGAAATTGGCGTAACTACAAAGTACCGTAAAGTGAAAAAGACCGGAGCCTCCGCTTGCGCGAATGCTCCGGTCGTCCATCAGGTGTCGAATAAATTGTCGATAGATTCGACAGCGTGGGTAGTCCACCACCTGTTGAATCTTGAGTTGGTATTCTGGCATTACTGACCTCCTTAAATAATACAATGAGGGACCGATGCCTATAAGCATCGGTCCCATGATAAGCTGAAAATTGTAAAGGTTGCATTGGCTTTTTCAGTGCGTTTTTTTCTACACCATTTTTACACCATACACCATTTCTACACCATTTGCGTATCAACTTATATTAAGTAATATGGCATTTCATGGTGCTCAAATTGGTGAAAATCCAGTAACCATGCGGGTTTGTAGAGGGTTATAGAGTTATATGGAGATATAAAATGCAATCAATAGATTACAATGCCTAGTTTCATGGAATAAAAACCTCACTTTATTCAGTAAAATTGGCATAAAAGCCATAGGAATCCACATTCTTTTTCATTATATCGAAAGATGATGGATTATGCAAGGAAACATTTTGCAGATAAACGAGAAAAACGACTTGCCAAAACACAATGGCAAGCCGTTTTTGTAGGTTATCCGTTGGAGGTACTTTCTGAGCTAGAGGATTCGGGGGAAGCAGATGGCAGAGGTGTGGGGTCTGGTTGTCCATAGCTGGAAATCAACACAGAGGTAATAGAAACAGGAGTGCTGGGGGTTCCCTCATCATTGCTGGCAGATGCAATGGCAATTTTATCTACCACATCCATCCCTTGGTATACCTGCCCAAAGATGGTGTTTTTATTGTCCAGATAGGGGGCACCACCAGCAGATTGGTAGGTGTTTGCCACCTGTTCTTTCATGCCTCTTTCTTTCAAAGAAGTGGCATCCTCCTCTGAAATGGAATCCGCTGGTGTTTGCACAATATAAAACTGGCTAAAGTTAGCAGTGGTATCCTGTCCCAAATGTGCCATAGCCAAAGCACCAGAATAGTGGTGGAGCTTGCTGGAAAGTTCTACTGGAAAGGGAATGCCATCCCAACAAGTGGTGCCACCATTGCCACTGCCAGTACCATCACCAGATTGGATGATAAAATCCGAGATAACACGGTGGAAGGGCAGCCCATTAAAATATCCCTCGTTTGCCAATGCAATAAAGTTTTCTACTGCCATGGGTGCAAGGTCAGGGTATAGCACAGCCCGAAATTCTCCATAGGGTGTGGAAAAAATGGCGATAGGTGCCCCCTCTGCTGGTGTTTGGAATTGCAGTTCTTCCGATTCCACAGCAGGGCGTTTTTTGGTTTTAATGTCTTGCTGGTCATTGCTACACCCTGCCAGCATAACAAAAACAAAGCAAAGCAAAATGCAAAGTAAACGGTTTCGCATAAAAACTCCCTCTTACATATGCGGCAATTCTTATCAACTGCCTGCATAGAATATTTTCAGATGGTCAAGGCTATGGGTTACACAGCCATTTTGCAGCGATATGGCTTTTAGTATACCATATTTTTGAAAAAAAATCTTGGGACAGTTGTGAATTTTCTTTTATCATATTGCCAAAAATCTGCGCAGTAACCAAAAAGAAAAAGAACATATTGTGCAGCAGAGAAAAACTTTTTTCTGTGCCTTGACGAAACGGGCAAAAAACGCTACACTATGGATAGAGCAAAACTAGCATTTTGGAAACAAACGGGATTTTTCCCTTTGAGAAAGGATATATTCACATGAGCGAAGAAATCAAAGTGCCCGCAGGCGAGGAGATGGAGGACTACACCCCCGACCTGATGACCTTGGAAGACGAAGAAGGCAATGAACACACCTTTGAGGTGATTGATGCCGCCGATTTCAAAGATGAACGCTATATGGCGGTTGTGCCTTATGTAGAAGACCCCTCCAAAATGTTGGAGGAGGACATGGAGCTGATTATCATGAAGGTTGCCGAGGATGATGAAGGCGAGTATCTGGATATTGTGGATGATGATAATGAGCTGTATGAGGTAAGCGAAATGTTTGCCCAGCGTTTGAAGGATTTGTACGACATCGAAAACTAAAAACTATCCTGCCTTGTTCGATTTGTTGCGGCTTGATATAATCCTACTAATCAATCATCGGGAGCCCGGATGTTGGACGGAGAATTGCAGACCTCCCGCCCTCTTTAGGGAGTATCGGAAGAAGGGAGCATGAACCCGGACACAGGGCACCCACCTGCCATAAAGGTAGGTTTTGATTGGTCGCAGACGGCAAGGCGGGTTAATTTTTTTGTGAAAACAGAAACGAGCATATTTCCGGTGAATTGCCAGAGATATGCTCGTTTTTTATTGTGTAATGGTTGCTAAAACAGGGGAGAAGTATCAAGCGGCAGGCTTGTGAAGGGGAGGGGTAGCCTTTTTTGTATTGGATGAAGAAAGGAACTTGCCATTATTGCCAAAGCACAGCCTATACAATCCACAAAGAATTAAACCTGCAATGCCGCCCTGTGTTAAAAGGGAAAAAGTGGTTACTTCATTGGTACACCAACCGCATAGTAGTACCAGAATGAATAGACCTAAAGCAAGAATGAGCATTTGAAGAATACATTCATAAACACGATAAAACATAAAAATCCTCCCTTTATAGGGGAAATATCCCCTAAAATATACAACAAAATATATGCAAAAAAGGGTATAAACACTATAGTGTTGTTTGATACAATCATACAACAACGATTACTTGTTGTCAATAAAACAATACAACTATTTTTATTTTAATGTAGAAATGGCTCTTTACAGAAACAACAGTCAGTTGTATAATAAAAATATAAAAAACGTTGAAAGGAGAGAAACACAATATGTTTAAAGAGCGTTTAAAGGAAATACGGAAAGAGCGTGGCTTTACACAGGTGGGCTTGTCCCAAGCTTTGGGAATTTCTCAGCAGGCAGTGGGAAAGTGGGAAACTGGTCGCTGTACACCAGACCCTAAAACCCTAACCCAGCTTTCTAAAATTTTAAGTACAAGTGTAGATTATTTGCTGGGTGGAGATGGCCCAGCTATGGAAAAGATGGTGCCGGTTTTGGGTACAGTAAAAGCAGGGTTTGGTGCCCTTGCCTTTGAAGAGGACTACGGCTGTGAGCCAGCCAATGTAAAAGACCCCAGCCAATATTTTTATCTAATTGTACGGGGCGACAGCATGGAGCCTCGTATCCATGATGGGGATTTAGCTTTAGTACGCAGACAGCCCACACTGGAAAGTGGAGAACTGGGCGTTGTGGTTTATGGAGATGGAGAAGGCACCTTGAAAAAGTATATTCGTCAGGGGCAGGCTGTTATTCTTCAACCCTTCAATCCTGCTTATAAATCCCAAGTAATTGCAGGAGAGGACTTAAATCGACTGTATATCGCTGGTAGAGTGGTAGAGACAAAAACAAAGTGGTAAAGGCAGATGATTTGTTGCCATAAACAAGGAGGTGCCCTTTTTGGAATTGATGGAAAAGCTGCGCATTTTGTCGGACAGTGCAAAATATGATGTGGCTTGCACCTCCAGTGGAGTGGATAGAAAGGGAAATGGACAAAGCATAGGAAGTTGTTCGGCATCAGGTATCTGCCACGCATTTTCGGCAGATGGGCGATGTATCAGCCTGCTGAAAGTTTTATTGACAAACGTATGCAGCTACGATTGTGGATACTGCATTAATCGCCGCAGCAATGACCTTCCCCGTGCCTCTTTTACCCCAGAAGAACTGGCGGAACTTACAATAGAATTTTATCGCAGAAATTATATTGAAGGATTGTTCCTGTCCAGTGCTGTATTGCGAAATGCAGACTATACTATGGAGCAGATGATTTGTGCTTTGGAGCTTTTGCGCTATAAACATGGCTTTCGAGGGTATATTCACGCCAAAACCATTCCCGGGGCAAGCCCTTTGCTTATTGAAAAGATGGGCTTGCTTGCCGACCGCCTCAGCGTCAACATTGAGCTGCCCAGCGAAAAAAGTTTGCAGATGTTGGCACCAGATAAAGCAAAAACTGCTATTCTGCGCCCCATGAAACAGATTGCAGTTACAACAAGCCAAAACAAAAAAGAGCTGGCGGTATATCGCAATGCTCCCAAATTTGCCCCAGCAGGCCAAAGCACACAGATGATTGTGGGGGCAACTCCCGAAACAGACAACCAAATCATCCGGTTGACAGAGGGGCTTTATAAAACCTACAGCCTAAAAAGAGTGTTCTATTCCGCTTATATTCCAGTGTCACAGGATAGTCGGTTGCCCTCCTTGGATACACCTCCGCCTTTGCTTCGAGAGCATCGCTTGTATCAAGCAGATTGGTTGATGCGGTTTTATCATTTTTCTGCCAATGAAATTTTGGACGAGGACACCCCAAACCTTAGCCCCTATGTAGACCCGAAATGTAACTGGGCAATTCATCATTTGGAACAATTTCCTATTGATGTAAACAAGGCAGATTATGCTACTTTGCTGCGGGTGCCGGGCATTGGCCCCAAAAGTGCAAAGCGTATTTTGATGGCAAGGCGCAGTGGAGCCCTAGATTTGCAGGGATTGAAGCGAATCGGGGTAGTGCTGAAACGTGCCCAGCATTTTATTGAATGCAAAGGATTTCATTGTGGTGCTCTCCAGAATCGCCATCACATTGCACAAGCCTTGCTGGATTCCGCTGCATTTTCAGTGGGCAATGAGCAGTTGAGTATGTTTGCTGCTCCAGAAATTGGACAGTTGGCAGGGCAGGGAATGCCCTTACAGCAAGCGGCAAAAGAGGTGCAGGAGGAGGCTGTCAAATGTCTGGTAAAGAGCATGTAGTATATTTGTATGATGGAAGTATGCAGGGCCTCTTGTGCTGTGTGTTCACTGCGGTAGCAGAAAAAGAAATGCCGGTGGATATTTGGGTGGAGCACACTGCCAGCCCTGTTTTATTTGATACAAAGGCAATCCACACAGATGAAAATAAGGCAAAGCGTGTGGAAGTGTCTATCCCTAAAAAGATGAGCCCACGGGCTAAAGAGTTGGTTCGCAATGTGTTTTTCAGCAATGCAGAACAAAAAGAACTAAAAATCCTGCGCTTTTTGCTGTTGGGCTATCAGGTAGGGCCTCAACTCTGCAAAATGTTGGCACATCCAGATGTTGCACCCATGTTGGAGGCAGAGAAAAGCCTATTGAATGAAGTACATCTGCTAAAGGGCTTTTTGCGTTTTTCCGATTATGATGGGGTGCTAGGTGCTGTTATTGGCCCAAAACATTATGTGTTGCCCTTGTTGGCTCCCCATTTTTGTAGTCGATTTGGTAACGAAAATTTTATGATTTGGGACAAAACCCACAAGGCGGTTTTGTATTGGGCAAACAAAAAGGCAGAAATTTTTGACATGGAGGAATTTTCTCCCCCTCAGCCCTCAGCCTCGGAACAGCAGTACCAACAGCTTTGGAAGGAATTTTATGCTACCATTTCCATTGCAGAACGGGAAAATCTGCCTTGCCGACAAAACCACTGCCCCAAGCGATACTGGCAATATATGACCGAAATGCAGCAGGAAATTTCAAAAGGCCATCTCTAAGCACAAAAGTCCTTTGGGCTGGAATTTTGTAGAAATATATGGTATAATTCAAATGGCTGTGGTATATCCTTATTTTGGGGTAGAAAAGCAGCAAGATACAAAGAATTTTTGTGCATAGCACAGTTAAAAGGAGCAATAAAACTATGGTTGTAATTGAGATGGAAAACGGCAAACAGATTGAAATACAACTGGATGAAAAAGCCGCCCCCATTACTGTGGAAAACTTTGTAAAGTTGGTAAAGGACGGATTTTATGACGGTCTTTCCTTCCACCGCATTATTCCCGGATTTATGATTCAGGGCGGTTGCCCAGAGGGAACTGGTATGGGTGGCCCCGGTTGGAGCATTAAAGGGGAATTTGCTTCCAATGGTTGGGATAATCCTATTTTGCATACCCGTGGTGTTATCAGTATGGCACGGAGCATGAACCCAGATTCTGCTGGTAGTCAGTTCTTTATCATGCACAAAGATGCTCCCCATCTGGATGGACAGTATGCCGCATTTGGCAAGGTGATTTCTGGCATGGAAGTAGTGGATGAGATTGCTTCTACTCCCACCGATATGAGAGATAGACCAAAAACACCAGTAGTAATCAAAAGAATTACCATTCGAGAATAACAATCAGAATGCCCGGTGCAGCTATTTTGTTGCACTGGGCGTTTTAGCATTTTTTAGGAGAAATTTGCCATAGAAAAATTCTGTCTGAAATTTTGGTGAAGTTGCAATAATTCCAGAGGTTGTTTCGTCTATGTAAACAGAGGAAGTGGGCTGGAAGGAAGGAATGTAGTGGTGAAGGTAGGAAAAATAAGTGGAATTTTGTTGGCATTTGCGCTGGTGGCATTGTGTGGGTGTTCCTCACGCCCCAGTCAGTTATGGAGTTTTGCTATGCCAGAACAAACGGTTTTGGTTTCCAATACTGGCAAGGTGGTGTGGCAAGGCAATGGGGAAGCTGTGCGCAATCCATGGGGAAACTTTGTGGTGACAGATTGGACTCCCGCTGAACCAGTACAGATACTGGTTTCCTATGAAGGAAAAATTTTGGTAGAAGGACAGCCCGGGCAACAGCTTATGCAGGTGACAGATAGCCTCATAGCCCTCCAGCAGCCCCAAGAACTTTGGCATTTGTCGGTGCCGGGTGGGAAAGAGTACAACTTTGAACGAGCAGACACACAACCCAATGGAGATGTGCTTTTATGTGGATTGCAAGAGGGCGGAAGTGTGCGACTAAACTCCAAAGGGGAGGAAGTGCAGCGATTCTCGCAAAATTTTTTGTGGGCATCCAGTGGGTTGCAAGGATGGTATGAAAGCCCTAATGGCGATACCATTGACCTGCTAGACCCTCACGGCAAAACTGTATACACACAGGTACAACGGATGGTGGGGCAAGGTAGAGCACTCATAAAACAACCCAAAGGATACAGTGTTATTCAGGTGGAAGATGGAAAAAAACTGTATGAAGGGCAGGAAAATTGGCGGCTGTATCTGGATGAATTACAACTTGAGCAACAGCAACAAGGTTTTTTGATTCAAGGACAAGGGGAGGACTACTGGGCAGATTTGGTGAATACATGGCCCTACAGTGGCGAAGCTGTTTATTATATGGCTCGTGGAAAAGAGGTAGAAGCACTGTGGACACAAAAAGGGGAGCAGTTGTTTGTGCGCCCTGTTAGCCAATGGTCAGAAATTTTGGATGAAGACTCTATTGCTGGCCTATCCGATGGGATTTTGACCGTAACAGACCAACATAATAAATTGCAATGGAAGCTAGAAGGATGCTCCACAGTCTGGGTGGAACAGGGGGAACAAGGAGCAGTTTTGTGTGTGATACAACAAGACCAGCCAGAAAAGACACACATTTATCAACAAGATGGTACCGCTGTTGTGGAAAACTTACAAGCGGTATATGAGGTAACACCCCAAGGAATTGCCTGCCAAAAGGATGGAGAAAATGGTGTGCTAGATTGGCAAGGCAACTGGATATTTCGATTGAAAAAAGATGTATAATAAAATAAAGGGGAAGGATTCTATACGAAAACCTTCCCCTTTTGCATTTGGCAAAATTATGTATGATGTTGTGTTTTGAGGCTTTGAATAAACTGTTTTGCTACCCGTGGGCTTCTTCCTCCATGTCGAATGGCGTGGGCTTCAGCGCGGGTATCTAGTTGGGTTTGTTCCATATCCACTTCATACAAACGGGCAAGGTCATGGACAATGGAAAGGTAAGCGTCTTTGTCAGGGCGGCTGTAAGTGATGGTTAATCCAAAGCGTGCAGACAGGCTCATCAATTCCTGCATAGTGTCTGCTAAGTGGATATCATCCCCTTGGCGGTCACTGAGGGTTTCTTTTATCAGATGGCGGCGGTTGCTAGTGGCATACACCACAAGGTTGGAAGTTCGACCGGAAACACTTCCTTCCAATATGGCTTTCAATGCAGCAAAATCATCATCATTGGTAGAGAAGGACAGGTCATCAATAAACAAAATAAATTTCAAAGGATTGTTTGCCAGAGAATCTACCAATGAGGGAATTTGATATAATTGGGATTTTTTTACCTCAATAAGCCGCAGCCCCTTAGGAGCAAAAGCCGCAGCCACTGCCTTGACTGTGCTGCTTTTTCCAGTACCTGCATCTCCATACAAAAGCACATTGGCAGCAGGTGCCCCTTTCAATAATGCCTCTGTATTATCAATAACCTGTTGCCGTTCTCGCTCATAGCCCGAAAGCTCTTGCAAAGTTTGGCAATCGGGATATTTTACAGGGCACAAAGCACCATCTTTCACCGTGAAAAAAGAATATTGTGCAAAAATTCCATAGCCCTTTTGAGAAAGTTGCTGCAAATAGTGGGAATATTCTTGATGGAAGTCAATTTGACTGCACTCCCACCGAGGCAGGGGAAAATCAAATTGCATTTGAGAAACAATTTCCTCCCCAGAAAATTGGGAAAGTTCCTGCAAAAAGTCCAATTCCCACTTCAGGCAATTTTGCAAGGTGGGGGAAACATCATTTTTGCAACAAGCCAATACATAGATGTTTTCGCTTTCGGTAATGCGATTCAACAGGTAGTCGCTCCAATTTACTGTATGGGCAAATAGTTGGCTACAAAATCCACTCCATGCATCTACCAGTTCTGTGGGTGTATTTCCATTGGAAGAAAATAGGCGTTCTAGCTCTTTGACAACAGGGTCTTGCAGCAGACTGCGAAAAATGACAAGGCTGTGCAATCGTGTAGAAAGGGATAAATTGGATGAATTCATAGTGCTCACCTCGTTTACTTGTGAATGTAGATAAAATAGAAAAGTGGTGTGGTTTTATTGTAGCACAGCCTATCCAGAGGTACAAGAAAAAGAAAGGTGAGAAAAAATTCTTGACAAAATACGGTAGTTGGTGCTATTTTAGAAAGCAACATAGAAAAAATGCGTTGTAACAGGGCAGAGCCCTTGTGATACAGCATCCCCAGAGAGCCGGTATTTTGCTGCAAGCCGGTGTTGCTGCCACAAAGCGGACATCCCCCTGTAAGCAGCTTTGCCCAACAGTTGCCATTTTGTATGGGTATACTTAGTAAGCAAAGACGGAGGGACACCGTTATCCGTTCACCTGTTACATAGACAGGGCAGAGTGGTCGCTTTTGGGCGGCAAGCAGAGTGGTACCACGGAGATGTGACATTCACAGGCTTCGTCTCTTGCGAATTTTCGCAGAGGCGGAGCCTGTTTTTGCTTTTGCGATATCTTTTCAACCAATTTTATAAAGGATGTGGAAAATGTTATGCTGACCTTGGACAAAATCTACCATGCCGCCTATGTACTGCGGCAAATTGCCCGAAAAACCGACCTGATTGCAGCTCCTGCCCTTTCTTCTAGCTGCAATATTTATCTGAAAACAGAAAATTTGCAGATTACAGGCAGCTTTAAGGTGCGGGGAGCTTATTACAAAATTAGCCAGTTGAGTGAACAGGAAAAAGCAAAGGGAATTGTGGCTTGCAGCGCAGGCAACCACGCCCAAGGCGTAGCATTGGCAGCCAGCAAAAGCGGCATTGAAAGTGTAATCTGTATGCCCGATGGTGCTCCTATTAGCAAGGTGGAGGCTACCAAAGCCTATGGTGCAAAGGTAGAATTGGTAAAAGGGGCATACGATGATGCCGCTGCCTATGCAGAAAAATTACAACAGGAAAAGGGATATACTTTTATCCATCCCTTTGATGATGACGAAGTAATTGCAGGGCAGGGCACCATCGGGTTGGAAATTTTAGACCAAATAGCTGATGTGGATGCCGTTCTTGTTCCCATTGGAGGGGGTGGGCTCATTAGCGGTGTTGCCTTTGCCATTAAGCAATTACGGCCAGAATGCAAGGTCTATGGTGTACAGGCTGCCAATGCCCCCAGTATGTACCAATCGGTGCAACAGGGAGAACAAATTACACTGGATACCGTTTTCACCTTTGCCGATGGTATTGCTGTAAAACATCCCGGTGATACAACCTATCAATTGGTAAAACAGTATGTAGATGAAATTGTTACAGTAACAGAAGATGAAATTGCAGCAGCAATTTTAGCATTGATAGAAAAGCAAAAGATGATTGCAGAGGGTGCAGGTGCTGTGGCTGTGGCGGCTGCTATGTTCCAAAAAGTGGACTTAGCTGGCAAAAAAGTGGTATGTGTGGTTAGTGGTGGCAACATTGATGTAAATATTCTCAATCGAGTGATTACCAGAGGTTTGGTAATGGGAGGCAGAAACGCCACTTTGGTCATTGCCTTGGAGGACAAGCCCGGACAGTTGCAGCAGGTCAGCGAAATTATCAGCAGCTATGGTGGCAATGTGGTGGGGGTTCACCACGACCGTGCAGATGCCAACATGGCAATTAATAGCTGTTATCTTCGTATTACCATGGAAACCCGTGACCACCAGCAGGTGGAGGAAATTCGGCAAGCATTGAAAGCGGCAGGCTTCCGATTGATGTAAAAAAATAACAATGCAGATGGAATGTTTTGGAATTAGAAAAAGCATTCCATCTTTTTTTGTTGGCTTTCTACAAAAGATTTTCCTTTTTATGGAATTTGTTTTATAGGGCGTCTTGTTTTTTCTCTTGATTTTTTAGAAATTTTCTGGTAGAATTTGTTCAAACATTTTAATTAAATAATTTTAACTAAATTGTTTGAGAGTTTTAAAATGATGTCCTAGTATGAAAAATACATTGCTTTAAAAGGAGTTAAGAATCATGTTTGAAAAAGTAAAAGAAATTATTGTAGAAACTTTGAGCTGTTCTGCCGATGATGTTACCTTAACCGCAAACTTGGCTGAGGACTTGGGTGCAGATTCTCTGGACGCTGTAGAATTGAACATGGCTTTGGAGGATGCTCTGGAGATTTCCATTCCCGATGAAGAACTGGCACAGATGAAAACTGTTGGGGATATTGTTTCCTATGTAGAGGCTCATTCCTAATTTTTTGCGTTGAAGCCCTGCTTTCCCATCTTGTCCCCCAGTGGACAGCGGAAGGCGGGGCTATCTTTCATCACCGACAAGGAGCAATCTTTTATGCAAATAGAACAAATTCAAGCCCTTTTGGAAGCCTTTGATAATAGTAAAGCAGTATCTTTGGTGTGGAAACAAGGGGATGAGAGTATTCGCCTGAAAAAAGCCGAAGCCTACCCCCATCCGATTGCCCATAGTGCGCCGGTACTGCCCCCTCCTGCACCAGCAGTTGTTGACCTACCTTTGGCAATGACCGAAAGCCCAGCAAAGCCCGACCAACAACCAGCCCCAGCAGGGGAGACCATCAATGCGCCCTTGGTTGGTACATTTTATGCAGCACCTGCTCCCGGCAAACCAGCATTTGCCGCAGTGGGGGACACTGTAAAGCAGGGGCAGACTGTTTGTCTGTTGGAAGCAATGAAAATGATGAGCGAAGTGCCTGCACCATTTGATTGCAAGATAGAGGAAATTTTGATTGAGGACGGCGAGCTGGCTGCCTTTGGTGCACCGCTGTTCCGTGTTAGCCGTTTGTAAGGAGAATGTTATGTTTAAGCGTATCCTAATTGCCAACCGGGGAGAGATTGCTGTTCGGATTTTGCGCTGCTGCCGAGAACTGGACATTGAAACAGTGGCTGTATATTCCGAGGCAGACAAAACAGCCCTTCATGTACAGCTTGCCACCCAAGCGGTTTGCATTGGCCCGGCAAAAGCTGCACAAAGCTATCTGAATGCCGCAGCAATTTTGACTGTTGCCATGGAAACCGGCTGTGATGCCATCCATCCGGGGTTTGGTTTTTTAAGTGAAAATAGTGAGTTTGCTCGGCTTTGCCAAGAATGTGGAATCACCTTTATTGGCCCCCGTCCAGAGGTTATTGACATGATGGGCAACAAATCCGCTGCCCGTCAGTTGATGATTGACCACGGTGTGCCAGTGGTTCCCGGAAGCCAAGGCAGTTTGGATACACCAGAGGAAGCACAGCGCATTGCGGATGAAATTGGTTACCCTGTATTGTTGAAAGCGGCTGCCGGTGGCGGTGGTCGTGGAATGCGCCGTGTATTTTCCCGTGAAGAACTTATTCCCAATTTTGAGGCTGCCAGAGCCGAAGCAGTTGCCTGTTTTGGCAACGGGGAAATGTATCTTGAAAAATTGGTGCTGAATCCCCGCCATGTGGAATTTCAGATTTTGGCAGATGAAAAGGGAAATACCGTCCATTTGGGCGAGCGAGATTGCTCTATTCAAAGAAAAAATCAAAAACTTATGGAGGAAAGCCCCTGCAAAGCCCTTTCCCCTGAGTTGCGCAAGGCAATGGGAGAAGCAGCAGTCAATGCTGCCAAAGCCGCAGGCTATACAGGAGCAGGCACCATAGAATTTGTGCTTAGCCCTGAGGGAGAGTTCTACTTTATTGAGATGAATACTCGCATTCAGGTAGAGCACCCTGTCACCGAGATGGTTACAGGCATTGACCTGATTCGGGAGCAAATTCGAGTGGCAGCACATCTACCTTTGGGATTTGAACAAAAGGACATTGTTTTTTCTGGTCATGCCATTGAGTGCCGTATCAATGCCGAAAATCCCGCAAAAGGGTTTTTGCCCAGCCCCGGCAAAGTGGAATTTCTCCATCTTCCCGGGGGCTGTGGGGTTCGGGTAGATACAGCCCTTTACCCCGGATACGAAACCAGCCCCTTTTATGATTCCATGGTGGCAAAAATTATTGTCCATGCTCCCAACCGATTGCAGGCAATTCGCAGAATGCGCCGTGCCTTGGAGGAATTGGTCATTGATGGAATAGACACAGGTGCAGACCTTGCCCATTTAATTTTGTATCACCCCGATTATCTGAAAGGAAACTATAACACCTCATTTATTGAGAACCATTTAGAAGAATTGCTCAGTTGGGGAAAAACAGCCGAAAGGAGAAAATAATCCATGCACAGCCCGTTTCAACAGCGGCGTCAGCTCTTTGACGCACTGAAAGAAAAACGAAATAAGCCCCAGCCGGTACAGCCTGTGACCTCGGCTCAACCTGCGCCCTTCGTTGCCTGTGCCGGTTGTGGAAAAGCCATTCCACGGCAGCAACTGGCGGATTATTTTCAGGTTTGCCCTTTTTGTGGTCATCATCATCCCTTACCGGCTCCGGCTCGTTTGTCTATGCTGCTGGACGAGGGAAGTGCAAAAACCTTGCCTGTAAAGGTCTGCTTTGGAAGTGACCCCCTAAAATTCCAAGGATATTCGGAAAAATTGGCACTGTTGCGCCGAAAAACCGGATTAAATGATGCAGTGTTAACCGCTGTGGGGAAAATTGGTGGAAGAAAAGCGGTGGTATCGGTTATGGACAGCCGCTTTTTGATGGGCAGCATGGGTAGTGCAGTGGGAGAAGCCATCGCACAGGCTGTGGAATATGCTGCCAAAGCAAAACTGCCCTTGATTATCTTTTGCGCCAGCGGTGGTGCCCGTATGCAGGAGGGCGCAGTATCTTTGATGCAGATGGCAAAAACCAGCGCAGCTCTAAAGAAATTTTCCGATGAAGGCGGCTTGTATATTGCAGTGTTGACCCATCCCACAACAGGGGGAGTCAGTGCCAGCTTTGCCATGTTGGGTGATATTACCCTTGCAGAACCAAAGGCATTGATTGGTTTTGCTGGCCCTCGCGTCATTCAGCAAACCATTGGCGAAACCTTGCCAGAAGGATTTCAAAGGGCAGAATATCTACAAGACCATGGTTTTGTAGATAGCGTGGTTCCTCGCAATCAACTGAAAGCTACCTTGGCACAGCTTTTGAAACTGCATACCAAAGGAGGGATGGCCAAATGCTGAAAGAACTGGATACCCGTATAGAGGAACTGGAAAGCAAACTGGAAGAAATGCATCCCGAAACCGAGGCGCAAAGGCTGGAATATCGCCAAACCATGCAGAATTTGCAGGAACTAAAACAAGAATACCGCCCTAGAACCGCCGCAGATAAAGTGTATTTGGCTCGCCATTCCATGCGCCCCAATATCAATGATTACATAGATGCGCTGTTTACGGATTTTTTCGAGTGTCGAGGAGATAGACTGTGCAAAGATGATGGCAGTATTGTGGGAGGGGTTGCCCTATTTCATGGGATGCCTGTGACCGTTATCGGACATAAAAAAGGCCGTACATTGCCAGAAAATCTGGCTTGTAATTTTGGTATGCCCGGCCCCGAAGGATACCGCAAAGCCCTGCGGTTGATGAAACAAGCGGAAAAATTTGGACGCCCTATTATTACCTTTATTGATACGCCGGGGGCTTATCCCGGCAAAGAGGCAGAGGAGCGAGGACAGGCAGAGGCCATTGCTCGAAATTTGGCGGAGATGAGCAGCCTTACAGTGCCTATTGTTAGCATTGTTACAGGAGAAGGTAGCAGTGGTGGAGCCCTTGCCTTGGGGGTTGCGGATGCAGTATTGATGTTGGAACATGCTATTTATGCAGTGCTTAGCCCCGAAGGATTTGCCAGCATTTTGTGGAAGGATTCTTCCCGCTGGGCAGAGGCAGCACAACAGATGAAGCTGACTGCACAGGATTTGCTGGAATTGGGGTTGATTGATGGTATTATCCCCGAACCTACTGGAGGAGCACACAACAATCCACAAGCACTGTTTGAGCAGGTGGACGCTCAACTGTATAGCCGCTTGAAAGCATTGTGTAAAATGCGTACCTCTGCATTGACAGCAGCCCGCTATCAGAAATTTCGCAATATGGGCAATTTCATGCAGGAGGAACAACTATGAACGGAATTACCCTTCTTTCTACCGGAAAAGCACTGCCACAGAAGTGTGTAACCAACAACGATATGGCAGCCATTGTGGAAACCAGCGACGAATGGATTTCCAGCCGGACGGGAATTTCCACCCGCTATTTTTGTCAAGAGCAGGAACAAAGCTGGCAGTTGGCAGCAAAGGCAGCAAAAGAAGCTGTGGAAAAAGCAAATATTTCCGTGGAAGAAATTGGACTTTGCATTGTGGCTACCATGTCGCCCCCTTTTGCTACCCCTTCGGTAGCCTGTTTGGTACAGCGAGAGTTAGAGCTACCCTCCGACACCCTTTGTTTTGATTTAAACGCAGCCTGTACCGGCTTTGTATATACATTGGAAACAGCAAGGGCATTGTTGGCAACCAATGAAAAACCCTATGGTCTGCTGATTGGTTGTGAATCCCTCAGCCGCATTGTGGATTTTTCCGACCGCAACACCTGTGTGTTGTTTGGAGATGGTGCGGCTGCGGTGGTTGTGCAAAGAAGCAATAGCCAATTTTTTGCCATGCACGGGGCAAAGGGCAACGATAAAGCCTTGGTTTGTCCCGGATATGGAGCCGAAAAGCAATATCTGACTATGGACGGAAAAGCTGTGTTTCGGTTTGCGGTGGAAAGTATTCCACATTGTATCAACGAAATTTTGAATGCCTCTAGTCTGACGCTGGAGGATATTGATTATATTGTATGTCATCAGGCAAACCGCAGAATTATTGACTCGGTCATTCGACAGATGAAAGCACCTGCGGAAAAGTTTTATATGAATTTGCAGCATTATGGCAATACCTCAGCGGCCAGCATTCCTTTGGCCTTGGCAGATATGCAGCAACAAAACCTGCTGCGCCCCGGCGCAAAGTTGCTCTGTGTAGGCTTTGGCGGCGGATTTACGTGGGGTGCAAGCCTTGTCTGCTGGAAGGAAAAGGAGTAAAAACAGTATGCGACTGAATGAGATTCTTGGAACAGAATATCCTATTATTCAAGGCGGAATGGCAAATATTGCCACCGGTACTTTTGCGGCAGCGGTTTCCAATGCTGGTGCCTTGGGTTTGATTGGTGCTGGTGGTATGTCTGCGGCACAGCTCCGACAGGAAATACAAATCTGCAAGTCCCTCACACAAAAGCCCTTTGGTGTAAACATCATGTTGATGAACCCCGAAGCAGACGAAATGGCAAAGATTGTGGTAGAGGAGCAAGTACCTGTAGTAACCACAGGTGCAGGAAACCCCGGAAAATACATGGCTGCATGGAAAGAAGCAGGTATTAAGGTAATTCCTGTTGTGCCTGCGGTAGTTTTGGCAAAGCGGATGGAAAACGCTGGTGCAGATGCAGTTATTGCGGAGGGCACCGAAAGCGGCGGTCATGTGGGGGAGATGACCACCATGGCATTGGTTCCCCAGGTAGTAGATGCAGTAAATATCCCTGTAATTGCCGCTGGTGGCATTGCAGATGGACGGCAGTTGCTGGCTGCCTTTGCCTTGGGGGCTGTGGGCGTTCAACTGGGTACCTGCTTGCTGGCAAGTGAGGAATGCCCCATCCACCAAAATTACAAAGAAGCTCTGTTGAAAGCTGGCGACAACGATACCATTGTTACAGGCCGTATTGCTGGTGTTCCTGTGCGAATTTTGAAGAACCGCATGGCTCGACAATATGTGAAACAGGAAAAAGCCGGTGCTGATAAAATGGAACTGGAAAAGTACACACTGGGTTCTTTGCGTCGTGCTGTATTTGATGGTGACACCGACACCGGCAGCTTGATGGCTGGACAGGTGGCAGGTATGCTTACAGAAATTCGTCCGTTGCGGGTGATTTTTGAGGATTTGATGGCAGGCATGAACAAATGCTTGGCACAACTGGAACAGGAGAAGGTATGAGCTGTTTTGAAAGGCTGAATCTTTCCATTCCCATTATTCAGGGAGGAATGGGTATCGGGGTGTCTCTGAGTAGTTTGGCTGGCAGTGTGGCAGCACAGGGAGCCATGGGAGTGATTTCCACCGCCAATCCCGGATATGACCGGCCGGATTTTTGGAAAAACCCCGCCGCTTGTAATATGGAGGCACTGCGCCACCACATTAAACGAGCAAAAGAACTGGCAAAGGGGCAAGGTGTGGTAGCAATCAATGCTATGGTTGCTACCACTCGATATACCGAAACAGTAGCTGCTGCCATTCAAGCGGGAGTAGACGCTATTATTTCTGGTGCTGGACTTCCTCTACACCTTCCTTCTGTAGAAGGGGCGGAACATGTAGCTTTGGCTCCCATTGTTTCGGGGGCAAAGGCCATTTCTACCATCTGCAAATTATGGGATAAACGCTTTAATCGTGTGCCAGATTTTGTGGTAGTAGAGGGCAGCCAAGCAGGGGGGCATTTGGGATTTTCCAAAGAAGAAGTACTAGAGGGCAAAGCAAAGCCTTTGCATATGTTGGTAGAGGAAGTTTGTCAAGCCTTGGTTCCATGGCAGGAAAAATACCATCAGGCCATTCCAGTGTTTGCCGCTGGTGGCGTACTGGACGGGGCAGACATTGCCAAAATGGAACAACATGGTGCTTATGGGGTGCAGATGGCAACCTCTTTTATTGCTACTGAGGAATGTGATGCCTCGGAAGGATATAAAAAAGCCATTCTTGCTGCAAAGGATGAGGATGTGCGAATTGTGCAAAGCCCTGTGGGAATGCCGGGCCGTGGGCTGGCAAGCCCCTTATTGGATAAGCTGGCAGCCGCTGGAAGAATTGCCCCTTCCCGTTGTGCAAACTGCTTGGTGCCTTGCAACCCTTTAAATACTCCCTATTGCATTACCCATGCTTTGATTGAGGCAGTAAAAGGCAACTGGGAAGAAGGATTGTTCTTCTGTGGTGGCAATGTGGGAAAAATCAATCAGATGACCACCGTACCGGCACTTATCCGCCGGCTTACCGAGGAATGGAAACAAGCAAAACAACACTGTATTTGATGTAGAATCAGGTTGGAGGTTTTTTATGAAACTTGCATTTTTATATGCCGGACAGGGCAGTCAACATACTGGTATGGGAAAGGATTTGTATGAACAAAACGAAGCATTTCGCAATGCGTTCGATAGTGCAGACCTTCCCTTTGATTACAAGGCTCTGTGCTTCGAGGGTAGCGAAGAGCAGCTTTCCGACACACGCTATACCCAACCTTGCATGGTAGCCTTTGCCTGTGGTGTTACAGCAGCATTGAGAGCAGAAGGCATTGAACCAGAGGCAGCAGCAGGTTTGTCCTTGGGAGAGTATTCTGCTTTGCAAGCTGCTGGTGTATTTAGCCCCAAACAAGCCATTGAGTTGGCTGCGTTCCGTGGAAATGCCATGGCAACTGCGGTACAGGGTCGCCCTTGTGGTATGGCTGCCATTTTGGGAATGGAGCGAGAAGCATTAGCCCAGTGCTGCAAGGCAGTGGAACAAGAGGGCGTTTGTGAAATTGCAAACTATAACTGTCCCGGTCAGTTGGTAATTGCAGGGGATGCCGCCGCTGTGGAAGCTGCTTGTGAACAAGCAAAAGCCGCCGGTGCTCGTCGATGTGTTCCGCTGAAGGTAAGCGGCCCCTTTCACACCAGCTTGATGGCCCCCGCTGGGGAGGCTTTGCACCAACGATTCCAACAGGAAGCCTTTGGAGAAATGAAGTTCCCTGTGGTATTTAACTGTTTGGGTCGGGCAAAAAATCAGGAGGAAACCATTCCTCAGTTGCTGGAAAAACAGGTGCAATCCAGTGTGTATTTTGAGGATTCCATCCGCTGGTTGGAACAAAATGGCTTTGATACTGTGGTAGAGGTAGGGCCAGGAAAGGCTTTGTCTGCCTTTGTGAAAAAGACCGCTAAGTCTATTCGTGTGCTAAATGTGGAGGACGTTGTTTCCTTCCAAGCCACTGTTTCCGCATTGAAAGGAGAATAAAAATGAGCGAGATTGTTCGTACAGCTATTGTAACCGGCGGAAGCCGTGGAATTGGCCGGGCTGTTTGTGTAGCATTGGCTGGTTTGGGCATGAATGTTGTTGTAAACTATGCAGGAAGTGCAAATGCTGCACAGGAAACTGTGGAGCTTTGCAAAGAAAAGGGTGCTTGTGCCATTGCAGTACAGGCAGATGTTTCTACCGATGAAGGTACCACTGCTCTTTTTGATGCAGCCATCAAGGAATTTGGTCGGGTGGATGTACTGGTAAACAATGCAGGCATTACCCGTGATAATCTGATGATGCGCATTTCCGAGGAGGATTTTGACGCAGTTATCAACACAAATCTAAAGGGTGCCTTTTTGTGTGCCAAAAAGGCAAGTCGCTTGATGATGAAACAGCGGTATGGCCGCATTATTAGCATTAGTAGTGTGGTGGGTGTTCGAGGAAACGCAGGGCAGGCAAACTATGCTGCCAGCAAAGCGGGCCTGATTGGCATGACCAAATCCTTGGCAAAAGAATTGGGCAGTCGTGGCGTAACAGCAAATGCAGTTGCCCCTGGATTTATTGACACCGACATGACACGGGCTTTAACTGATACAGTAAAAGAAAGTATTTTGTCTCAAATTCCTATGGGCAGCTTTGGCAAACCCGAGGACATTGGTGCAGCAGTAGCATTTTTGGCATCCGAACAGGCTGGCTATATCACAGGGCAGGTACTGTGTGTAGATGGCGGCATGGCAATGTAAGGAGGAAAACAGATGAAACGCAAGGTTGTAGTTACTGGCATTGGTGCAGTCACTCCTATTGGCAACACCGCAGCCGAAAGCTGGCAGGCAGCCAAAGAGGGCAAATGTGGCATTGCACCCATTACCCACTATGACACTTCCAGCCAAAAGGCAAAATTGGCCGGAGAAGTAAAAGGCTTGAACGTAGAAGATTACATAGATAAACGAGAAATCCGCAAGATGGACCGTGTAACCCAGCTTGCCATGGTTGCTGCTCACCAAGCTATGGCAGACAGTGGCCTGAATATGGAAGCAGAGGATGCAACCCGTTGTGGTGTAATTGTGTCCAGCGGTATTGGTGGACTAAGTACCATCGAATCCGAACATTCCAAGGGATTGGAAAAGGGATTTGACCGTGTATCTCCCTACTTTATTCCCATGGTTATCAGCAATATGCCCGCTGGTCATATTGCCATTGAATTTGGGTTTAAAGGTATGTGTAGCTGTGCAGTGACTGCTTGTGCCAGTGGTTCTAATGCCATCGGTGATAGTTTCCGTCAAATTCGGGATGGCTATGCAGATGTAATGTTGTGCGGTGGCACAGAGGCTTCCATCACTCCTTTGGGCGTGGGCGGCTTTACTTCCTTGAAAGCACTCCACACCGGCACAGACCCCCAACGTGCAAGCATTCCTTTTGACGCTCAGCGCAGTGGCTTTGTTATGGGCGAAGGTGCTGGAATTTTGATTTTGGAGGAATATGAGCACGCCAAAGCTCGTGGAGCCAAAATTTATGGGGAAATTGTGGGCTATGCTTCCAACTGTGATGCCCACCACATTACTGCTCCTGCTCCTGGTGGAGAGGGTGCAGCCCGCTGCATGAAGTTGGCTTTGGAAGATGCAGGATTGAACCCAGAAGATATTGGCTATATCAACGCACATGGAACTTCTACCCCCATGAATGATGCTTGTGAAACAGCCGCTATCAAAACAGCCTTTGGCGACTATGCTCAAAAACTCTGTGTCAGCAGCACAAAATCCATGACAGGTCATCTGTTGGGTGCTTCCGGTGCAGTGGAGGCAATTTTCACTGTAATGGCTGTAAAAGACGATTTTATTCCCGCTACAATCAACTACAAAGAGGCAGACCCTGCCTGTGATTTGGATATAGTGCCCAACACTGGCAGACAGTGCACTCTAAAGGCAGCCATGTCCAATAGTTTGGGTTTTGGTGGACACAATGCAAGCCTGATTTTTGCAAAGGAGGGTGTATAATGCAGTTGGATTCCAACCAGATTCAGGAAATTTTGCCCCATCGGTATCCCTTTCAGATGGTAGACCGTATTACCGAGTGTGAGCCGGGAAAGTTTGCCAAGGGCATTAAATGTGTTTCTGTAAACGAAATGCAGTTCTGTGGGCATTTTCCTCAATATCATGTAATGCCCGGAGTGTTGATGATTGAAGCATTGGCACAGGTGGGTGCTGTGGCTCTCTTGACCATGGAGGAATTTAAGGGAAAGACTGTATTCTTTGGGGGAATCAAAAACGCTCGTTTCAAGCAGCAGGTTCGCCCGGGAGATGTTTTGCAGTTGGAATGTGAACTTATAAAGCTGCGTGGTTCCATAGGAGTTGGAAAAGGTGTGGCAAAGGTAGATGGAAAAATTGCCGTAATAGGTGAATTTACCTTTGCTGTGGGCTGATTTTTTGTCTTTTTGTGGTATAATGAAACGACTATCGAATATTTATCTTGATGTAAAGGAGCCGTTTGTTATGCTGAGGGACAGTTTTGAGCAGATTTATGCAAAATTTAAGCTGCACTTCTATCAGCAGGTTTTCAGCAGCAGCCTTCAAAACAGAGAGGCAACCCTTACAACGGTGGAAACCTTTTGCATGGAAATTATCCATGCTATGGGACATCCCACCATCAATGAATTTGCCAACTTTATTGAGATTTCTTCTCCTAATGCTGCTTACAAAGTGAATAGTTTAATTCAAAAGGGATATTTAAAAAAGGTGCGTTCGGAAAATGACCGACGAGAATACCACTTGCACCCAACCCAAAAATATTTGGACTATTACAATGTGAGCTATAACTATCTGGATAAGGTAATGGAGAGGATTTCCCAGCGGTTTTCGCCGGAGGAATGCAAGCAGCTTTCCTATATGCTGGATACCATTTGTGACCAGCTTATGCCGGAAATTCCGTTGCCAAAGCCAGGCACTTTAGTAGATGCCTTGGATTTGGAGGATACACCTTCACAGACAGATGAATCTTAACAAATATAGCCGCAAAAACTTTTAGGAAGTTTTTGCGGCTGTTGTTGTACAATGAATCTTTGACAAGGGGAAAAGAAGATGGAAATTTTATTGATTATGTGTGTAGGGATTGCCGTGGGTGCCAAGTTGTTTCCTGCAAAGGGCAAAGCTGCCAATGAAAAAGTGCAAATTGTTTGTACCATGCTGTTGATTTTTTCTATGGGCATTTCTCTAGGACGCCGAGAAAATCTACTAGAGCAGCTATCTCAAATTGGGCTGACTAGTTTTGCTTTGGCTGTGGGGCCTATTATTGGCTCGGTGATTGCGGTATATTTTCTTACACAATGGTTGATGAAGCCCACAAAAAGGAGGAAGCGGTAATATGGTACTAATGGCATTAGCGGCATTGATAGGTGGGGTACTTCTGGGATTGTATGGCCCAGCAGGTACCATTCTTGACCAACTGGTAATACATTCCGATTGGATTTTATACCTTTTGATGTTTTCGGTGGGCATTAGTGTGGGCCTACACCGGGGAATTTTGCAAAAAATCAAGGAATATCACATTAAAATTTTTATCATTCCCTTTGGTGTGATTGTCGGTTCTGTAGTGGGGGGATGGATTACCTCTTTATTTTTACCTATCCCTACCATACAGGGGGTTGCAGTTGCCAGCGGAATGGGCTGGTACAGCCTAACAGGAGTTGTATTAGCAGAAATGTATGGCGCATCTATGGGAAGCGTTGCTTTTTTAAGTAATCTTATGCGGGAAATTTTGTCTTTCTTTTGTATTCCATGGATTGCCCGAAACTTGAACTACTATACCTGCATTGCTCCCGCAGGGGCCACCAGTGAGGACACAACTCTTTCTATGATGGTGCGCTATACTGATGAAGAAACTGTTGTCATGTCGGTGTTTAATGGAATTATCTGCTCGGCAGTGGTTCCCATTTTAATTGGTTTTTGTTAAGGTAAATGTAGAACACTGTTGGATGGCAATTCCTCCAAGCACAAGGATACTGCCTAAAACAAAGAAAAGGGAAATAGGTTCTTTTGCAAATATGTTGGCCCATAATGCTGCTAAAACTGGTTCAATGCTGCAAATAAGGCCAGCCGCAAGGGGGCTAGTGCTGGCAAGACCCTTTGCCATGCAACGATAGCTTAACCCTAATTGAACCAATCCCAACAACAAGATACAGGCCACAGACCCAAGGGTAAGTTGTTGCCAAGGAGCACCAAGCAAAAAGATGCTGCCACATAGGGCACTTATGGTCTGCCCCAGCAAAAATGCAGAAGGTGGGTGTGCGTTGGTGCCCTGTGCTGCAAAGAAAATTCCACTATAGCAAGCACCGCTGCAAAGGCCAAACACAATACCCCAAAGGTTGCCTTGCATTGTGTGATTTTGTACAATCATCCAGATACCTAGCAATGCCATGGTAGCTGCCACAACCTGTTGAGGCAGGGGGGCTTTTTTGAAAAATAGCACATTCCATAACAAAATAAATAGGGGGCTGGTGTTTAGCAAAAGGGTGGAAACTCCTGCACCTGCCAAGGGTACAGCCAAGGAGAAAAATTGTGTAGTTAAGGCAAAACAAAGACCGGCTGACAAGGTGGAAAAATTGAGCCGAAAAGTAGCTTTGTCTTTTTTTAAGAAGAACAGTGACAATAAAGCAGCAATTCCACAACGCAAGCTATTAGAGGCAAGAGTAGGCAGGGGAATGGACAAAAAACATACCCCTCCAATGCTGGATGTAATCGCTGCGACTGCCACCCACAAAAAGCCAGAAATGTTGCTGTGCTTCATGGAACCCCCTCCTGTGCCTGTATAAATTGCAGAACCTGTCTTGTAGATTCTATTGTATTGCTTTAGCAAAAAATTTTGTCTAATACTATGCAGAAATCTTATAAAAAATGCCCCTTTCCTGTGAGAAGCGCAATTACCACAGAAAAGGGATATTCTTTGTAAAACACAATGTTAGATGAGCAAAATTAGCTTGCCATCAACACTATCAAAGACAGCACAATTTGCAAAATAGAAAAACGCATAACAGTTTGCCCATTGGACCAATCTTTGTTTTTGCGGAAATGGTCATGTAGGGGAGTGCGAATATTTTTCATGATACGAATTTTCAGGAATCGTGCAAGGGATACCTTGACAATTCCCAGAAATCCATCCAGAAACAACACAGCACAAAGGGGAAAATATAGCAAAATATTTCCAGTTTCCAGAATAACAATACCAATAAACAGACCAAAAGCACGGCTGCCAGCATCGCCCATCATCATTTGACAAGGCTCTGCATTTCTCCATAAGTAGGGAAGAATGGAAACAATCATCAAAAGTGTCATGGCTAGTATATGTTTGTCCATGCTGTTGAATGCTCCCCAAAGCCCCAAAAAGGAAAGCGTGATACAGGTGAGAGTACCACACAGACCATCTACACCATCGGAACAGTTGGTTGCGTTGATAGATACCCACAATCCGGCTGTGGCGATAACAAGAAACACCAGAGGAGGCAGAGTGAAAGAATATCCAAAGGCAGACAGAGTGGTAAGTTGGGGATTAAAGTTTAAAAATGTTCCCGCAGTTGCCAAACAGATTGCCAAATCAATGGCACCTTTTTTGTATTCGTTCCAAGGGGTAGTGCTGCAATCGTCCAGATAGCCGGACAACATTCCACACAGCACCATCAAGTAGTATAGTAAATTTTCTAAGCGATAGGGAATAAATAACAAACAACCTGCTAAAAATACCAAAATGAGGATAACCCCAGCACCTCGTGGCCGTCCAGCGGTTAGTTTTCCATTGAAGGCAAAATTACGCCCGCCATCTCGTGGAAGTTTGTCCTTAAACAAAGACAAAGCCAAGTTTCCTACAATAAAACAAAACAACACTCCTCCAAGCCCCATGATGGGATTGGCAAATAAAGCTGTAAACAAGTTCATACAACTGAACATCCTTTCGCTGGTAATAAAACAAGACTGGGTTTATTGTACAGTGTTTGCTAGAGAATGTCCAGAGGCTTTTTACCCTTTCGCCTTATAACGACTTACTATACAAAATTGATACAAAAAATTTGCACCCTGCTCCAAAGAGCAAGGTGCAAAAAATTATACATTTTTTCGGAATGTGGCGGGTTCAAAAGAGCCAATGGCATGGCATACACTGCAAACATCGGGACGATGCTCATAGGTAGCACCGCAGAAAATGCAACGGTAACCTTGGACTTCGATGCCTTCCTCCTGTTGGAGTTGAGCGGCACCATTGCTGGTAAGGTCTACCAAAGCCTGCATAAAGGTGAATTCGTGGTTTTGCTCGATTTTACCAATATTCTCAAAAAGGTCGGCGATATCCTCAAAACCTTCTTCACGGGCAGTTTGGGCAAAATCAGGATACATGCTGCTCCATTCAGAATATTCGCCGTTAATGGCATCCTGCAAGTTGGTAGAACTATCACTGATTCCGTACAGCTTTTGAAACAGAAGTTTACCATGGATACCTTCGTTTTGAGCCATACGACGGAACAGGCTGGCAATTTCGGTATTACCCTCTTGCTCTGCCTTGTCTGCATAGAACAGATATTTATTTCGAGCCATGGACTCTCCGCTGAAAGCAGCCAACAAATTTTGTTCTGTACGAGTTCCTTTTACACCCATTTTTAACACACTCCTTTAAATGATAATAAGTATCAGTAATAATGGTATAATTGTACTGCGAAAAAGGCGGTTTGTCAACACAAACATCGTAGAAATGAAAAAAATTATTTTTCTACAATATTCTACATCCATATAACTGATTTTATAATTGCATAGATTTTACTTGATTTTTGAAATGAAAATGTGGTATACTAGTGAAGCTGTGAAACAGCGACTACCCCAACTTGGTGTTTGGCGAACCCTCTTGATGCGTACCAATACTACGTTGTGGGCAGATTGAAACAAAAGAGGAGATTTTTACCATGGAAAACAAGATGAACATCATTGAATCCGCCCGCGTACACGAGACCGATACTGGTTCTCCTGAAGTACAGGTTGCTCTGTTGACTGCTCGTATCAACCACTTGACCGAGCACCTGAAGGAGCACAAGAACGACCATCACAGCCGCCGTGGTCTGTTGAAGATGGTTGGTCGTCGCCGCAACCTGTTGGCTTACCTGCAAAAGAAGGATATCGAGCGTTACCGTGCTCTGATTGCTAAGCTGGGCTTGCGTAAATAAGACATTTGGATGCAGACGGTGCTGCCAGACGGCACCGTCTGCTTTTCCATAATGACAAAAGGCAGCCACTATTGTAGAAAAAGGGGCTGCAAAGGAAAAGTAAGAAAAAAGATGAAATGGGTGTATGCGGTGATTAGCAATGATTTGGGCATACAAGAAATTGTAAGTCGAAATGATTGCTAAGGCCGCAGCCCCACAAAAGGAGGCAAACTATGGCATTGGAATTTTCTTCTCGCAAGGAAACATTCGACAATTTTAAAACCTTCCAAACAGAGCTGGCTGGTCGACCCTTTGTTGTGGAAACAGGCAAGATGTGTGGCCTTTCCAACGGAAGCTGTTTGGTGCGCTACGGTGAAACCGTTGTTTTGTGCAACGTGACCATGAGCGAAAAACCCCGTGAGGGCATTGACTTTTTCCCTCTAAGCGTAGACTTTGAGGAAAAACTGTATGCAGTAGGACGTATTCCCGGTAGCTTTATGCGCCGTGAGGGTCGCCCCGGTGAAAAGGCTATACTGACCAGCCGTGTAGTAGACCGCCCCATCCGCCCCTTGTTCCCCAAGGATATGCGCAATGATGTGGCTGTAGTTATGACTGTTATGAGCGTAGACCAAGATTGCAGCCCTGAAATTGCTGGCATGATTGGTACCTCCATTGCATTGTCTATTTCCGATATTCCATGGAATGGCCCCATTGGTGGCGTATATATGGGATTGGTGGATGGACAACTGGTAGTGAACCCTACCGAAGAACAGCGCGGAAAGAGCGACCTGCATTTGACCGTTGCTGCCAGCATGGAAAAAATCGTTATGATTGAGGCTGGTGCTAACGAGGTGGATGAAACCACCATGTTGGATGCCATCAAAACTGCTCATGTGGAAATCAAAAAAATTATTGAGTTTATCAATGGTATTGTAGCAGAAATCGGAAAGCCCAAAAAGGAATTCCCCTCTATGGAGTTGGACCATGACTTATTTGAGGCTGTTAAGAGCGAGTATTTGGACGCTTTTAAGGAAGCAATGGATACTGATGACAAAAATATCCGTGATGCTCGTTTGCTGCCTATCCGTGAGCAGTTGACTACTCAGTATGCCGAAGAATGGGGCGAGGGCATTGTAGAGGAACTCATGTACAAAATGCAAAAGTATGTGGTTCGTCGTTGGTTGCTGGATGATGGAAAGCGTGTAGATGGACGTGGTATCAATGAAATCCGTCCTTTGAATGCAGAGGTATCTTTGTTGCCTCGTACCCATGGTTCTGGTATGTTTACCCGTGGTCAAACACAGGTGTTGACTGTAGCTACCTTGGCATCTACTCGTGATGCACAAATTCTGGATGATTTGGGCACCGAGGACAGCAAGCGTTATATGCACCACTATAACTTCCCTCCCTATTCTGTGGGTGAGGCTCGTGCTCCTCGCAGCCCCGGCCGCCGAGAGATTGGCCACGGAGCATTGGCAGAGCGTGCTTTGTTGCCTGTTTTGCCCAGTGTAGAGGAGTTCCCCTATACCATGCGTTTGGTAAGTGAAGTGTTGTCCTCCAACGGTTCCACCAGTCAGGCTTCTATCTGTGGCAGCACTTTGGCATTGATGGATGCAGGTGTGCCCATTAGTGCTCCTGTTGCTGGCATTTCCTGCGGCTTGATTACCGAAGGCGACCGCTGGATGACTATGCTGGATATTCAAGGTGTAGAGGACTTCCACGGCGATATGGACTTTAAGGTGGGCGGTACTCATAAGGGTATTACAGCTATCCAGATGGATATTAAGGTAGATGGTCTGACCTATGAAATCATTGAGGATGCCTTTGAAAAATGCCGCAAAGGTCGCCTGTATATTCTGGATGAAATTATGCTGCCTGTTATCCGTGAGCCTCGTGCAGAGCTGAGCAAGTACGCTCCCAAAATGCTGAGCATGGTAATCAGTGTAGACAAGATTAAGGATGTTATTGGCAAGGGCGGCAAAGTAATTCAGGAAATTTGTGCAAACTGCAACTGTAAGATTGATGTAGAGGAAGATGGTCACGTCTTTATCTCTGCTATTGATATTGAGGATGCACGCCGTGCCATGCACACCATCAAAACCATTGTGGAAGACCCTGAGGTTGGTGCTATCTACAAGGGCCGTGTAACCCGCCTGATGAACTTCGGCGCATTTGTAGAAATTGCTCCCGGTAAAGAAGGCTTGGTGCATATCTCCAAGTTGGACAGCAAGCGTGTAGAGCGTGTAGAAGATGTAGTTGCTGTAGGGGATGAATTGCTGGTAAAGGTAACAGAGATTGACCAGCAAGGTCGTATTAACCTATCCCGCAAGGATGCACTGGCAGACTTGGCAGCAAAACAGAAACAACAATAATTTTATCGAATTTAATAACATAAGCGGCGGCCTTTCCCTAGGGAGTGCACCTGTAAAATGAAAGTAGACACTCACAAAAGTGTGGGTGTCTACTTTTTTCGTGGTAAGATGAAAAAAGGA
>CALWZC010000023.1 GCA_944385935.1 uncultured Anaerofilum sp.
TCCTTTTTTCATCTTACCACGAAAAAAGTAGACACCCACACTTTTGTGAGTGTCTACTTTCATTTTACAGGTGCAGTTCTTTTGGGAAAACCGTTCTTTTTTGTTTATGTGTATATTATTTGCTTCGTTCTGTAATCACAAGGATAAAATGTACTATCACCAACATTACACTGCAAAGCCAAATGGAGGATTTTCCCCAAAGCTCAATGGCCCAGAAGGAAATACAGGCACCCAAAACAAAAAATCCAATGATAAACAGATATTTTGCAGAGGACAAAGCGGTTTCAAAATCCCTTTTGGTAAGGGCATGGTAAAGATGTTTGCAAGCACTTCTTAAATTTGCGGTACAAACAACGGTGCTGCAAGCCATGCCATGGGTTCGTTGAAATCCATTAAACTGCAAAGAGGATACAAAGGAAACCAACACAATGACCACACCATCTGGTGTAGAGGCAGGAAAAAAGGGAACCACTGCCAAAACTGCTGCTTCCAGCATTACCAAAGCAGAAAGCCAGTGAAACCGAGAGGAATTTCCTAGACGTTCACATATTTTTTCTGAAGCAAATACACCCAAAACAAAAGCAATAATGGGAATGAGGTAGGATAGTGCTTTATTGCTGCCCTGCACCAAGGAAAGTGCCAACAAAACCAAATTTCCAGTTTGGGCATTGGCAAATACACCGCCATGCAACCGATAGGTGTATGTTTCCAAAAAACCACCTACCAGCGAAAGACATAAGGTTATACGCAATCGTTCTGGTGTGGGGATATTTTTTTCAAACATAAGTAAGACCTCATTTCTGCCATTTTTGCACATACATTTTTATCATACGCTATCTATCATCAATCTGCAACAAAAAATTTTTTGTATAACAAACCCTTCTCCAGCCCATATTTTGTACATCCAAAAATATCCAGCAAGGAAAGGAAGTACATGACAATGAGCAATATTCGGCGGTTGGTGGGCTTTTGTACAAAAATAAGAAAAGAACTCTCTATTTTGTTGGGCATTGCATTGGCAGTGGTTCTGATGCAACAAAGCAGCTTTGCCAAGGTATGCCAGCAGATACGGCAAGACACTCTACGTCTACACATTCGGGCAGCTTCGGATTCAGTACAAGACCAAGAGGAAAAACTAGCTGTAAGGGATGCTATTTTGCAGCAGGCAGAAGAATTGTTTGCAAACCAAACCAACCGCCAACAGGCCGAGGAAAGTGTACAGCAAAATCTGGAACAAATTCAACAAGTTGCCAGCGATGTGTTGAAAAGTAGAGGAAGTGACCACACGGCTCAGGTATATCTTACCGAAATGCTCTTTGATACCATTGAGTATGAGGGATTTACTATGCCCGCAGGGGAATATCATGCTTTGCGTGTGGACATTGGCGAGGCAGAGGGAAAAAATTGGTGGTGTGTGATGTTTCCTCCCTTGTGTATTCCAGCCGCCCAGCCAGTGGAGGAAGTGGAGTGCTATTCTCAACAGGAAAAGGAGCTATTGCAGGGGGATTATGAAATCCGTTTTGCATTGGTGGAATGGTGGCAGCACTTGTCCGCTAAAACACCCTCCTATGATGGCTGTTGACCAAAAAGGAACTTGCTTGCCAATGGCGTTGTGTGGTATTCTTGCTGGTAGAAACAGGGGAAAGGGCTGTCCTTGTTGGGCAGCCCTTTTATTGGTTGTATCAAAACACCTCCCCAAAAGAAAGGAAGATGGCAAATGCTCACATTGCTTTTGGGAACTGCCGGCACAGGCAAAACCTATACTGTACTGCAGGAAGTAAAAAGCCGTGCCCAGCAAAAACAGTACAGTATCCTTTTGGTACCAGAACAATTTTCTGCCGCAATGGAGGGAAGGCTCTACCATGTGTTGGGAGATGAGCTTTCCGGTTTTGTAACCAGTTGCAGCTTTCGTACCCTTGGAGAAAGAATTCTAGACCAGTACGGTGGTGGAGAACTGCCCCTTATGAGTGAGGCAGGCAGAGCTGTGCTGGTACGCCGTGCCATGGATGCTTTGGAGCCGGAGCAACTGGGCAAGTTTGGTGGACAAAAGCGTTCAGCTGCTTTTTGTGCAGCTTGTGCCGATATTATTCAAGAGATGAAAACCGCCGGTGTTTCTCCTGATTTTATGGAGCAGGTGGGAAAAAATCAGCCTCGCTTGCGACAGTTGGGGCTGATTTATGCTGCCTATCAATCCTTGTTGGAAAATACAGCCCTAGACCCTGCCGACCGCCTAACCATTGCAGCGCAAAAAGTAGAAAAACAGTTTTTTCAAAATCAAAAGGTCTTTTTGGATGGATTTGATGGCTTTACTGCGCCTCAATATGAGATGTTACAGGCAATGACCCAATGGGGTACCGAGGTTGTGGTATCTCTATGTTGTCCCGCTATTTCTGGTGGTGAATCCTTTTTTATCCCGGCGCAGGAAACCGCCCGCCGCCTAAGTAGAATGGCTGCCCGTGTGGGAGTCAAAACCCATGTACAACAGTTGCAGCAAAATTTTCGCCATGGCTCACAAAGCGGCATGGCACAGCTTACCGATGCCCTTACCCAAGGAGTCCCTTTACCTGCTCCACCAGAGAATATTTTTGTTACGCCTTGTATAGATAGCTGGCAGCAGGCAAAGCAAGCCGCAGCAATACTGGCAGAAAAGGCACGCAAAGGCTTACCATATAGCAAAATGGTGGTGGTTTGCCGAGATAAACAAGCCTATCTAGCCCCTATGCGCTGGGAATGCAATTTGATGGGAGTTCCTTTGTTTGAAGATGAACCAGCACTATTGCAGTTTAGCCCTTGTGCTGGAGCTGTAACGGCAGCAGTCCGCATTGCCCGATGGGGAATGAACAGTCAGGATG
This sequence comes from uncultured Anaerofilum sp., assembly GCA_944385935.1. GTDB lineage: Bacteria > Bacillota > Clostridia > Oscillospirales > Ruminococcaceae > Anaerofilum. The sequence goes on from CALWZC010000023.1 coordinate 2,853, forward strand.
TCCTTTCATTGCTGAAAACTGGTCTGGTGGGAGAAGCGACCATGGAGCAAATTTCTCTGCTGGAAAATTATACACAAGTTTGGTTTATGAGGGCGCAGGACTGGAAACAGCCTTTGCCTACCAACCGCACCCTTAGCGGCTTTGAAGGAAACGCCGACGACCCACAAGAACAATACGAAATGCAATGTGCCGAAGCTGCACGCAGTGCAGTGGCACCAGCATTAGAAGCATTTGTACAGGCAACCGCTGGTGCTCGCACCACAAAGGGCATGAATGGTGGCAAGTTTTGCCGTGCTCTTTATGAATTGTTAGAGCAGATAGGGGCACCCGCCCAAATTCAAATTCTTGCCGAACAAGCCTCCCAGAAAAGCCAAGCTGCCGGTGAAGAAGTACAGCGAATGTGGGAAGCTGCCATGCAGCTATTGGAGGAACTGTATCGCTTGTTGGACAAACAGGATGTAACCGCTAGCGAATTTGCAGAACTGCTCAACTTGATGCTGCGTTCCACAGAATTGGGGCGGATTCCCCAGCAGTTGGAAGGGGTTTTGTTGACCACAGCCGACCGTCTGCAACCCCAAGGCATAGCCTGTTGTATTGCTCTGGGGGCAAATGAAGGAGAATTCCCCCAAACAGTGGGAGCCAGCGGTTTGTTGACCCATGCCGACCGTGATTTATTGAAAGAGGCAGGTGCAAATTTACCAGGAGAATTTGAACAGCGTGTCCATCAAGAGCAACTTTATTTTTACCGCACAGCTACCGCTGCCACCCAAAGTACCTATTTCTTTTATCAGCAGGGGCAGCCTCACCAACGGTTAAGCCAGCCATTGGCAGAAATCAAAGGAAAAAAGGGCTTTGCACAGTTACAGCTTTCGGTGGAACAGCTCTGCCAAACCCCTCAAAGCGCACTGGATTGGATGTGTGGCAAAGGAGGGGAGGAAGTTGCCCACCAACTTCCTGCCATGGAACAGGAAATAGAAAAACTTGCCCAAAGCAGTGATACACCAGTATTCCGTGTAGAGGACAGCCTCGCTATGGAACAGCTTTTAGGAATGGATTTAAGCATATCCCCCAGTCGCATGGAACGGTTCTACCGCTGCAAATTATCCTATTTCTTGGAACATATTGTACGGCTAAAAGTACCCCGTCCAGCAAAATTAGATTCTATGCTTAGTGGTTCTTTGGTGCACTACATTCTAGAAAAGGCATTGCAGGATGCAACATTTTTGCAGCAGACAGAAGGCGGCGACAGCCACCAACAAATGCAACAGCTAGCAGAGCGATTGGCAGAAGAATATATCCAACAGCTTCCACAAGATGATACAAAGCAACCCCTTACCCGTCGAGAGCAAAATACCATCCGCCGTATTGTGGAGGGTATGGTACCTTTGTTGGAATTTTTGCAACAAGAGCAACGGCAAAGCAAATTCCACCCTATTGCCTACGAAATGAGCATTGGAGCGCACAGAGGTGACCCGGGTATGCGTGTGGCATTGTCCCACAACCATTGGGCACACCTGACCGGAAAAATTGACCGTGTGGATTCCATGGGAGAAAAAAATCATTGCTGGTTGCGTGTGGTGGACTACAAAACAGGAAACAAAAAGTTTTCCCTAGACAACGTTTACTATGGTCTAGATACACAAATGTTGCTGTATCTATTTTCCTTGTGCTCCCCCCATGGCAAAGGCTTTTCAGAAAGTAGTTTGCCGGCAGGAGTGGTCTATTTTTTGGTATCTCCCAGTAAAACCACTTTGGACAGAGAGAAGGCAAACACCAAAGCCGCCCCTGCTTTTGAGCTTCATGGTTTGATTACCGATGAACCAGAGGTGTATGAGGGAATGGACCCCAATGCCACAGGAAAATATGTTCCCTTTGGATTTAAAAAAGATGGGCAGCCAGATACAAGAAGTAAAAGTAAGCGCATTAGCCGCACAGAACTGTTGCGGGTATGTACCCATCTGCGGCAAAAATTGCAGGATATGGGGACCTCTCTCTATGATGGACAAATAGAAGCAGACCCGCTGAAAAGCAGTGATTTTGACCCTTGCGCCTATTGTCCTTATGGGGATTTGTGCCGCCGTATGCCGGATTCTCCCATGCGCCAAATTCAGGGAGGTGAGGGAGAAGCCTTCCGAGAGAAAGAAGAATCCAAAGACCAACAAAACGAACAAGAAAAGGAGGAGAAGGATGGCTAAACAACAATGGACACCCCAACAGGCAGCAGCACTTACACACCGAAAAGGAACCCTGTTGGTTAGTGCAGCAGCAGGCAGCGGAAAAACTGCCGTTTTGGTAGAGCGTGCCTTGCGGCTGGTGGTAGAAGACAAAGTAGATATTGACCGTTTGTTGATTGTAACTTTTACCAATGCTGCCGCTGCCGAACTAAAAGCTCGTTTAAGTGAGGGTTTGGAGGAGCTGCAAGCAACAGCCGACCCCAGCCAACGGCAATGGCTGCGCAGACAGAAAACTTTGTTGCAACGGGCAAGTATTTGTACTGCTGATGCCTTTTGTTTGGAATTGATACGACAAAACTTCTTCCGGCTAGACCTTCCCGCAGATATTGCCGTGGGGGACTTTGGACTGTTGAACACCCTTTGCCGTCAATCTGTGGAAAAGGTACAGGAGGAATTTGCCTCTAACGAATATTTCGCCGCTTTTGGTGGAATGTATGGCAAAAGCAAGGATGACAGCACAGCAGAAGCCGCTTTGCTGGAACTATATCGCTTTTTCTCTACCCAGCCGGACAGGGATTTGTTGCGAAAAAGGATGCTACTTCCTTGGCAGCAAACAGATTCCATTGAACAAACTCCATGGGGAAGCCAGCTCCTAAAACAGGTGGAACAACTGGTAGATACTGTGTACCAAACAGCAAAGCAGTTATCCCTTTTAGAGCCGCCTTTTGTAGAAAAATGGACAAAGGACAAATGGGAAAAATACACCAAAGAGATTTTGTCACAGGTGGAAGAAATTTACAATAACTTGCCCCTTGGTTGGGATGCAGTTCGCCGACAGGTGCAAATTTTCCGTGTTCCCGTGGCTCGTCCTGCATTGCCAGCAGAAAGTGAACAGTGCCGCTTGCGTGACAGTATTAAAGAGCTGATGGAGGAAATTCGCCAGCTTATGCCCTGCACAACACAGGAGGACTTGCAGGATAGGCAGGTTGCAGCACCGGTAATCGAAGCAGTGCTGCAAGCAGAGCAACGATTTGAGGAACTGTTTTTTGCAGCCAAAAAAGAAAATCGTGTGTTGGAATTTAGCGATGTGGAACAGTTGGCATTGCAGCTTTTATGGGACAGTGAGGCACAAGCTGCCACAGATTTTGCAAGGGAAATTGCCAATGGTTTTCATCAAGTGATGGTGGACGAATATCAAGACACCAACGCATTGCAAGGCAGATTGTACCAATGTGTTGCCAGTGCTGCACAGGACAATTTGTTTTTGGTGGGAGATATTAAGCAAAGCATTTACCGTTTCCGCCATGCGGCACCAGATTTATTCCAAGAAAAACGCAAAGCCTATGCGGACTTTGATGGAAAAACCTTTCCGGCAAATTTGACACTCAATGCCAACTTCCGCAGTTTGCCCCAAGTGTTGGATGGGGTAAATGACTTTTTTAGGCAGTTGATGAGCCCATTGGTGGGAGAGGTGGAGTATAACCAAGAAGAATGGCTCAACTCTGGTTTGCAACAAGCAGGTGTTCCCTTACCAGATGGTGCGCCCATTCTCTTTGATGTTGTGCTGGAAGAAGAAAAAGAACAGTATGGGGATGCATGGCAGGTGGCATGGCGTATACAAGACTTGGTACAAAGAAAGGTTCCTGTGCGTTGTAAAGATGGCACCCGCCCAGTGGAATATGGGGATTTTTGTATCCTTATGCGAACCAAAGGACAGTTTGAGCTATATCAACGGGCACTGAATCAATGGAATATTCCCAGCTATGTAGATGTAGGAGCAGATTTGTTACAGGCTCCAGAGGTGCAGCCTTTGGCAAGTTTGCTGAGGGCTTTGGATAGACCGGCAGACGATGTACAGTTAGCCGCAGTATTAACAGGGCCATTGGCAGGCTTTGGAATGGAATTGCTGGTACAACTGCGATTGGTACAAAAAAAGGGCAGTTTGTATAGCACATTGTTGGCATGGCAAAAGGCTTATCAGCAAGGTTTGCCCATTGCCGAGGCAGTTCCCGCCCCTTCCGCTCAGCGGTTGGAAGAATTTTTGCAGAGGTTCGATTTTTGGCGTTCCAAAAGTTCTGTAATGGAAAGCCAGCAATTTTGTCAGTTAATTCTGCAACAAACCAACTGGGCACAAGCAGTGGGCAGCTCTCCTATGGGTTCCCAGAGAAGAAAGCGGTTGGAGGAATTTCTGTCATGGGTACAGCAAGCAGGAAAAAATGGACTGCCTGCTTTGGTAAAAGCCATAGAAGATGCAGCAAATTCTGGAGAGGGAATCCCCGAAATGGCAACAGGAACCCCAGAAGGATGTGTGTCCATTATGACCATTCACCGTTCCAAGGGATTGGAATTTCCTGTGGTGATTTTGGCAGATACTTTCCGCCAATTTAATTTTAGCGATTTGAAAAAGCCCTTTGCCTTGCACCCTAAAGAAGGAATTGCCATTCAGTTGCCGGGAGTAACCGGAAAATATGATACGGCTGCTATGGTTTGGATGCGCCGAGTTTTACGCCGTGAAATGCTTAGTGAGGAAATGCGTGTATTGTATGTTGCCCTTACCCGTGCAAAGGACTTACTTTGCATTGTGGGAATGGTGGGCAATGAAAATACCTTTGAAAATAAAAAGATGCAGTTTGCCCAAGAGCTGCAAAAGGGCATTTCTCCCTATTGGGTAGAAAAAAAGCATACCGCAGGGGATTGGCTTTTTGCTGTTGCCATGCTGCACCCAGATGGAGCTATTTTACGCAAAGACTTCCCGATTTTCTCTAATCTAGAGTGTTATACCAGCAAAATGCAACTATCGGTGCGGTATTCTGGGCAGGGGGAGCCTGACCAACAGCAACAGGAAGAAGAATCCATACCAGAAAATACAGCTCTTTGGAACACACTTCAGCAACAGTTTGCATGGAAAGACCCCTTTGCTCCTTTGGCAACCATTGACAGCAAGGTAAGTGTATCTCAAATTACCCACAAAGACCAGCAATTTACATGGCAGCCTGCCAAGCCTGCTTTTGCTCGCAGTCGAAGCACTATGACAGGTGCACAGCGTGGCACTGCCGCCCATCGGTTTTTGCAGTTGGCAAAGCTGGAAAAGTTTACAAACAATCCAGCTATGGCACTAGAAAAAGAGATACAGCGCATGGTAGAACAAAACTTGATGGATGAGGACAGTGCAGCAGTGCTGGACAAAAGGAAGTTGTTGGAGTTTTTTGCAAGCCCTTTGTATCAACGGATGTGCAGGGCTATGGAACCTCCTTGTCGATTGCTGCGGGAATTTGCTTTTATTACAGGAATTCCAGCTTGTCAGCTTTCGGATACTCCAGAAAAATGCGGCGATGCAACTGTGTTGCTACAGGGTGTAGCAGATTTGGTTCTGGTATTCCCAGACCATGGAGAGTTGATTGACTATAAAACCGACTATGTGCAACAGGAACAAACCCTAGTACAGAGATATGCACAACAATTATCCTATTATAAAACTGCCGTAGAAAAAAGAATTGGTGTCCCTATTACCAAATGCAGCCTCTATTCTTTACATTTGAATAAAGAAATTCCTGTGGATTTATCTTTTTAAGAATTTTGTGTAAAAAAGCTTTTTTAAAACAAGGTTACTTGTAATGTGATACAAAAAATGTTAGAATGATGGCAGAGTAGCTTTTCTATAAGGATAATGAGGTTAAACGGCAGAGCCATTGGATGCAGGTTTCTCAGTGTCTTTGGTCTGCTTGTATATTTTTTACAAGGGTGATACGAATATGGAACAAGACATGGAAAAGTACCTGACAAAGGACAGGAACATTATTTTAATTATAGATGATTCCAAGCTCACCAGATTAGTGTTGAAAAATATTTTTAAGGCTTCTTACCGAATTGAGGAGGCAAAAAACGGAATTCAAGGCTTGGAAAAATTGCGGGATAATTGCGACAGTGTTTGTGCTGTATTGTTGGACGTGGTAATGCCAGAGATGGATGGAATGGAAATGCTCCACGCACTGATGGAATTGGATGTTATTGGGCAAATTCCCTTCTTCTTGATTACTGCTGATGACCGGAACGAAATAACCGAAGATGCCTATCATATGGGAGTTATGGATGTTATTCACAAGCCGATTGTGCCCTATATGGTTCGTCGGCGTGTAGATTCCATTGTGGAACTTTTTGAATCCCGTCGCCGTTTAAGCGATATTGTAGAGATACAACGAGAAGAATTGCTGCAAAAAACCCAAAACCTCTACAAAATGAGCATTGGTATGTTGGAAGCACTGTCCACTGCCATTGAATTCCGTAGCGACGAAACAGGAAGCCATATTCAGCGAATTCGTAGTATTACTCTGTATCTTTTGCAACATACAGATTTAGGCAAGGGCTTAACCAACGAAGAAATTGAGCTCATTGGTATCGCCTCTATCTGCCATGATGTAGGAAAAATCTCCATACCGGATTCTATTCTGAATAAGCCCGGCAAGCTCACCGATGAAGAATACAAAATTATGAAAACCCACACCACACGAGGTGCACAGCTTTTGTCCCAGATTCCACAAATGCAGCAGCATAAGGCATACCGCTATGCCTATGATATTGCATTACACCATCATGAGAGATGGGATGGAAAGGGCTATCCAGAGGGATTGAAGGGAAATCAGCTGTCTTTGTGGGCACAGATAGTATCCATTGCTGATGTATATGATGCTCTTGTAAGCAAACGGTGCTACAAAGAAGGATATTCCTTTGATAAAGCTCTGGAAATGATTATCAATGGTGAATGTGGTGTGTTCAACCCTGCTTTATTGGACGCATTTATCCAAGTAGAAAAGAAGATTCGTGTCTTGTATGATGTAGTGTTCTAAATATTCTTGTATCCAGAAAAATCCCCTCTTTTGCGTGAAAACAAAAGAGGGGATTTTTCATTATGGGAAATTGCTGGTTAAAAAAGCCATAATTCTGCCTATACTATTATTGCAGCAAAATATGGTTTAATCCAACGGATGAACCTGACAAAATACGGCAGTAAGTTTTCCTGTTAGTTGGCGGTCTTTGTGATAGCGGCCGAAAAACCATCCCTTGTATTGCAAATTTTTGCTTAATCCATCCAGCCACAACTGAAAAGCATTGATGTCCTGTTGTTTCCAACCAGTAAATTCTAAAATTTGTGCTGGTGCATCGTGAGAAAGCACATAGTCTACATGGTTGTGGATAGCTTGTAATTGTTGGTCACATTGTTCCATTTCTTCTGTGGAAGGCAGTTCTGCGCGCCACCAGTTCATCCCTTCATCGCGGTCTTCTTTGTCATGGCTTTCGCCACCACCAATGCAAAGCAAGTGTTTTCCTTCCATTTCAAACACATTTCCACGAATGAGTTGGTATAGATTTCCTCCGATGTGTCGTGCTTTTCCACCACAAAAATCTTCTATGGGGTATTGTTGTAGCATATCATAATTTTCATGGCAACCATCTAAAAACAACAAACGGTAGCGGCGTTTGGTCAACCATTTTAAATATTTTTGCTCTTGCTTGCTTCCATCCCACAAAAAGCCAAAATCCCCCAAAATGATTAGAGTATCCTTTTTGGTAAGGCGGCGAAACGCCTTCTCTTTAAAACGGGAGATGTCGCCATGAATATCTCCAACAACATAAATCATCTAGTCAAGCCTCTTTCATTCAAAAAATTGTAACCGAAAAAACATAGAAATTCCTTTTGAAACAGAAAAATCTCTGCTATAATAAAAACGATATGTAAAAAATTTACATTCAAAATCGTTATATTTTATAAACAAAAATTTATTTTTGCAGCAAGCCTACAGGCATGCCTTTTATTTTATCTTTTTTTTGGAGAAATGTCTATATGAAAAAAATCCTTTCTCTTTTAGTGGCTGGAATGCTGTCTGTGTGTCTGTTTAGTACAACAGTATTGGCAGGCTCCTTCCAAACACAGTTTGACCAGCTGGGTGTGAGTGCAGAAGGAGTATATATTGAAAATTTGGATACAGGTGTGGTGATGTATGAGAAAAATGCTCATACTCCCATGGCTGCCGCCAGTTTGACCAAACTGGTTACCACCATGATTCTTTTGGAAAAAACTGAAGATTTGGATGCTCGCACCTTTGAGGCAGTAGGTTCGGTGTTTGATATTATTTCCCAGTATGACAGCCCTAGCCATGCTGACATTAAACGAGGGGCAACCCTGACAGGGCGAGAGCTTTTGTATGCTATGATGTTGCCCAGTGCAAACGAGGCAGCCTATATTGTAGCCTATAACATTGGCAAAGGGAATGTTTCAAACTTTGTATATCTGATGAATGCAAAGGCTAAACAAATGGGGTGTTTGAATACTAAATTTACCGACCCTTGCGGACTTGACCCCAACAATATGACAACAGCCTATGATATGGCGCAAATTATAAAGTATATGTCCACATATATGGAACAACGGGATTTGTTTGCTCAGGTATGCAAAACCACAAAATTCACTATGCCAGCTGGTGTGGGATTTTCTACAGCAAATGAGTATTCCATCTGGACAACAGACCTCTTAATTGATGAAACAAGAGGCGATATGTATTATCGAGATTACACGCAGGGCGGAAAAACCGGAAGTTTGGAGGAATGGCAAAATTTTGCTGCTTGGCACCAAAAGGGAGATATGCGCTTTGTATCAGCAGTTCTTCACGCTTCCAACACAGCAGATAAATTTCAGCAACAGTATTACCCCACAAAGGCAGCAAAACCCGCACTGTATGAAACTTGTGTGCTAATGGATTGGGTGTATGAAAACTTCCACTTGGATAATGCCCTAGATACAGGGGCATTTGTTACAGAACGGAAGGTGAAATATTCCACCGAAACGGATACAGTAAAGCTGTTCCCCAAAGAGGGCCTTTATACAATTTTGCCCAACGAAAGCGACCAGTCTGCCATTCAAAAAAGTTATAACCTGCCAGAATCCTTAGCAGCTCCCATTGAGCAAGGAGAAGTAGTGGGAACAGTTACCCTAAGTTTGGCAGGGGAAAGCATTGGAACGGTGGAATTGATTGCGGGAAGCAGTATTCAGCGAAATCAAGTATTATACCTGATTAGTCGGGTAGGAGAGTTCTTCGGTTCTCGTTATTTTCGAGTAGTGTTAGTTCTTAGTGGTATTACTGCTGTAGGATATTTTGGTGTATTCTTGTATGTGAACCTGCGACACAAGGATGACAGAAAAATCCGACGTACAAAACGCTATTAACAGTATCTTTAAAAATCCTTCCTTCAAAGTCATAATCTCGTAGGCTGTCCCATATAGTTGTAGCAGCAACCCAGAAAAAACTATGGGAGGAACAGCACAATGTTTGTATTGACTTTTAATCGGGAAGCAATGAAGAAAGCGGCATTAACAGCCTGTTGTGGTGTATTGTTGGCAGGCGCAGTATTTTTGATGAATGACAGAATGACAGGGGGAGGAGCACAAGAAACCGCTGTGCAACCTTCGGCACCAACCCAAATAGAAAGTACACAGGATATGGCATCCTTTTTTACTGCTTATGGGTTGGAGATGGACCCTTCTACTGTAACAATGGATAAGGTGAAGGTACCTCGCAAATGGGATGAAAGTTTTACTGCTTTCAATGCGGAAATTGAAAAAAGCGGTTTAAGTCTGGAAAAATACAAAGGAAAAACAGTGGAGAAATGGACAATGCTTTGTCCCAATGCTTCCACAGGAGAACAAAAAAGCTATGGTGTACTGTTGATTTACAAAGAAAATGCAGTAGGTGCCTATATGCTGCAAAAGCCTTCTGGAGAAGTAACAGCTTTGCCCTCTGCTGCATCCACAGCGGCACCTTTGACCGATGAAGAAAAACAGACAGACTTTGCCCAGCCAGAAACGCAGCAAACTGCGCCCACAGACCCATCTACACAGCAGACAGACTCTGTAGCTGCTCCTTCCACGGATGGAGCACAGGAAACCGCCGCAGATGTGCCTGTGGATGAAGATAACCCTGCTATGCCAACAGAATAATTTTTGATTTCTTTTAGCCGGTTGCTTGACTTATAGCACCGGCTTTTTTGTTTTATAGTATACAAATTTGCTGTTATAGTGTAAAATACAAAGGAGAATGCCATACTAAAGAGGAGAAAAAGAATGCGTCTGGACAAATATGTAAGTGATGCTATGCAAATTTCTCGCACAGATGCAAGAAAGCTCATTGCCAAAGGCTTGGTTCAGGTGGATGGGCAGGTGTGCAAAAAAGGAGATGTTCAGCTAAAAGGTACAGAAAAAGTCTTGTTTGACCAACAAACCATGGAACGGGAAGAGTTTGTGTATATTATGCTGAACAAACCTCTGGGGGTAGTGAGTGCCAGCACAGATAAGCGAGATACTACTGTGGTGGATTTGTTGCAGGGCAGCTTTCCACGTCGGACGCTGTTTCCTGCGGGCAGACTGGACAAAACCAGTACAGGCTTTATTTTGCTAACAGATAATGGGGAATTTGCCCACAAAATTTTGTCCCCAAAACGGCATATAGAAAAAGAATATTTGGTGACTTTGGATACCCCTTTAACACCAGAGATGCAACAGGGCTTTGAACAAGGTGTTGTTTTGGCAGATGGAACCAAACTTGCTCCGGCAAAAGCAATTCCCACACAAGACCCTTTTCAAGCAAGGGTTATTCTGACACAAGGGGTATATCATCAAATCAAGCGGATGTTTGGTGTATATAATGCAGGGGTAAACGCTTTGCACCGGATGAGGATGGGAAACCTTTTTTTGGATGAAACCTTGCAGCCGGGAGAGTGGAAAAAACTATCTTTGCATGAGGTGCAGCAGATTGCACAAAGATAAATATAGAAAATTTTTAATGGTTAAGGCAGAAATTGGAAAGGAAAACAGGAGATTTTTTGGTTTTTGTTCAAGAAATAGTCACACTTTGTTGGTACACTGGTAGTGCGTACAAATCAAAAAAGTTCTCCAAAATTAAAAATACACAATAAAGGCCGTTTTTTTTTGTTGAAATATGTTGCAAAACACGGTTTTCTTGTGTACAATAGAGATTAATTGAATTGAATTGATATGTTGTTTTAATTTGCAACTTTTATGGCGGCATTATTATACACCGCCGAAGGAAGGGAATCGGTTTGTATGGCTAACAGAGTATTTCAAGGCGTAGTGTATCAGATGAAGGATGCTGTGGATAGGATTATCGGCGTTGTGGACGAAACCGGAGCAGTAATTTCCTCTTCGGATTTGAACATGATTGGCGAAGTTCGCACAGCCTTTGCACTGGAACGGGCAACAGCCCCCGACAGTTTTGTGGTGGAGGGGTATACCTATCACCAATTTACCTCCAACAAGCACAACGACTATGCTGTGTTTGTGGAGGGAACTGATGAGCAGGCCAGCCGTTTTGCGGCATTGGTTGCCATCAGCTTGCAAAATATTAAACAGTACCACGATGAAAAGTTTGATAAAACCAACTTTATCAAAAATGTGGTGCTAGATAATATCTTGCCCGGAGACATCTATGCAAAGGCAAGAGAGCTGCATTTTTCTACCGACGTTTCACGGGTAGTTTTGTTGATTCGTGTGGTAAGCAGCAATGATATTTCTGCCTATGATGTAGTAAGTGGTTTGTTCCCTGATAAACAAAAGGACTTTGTTTTTAATATTAGTGAAAATGATACCGTTCTGGTAAAAGAAATTAAAAGAGGCATTGACCAACGAGATATTGAAAAGTTGGCAGCCAGCATTGTAGATACTCTTTCTGGCGAGCACTACATCAAAGCTGTAATTGGCATTGGTACACCCATTGCCAATGTAAAGGATTTGGCAACCAGCTTTAAGGAAGCACAGATTGCGCTGGAGGTAGGCAAGGTGTTTGACACCGAGCAGCCAACCATCAGCTATGACCATCTGGGTATTGCTCGTTTGATTTATCAGCTGCCCACCACCTTGTGTGAAATGTTCCTGCGGGAAGTGTTTAAGCAGGGCAGCATTGAAAGCTTGGACAGCGAAACCTTGTTTACCATTCAGCGTTTCTTTGAAAACAATCTGAATGTGTCCGAAACCAGTCGTGGCTTGTTTGTACACCGCAATACCTTGGTGTACCGTTTGGAGAAAATCAAAAAGCTGACTGGACTGGATTTGCGTGAGTTTGATGATGCCATTGTGTTTAAAGTTGCACTAATGGTTCGCAAATATTTGGATGCAAACCCCGCAAAATATTGAGAATTTATCCCAAACAGAGGTTTTTGTTTGGTTTGTAAAATAGGCGGCGGTGGATGCCGCCTGTTTTTTTGACATGGGGTTTTGAGTGGAAAAGGTTTGTTGTGCCAAAATACTAGTATAATTACAGGAGTTAGTATGATTCGGTTTGAACATGTATACAAAACCTATCCAGAAGGAAACGAAGCATTGCAGGATGTAAACCTGCATATTGATAAAGGGGAGTTTGTATTTGTGCTGGGTCATTCCGGTGCAGGAAAATCTACCTTTTTAAAGCTGATTCTTCACGAGGAGGCAGCTACTAGTGGAAAAATTATAGTCAATGGATTTGACTTAACCAATATCAAAAAAAAGCGGATTCCCTACCTAAGAAGAAGTATGGGAGTGGTGTTTCAGGATTTCCGCCTGATTCCCAGTATGACTGTTTATGAAAATGTGGCCTTTGCCATGCGGGTAACCAATGTAAAAGAAAGCGAAATTGTAAAGCGTGTAAAGTATGTGCTTAGCTTGGTAGGGCTTTCTCATAAAAAAGACAGCTATCCTACCTCCCTTTCAGGTGGTGAGCAGCAAAGAGTGGCCTTGGCTCGTGCCCTTGCACATAGCCCAAAGTTGATTATTGCTGATGAGCCAACAGGAAACATTGACCCAGAAATGTCCATTGAAATGATGGAATTGCTTACAGCCATTAACAGTGTGGGTACTACTGTTGTGGTAGTTACTCACGAGCACGACCTAGCACATCAATTTAATAAGCGAATTATTACCATAGACCATGGAACTGTGGTGGGGGATGACCATCCCTGTAAATTTGCCAAAGGAGGTAGACGGGGATGAGATGGTCTAGTTTTGTATACTTATTTGGGCAGGGTTTGCGCAGTATGTTTGCAAACCGAGTGATGGCACTGGCATCCTTGGGTGTGTTGATTGTATGTATGCTTATCACAGGGTTTACAGGTTTGTTGACTGTCAATGTAAACAGCCTTATGGACTGGCTTGGCAGCCAAAATGAAATGGTGGCTATGCTAGACCGCAGCCTTTCCGAAGAGGATTATCAATCCATTGGAAAACAAATTTTGGGTATTGCAGGTGTAGAGGAAGCAGAGTATATTTCCAAAGCGGATGCGTTGAATCAAATGAGTGGCGAGATGGGAGAATATGCGGAGCTATTCAGCGAGCTGGAAGGAGAAGAAAATCCTTTGTATGCCCAGTACAACATCCGCATCACAGACCCAGCACAAACAGCACAGATTATTGAACAGGTGGAAGGTGTGCAGGGAGTAGAGATTGTACACTCTCCCGAAAGTCTTATCCGCACCTTTCTCAATGTACAACGATGGGTGCAATTTATCAGCTGGGGGCTGGTAATTGTGTTGGGCGTTGTAAGTTCTGTGGTGATTAGCAATACCATTCGACTCACCGTGTTTGCCCGTAGGCGAGAAATTAACATTATGAAATTTGTAGGTGCCACCAATGGGTTTATCCGTATGCCTTTTTTTGTTGAGGGCATGACCGTTGGACTATTGGCTGGTTTGATATCCACAGGCATTGTATTGGGAGGATATCATATTATTTTGCAAAAGGCCATGTTGTATTTCCAAGGCTGGGAAGACGTTGTGCAACAGGTGGTATTGCCTGTTTCGGAGTTGTGGCCTTGGGTATTGGCTGGTTTCTCAGTATTTGGGCTAGTTTTGGGAAGCATTGGAACAATGGCTTCTATGAGAAAATACTTAGATGTATAAATGGAGGGTGACCAGAATGAACGATAGAAAAAAACAATTTGTTCGATGGATGTGTGTGGCATTGGCTGTATTGATGATTGCAAGTGTTGCTATGCCCGTTATTTCCCAATTGGTACTATAAAAAACAGGAGAGAACCCTATGAACAAGAAAATTTCTATTGGCTTGGCCATAACACTGGCTTTGATAGCCATGACGGTAACCTTTTCTATTACCTTTGTACTTTCTCAGCAACGGTTTACTACCACAGTAAATGCTGTGCGTGAACGGGAAAAAATTTATTCAAAGCTAGCAGAAATTGACAAATATGTCCGTGATAATTACTATGGGGAAATCAACAACGACAAACTGTATGATATGCTAGGTGCAGGGTATATTTTGGGTATTGAAGACCCCAATGCTACCTATTACACCGCAAAACAATATGCAGAGTTGCTGGATATTCAGGATGGTAAATTGTTGAGCATTGGCGTAGAGTTAGTAAAGGATTCTTCTGGCTATGCTATGATTACCAAGGTGTACCCCGGTTCTCCTGCTGAGGAAGTTGGACTGCAAAAGGGCAACTTTATTACCAAAGTAAATGGCACAGAAGTAAAGGGAATGACAAAAGACGCTGTTATGACTCAGCTTCGTGGTGAGGAAGGTACTAGCGTAACTCTAACATATTTGGATAGTGAAAATGTAGCAAAGGATATTCAGGTATCTCGCCGGAAGTTTGATGCTTCCACTGTAGAATTCCAGATGGTACCCAACACCAGCTATGGATATGTAAAAATCAGTGCATTTAGCAATACCACTCCTTCCGACTTTGACAGTGCTGTTCGCCAACTAATGAGCCAAGGAGCAAAAGCACTGGTATTTGACCTTCGTGAAAATGCAGGCGGTGTATTGTCCAGTGCAGTGGATTGTATTGATATTATAGTTCCAGAAGGGCCTGTGGCATATGCACAGTATAAAGATGGAACTGTAAAGGAAATGGGCTGGTCAGACGAAAATGAAATTGACCTGCCTATGGTTGTGTTGGTAAACCATAATACTGCGTCCTCGGCAGAGCTTTTTGCCGCAGAGCTACAAGAATTTGGAAAAGCAAAAATTGTAGGTGTGGACACCTACGGCAAAGGCACCATTCAGCAAGAACCTTACCGCTTGCAGGATGGTTCCGCTGTTTCCATTACTGTTGCTTCTTTGCTGACTGGAGAGAAAAATTCCTTTGATAAAACAGGAATTTCTCCCGATGTGGAAATTGCATTGAAGAGCGATGAAGAAAAAATGCTGTATATGTTGTTGTTAGAGGCTGACCCACAAGTGCTGAAAGCGGTGGAATTGCTCAACAGTCAGAACAGTGGACAACCCTCTGACCAACCTGCAACTACAGAAGACCAGACACAGGATGCAATACAAACAGAAACCACCCCTGAGGATACTACCGCAGAGCAGCCTGTACAGGAAGGATGAGAACAAGGGTCATGGCAAATTTGACCGATGTGTCTGTAATTAAAGATTTATGCCAGAGGTATGGATTTTCCTTATCCAAAGGCTTTGGACAAAATTTTATTGTCAATGGAGGCATTTGCCCTAAAATTGTGCAAGCAGCAGGCATTGACAAATCCTATGGTGTGTTAGAAGTTGGCCCGGGCATTGGGGTACTCACCAAGGAGTTGGCAGCATCTGCCTGTAAAGTGGCATCTGTGGAAATTGATACCCGATTGCCAGAACTTTTACAGGAAACTTTGGCTGATTGTGACAATGTGGAAATTGTGCAAGGGGATGTGCTGCAAACTGACCTACATGCTTTGATTGCAGAAAAATTTCAGGGATTACAAGTGGCGGTTTGCGCCAATCTTCCCTATTACATTACCAGCCCCATCATTATGAAATTGCTGGAGGAACGGCTGCCTATTCGCCATATCACAGTTATGGTACAAAAAGAAGCCGCCGAGCGTATTACTGCCCTTCCTGGCACCCGTGCAGCAGGAGCCATCAGCTATGCAGTGCACTATTATGCAGAGCCAAAATTGTTGTTTTCTGTACAGCCGGGCAGTTTTTATCCACCTCCAAAGGTTACTAGTGCTGTAATTCAGTTGGTTTTGCGAGAGAAGCCCCCTGTGGCAATTTCGGATGAAAAAGAATTTTTCCGGCTGATTCGTGCAGCCTTTGGGCAGAGAAGAAAAACCGCTGCAAACTCCATTGCTGCTGGGCTTTCGATTCCCAAAGAGCAAGTAATTTCTGCATTGGAGCAAGCGGGGCTTTCTCTGCTGGTGCGACCAGAACAATTGACATTAGAAGATTTTGCTGCTTTGCAAAGAAATTTGAAAAAATAATTGACAACCAAGGATATGGTGTGCTATAATATGTCTTGCATTCAGTCCTTGGATGTGCTGGTGTAGCTCAATTGGCAGAGCAGCTGATTTGTAATCAGCAGGTTACGGGTTCGATTCCTGCCACCAGCTCCAGTTTTGAGAACAGCTCTGTGCTTTATCCGTTTTATATGGGAAAGTGCAGAGCTGTTTTTGTTGGTATTCAATTTTTGTGCTTTGTATACTATACGAAATGGAGATAGAGTTATGAAATTGTCATTGATTGTGCCCTGCTATAATGAGGCACAGGCAATTCCTTTTTTATATGAAGAAATTGACAAAGTAATCAAACAAATCTCCTGTGAGTGTGAGCTGTTGTTTGTGGACGATGGCTCAAAAGACAATACCCTTATGGTGTTGAAGGAATTGGCACAAAAGGACAGCCGTGTAATTTATCTTTCTTTTTCTAGAAATTTTGGAAAAGAGGCGGCGATGTATGCAGGGTTGTGCAATGCCACAGGGGATTATATAGCGGTTATGGATGCGGATATGCAAGACCCTCCCTCTTTGTTGCCACAGATGTTGGACATTTTGCAAACAGAGGAGTATGACTGTGTGGCAACTCGTCGGCAGGATAGAGAAGGGGAACCACCCATACGGAGTTGGTTTGCTAAAAAGTTTTATGCTATTATCAATAAAATTTCTGATGCAGATATTGTGGATGGTGCAAGAGATTTCCGCTTGATGAAACGTGACATGGTAGATGCCATTGTAGCAATGAGTGAATACAACCGGTTTTCTAAGGGGATTTTTGGGTGGGTAGGATTCAAAACCCATTGGCTCTCTTACAAAAACGTAGAGCGGATTGCAGGGGAAACAAAATGGAATTTTTGGAAATTGACAAAGTATGCCATTGATGGAATTATCAACTTTTCTCAGGTTCCCTTGAGTATTGCCTCTTGGATGGGGATTTTGATGACCATTACAGCCTTTGCCATGCTGATTTTTGTAGTGGTACGAAAATTGCTTTTTGGCGACCCAGTAGATGGCTGGGCGTCTACTATCTGCGTGATTTTGTTTGTGGGAGGAGTACAAACCTTTTGCACAGGAGTGGCTGGTCAATATTTGGGTAAAATATACTTAGAGTCCAAACATCGCCCCCATTATATTATTTCTCAAACCAATGGAGCCCATGTGGAAAAGGTCAAAAGAAGCCACTAATAAGGCAGAATAAGTAGTTTACCTTGACGAAAATATCACAAAAGGGGTATAATTACAAAAACTTTACACCCGTAAAAAGGAGAGTTTTCTTATGAAAATTTTTGATACACTTACTCGGCAAAAAATTCCCTTTATCCCTATGAAAGAGGGAGAATATAGCATCTATGTATGTGGCCCTACGGTGTATAATTATATCCATATTGGAAATGCAAGACCTGTGATTGTATTTGATACATTGCGCCGGTATCTGGAATCCCGCGGCAATAAGGTTCGATATGTCAGCAATATCACGGATATTGATGATAAATTGATTAAGCGAGCACAGGAGGAAAATACCACAGTATCACGAGTGGCGAAAAAATACGAGGAAGAATATTTGAAGGATTGCAAGGGTCTAAATATCAAGGAACTTTCTGCAATGCCTCGTGCCACAGAGCATATAGATGAAATTTTGCACATTGTTGCAGATTTGATTGAAAAAGGGTATGCCTATGTTGCACGAAATGGAGATGTATATTTCCGTACCAAAAAGTTTGAGCAGTATGGAAAACTAAGCCATCTGGTGCTAGAGGATTTGGAAGCAGGCAACCGAGAGCTGCGCAGCCGGATGGATGATGACCTAAAGGAAGACCCGGCAGATTTTGCTGTATGGAAAGCAGCAAAACCTGGTGAGCCTGCATGGGAAAGCCCCTATGGAATGGGTAGACCCGGCTGGCACATTGAATGCAGCGCAATGGCACGTAAGCATTTGGGCAACACCATTGACCTCCATTGTGGTGGTCAAGATTTGGTTTTCCCTCATCATGAAAATGAGATTGCCCAGTCGGAATGTGCCAATGGTTGCACATTTGCCCGCTACTGGATGCACAATGCTTTCTTAAACATTGATAACCACAAAATGAGCAAAAGTGCTGGCAATTTCTTTACTGTACGGGAAATTGCAGAGCATTATGGATATGAGCCAATCCGCTACTTTATGCTCAGTGCCCATTATCGCAGCCCCTTGAATTATACTGCCGAATTGATTGAATCCTGCAAATCTAGTTTGGAGAGGTTGTACACCTGTCGAGAAAATCTGGATTTTGCTATTGAAAATGCCCATGGTGACAGCAATATTCTTACCCAAAAAGCGGCTGCTGCAAAGGTAAAGTTTAACGATGCTATGGAGGACGACCTGAACACAGCAGATGCATTGGCTGCAATTTTTGAATTGGTGAAGGAAATTAACACACTTTCTAGCCAATCCACCAAGGAAGCATTGCAGGATGCAGCAGAGGCCTTTGACCAAATGACAGATGTACTGGGTATTTTGTATAATCGCAAAAAAGAGGAAGCACCAAAAGAGGTTTTGCAGCTTGTAGAGCAGCGCGCAGCCGCTAAAAAGGAGAAAAACTGGGCAGTTGCTGACCAAATTCGTGACAAGTTGGCAGAGATGGGCTGGGTGGTAGAGGACACCGCCCAAGGGCCAAAACTAAGCAAAAAATAATTGTGCAAGTGGGAGAAGTAACCCATGAATGAGTCTGTAGTAGCAGTTTTTTTGGCTGTGGTGGTTCCAGTGTTGTTATTGCTTTATGGTGTCAAAGGTTGGTATCACCCAGCAGAATGGAAGAAAAGCATACGAGGAGGTTACCATTCCCGCCGTGCAGATAAATCTGCAATCCATTGGCAGGTTGCGCAAAGGGAATATGCTAAATGGAACATTCGTACAGGTGTTTTGGGTTGTGGAGTAGCAGCTGTGCAAGGCACTTTGCTATATATAGGATGGATACAGCCCTTTTTTAGCATTGGTATCAGTGGGGTTTTTTATGGGGCATATTATATCTTTGTTCGATACAAAATTGAAAAAACACTTTCTGACCATTTTGACCAATCGGATGCATTAAACAACAGATAGCAGAAAAGCAGTACCTTGCAAAAAGGTGCTGCTTTTTTGTTTAAAAGAAAACAGTTTTGTCTATGCTTATATAAAAATAATGGTTGTACTTTTTGGAAAAATTTGATGTAAATTACAATGAAAACCAGCTTTTTTGTAAAAAGAAAAAGATGGAAAAAATCTTATAAAATACAGATTCTATCCCTTAAAAAATTTATAGATAGATATTGTAAATATTGCTCGAAAATAACGGAATACAAAGCAATAGAGAGTATACGGAAGAATCTAAGAGCAATTCGAAGGTGAAGCCATGGGAGAAGGGAATCTGCCCCAAAGTGGTGGAATGAACCTGTAAATGGGGTTTGACCATACAGTGTTCATCTGGTAAAATGCCAAAAGTGCTTTGTATCTAGCACTTTTTAGAAAGCAGGTGCCATCCGGAGTGCAGACGGATGGAAGGATGCCAAATTCTGCACATCACAGTTAGGAGTTTGTATGACAAAATTCACAGAGCATTTGAGAAGGCGATGGATTGCTATTCCAGCAAGATTATGGGCCTGTCTGCTCACCCTGTGCTGTCTGTCGCTGACCCTTTGTGCGTTAGTAATTTCAATCAATGTTGTGTATGTGTCTGATTCGGACGGAAATCGCCGGATGTTGGTGACAGCTGTGACAGACCCTCAGGAGCTGATGGAAATGTCCGGCATTGTTGCTCAAGAGCAGGATGATGTGTATTATACTGCTTACAATGGCAACCTTGCCAGCCTAAACATTCAAAAAGCATTTCCCGTTTATATTCAGGCAGATGGTGCCTTACACAGTGTGAACATGTGTACCGGCACAGTGGAACAGGCTTTGTCCGAAGCCGGTGTTAATCTGAATGAGCATGACTATACCGAGCCTTCCCTCCACACTCCAGTGGAGGAGGGAATGGAAGTGCAGGTACATCGGGTGGAATATTTGGATAGCTACACCGAAGAAGTAATCCCCTTTGAAACCGAGTACCAGTATACCAGCCTGTATCATCGTCGCAAAGGTACCTCTGTTACCTTGCAGGAAGGAAAAACTGGTCTGGATGTAATCACTACTCGTTCTCGTGTGGTAGATGGTCAAGTGGAGTCCAGCAAGGTGGTTACTGTGGAACGAACAGTGGAGCCTCAAAATGCTATCATCAAAACCTATAAGGCAGGAGCACCTGTCAGCGACCTTTCCGGGCCAGAAGTAGTAAATGGAGTGCCAAGCAGCTATACTCGTGTTCTTACGGGACGGGCAACAGCATATTCCGGCAGTGGTCGGGGAGCCAGTGGTTTGGGACTGTATGAAGGCACCGTAGCAGTAGACCCCAATGTAATCCCCTATGGAACAAAGCTCTATATTACTTCCACAGATGGAAGTTTTGTGTATGGTTATGCCATTGCAACGGATACAGGAACAGCCTTGCGGGATGGCCATGCCTTGGTAGACTTATATTTTGAAAGTCACTCGGACGCTTTGACAGCCAGTGTTCATCAAGTAAATGTTTATATTATAGGATAATAGTTTAAAACCCCTATTCTGGTTTTACTACCAGAATGGGGGTTTTCATATATCAAAGAAATAGATTGTATTTATTTGGATTATTTTTGAAGCAGTTGGTTGAATTCTTCAATCTTATCCAAAAGTTTTTGTGTAGGAACACCAGAGAAGCTGCGCAAACCACGCAAGGGGGATGCTAGGAACATTTGTTGTGCCATCTCTGCGGTGATTGCCGAAGCAGCAGCATCACTTTCGTTGTCATTACCAGTGGGGCTAAAGTCCTTGGCAAACTCCTTTGCAGCTTGTACAAGTTTGGGATGAGCCAACAACTGTGCCATGGTGGTATTCATGGTGATAGTAAAGGGAAGCTCTTTTTCTGTTTCAAATTCCAGCTTTCCTGTTAGGTAAATATCTTGGCTAGATTGTCCAATCAAAATTTCGTAGGTTCCGCTGGCTGCATACCAATCCCCCAAGGATTCATTGTACCAACTAAGAGAACGGCTGTTTAGTTCCATAGAAACAACTTTGCTTTCGCCCGGTTGCAATAGAACCTTTTCAAAACCTTTTAACTCTTTTTCTGGACGGTTGGTGGCGTTGGTGGTGTCTTTAATATATAGTTGCACAACTGCTTTGCCTGCTCTTGTGCCAGTGTTGGTTACAGTTACGGAAACTGTAACAGAATCAGCGTCTTTCATGCTGCTTTGGGACAAAGTCAGGTCAGAATAGGCAAAGGTTGTATAAGAAAGACCATGACCAAAGGGGAAACGCACAGGCATTTTTTTCTTTTCATAGTAGCGGTAGCCCACAAATACACCTTCTGCATAGGTAACATTGGTACCATCACCGGGGAAATTGAGGAAAGAAGGATTGTCCTCTAGCTTTAATGGGAAGGTTTCGGGAAGATGACCAGAAGGATTTGCCTCACCAAACAGTAAAGCATCTGTTGCTTCGCCAACACCTTGGCCGCCTAGATACATTTCTAAAATGCCTTTTACTTTGTCTGCCCATGGAAGTTCAATGGGGCTGCCATTGTGAAGCACTACCACAACATTGAGCTGTACCTTCAAAATTTCTTCAATCAGTTGATTTTGACACTGAGGAATCTCCATGTGGCTGCGGTCGTAGCCTTCGGATTCAAAGGAATCTGGTAAACCAGCAAATACAACAGCAATATCAGCTTGTGCAGCAGTTTGTACTGCCTGTTGGAACAGATTGGAATCAGCTTCATCCTTATCATGGGGGAAGCCCAAAGCAAAGGATACTTCTCCCTTACTTTGAGAAATTTCCAATGCACCAGGAGCCTTGGTACTATTGATATGAGAGGAACCACCACCTTGAAAACGTGGAGTTTGGGCAAAACCACCAATATAGGCAATTTTGCTTTGGCGAGAAAGGGGTAGGATACCATCATTTTTTAGCAGTACAGCACATTCCTTTTCCAGCTCCACTGCAAGATGGTGATGTTGCTCTCGGTCAAAGGTTTGTTCTTCTCGATTGTCTGCAAAGCGGAACACAATGTTTAGAATTCGTTCCACAGCACGGTCTAAAACAGATTCTTCCAAAGAGCCATTTTTTACTGCCTGCACAATTTCTTCATCGGTGCAGCCGCCACAGCCGGGCATTTCCAGTTCCAGTCCAGCTTTCAAACCCTTAACTCTATCATTCACAGCACCCCAGTCGCTCATTACATAGCCATCAAAACCCCATTCCTCTCGCAATATATTATTCAGGAGGAATTCGTTTTCGCTGGCATATTCTCCGTTGATGCGGTTATAACTGCACATCATGGTGTAAGGCTTTGCCTTTTTTACAGCAATTTCGAAAGCAGACAAGTAGATTTCTCTCAAGGTGCGCTCATCCATATTAGAGGAACAGGTCAAACGCATATATTCTTGATTGTTAGCAGCAAAATGTTTTACACTGGTTCCTACATGATGTTGCTGAACACCTTGAATCTGTGCAGCAGACAACTCACCTGCCAGATAGGGGTCTTCAGAAAAATATTCAAAATTTCGACCACATAAGGGACTACGCTTGATATTGATAGCAGGCCCCAAAAGAACAGAAACATTTTCTGCTTGGCATTCTTGACCCAGAGCATCTCCCAAACGGTGCAACAACTCTCGGTCAAAGCTGGCAGCTGTTGCGCTGGCAGTGGGAAAACATACTGCTTTGATGGAGTCGTTGATTCCCAGATGGTCGCCTTTTTCATCTTGCTTGCGCAGACCATGAGGTCCATCAGATACCATAACCTCTGGAATTCCAAGGCGGGGAACACTTTTCAATCTCCAGAAGTCTTTGCCAGAGCACATACCAGCTTTTTCTTCCAGTGTCATTTGTGCAATAAGAGCTTTTACATCACGCATAAAAAACCTCCTAAACTTTATATGTAGTGAAACATATCTTTTGCTACTACAAAGATAACACACTTATAACAAGGAAACTATCAATATTTTAAGAAAAATATTGTGAAATTACTTTATTTTTAAAAACGAGAAGTTTTTTAAAAAAATATAGCAAAAAGTGTTGACAAAAGGAAAAAGGGTTGATATAATAAGCAAGCTGCCTCGTGAGGCGGCAAGC
>CALWZC010000024.1 GCA_944385935.1 uncultured Anaerofilum sp.
CGGCTTGATTTTGTGTTGCCTTTTTCGCTGCTCCCAAAACCTGAAATTTCTACTTGACTTTTGTTAGCAGGTCTTTCAATACATTCAAAAATTTTATGTATATCTTTTTCATTAAAGGTTACAACTCCTAAACCAGGTAGCTTTTGAGGAATGGGGCCGGTTTTTTCTATTGCTTTTAGAAGAGATTCTTTCAGCGGGTCCAGCTCAATCAATCCATCTTTATCTATTAAATCTAATGCTCTTATGTATGAGCTCTCAGAAACTTTTAGCATTAAATTTTCAAATTTGGGGGCGTTTAGTTCAATAGCAGCAACTATGGCGAATTTTAAAAGACCATCTGTTTTTTGAACAAACTCTTCATCAATATATTTTATTATACCAGATTCAATTTGTCCCATATTTACTTTCATTACAAACTCTCCTTTTTAAATTAAGGCGAAGTGAAATCACCTCGCCTTAATTCTAATCATTTAATTTGTTGCCGGAGAAGAAGCTGTGGAACTTGTTGGTGCTTTCCAATCATTGTAAAGCGGCATTGGCTGAGGGCAAATAGCTTTATCTGGCACAATTGTTTTTGTAATACCCTCAACGGTTTTTTGGAGACAAGCAACAGTTCCGGCCAAAGCAGTCAAGCCATTGTTTGCAACCAAGGCAACTTCGTTTATTTTTCCGCCAAGAATTTCATGCTGCAATTCGTTTTCACGTTGAATGCATTTAATCTGCTCCTCCATCCGAGCTTCACGGACACGAGAATCAGCAACTTCACGGGTTACCTCCCCAAGCTGAGCAGCCCACTTGTCATCGAGCTTTTCAGCCATTGCAACTGCTGCTTTATAAGAATCTGCACCTACTTGATTGCTGTATTTTTCAGCTGTTAACTCAGCAATTCTTGCTTGTAAGCTATCAACATAAGTCTGACCCAAGCCACCGCAACAGTTGTGGTTTTGAAAAAGTCCGCCATTACAGCCACCGAGAATATTGTTTAATCCTCCAGCCATCAAACCGATTGTAGAGCCAGCAATACCAAATCCCAGTGCTGTTCCTGCCAAACCTTTACTAGCAAACTCTGCCATAAAAATCGCCTCCTTTTAATCTAGGGAAATCCCTTGATTTAAGGTTATGACTTTTTTAATTTTATTGGGGGAAATAACGAATTTTTAACGCTTTATTATTTCCGAAAATTGTTTTAGTTTTGGCAAAATTTGGTGTAAAATTCGTTTTCCAACTGTACTTCTGGTTAAATTTAATATACTCCCGATTTCTACAATAGAGATTTGCTCTATAAATCTGAGATGTGCAATTTTTGTATTTTCTTTGTCGAGATTTGCTGTTTTGATTAAATGCTCAATCTCCTGTTTGGATTTACAAAGCAAAAAATCCGGCATTTTACTCATATTTTACCCTTCTTTATTGTTTAGGCTTTGGGTAGGTCATAGCCTTAGCACTATCAGATAGGCCCTTTGTTGTTGGGTCAGTGACAACCCCAAGGATGGCCAATACCGCAAACAAGGCATTGACCACTGCCACCAAGCGGTTTCCCAGCTCTCCCAAATCAAGGGTATATCCAAATACAGCCGCTGTCACCTGTACCAGTAGCAACACTGCTGGCACCAAGGACAGCCAAAAGGTTTTATTTGCAAAACGTACTTTCCAGTTAATCATTTTATTTTGTCCTTTCTCATTTATGAACGTGTGGGCAGGTCTCGAACCTCCTCCACTAGCTTTTTAGCTGCACCATTGCCACCAATGGCAGCATAGGCAGCATACATATTCTCAATGTTTTCCATGCCATACACTGGAATTTGTCCATGGGCTAAGTAATGATTACAGCGGTCAATGATACGGTCTCGCAGCAATGCCCGCATACCGGCACGGTATGCAGATGCCTGACGGAACAGCCATATCACACAGCCACTTAGAATGGTACAAACCATCTCCATGCCATACTGAACAAAAAACTCTATCACAAGTTCACTTCCCTTATACAGCACTGGATTGTACTGGTACTGCCAACTCCTTGCCAAGCTGTTCCACTGCCAGCTTGTCCCCGGCGGTCATGGGGCTGTAGGTTACTAGGTATAAACCATTGTCCGCATTGGTAACACTACAATCAAGCCCCAGTTTTTGACCCAGCACCAAAGCGGTGCCCTTATCTCCCTGAGAACAGCCCCCAAATACTACATGGTACATCTGTACATTGGGGGTAGGCTTTTTGGCAAATCCATTCAGACCGGTCTCTTGAATGGTTTCCATCAGGTTGGTGCGGAAAAGATTACTCATATCCACACCACCGGCAATGCCTGCAATCTGGGCAGTGCTGGTATATTGGTGCATATCACGGGGAATTGTTCTATCATAGTTCTGCCGATAATCCGCAAGCCAAATGGTATACCGCTGGGCAAGAGATGCAATATTCAACTTTTCATTGATGAAGGAAGTATAGGAATATACACCCACAAAGTAGCCTGCTTGCTCCATCTTGTCACACCATGCAATGACTTGGGCTGTCAGTTGCTCTTTGGATAGCTTGTTCATTCTCTCACGGCACTCAACATCATAGTAGATAGGCAGTTCAAACTGTTTGCCAGCAAGAATCTTTTTGCAATATTCTGCTTCCTCTTGTGCTTTGGCAATGGTGTCTGCTGCACTATAGTAATAGGCTCCTACAGGCAGGCCTACAGCCTTGAATCCTGCATAGTGTTTCTCAAAGCAATCATCTGTGCTGCATTGGTTGGCAGTGCCCCAGCCAGTAACACCACACCGCAAAATAACGCCATCTACCTGTTTTGCAACTTGTGCATAGTCAATATTGGGTTGATACTTGCTTACATCCAAGATTTTCATTCTACTTCACCTCATTTATTTATAGTCTTTTGTGTTGTTTGTAGTTGGTTTACCTGTTCTTTCAGTAGCTGCACCTCTTTTTGCAAACTCTGACATACAGCAATCAAAGGGGCTATAAACTCATCATATCGCAAGGCGTAGGAATACCCATCTTCACCTTCCAAAGGTGTACGAATAAATCCAGCAAAATCCATATCAGTGATTCCGTTCTCAGTCATAGCCTGTTCTACCTGTTGAGAAATCAACCCCCAATGAGTTCGCCCACTTTCTCCATCATTGAATTTGTAGGTATATGCTTTTAGAGATGCAATAAACTCACAGGCTTTTTGGCTATCAAGAATTTGGATAGTGTTCTTTTCTCTTTGGTCGGATGTACTAATTGTTCCCACAGTGGAATAAATCTGCCCGAACTTGCTTGTTCCTGTGCCTAGTTTAATACCTCCGTTTGCATAAGGATATAAAGCCACGCCCTCTGCGGTTTCTCCATATATCATCTTGCCGTTTTCGTATCGAACATCACCTGATGGATTTGCACATCGAAAAACCATATCAAAGCTAGTGGGACGCACTGCCATACAGGCATAGGCGAGAGTACCATCCACATACCTTCCTAATTCAAATTCCGTTCCATTTTGCCGGATTCTAAATTCCCTTGTAGAGTCTGACCCTACAATAAAAGCTGTACCTCCATAGGCTTTCATATCTCCTGTAAGGGTTCCGCCACCTGACGCCACTGCACCAATACTTGCGGGGGTAATTGCCTTTGCTGCCACTTTTCCATTGTTGTTGTACAAATAATGCCCATTTGTAAATCCGCTGGTGGTTGTAGACCCACTTACCGCATTAGGACCAGCTGGGCCTTGGGGACCTGTTGCACCTGTGTCACCTTTAGGCCCTTGAAGTCCTTGGGGGCCTTGCGGACCGGTGAGACCAGTATCCCCCTTGTCGCCCTTGGGTCCTGTGGCTCCTCGCAATCCTTGCTCTCCTTGTGGGCCTACTGCACCTTGTGGGCCAGTGTCACCCTTCGGGCCTTGTGGACCTGTTGAACCTGTATCACCTTTGGGGCCCTGAATCCCTTGGGGGCCTTGGGCTCCTTGAACACCCCGAATATTGCCAGCATATGCCCATTTGGCTGTGCTTGCATTGCCTGCCAATGTACAGTTGTATACATTTCCATTTGAGGTGTTCAAATATTTGTCACCTATCAATGCAGAATCGATGCCAGAACCAGAAAATATAGTGCCCGTTGTGCTTGTTGCTGTGATTGCTGTTCCTTGATACCACAAGCTGCCTCGCTGTCCAGTGTCGCCTTTGGCCCCAGCTGGACCAGCTGGGCCTGTTGCTCCTGTTGGTCCCTGTGGACCTGTTGCTCCGGTGTCGCCTTTCGCTCCTTGGGGGCCTTGAGGGCCAGTTTCACCAGTATCGCCTTTTGGCCCTTGTAAACCTTGTTCTCCTTGGTCTCCTTTTTCCCCTTTGGTACCTTGGGGCCCTGTTGCTCCTACTGGGCCTTGTAGTCCCTGTTCTCCCTTGTCACCCTTTGGACCTTGGGGACCTTGAGGGCCAGTTTCTCCAGTATCACCTTTCGGCCCTTGTACCCCCTGTTCACCTTGTTCACCCTTTTCGCCTTTAGGACCTTGAGGGCCTATTTCTCCTTGTTCTCCTTTGTCACCAGTGGCAGGCACACCACTATTTTCATATTTCTCACTTTCTACATCCCATACCCACCATGTACCTTCTTGCACTATTGGATATTTTTTTACTGCTTCCCAAGCACTTTCCACAGCACTGTTTGCTTGCTGTGCCCATTCTTTAGATTTATCTGCCGAATCTTGTGCTTTTTGTGCAGAATTTTCTGCGTCGTTTGCTGCTTTTTGCGCTTTTTTTCGTTCTTGCATCATATGGTAAAGATATTGCTCGTGTAAAGTTGGTATCCCCCATGCGGGAGTTTTTTCCTCCAAATCTGGTCGTTCTGCCACCTTTCCCAACACTCCAACAGAATACCTTGCTTTCCCTTTGCTTATACCCCAAATGACAATAGGACACACTCCGCTTTGAGCCAATGCCTCAGGTGGAATTTCTATGCAGCCATCCTCTGGTACCATCATCTCCACCATTCTTTTTTTATCTCCTGCGCAAAATACAATTACTTTTTCAAGTTCATCCCATTCCTCACTCCACTGGATATGCATTTTTTCAACACCGTAATTTCCCCGCACACCCATGGCAAACTCTTTGGGCTGCACATCCCATCCCCTAATTTTCAATTCCATATACCTTGTTAGATACCTCCTAACTTTATGCCATAATTTTTAATTTTTGTCGCATAGAGCCCCCATAGTCTGTTTTTATCTCCACAATTCGCCCTTGTTTTTGGTTCCAAAGTTCTACACAATCCCCTACATCCAAATGGGGCATACCTTGTACCTGCACCTCATAGCAAAATTCTTTTGCACAAAAGTCTTTCATCCATTTGCCAACCTCTATACTGTTTTCACCATCAAACAGTGGATTTTGCACCTGCAAAATTTCCCCTTCCTGTTTATTTTCCACTACAAATGGATAGTTGACTTCCACCAATCTGTTGCCTAAAAGCTGTACTGTTACCTCACTATCAGCAGAATTGATTTTTAGGTAACTTACTCTAGCATAATGGACTGCTTCAATATCTACCGATGGCTCACAAATCAGCTGTGGGTTCATGCAGATTCCGTGTTCTAGCCGAACCCAATTTCCATCTCCCTTCATTCTTAGCTGTGCAATGGTTTCCATTTCATTTCCAAATTTGCTGCGCCATACCCAATTTCCATTGATTTCTTTTAGCCCACTGTTTTTTTTCACGGTAATGGGGTCAAAAACAGTATCTTTTCCAATCCTCCACACAGGTTGTTCTTTTAAACAAACTACACATATATTTCCATCCCTGTCCATTTTTATGGTACATTTACACCGATTTGCTAAAAGCTGCAAGGCAGCACTATGGCTTATAATGGGCAATGGTGACATAGTAAAAAATCCCTTGGCCTGTTGGTCTACTTTGTATTTTTCTACTGCTACTCCGCCATCTTGGAATACATCTTCAATAAGATTGTATATATTTTTCCAATCCCAAGTGTAAACCGATTTTTCATAGTTGCTTTTTGTCAAAAGGTTTACTTTACTTACTGCTGCAAATTGCGCCTTGTACTGTTGGCTTGTCCAGCTTTGCAAAAACCACTCCCCTGCTGGAATCCACTCTTTTTTACTGCTATTCGATTCCATTCCATACCACAGTTTCATTTTTTGCCCTTGCCGCAAAAATCGTGTAAGATTCTCTTCATTGTCAGGGTCAAATATTTTTGTGTGGTCATCCAATACAAAGGACAGCTCTCCTCTAGGAAGTTCCAACGAAACCGGGGATATACTTTCTGTCTGGCTCAGTTGCAAAATATTTTTTTCTGTGTATTCATACCAAATACCAAAGTCTATTTTTTCTAATCGTGCCCGTTGCCCCTTTTGTTGTGTTTTGCAAAATTGTATTTCTATTTCTACAATTTTTTCTAGCATCAACTCTGTTTTATACAGCAAACTTAGATTTTGAAATTTCCAGCTTTGTTCTTTGTTTGTTGTCTTTACCCGCATCCCAATTTCTTGGGGAATTTGCTCCATTGTGCTTCCAAAAGTTAAGGTTACTCCTGCTAGACTGATAGGCTGTGAAAATACTATTTTTACATAGGGAAATTGTTGAAAATTACCTCCGTCTCCAGACACTGCCCTGCTAACCACTGGTTTAAATTGCGCACCCTGTACCACAACATTGCTTCCATCTGTATGTTGCCACATATTTTGAGGAAATGTAACTCCACACTGCTGTGGTGCCTGTTCATGGAATACCCCCATTTCCAACCTTACCAACATTTGTTTTTGCCGTATTTTCTGTTGACATTCTTGTTCCCACTCTTTGCTTACTGGATACACCCGAATCTATTCCCCCTCAAACCTGAATTAAATTGGCTTTCACCTGCCCCCATGCGGCTGGCAATCCTTGCTGCATAAAAATGGGAACCCCTGTGCGGTCTCCCACATACATATCCATCCACACAAAGTCATTTACACGGGGGTCAAATACTCGAAATCGGTTCACAAATTGTCCCCCTTGTTTGCGGTCAAACACAGCCAATAGTTTTTTCATTTCCAATGGAGAAAGCATTTCAAAGTTCAACTCAATTTTCAGTTTGTCATCTCCCACAACGCTGCCAATAAAATCACCATTGGCATTTCTTCCCCCATCCACTACAGTGGAAATGGTAACACCACCACTGCCCATTTCTGGGGCAGGCAAAGCCACTCCTCCTGCTGTTTCAATCCATGCCATTACACAATTCCCCCTTCCTTATCGAAATGCTGGATTCAGTCCGATGGGGTATCCTTGGGTCATACGATATTTTTCCCCACTTCGGTAAATTTGCTCACCATCCAATAGTACAATAGGTTGATTTTGCTGTTGTAGCTGATTTTGTTCTTGCAACAGTGCCACCATGCTTTGCAGCAAAGGAACCATTTGGTTCAACTCTTGAGCCATTGTTTTTCTCAGTAAACTTTGCGGGGCAGCAATTTCTGGGTCAGAGCCAGCACCTCCATATTCTCCTAGCATAGCAAGGGTTGGTTGGCGAATAACTCCACCATTTGCAAGCATTGGAATTTGCGGTGTAGGAATATTGGGTAATTGAAATCCAATACTATTGCCGCCAACAACAGGCACCCACTTTGGTATTGTTAAACGAATCCGATTGATGGCATTGACTGCACTGTTAAATCCATAACTAAAGCCTTGCAAAAATACATTCAACAATCCAATTAGACCATTTAAAACCCCTTTTCCCAAACTGGAAATGGATTGCCATGTTCCAGAAAAAATTTCCATCACACCATTCCATGCAGACTGCCATCGACCAGTAAATACTCCACTCAAAAAATCACAAATACCCTGTAATACCAAAATTCCTCCATTGGCAAAATCTGCAATGGTGGCTGCCAAATTATAAAATCCATCTCCTATGCCTTTTAGCACAATTCCCACCAATGGAGAAAACACATTGCTCAAATTTTGCAAAAAAGGCCAAATAGCATTGTTCCAAATTGCCCCCAGCATATTTCCAATGGTGTTCATCAACTCTCCAAATCGTTGATACAAAGGCCAAAAGTGTTCATTCCACAGTTTGGTCAACATTTCTCCAATGGCTTGCCAAATGGGTTTTAAACTTCCTTCCAGCAGTCCTTGCCACACCTGTTGTACAAAGCCACTTGCTGCCTGCCATTGTTGATTTAATATATCCAGCAACCCTTTCCATGTACCAAAAATTCTTGTGGCCATCTCAGAAAAGGCAGCAGCCGCCATATCAGCCAATCTATTCCAGCTTTCTTCTTGCTCCAACAGTAAAATTAAAATTCTATCATTTATTTCTTCCAATCGTTTTACTGTCTGGTTTGCTTTTTTCTCTGCATTACTGGAGGAGGAACTTGTCGAACCAGAAGCCGACAAAATATTCAACTCATCTATGGCAAGCCTTTTTGTGGATTTTTTTAGCTTTTCCTGCACTGTCTGGGTCAGTTTGTTTAGTTGTTCCACATTTTTCAAAATTCCTGTTGCCATCTTTTCACCCCCTTACCTGATACATCTGCCGAAATGCCTGCTGTAACTCTTGCATTTGTTGTTTTATGGCAAGTGTATTTTCTACTTTGGGTTTTGGTTGCCTATGCAAAAATATTTGCCACTGTCTGCGGATTTCTTTTTCTTCTGGTGTCATCTGGTCAATGATTTTTCGGTCTTTTTCTCTCCGAATAGCAATCACCCTTCCCAGTAAACTATCCGGCATAAGCCCCCCCACCAAGGCTGCCCACTCTTTGTAGGGCAGGCAACTTTGTGTATAGGGCAAAATTCCATACTGGGCAACGATGCTTTGTTCAATCAGTTGTTGGTCAAAATCTATATCATACAACATCTGGCTTTGTGTGAAATCGCTGGTTTTCCTCCTTGCCACCAGTGATGGCTTCTACTGCCATTTCAAACAACTGCAAATATCCACCAAAAGGCAAATCCAAAGCAGCAATTTCCTCGTAGGCTTGCTCACCCAATACCAACCGCAGCACCGAATCCATTTGTTCTTCTGTGTTTTGGTTGTTCTCTCTGGTCAGGGTCATCACTTTTTTCACTGTACTGGTACGGTCATCCACCTTATAAATTTTTTCCCCAATGCGAATTTCCGCCTTCGGTTCCATCCATTCTTTGCTCAATGTATACATCATTTTTCTTTCCCCCTTATGCTGCCTCTGTATATTGTGGTTTTCCATGGCTCATAATCTCCACTTCCAAACCACCTACATCCACAGCATCTCCTGTGCCGGGGTTGGAAACATTTACCACACATTCAAATTTTAGTTTGTCCCCATTGGGAAATTCCCATTGAAAAACACTATCACAGCCGCTGCCTGTTAACCATGCACATTGGGCTAGATAGTCGTTTCCTGCATCTCCAATACACCGCTTACCCGACAGTTTCAGAGAAAATCCCTTGCCTGTCATAATTCGCTTTACCCAACCTTCTGCATCCATGGGTGTCCATTCCTGCACCTTGCCATCCATTTCCACACTAAATGTTTCCATCTCTGCAATGGTGACAAAATTTTCATCCCCACCAGTTCTACCTTTGGTGTTGATTTTAAACTTATTTTCAAATACAGGAAAAACTCCACTGCTCACACTCATACATTTCCTCCTTCTTATCTGCTCTTTCGGGGAGAATAGCTTCTCCATCCCTCAAATTCCACATGACAAATTTTGTTTCCCAATCGTTTCACATTCACACATCGCACAATGGCAAGGTTGTCCATTTTCTCGTGTACCATTTCCGCCCACTGTCCACGGGTTTCCACTATAGGCCCTTTTCCCAGTACCACCTTATCCCCCGGTTGCAAAGTATACCATCCTTGCCGTTGCTCTGGCTCCATGGTGTCAAATGCAAGGCCATCCTTCCACAAAGGCAAAGGGCTTTGGTTTGGAATAACCAGCAAAAACCCACTGGTTAAGCGGCTTCCGCTTTGGTCGGTGGCACGGTTGAGGGTGCTGTCAAAAAACACCCTCTCCAACACCCACCTGTCACAAGCAAACTCGCCCTTATTTCCATAGCGGACATGGTAAATGGTCACCGTCTGGCTGCACATTTTGTACATCCCTTTCACCCAAAATCCCTCCTCTCGGCGGAACTCTGCAAATATCTAAATAGATTCCTGCCTGTGATAACAATTCCCGTTCCTGTTCGGCTTTTCTTTGTGGAAATACACCAAGGTTATAGGAACAACTAACGCTACCAATGCTTATTTTTTCCGCCATCTCTCCTTGCTGTCTTTGCTGGAATAAATACATGGTTTCTGCCACAGCACAAAGGGCCATTTTTTCTTGCTCCTCCTCAAAGGGAGCAATCTCATAAATTCGTTTGCACCGTTCCATCCAATGGCGGGCTTTTTTCATCACTCCAGCAAATTCCTCTTCAGGAATTTCTTCTCCACTGTATTTACTCCTATAAAACCAGTACATTTTGCTTCTCCTTCAATCAGCCACCCACAGATTTATGGCTGGCATATATACCCTTTACCTTGTTTTCATATACATCAGCAATGCCTACATTGCGGTAACCAAATTTATAAGCATCAGCATCGGGATTATTCTCTGGGGTAATCACTTTGGGAGAAACATGCTTTTCAAACTGAATCACAGCCCCCTTATGAATCGCCATAAAGTTCAGTTCTGCACCACTGGTATCTTTCTCAAAACCACCTTGTTCTTCTCCATCCTTGCCGGTTTTCTGTTTTACTGCGGTGTAAAAACGGGTGTGAGGCACTAGAATCACCTCTGCAAATCGATTCAATACCGCCTTGCTGGTGTCTAAATTCATATCCTCCAACAGTCCATGGAGTGTTGGAGTAATAAACAAGTACCGTTCCTCTGCTGGCACCTCTGCTTCATCCATTTGTACCACTGCTTTCCGAATGGCTTTCAATACAGATTCCCCATCACTCAAGGTTTCCTCCACCTTCGTGATACCGCTTTTTTTACAGTAACTGGAAAATCGGAAAGCATCCAGTTCTGGGGCAACCTTTGTGCGAATAAACTCACCAGCCAATCTGCCAAAGGCAATATTTGCTGTTTCTTGGTCATCCATTCTATCCACAGAGAACATTCTGCCACGGTCAAAGTTGCACTTCACTGTTTCACTGGTAAGGGTAACATCTCCTTTTGCATAGCCCTCGTTGCGGTCATAATCGCCCAACCCCTGCAATTCCATTTTGGGAATAATCAGCTCATTGGCATTTGCACCCTGCTGCACCAACTCACTGCTTCCATCTAGCACCGCTGTCAAGCAAGCACTTTGATACACCTCATCCAACATAGGAATAAATTTTTTTGCTAAATTCATCGTATTTGCCATAACTTTTCTTTCTCCTTTTTATTTCCATCAATTTGTTTTTACAAAGGCAATCCAAAGGCCGCCCGCAAAGCATTGTGAGCCACCATGTTGGAACCTTGTACTCCAGTTCCCATAGCATACATTGCTGGTGTCTGTTCCTCAAACAGATAGCCATTTCCCTCTTTCAGTTGTTGCAATGCCTGTGCAATATCCTGTTGGGGCTGTTGGCTGTTTTGCAACTGTTCCATATCCAACAATGCAGAAATTGCCTTTTCATTTCTGCCCCTTGCTTTGTAAATTTCCATGCTCAACATGGCCTGAAACTGCAACTGCCTTTTTTCTGCTTCGTGTTGTTGTTGCATTTGTTCCAGTTGCTGCTCCAGTTCCTCAATGCGCTTTTGTTCAGGGCTCATTGTGTCAACCTTCTCCATTTTTTATTTCCTCCTGTGTTTTTATGGGCGAATATCGCTCCAAAATTTTTCTTCTTTGCTCCTCGGTGTCCCAAGGCAGCCGAAACCGCTGCCCTAAAGCAATTTCCGGCTTTAACAAGCCCATCTCCACCATCTGCAAAGTTTCCTGCCATTTGCTTTCTGTGGTCGGGAAAATCCCATCTCCCCA
Source organism: uncultured Anaerofilum sp. (assembly GCA_944385935.1). Taxonomy (GTDB): domain Bacteria; phylum Bacillota; class Clostridia; order Oscillospirales; family Ruminococcaceae; genus Anaerofilum. Next base: position 11,904 of record CALWZC010000024.1, read on the forward strand.
ACAAATAGAAATGTCTTTTGCAAAGTCCACTTCTTGCACCCCTTGCATACAATACAACTTTCCCAGTTTTGGGCATAAAGTCATGGCCTGCATGATTGCCTGTTCCCAAATTTGCTGAATCTCCCGAATGGTCAGGGCATAATCTCCCGAGCTTCCTGTTACCTCTGCGGCTGTTCGTTGTAAAGAATCCACTTCACTCAGCAAGCCTCGTTTTAGTCCAATTAGGCTTTCTAAGTTTCGTAGATATTCTTTTTTTCTCTGCAAAAAACTTTCCTGCCGTAGCTGCGGAGAATAAATGCTCAATCCCGTAGTTTGGGGGTCATCATCCAGCCCTACAAACAATCCCTTTGGCAGTTCTGCTTGTCCGTTTCTTCTTCGACGCAACAGGTCAGCAGAAGCAAAGACCCTGCTTTCTCCATGTTCAAATTCTCTCCAAAGCTGCCGTTCATTGTGGTTTATGGCACGAATCAACCCCACCGCTGGAGCATAAATGCTCACACTATCACTGCTGGCATCCACACAATTTTCCAGTTGATTGCACAGCCGAATCAAACCCAAGCCATCAATACCTTCCAGCCATAGTTCTCTTTCCAACCATTCATACTCTTTGACACTGTGTAGGGGAACCTCCATTCCCAGTCCACCACTTGCCGCCTTAGAGCAAAACAGCCGATTTTCAATTCTCACTCCTTTGTGGGTTTGAGTTCTTCTTTCTATAAGGGTATACCGCTTTTTTCCTTGCCAAAATTCATATCCACTGGCAATATCTACAGGTTCTCCCTGCTGGTTGCGGCAAAATACAGCAACTCCATCCCTACGCATTACCTCAAAGGAAAAGCTATCTCCCATAGCAATGGGTTTCAGCCAAACCTCTCCGCCAATCAATGCAAGCTGTACAGCTTTTCTCCGCACAGTACCCAATCTTTCCAACAACTTTTGTCCAAAAGGGTTGTGGCTTTTTGCCTCATATTCTCCAAAACAAGCCCTGCTCAATTTGCTTACAATCAAGGTGGGCAATCGCTGGCAAGGGTCTTGTTCCTCTGTTGGCTCCTGCTGAAAATACATCTGGAACCATTGGTCAATGGCATCTTGCATGGCTTCACTGGTGCAATCTCTCACACCTTCAAAAACGCTTTCCCACTCTCTCCGGTTCATTCCTTACCACCTGCCTGCACCACAACCTTCGCCCGCATTCTCATGGCTTGCTCCATGCCGTCAATATAGGCATTCAGACGTTCAATCTCCTGTTGCAGCTTTTGTATTCTCTCTGCCAAATGGTCATTTTCCCGTTCCAAACGCAGCCGCACCCATTCCGGCAAGCAAAGTTGTGCAAGTTTTTTTATCACATATTGTTTCATTGTCCTCTCCTTTTCCAAATTTTGCTGGTAGCATAGCGCACCGCATCAATGTGGTGGTTATTGCAGTCTGGGTACCCCTCCAAAACTTGCCCATCCTGATGGTCATGACGGTACTCATACTGGCTAAATTCTTTGGCAGTATCTGGGCATTGCTGACTATCAATCCAAATACATTCCAATCCCTGTAGCCACTTCATCCCCACAACCAAACTTCCCGGCCCTTTTTCTGCTTTCTGGCAAGGCAAGCCCTCTACCCGATAATCTCCGCAACTTTTTGGCTCTGCCGAATCCGCCACCAGCCATTCCTCACGGCTTTTATCTTGGCACACCCCTCTTTGTTTCAACAGTTGGGCTGTCTGTTGGTTAGTTGTTCTCACTCTGGTCAGTTCATCATAAATGTAAAGGGTTCTTCTTGCACTATCATAACTACAGCCATTGTAAGCCCATGGGTCAGGGTACCATCCCCAGTCCACCCCATGGAGTAGCCGTTCAAATTGCTGGCGAATTTCTTGGGGAATTGGCTCAATTCTCAAATTTCCAAACACAGATGTTCCTGTCCCCACTGCCTGCCCTAAATATTCATGTTTGTACTTTTCTGGGGCAGTTTGTAGCAAATGTTCCGCATCCTGCAAAAATTTTTCTCCCAGCCACACTGTGGGCGTAGTTTTGTAGGTAGAATGATGCACCAACCTTCCTTTTTTGGGCTGCAACACCCACTGATTTGCCCAATTTCTAGGGCTAATGGGAGGATTAAAACTTTTTATACAGAAGGAATACTTTCCCCCACGAAACAGCGATTGCTCTACATTGCGAATTTCTTCCTCTCCAGCAAATTGGTCTAGTTCCTCAAACCACACTATGCCCACATACCCAAAAGGCAGCTTGATACTTTTTAATTTTCCAGCATCATCCAAACCAAAAAACAAAATCTTTTGTCCGGTATTTTTTCGGGTAATCTCCATAGGGCTTACCGTTCGTTTAAATTCACTTTCCATACCCAAGGCAGAAATTGCCCACCATATTTGAGCAAATACACTGGTTCGCAGGGTTCCTCCCACTTTTCGCAAGGCTACACCATGGCAATTTTTATGTTTTATCAACTGCAATACCAGTTCAATGGCTGCATAACTGCTTTTTGTACTGCCTCTCCCCCCTTTCAGTACAACCTCTTGTACTGCCCCTTCTTTTACCTGTTGATGCACTTTCCAAAAAGCTGGGGATACCAATGCACTTAGTTTTATGCTTTTCTTTTCAGATGTCATCTATAATTTCTATCTCCTCCTTTTTCTCTCCCTCTGCCCCACCCCCACGATTCCAAACCTCTGGTTTTCGATTTTTTAACCAAAACTGCATAGCCGACAAATTTCCCTCTATATATACCTCCTCTGTCACAGGCACTATTTCTTCCCACTCTCTCAACTTTTTCCCTGTATCAGGGTCATACTCTACCTGTTTGCATTTTATCTCCTTTTGCACTGTCACAGTGTATCCCTTTGCCCTCTCATACAATGCTTCTTCTATCAATTTATCAGCCAGTTCTTTTGTCTGTTGCAGCGCATCTGCAACTTTGCAACTTTGGTTTTTCCATTGGCACAAGGTTCTTTCCCCAACCCCACAGCGTTTGGCAATCTGTCCCAAACTCATTCCTTCCCTTGCCCACCCTCTCAACAACACCAAACTTGATGGTTTTTCCCATTCTTCCAACTTAGAAATACCGTTCGCCTCCTTTCTCAAAAAGTAAGTTTTTGCTAAACAAGTTTTATTTTTTCTTGTTGCGTAAAAAATAATACAAAACCTTTCTTCTAAAGTAAATACTTTTTCCATTTTTTGCTTTTTCTATTGCATTTTACGTAAATCAATGGTAAAATCTGTGCAAAAGAGGTGATTCTCATGGATACCATCGGCCAACGCATCAAGCAACTCCGCCATCAAAAAAGGCTTACATTGGCACAGGTGGCTGCTTACTTAGGCGTAAAAGAAGCCACTGTACAACGGTATGAAAGCGGCACCATCCAAAACATTAAATCCCATACCATTGCCCAATTAGCACAGCTTTTTGAATGCTCTCCCGAATACATTGCCGGTTGGCAGCAACAAAGCTCTACCCACTCCTATCCGATAGAACCTCTCCCTCAAAGCTATGCCATTCCATTACTAGGCACCATTGCTTGCGGTAGTCCCATTTTGGCGCAAGAAAATACAGAACAAATGATTTCTGTCCCCGATTCCATCCATGCAGATTTTGCCCTGCGTTGTCGGGGAGATAGTATGATTGGCGCACGGATTTATGATGGTGATATTGTGTACATCCATTGTCAGCCAGATGTAGATGATGGTGATATTGCTGCTGTGCTCATTGGAGAGGAAGCCACTCTAAAACGTGTCTATAAAATTCCCGGCAGAATCCAGCTTCGAGCCGAAAACCCCTCCTACCCTGTTTTGGAATACAGTGGCAGCCAGTTGGAAGAAATCCGCATCCTTGGCAAAGCGGTAGGCTTTACCTGTCGTTTGGGTTAATTGTGAAAAAAGAATTGACTTCCTTGTCATCCTATGATAAAATAGTCTTCGCAGTCATCCGGCAAATCAATATGCGGAAGTGCTGGAATCGGCAGACAGGCACGTTTGAGGTGCGTGTGTCCATGACGTGTGGGTTCAAGTCCCATCTTCCGCACCAGAAGGCGCGAATTTGAACACAGGAAAACGGGCGCTCCACTTTTTCAAAAAGGTGGTGGCCGTGGTGCTCAAATTCTCAAAATAGAGGCCGAGAAGGCGCAGAAAAAGCCCGGAGGGTATAAACTACCCGCCGGGCTCTTTTCGTGTCTCTGAGGGGCTCACACGAGCTCTCAGGGCCTTTTATTCTGTTTTCGTGTCCTGCACTTCGGCAGCAGCCGTCGCCGGGACGGCCTCGGCCGCGATCTGCTGCACCGCTGTGGTGGCGATCGTGGTCGCTACACTGGCAGCCGTCGCCGCTGCGGTTGTGGCCGCGGTCTTGTCGGCCTCCGGCGTCTTGATTTCGCGGCACACCTGCTCGATCTTGGTGTCCACCCATGCGTCGAAGTCGCCGTAGATTTCGCCCAGCGCTTTGACAGCGGTTTCGCCGAGGATCTCCAGCGTTTTGTCTTTGGCCTTGTTGAAGGCTTCGATCTGCCGTTCCTTGGTGAACTTGCCCTCAGCTTTCAGCGCGTCGGTGAAGGTCTGGGCCGTGTAGGTGACGGCCTGCGCCACCGCGTCAGCTGCCATGTTCATGTACTTGGCGGCGGTGGCGTTGTCGAGCTCCTTCGCGATCTGGGCGGTGCGTTTTCTCACCAGCGCTACCAGATAGCCCCCGCCCGCTGTAATGAGCAGGCAGAGGACGGGCACGCAGGCGCTCACGATTTGCTGCATATTCTCGTTCATGTTGTCCCCTCCTTAGCCGATCAGCTTGTTGACGATTGCCTGCACGGCTGCGTAGTTATAGCCCGCGGCCTCCAGACGTTTCCTGCGGTCTGCCCCGTTGCCCCACTTACCGGCGATCACTTCCTTGGCGATCTCGGTGTTGGACTTTTTGGCCTTCTGGCCGGACAGCTTCGCGTTGACGGCGTTCTGCACGGCGTCGTAGTCATACCCGGCAGCGGTGAGGCGGCTCTTGCGGTCTGCGCCGTTGCCCCATTTACCGGCCAGTACCTCGTCAGCCAGCTGCGCCACGGTCTTTTTGCCGGTGCCGCTGGCGGGCTTGCTGTCGGTGTTCCCGGAGCTGGCCGCGCCGCCCTTGAATTTCGGCAGGCCGTAGCCGCGAATATACCGGCCATTTACCTGCAAAGTGCGACGGCCCACGGCGTTGCTCATGTTGCCTTCGATCACCTTCATGGTGGAGCCGCTCACGCTCTCCACGATACCGACGTGATCGGACGCCCCGGTATTGTCACCGACGCCGGAGTCCTGCCAGTCGTAGAAAATCACGTCGCCGGGCTGCGGGGTGTATGCGTCATTTTCCTGCCATTCTCCGAGCTTCTGGAAAAGTCGGATCATTTGGCCGCACCCGCACTCGGTCGGGATAATATCGGTCAGGCCGCACTTGATCGCCATGGCCGACACGAAGGTGGCGCACCATGCGTCTGTGTACTTCACGGCGTAGCCGCGGGCGAGCGGCTTGTGCGCGTTGTAAATGTCAATGATCTGGCGGTGGCTGCCGTCCGCTTCTTTGCAGCCGATAAAAGACGCCGCCGTGTTTACGAAGTTCTGTCTCTCGGACATATTGCCTCCATTTCCGGCCCCGGCTCCGGTGCTTTCTCCGGTGTAGCCGTTGAGCCTATTCTTTTTGATTACCGCCTCATAGTCCACGAAGGCGGTGTCCATGTCCACGTTGCCGCTGATACCGGCCACGGAGCCCTTGCTGGAGCTCTGCCACATGTTGTAGGCGTGCCCGGTATAGGTCGGAGCGCTGGCCCACTGAGCCAGCCAGAAGTCGAAGCGGGCGAGCGCGTTCATGTCCAGACGGTTGCGGGCCCAGTCTGCGTTGCAGTAAAAGCTCGCATAATAGCCCGCCGCCTCCAGCGCGGAGCAGAACGCCGTCACCATAGCGGTGAGGGTACTCCGGCCGAGCCCTGCCTGCGTCTTATCCTCAATGTCGAAGGCGATCGGGTAGAGGATCCGGCCCTTGTACTTGGCAAGCTGCTGGATCACAAACGCCGCCTCCCTTTTGACGGCCTCGACGGTCAGGGCGTAGCTGTAAAAGTAGCAGCCGACGGCGATCCCATTTTTCAGGGCTCCCTCGACGTTCTTCTGATAGTAGCCGTCCGCGCCGCAGGCTGTCCCGTCCTTGCTGCCGTAGCCGAGCCGGATCATGGCGAACTTTACGCCGTCCCCGGCCACCTTGGCCCAGTCGATCGCTCCCTGCCACTTGGACACGTCAATGCCTTTCAGTTTTACGCTCATGTCGTTGTCCTCCTTACATGTCGTTAAAATTGGCCGCCTCTGGTTGTACGCCAGCAGCGGCCATAAGTTTGATTTTGTTCTCTGCCTTGGCCTTGGAGTAGTAAAAGCCCGTAGCCGCGGCCATTTCTGTGAATACTGCCGGGATCAGGTAGCCGAGCGCTGAGGTGTCCATGGTGATCCAGATCATGCGGCAGGAAAAGACGGTGATCGCTGTGGTGGCGATACTCACGCCCAGAAAAATGAGCTTTGAAAACTCAACCTTCTTTTTTGCTGCAGCGGCAGCTCGCATTTGCTGGATCTGCTCCCGGAGCTTTTTGTTTTCTTCGGCCAGTTGCCGGAGTTGTGGATCTGGATCCGCCGGATCCACAACGGCGTCCGGCCCGGTGTATTCCTCGCACATGGTTGTCGCCTCCTATTCGTAAATGGAATTGATCCCCTGTTTAGCCAGAAAGTCCTTTTGTGCGTGTTTGACTTTCGAGGCATACTCCAGCGCCGCGTGCATGTCTCCGTTGCAGTGAGCGTCAGGGATCCGCTGCACCGCTTTGGCCGTAGCCTCGCCGAGCGCGATCGCAGCATTTACGCCTTGGACGAGGTAAAACTCTTGTTGCTGCCGTAAGTTTTCGCGCCTCTCCATGTCCTCGCGCCGAGCTTCTTCCTCGGTCTCCCTCTTTTTGTCCTGTTTCTTGATGTTCCTCTCAATAAGCCAGAAGCAAAAGCCAGTTATGGCCGAGGGTATGCTCGCGGCTATGATTATTGCGGTTACGTCCATAGGTTCACCTCCTTGGCCTCTGCGGCCGGTTCTTTTCGTTTGAAAACTATATTGTTTGTGATCCACTTCTGGAGCCCGTGGGTGGAGCAGTGGCTCAGCATACCGAAGTAGCTCTGCATGGTGGCGTCCACTGCGTCGAAGTCAATCAGTCCTGCCTCGTATTCCTTGGCGATATACCGCATACGCGCCTTCATTTTCTTGACGCTCTGCTTTGTCGGCTTGCGGTAGCCGGGGAAGATCCGGCAGCCTACAAAGGTGATCCCGCGCTTTACGAGTCCGATCGTTGTCTTGCCGTTAAGTTCGAGGTGTAGCTCATTGTTGAGGTAGCCCTCGATCTTCACCTGCCACACGTTCAGCACTGCGGCGTATGGGTGCAGCAGCGCCATGTCGTCCATGTAGCGTTCGTAAAAATGCGCTTTCAGCTCGTGCTTGATATACTGATCCAACTCGTTAAGGCAGACGTTCGCAAGCAGCTGGCTGGTGAGGTTCCCGATCGGCATACCCACCTCAAAGAGCCGCTCCGAAGGCGGCACCTCGTCGGCCGTCTTTCCCGGAGGAAGCCCGAAGGGCGTGTGGTCGCAGTTGATGATCGTCTCCATGAGCCAGAGAAAGCCGTCCTCGTCCGGGTATTTGCGCCGCAAAATACCGAGTAAAACCTTATGGTCTACCCGGTAAAAATACTTTGAAATATCCAGTTTTAAGTAGTGCCAGCTCGGCCCCGGCTTACGGTCAACGAGTGTCGCCCAGTATTGCAGCCGGTCGGCCGCCCTTGTTGTACCTTTTCCCACCCGGCAACCGTAACTATGGTAGATCATGCCATTGTCGAGCTCTTTGTTGACTTGGAGATATACAGCCCACTGCACGACGCGATCCGGGAAGCTCAGCGCCATAATAAGGCGGCGCTTTGGCTCCGAAACATAAAACTCCCGGTATCGGCCCACCTTGTAAGTGCGCCAGATCAGGGAGTTTTGTATTTCAATCAGATTTTCCTCCAGCCTCGCAGAGAAGGCCAGCACGTCGCTGCGGTACCATTTCTCGCTCGCTGCTTCGTGGTATGCGTTCAGCAGATTTTCCCACGAGTATATACGTTCCAGAAGGGAAGGCTTTTCTACTTCTTTGATAGCCGTCACTCCTTCCATGTTTTTATAAAAAGGCCCGCGTGTGACACTCCTTGAAACGGCCGTCCCCCTACGGCCGCCACGCCGCAGGATCGCGGCCGCCCTTCACCCGCATAAAGCAGGAACGGCCAGCCTGCGCGGTTTGCCCGCCGTTCCCGGTCACTTTACCGGCAAACTGCACGAGCGTTCATCTTTGGCCTTGTCGGCCGGGAAATGCGCCCCTTTTGCCTTTGTGCTCCTGCAAGGCCGTAGCCCGCAGGACATAAGCAAACAAGGCAAGAGCGGAGCGGAAGCCGATGCCCGCGTAGACGTAGGAGCGGGAGTGGTTGCCGTTGAGGTAGAACACGCCTGCGTTCGTGCCGTTGTTCCAGTTGCCCCCGCGATACACGCAGCGCCCCCTTT
>CALWZC010000025.1 GCA_944385935.1 uncultured Anaerofilum sp.
CAGCAGCAAATGCCTACCATGCAGCCAGACATGACTGCTCAGGCACCTGCTATGGGAGCACAGCAAATGCCACAGGGATATGGATACCCAGCTCAGAACATGATGGGAATGCCCAATTATGGCCAGGCAGGTTGGCAGATGCCTTATCCACCTATGTATGCTCCCAATGGATACCCTGCATATCCTCAGCAGCAACAAGCTGTGAACCCCAATGTAAATGTTCAAAAAGCCGACTTCCCAGTGTTCAACCCCGGAATGGCTACCAAAGGATTTGGAGATTCCAATCTGAATTTGCTGATGAACATTCCATTGGAAGTTTCTGTGGTAATTGGTAAAACAAAGCGCAAAATTCGTGATATTATGGATCTGGGCCAAGGTTCTGTGGTAGAATTGGATAAGCAGACAGGTGCACCAGCAGAAATTATTGTAAATGGTCAGTTGCTGGCATATGGTGATGTTGTTGTCGTAGATGACAATTTTGCAGTGCGTGTAACTGAAATTGTTGGCGCAGAAGAATTGCTACAGAGTTTGACTGGAAAAATATAATATATTACAATAGAGAAGTAATCACTTTTTGATTATAGAAAGGGTTGTAGAGAAAATGTATAAAATTTTAGTTGTTGACGATGCCGGCTTCATGAGAATGATGATTAAGACTTGCTTGACCAAGTCTGGTTATCCCAATGTAATTGAAGGCGAGGATGGCGAGAAGGCTATCGCTCTGTACAAGGCAGAAAAGCCCGATTTGGTATTCATGGATATTACCATGCCAAACTTGGACGGAATTGGTGCTTTAAAGGGAATTAAAGCAGTTGACCCCAATGCTAAGGTTGTTATGTGCTCTGCAATGGGTCAGGAAGCAATGGTTATGGAAGCAATTAAAGAGGGCGCAATGGACTTTATTGTAAAGCCCTTTAAGCCAGAGCGTATCATTCAGACCGTAAGCAAAATTTTGCCCCTGTAATCTGGTCATCATGGGAGACGGAGTATTGGCAACAGCAGGAATGCTTGTTGTGATGGTGCTGGTATTTGTAGGGGCCTATTGGGCATCTAGAATATTGGCACAACATTACCAGGGTGGCGGTGGCCGCTCTGGTAATATTAAAATTCTGGAGCGCACAGCTGTGGGACAAGGCTCATGGCTAGTGTTGGCTCAGGTGGGCAAGCAAATACATTTGCTGGGAGTAACGGCAAAAGAGATTCGTTGTCTTGCTACCTTCCCACAAGAGGACATTGCAACAATAGAACCAAAGTCAATGTCCCCAATCTCTTTTCAGGAAATTCTCCATAGCTTTAAACAGGGGGGAGGGAGCAGCAATGGAAGCCCAAAAACAGACAAATAAAAAAAAGAAAAACCGCAAGATATTATGGGTAGTTGCTGTATGGAATTTTTTGTTGCTGGGTGTATTTTGCCCGGTAGCATACGCCGAAGGGATTACCATTAACGCCACCAGTGATGCCACTGGAGGTATGGGAGCAATTCAACTGTTATTCCTGTTTGTATTGCTGGCTTTGGGGCCATCCCTTCTTATTATGATGACAAGCTTTACCAGAATTGTCATTGTTTTTTCCTTTTTGCGCAGTGCTCTTGGTCTGCAAGGAACGCCTCCCAACCAAGTAATTATTGGGTTGTCCTTGTTTTTGTCCCTATTTATTATGCAGCCTACACTGTCTCAGGTAAATGAGAATGGTTTACAGCCATATTTGAATGGAGAAATTACCCAAGAGCAGGCTTTAGACAATATGGAAGCCCCCATAAAGGAGTTTATGCTGAAACAAACAACAGCAGAAAACTTGGATATGTTTGGCTCTTTGGCACAAAAAAATGGAAGCTATACGGATGTAACCGACCCTTCTCAGTTTGGGCTGGATGTAGTAGTTCCTGCATTTATCACCAGTGAGTTGAGCAGAGCATTTATGATGGGCTTTTTGCTGTACTTGCCATTTTTGGTCATTGATATGATTGTGTCCAGTACCCTAATGTCTATGGGCATGGTAATGTTGCCGCCTTCGATGATTTCGCTGCCCTTTAAACTAATGTTGTTTGTAGTGATAGATGGTTGGTCACTGTTGATGCAAACCCTCGTGGCCAGTTTTTAGCTTTTGAGAGAACAGCTAGAAGGAGTGTATGAATGACAACAGAAGTGGTAATGACGGTCATTCGGGAAACGGTAACCAATATCATGGTTCTTTCGGCACCGTTTTTGATTATTAGTGTGGTGCTGGGCCTTATAATTGCTGTGTTTCAGGCAGCTACACAGATTCATGAGCAAACCATCACCTTTGTGCCAAAACTGATGGGAATTCTGGTGTTGCTTTTGATTTGTGGGCCATGGATTTTGACAACATTGGTGGAGTTTTTCAGAATGATTCTCAATTTGATGCAGGAGTTGTGATGGGATGACGATTTCGGAAACAATGTTGCTAACCTATGTGCTGGTGTTTTTTCGCATGGCAGGGTTGCTGGCATTCAATCCGATTTTTTCCCAAGGAAATATTCCAGCACAGTTTCGGATTGGGTTGATGTTGGGAATGACACTTTTGGTGGCACCAACTGCCGGGCAGGGGTATCAGCCCCCTGTCACCGATGCAGCCTTTGTGTGGGCTGCGCTGTGTGAACTGACGTTGGGGCTTGCGGTTGGCTTTATCTTTCAGTGCTTTTATTACATGTTGTTTTTTGTGGGAGATGTTGCCGACCAAGGCTTTGGTTTATCCATGGCAAAGGCCTTTGACCCAGAAACGAATATTCAATCCTCCATCACAGGACGGTTGCTTCAATTTATTTTTATTGCTTATTTTTTTGTAACCAATGGACATTTGGTGTTTTTGCAGATTGCTGCTTCTTCGTATGAATTTGTGGGAATTGGTGCAGAAAACTTCTTTGAAAATGGGCCAGCATTTTTATTAACACTATTTGTACAGGTATTTTCGTTGTCCATGCAGCTGTTGGCACCTTTTTTGGTTGCCACAGTAACATTGGAGGCTGCTATGGGAATTTTGATGAAGTTGATACCACAAATCAATGTGTTTGTGGTGCACTTTCAGCTTAAAATTCTATTTGGCTTTTTGTTGTTGATATTGTATGCAAAGCCTGTATCCAACTTTATTATGAACTACCAGACAATCATGCTTCAGCAGATACAAAAGCTGTTGCAGGCATTGTAACACCGGAAGGACGCCATAAAAGGGGGGATGCAAATGGCCGGCGAGAAAACAGAAAAGGCCACGCCGAAACGAAAACAAGACGAACGAAAAAAAGGCAACATCTTTATGAGCCGTGAGGCAGTGACAGTGGCAAGTATGCTGGCTGCCTTCTATACCTTGAAAGCATTTGCGCCTTTTATATTTGGAAATGTAAAAGGCTTTTTTATGAGTTTTTTGGAGTTGGCCAGCTCGATGGAACACTTGGACAGCCAAACTTTGCACCAGTTGATATCCGACTGTGTTGTTCAGTTTGCGTTGGGAGTTTTTCCGGTGTTGCTGGCTACTGTTTTGGCAGCGACTATAGGTACCATGCTGCAAACAAAAATGCTTTTTTCTATGGAAAGCCTAAAATTTAAGGGGGAAAGAATTAACCCCTTAAGTGGATTAAAAAAGATGTTTTCTTTGCGGGCTGTAGTAGAGCTGATAAAAGCAATTTTGAAAATAATTGTTTTAGGAGCTGTATTATATAATATCCTTGAAGGACGAATGGAGGAGTTTCCACGCCTGATGGATATGCCACCAAGTCGAGTGTTTCCCATTACGGGCGAGGTGGTTTCAGAAATTGTAATGACGGTGGGAATTCTGTTTGTGGCATTGGCTGCGGCAGATTATTTGTATCAGTGGTGGGAATATGAGAAAAATCTGCGCATGAGTAAGCAGGAAGTAAAGGACGAATACAAACAAATGGAAGGTGACCCCCAAATCAAGGGTAAAATTCGTTCTATGCAGCAACAGCGTGCTCGCAATCGTATGATGCAAGCAGTGCCTAGCGCAGATGTAGTTATCAGAAACCCCACACATTTTGCGGTTGCACTGCGGTATGACCGTGAAAGGGACAATGCGCCTACAGTGGTGGCAAAGGGAAAAAATTTGATTGCCTTGAAAATTGTGGACATTGCCCAAGAAAATGGTGTATATGTAATGGAGGATAGACCATTAGCAAGAGCATTGTATGCCTCCATTGAGATTGGTCAGGAAATTCCTGCCCAGTTTTACGAACCGGTAGCACAGGTTTTGGCCTTTGTTTATAATCTTAAGAAAAAGGATTCGATTACATGAAAGTATTGAATAATATAGTGGCGATTTTCGTGATTGTAATCGTTGCACTTTTGATTGTTCCCTTAAGCACACCATTCCTAGACTTTATGTTCATCATGAATCTTGCCATTTCGTTGGTAATTTTGCTGATGACCATGTACGTAAAAGAAACACTGGATTTATCCCTGTTTCCCTCCCTGCTGCTGGTAACAACCTTGCTGCGGCTAGGATTGAATGTTTCTTCCACACGTTCCATTTTGACCAACGGCGGTTATGCTGGAGAGGTTGTAAAAACCTTTGGTCAATTTGTAATTCGGGGAGATGTTGTAGTTGGTTTGGTTATCTTCCTTATCATCGTTTTGGTACAGTTTATTGTTATTACCAAGGGTGCTGAACGTGTAGCTGAGGTATCTGCTCGTTTTACATTGGATGCGATGCCCGGTAAACAGATGGCCATTGATGCGGACCTAAGTTCTGGATTGATTGACGAGGAACAGGCCAGAGTGCGCCGAACCAAAATTCAAAAAGAAGCAGATTTCTTTGGTGCCATGGATGGTGCCTCGAAATTTGTAAAGGGCGATGCCATTATCTCCATTGTAATTACACTGGTCAACTTGATTGGTGGTGTGGCTGTTGGATTTATGGCTGGTGGTGACCTTGCCACCGTTATGACCACATATTCTACCTCTACTGTGGGCGATGGTTTGATGAGTCAGATTCCTGCCCTGTTGATTTCGGTGGCTACTGGTATTTTGGTAACTCGCTCCACTTCGGATGCAGACCTGAACACAGATGTTTTGCAGCAATTCAGTGGTCAGCCTGTTGTTTTGATGATTGCTGGTGCTGCCTTGCCTTTGCTAATTCTTATTGGATTCCCTCCCATTCAGGTATTGATGATTTCGGCTGCTTTGATTGCAGGGGGAATTTTAATTCAAAGAAAAAAGACACAGGCTGTTCCAGAAGCCGAGGAAGCTCCCCCTGTTTTGGAGGAGGTTACCAGTGAGGTTGAATACTATAAAAATTTGGACAATGTGTATGCGCTGTTGTCGGTAGACCCCATCAGTGTAGAAGTGGGATATAGCTTGTTGCCTTTGGTAGACCAGAACAGCGGCGGCCATTTTATGGACCGTATTGTTATGTTGAGAAAACAGTTTGCCGATGAAATGGGCATTGTTATTCCGCCTGTTCGTATGCGCGACTCCAGCCAGTTGAACCCCAATCAGTATGAAGTACGACTGAAAGGAGAAAGCGTGGCGGTAGGTGAGGTTCTGGTAGACCATTATCTTGCTCTTTCTCCGGGAGATGTGCCAGAAGCAGAGGCCATTGATGGTATTGATACCATTGAGCCAGCTTTTGGAATGCCGGCAAAGTGGATTAGTGAAGATAAAAAGATTAAGGCAGAAATGGCGGGTTATACTCTCATTGATGCCACTAGTGTTATCATTACACACCTGTCCGAGCTGATTCGTGCACATGCTTTTGAACTGCTGACACGACAGGAAGTAAAAAAGATGCTGGAGAATCTGAAAAAGAACAATCCAGCTATTGTGGAGGATACTGTTCCTGCATTGATTTCTCAAAACGAGCTGCAAAAAGTGCTTAAGAATTTGTTGCGTGAAAATATTCCTATTTCGGATATGGAAACCATTCTGGAAACTTTGGCAGACTATGCCCCCACCGTCAAAGATTCGGATATGCTTACAGAGTATGTACGCCAAGCATTGAAGCGTACTATTACACACCGGTTCTCTGAGGCAGGGCAGATGAAAGTGCTTAGCTTGGATAGCGAGATTGAAAATAAAATTATCAACAGTGTAAAGAAGATGGAGGGAGGAGCATATCTTGCTCTGGACCCCAACACCATTCAAAGCATTGTATCTGCTACCACAGAAAAGGTAACCGAAATGAGAAGGCTGGTGCAGGTGCCCATTATTCTAACATCGCCCATTGTGCGAATTTATTACAAAAAGCTGCTGGACCAGTTCTGCCCAGATGTGGTGGTGCTGTCCTTTAACGATGTAGATTCCAGTGTGCAAATTCAGTCCTTGGGAGTTATCTCCATCTGACCACCGCAGCAATATCCTGATATGCGGAAAGGAGGATAGCAAAAGTGAATGTTGCATTGGAAGGGAAAGAGTATGCTTTAGAAGACCCTGATGAGGTAATGCGAGAGTATAAGCGCACAGGGGACATTACTCTACGAAATCAGCTTGTTTTGCATTATGCTCCATATGTAAATGCAGCCATTTACAGTATGCGTTCTATGTTGTTATCCAATATTCCGCCAGAAGATTTTTTCAATCAAGGAATTTTGGCACTGATTGAGCGAATTGAACGATTTGACCCGGATAGAGGCGTAAAGTTTGACACCTATATCTACAAAGGAATTCGCGGTTCCATGGTAAACTATGTGCGGAAACAAAACTGGTTGCCCAACCGCATTTGGACAATGAGCAAGCGCATTCGGCAAGCACAAATGGAACTGGAAGGAAAACTGATGCGACGCCCTACCCAGCAAGAAATTGCAGCCGAGTTGGAAATGAGTGTAGAGGAACTGGAAAAACTGCAAACCGAGATTTACGCAGCTGACAGCGTATCCTATGAAGAATTGATTGAGCAAAGCAGTGAAATCAATTTGACAGGAGCCCATTTGGTGCAAAATGAAGATATGGATGCCAGACTGGTGAATGAGGAAATTTTAGCAGAACTGGAAAAGGCTATCCAACAGCTTCCACCTCGATACAAGCAAGTAATCGCTCTTTGCTATTATGAAAAGCTGAATTTACGGGAAATTGGAGAGGTTCTAGGACTTACCCAGCAGAGAGTTTCTCAGATTCGGGCAAAGGCACTGGAAAAACTACAAGCAGCTTTAAAAAAATATGAAGAAGGATAAAAAAGGGAGGGTATGAAAAATGCATTCTGGATTTTATACGATTGCTTCGGTTATCTTAACACAACAAAATGAATTAGATACCATTGCAAATAATCTGGCAAACCTACAAACACCAGGATATCGCGCTAGCCGTTTGGTAACAGGTGCTTTTGAAGCAGAAGTGCAAAAACGCATAGATGCCAACGGACAGCAAGTTTTGGGAGATGGGGTAGCCTATCCCATCAGTGTAGTGCAGGGAGAAGTTGCCTGCATGAACAGTGGTCTATTAGAGCCTACTGGAAGAGAGTTGGATTTTGCATTGAATGGCGATGCCTACTTTAATATACAAGGGCAAGATGGAACCACTTACCTCACTCGAAATGGTCAATTTACTGTAGATGACCAGGGCTATCTGACTTTGCCCAATATTGGCCGTGTTCTGGGGAAAAATGGTCCTTTACAGGTTGGACAGGATGGAATTACCATTGATGAACTGGGCAACGTATACAATAAGCAAGGGCAGCAAGTGGGCGCCTTGCAATTGACTCGCCCCGCAGATAATACTACCATGACCAAAATGGGAAATGGAATGTTTACTGCTCCACAGGGTGCTGTGAATGCTGATAACTACCAGGTAGTACAGTTCACACTGGAAAAATCCAATGTAGATATGAACCAAGAAATGTCCAATTTTATTGCAGCACAAAGAGCATTCCAAAGTTGCAGTTCAGCATTACAGATTATTGATGGAATTGACCGAAAAGCGGTGGCACAAATTGGTGCTGTACAGTAAAGGAGTTGACCAATAGATGAAATCGGCATTTTATGCAGGTGCTGCCGGATTGATGGCACAACAGACTGCAATGGATAATATTGGTAATAATTTAGCAAATGTCAATACTACTGGTTATAAAAAGCAACGGGTAGGCTTTGAAGATTTGATGTATCGCTATATGTATGTAAATACAGAGGATACCCCGTTGACTGGAAGTGGCGTAAGAGCTATTGATTTGGGCATAGACCATACACAAGGAATATCACAGACCACAAACTTTATGCTGGACTTTGCTATTCAGGGAGATGGAATGTTTGCCATACAGCAAGATGGAAAAATTTCTTATACAAGAAATGGTAGCTTTTCCATTGGTTTAGCAGATGGTCAGGCATATCTTACCGATGCCAATGGAGGCTTTGTACTGGATGCTGCACAGAATCGTATTCAGTTGACATTGGATGAAAATGGAATTCCAAATACAGATGGTTTAATTGATAGAGTGGGCGTATTTGTAATAGAGCGTCCCGGTGCAATGACCCCCCTTTCCTCTAGTCGTTATGCAACCAACGAACAAACAGGTTTTACCCGTGTGGGTGTTGTAAATGAAGATTATATGCTCAAGCAGGGAATGCTGGAAAATGCAAATGTCAACATGGAAGATGAAATGACACGCATGATTATGGCACAAAGAGCTTTTCAGTTGAGTGCACGAGTAGTGCAGACTGCTGATGAGATTGAACAAAATGTAAATAATCTAAGAGCATAAAGGGCGGATTATCATTGAAAAATTATGACGATTTAGATGCAATGCAGCTGGATGCATTGCGTGAAATTGGAAATATTGGTTCTGGAAATGCGGCAACAGCATTGTCGGTGATGTTGCAAGAGCCGGTAGATATTGCAGTACCTACCATTCGTATTTTGGAATATGATGATGTAATTGAAAGTTTGGGTGGCCCAGAGCAATTATTAGTAGGTCTGATGCTGCAACTGCAAGGAGATGTAACAGGAATGATTATGTTCCTGCTAAAGCAAGACTTTGCTCACTTGGTTTTGCAGCAGTTGATGGGCGTGGAGTTTCCAGAAAATGGGGAACTAGATGAGATGGCAGGTTCTGCCATTCAAGAAGTGGGCAACATTATGGCAGGTTCTTTTGTGAATGCCATTGGCGAAATGACAGGGTTGACCATTGACATCAGTGTGCCAGATTTGTGTGTGGACATGGCCGGAGCTATTTTGAGCGCACCTGCGATTTACTATGCAAATATTAGCGATAAAATTATTTGCATTGAAGATGAGTTGGGAAATGGAAATGTTCGTGCAGGCACTCATGTGTTGATGATTCCAGAGGTGGATTCGCTAAACAAAATTATGAGTAGTCTGGGGTTGGTATAATGAGCACAATCACTGTTGGAATTTCCGACTTGAATGTGGCCAAAGGTGAAGATATTTTGGTAACCTATGCATTGGGTTCCTGTGTGGGAATTTGCCTGTATGACAAACTGGGCAAAATAGCAGGTCTTTCTCATATTATGCTCCCCAGCAGCCAAGGATTTTCAAATTCCGCCCAACAGCCCTATAAATTTGCAGATACTGCCATTGTTCACCTAGTAAAAAAGATGCAGATGGCAGGTGCTTCTCCCACAAGATTGCAAGCTAAAATTGCAGGAGGGGCACAGATGTTTGCTGCAAGAGGAAACAATTCTTTGGCCAATATTGGTGAAAGAAATGTAAAGGCAGTAAAGGCAGAATTGGCGCGGTTGAGAATTCCTATCATAGCAGAGGATACTGGAAAGAACTACGGAAGAACTTTATTTTTCTCTGCAAGTGATGGAATCATGAAAATTAAATCGGTGAATCGGGGAGAATTTAGCTGGTAAATTTTTCAGGATGATACAGAAACAAAAAATAGGCAGGCTGCTACAAAAAAGCAGATGCCTATTTTTTTATACATAAAAAGGGCCCCGTTGTTATCTAATAGGAGACAACAACGGGGTTTAAAGGGTTATTATGCAGAGTAAATGAATTAGCGATGCTTAATTATGGGGCATGGGCATAGGAGGATTTGTGGAATCAAAAGGCTCCATCAAATTGTTCCAAGTTACATTTACATAGCTTACAGCTTCCAAGTACTGTTGTGCAATGATACTCAAGGGAAGTTGCAGTTCCTCTGCATATTTGTTAACCTTATGCCACTCGCCCTGCTCGTATGCCAAGGTTAGTAGATACATTGCACCACAAGGACCTTCTTGTTTGGTAAGACCATTTTTCAGCGCATCAGAGATGGGCAAAGATGCCAAAGCATCCTCCATGGGAACATCAAGCAGCTGGTCCAAAATGGAGAACATACCCAACATATATGCCTCGGAGAATGCCAGAGGGAAGTTGGAAATGTTTTCAGAAAGATTTTGGCAGAAGATAGCACGCTGGAAAGATACTTTAATCAGTTCATCGGTGATATCATCCTCACCGCCAAAGCTGAGCAGATAAATCCACTGACGCAACTGGCCCAAACCAAGAATAGTAAGAGCTTGCTTAATATCCTTTACACGATTGGGCAAAGAGAAGTAAGAAGAGTTTACCATCTTCAGCAAAGAGAATGTCAAGGTAACATCCATGCTGATGAGTTGTGCAATTTCATCTAAATCAGGCTCTTCACGAGTAACAGCAGCCATTAGATGGAAGAAGTTGGTTTTCAAATGCTGTGGCGTTTTCTGAGCTCTTGCACGTGCAATTTCAGCAACAGCCTTGCCCTGAATGTAGTCTACACCACACTTTTCAGCCAAAGCACGGGTATCCAAATCATCTACATTGTAAGCAGCCAACTTTAGGTTAAATTCAGAAGCAACAGAACGATAGGTGTCCATTTGCTCTTGTGTGATATTTTTAAAGTTGATGCGTAGAATATCCATCATGGGCAGAATGTCCATGTAACGGCTGTTAAACTGGAACCCAATCAAAGAAAGGCGATATCCTTGCTTTTTATATCGCTGCAACATCATACGGGCAACAGGATGAATCAAAACATTATCTTCAATCTGGATAACCAGTTTTCGAGGGTCGAATACACGGGGAATATTCTGCATGAGCAGATTGGGAGTAAAGGTGAGAAAAGCCTCTTTGTCGTCTAGGAAAGAGGATTCGTCTAACTGATTAAAAAATTGCACAATGGCCTGTGCGGTATTGGAGTCGTGGGCGTGGAAGGTAAGGCCACTGTCTTGGTAGTATAGCAGTTCATATCCGATAACATTTCCATTACTGCCCAAAATGGGTTGTCGTGCAATATAATTGTCCATAAAAAATCCTCCTTATACAACAGAAATTCTGCTGTTTCGATAACAAATTTTACGAATGGGGCAACTCATGAGAATGTTGCAATTTAGCCGCAGCATTGAGAATTTGAACGTAGATGGCAGCAACCAGCTGGTACATATCTTGTGGTATTGTAGTGCCCACCTCTAGCATACATAACATAGAAGCAGCACTGTCATCCCGATATACAGGAATTCCACGCTGTTCAGCAATGTCAATGATACGTTCGGCTACTTCGCCATAGCCTGAGGCAATTACCACAGGGGCAAAGTCTTGTTCCGTATTATATTTTAATGCAACCGCTTTATTTTTAGACTTTGACATCCAATCCCATCCTTTTATATGGCAATGATTTAAAAACTTCCATCAGAGAACGAGGACGTTCCAGAGGAGCAAACTGAATGGAGCCTACACGGTAGTCCATTGAAGCAAAGGTTTGTGACAATGGGGTGGAAAGTGTTGAAAAGAAGGACTCCAATCCTGGCGGACACAGCAAATTAAAATCAACAGTGCGTTCATGGATATAGACATCTGCTTCAAAACGTCCCACACCTTCGGCATCAATTACCAGCAAAAAATGAACTCCCTTGCCCGCTCCTTTGGGCATATCTTTTTCGTCACTTTCTGGGTTAATCCATATTTCTGCAAAGGAACGCATATCTTGGTATTCCACAGGAATAATGAAATGAAGCAACGGAGTAAAGTTGCAAGGAGAAGAAAGCAAACTGTGGAGAATTTGTTCGATACGTGCTTCATCCCCAGCAGAAAGAGATTCGTTGGAAGAATGACGAGACAGAAGCAAAGCCAGTGTTTCCATCACACGAGAAGAGCCAAACTTTAGCTCTGGATGGGTTTTTTGCTGAGCTAACTGAGATAAAAACTGCTCTGCCAAAGCGGAGAATCTGCGCCTTTGGGGAGCAGTCAGGTGCTGGCGTAACAAAAAGGCAGCCTCGTGGAAATAATCTTCGTTGGCATTGTACCGAGAGAGATTATATTTGAGGATAGAAAGCACCTTGTCCAGTTTGTCGGTGTATAAAATGCTGGTGGTTACCTCGTTGAGAAAAGATAACACCTCAGATTTGGTTTGTGGAAATTCCTTGTCGCCGCCCAATGCAATCTTTGTAAGTAACTGGTCAATTTTAGAGGAAAGCTCTCGACTGGAACTAAGAGATTTCCGCAAAAATTGCAGATTGTTGTATACAGCACCCCGAATGTCTTCACGACATAAAAGGCTGTTGGCAGCTTTCAGGAAATTGGCAACAGCTGCTTGCAGGTCACTGCGAGGAGCTGCATTGCTGTTGATATCGCGCAAAAAGTCGAACAACTCACCACGCAATAGGGTAGCAGTTTCCCCTTGACGCATCATCTCTGGTGCAATTTCCGCTTCAGGCATCATCATACTACCAAAAAGCTGTTCAATTTCTGCCGTCATGGATTGGTTGTTGGCAGGCAACAGCTTGAATATCTCCTCCAAAAAGGAGATGTTTTTCAGGTAAGATGCAGCGACAGCCGGGTCTTTTAACAAATTCAACAGCATAGCCGGAGCACTGGAATTTTCCAGTGTGGCATTGCCATCGTTCATCATATTGGTCTGGTTGTGGGTCTGTAATACACGAGAAGCATCCTGAATATTTAGTACACCGGGTGCTTGTGTTTGAGCAGGCTGTTGAACCGGCTGATTTTTATTGATAATGGGTGTAGTTACTTTAAGTAATTCCGCCAATTCTACTTCTCCTCTACAAAAAAATATAACAGCTTAAGAACTGCCCACACAGGCCAGAACCATATTCTCACCGGCCAATGGAGTATTAAGCAATGGATATGGCAAAGCATATCCTATTTAATTTATCCCATAGAAATGACAAAAATCAATAGTAAAAAGAGATTTTATATGAAAAAATAAATTATTTTTGAAAAAATATAGATTAGGGGGTTACATTTTTTGAAAAATGTTGGATAATAGAGATATACTATATAGTTCATAAAGATGAATGAAAACAAGAGGGTGAATGCGTTATGAATGATGTGGATACAGGAATGGAATCTTTACTGGAAGCGTTTATTTATGAAACCAATGAGATGTTAGACCAACTGGATGAAATTCTCTTGGAGTCAGAAAAAGAAAAAACCATTAGCGAAAACAATATTAATTCTATTTTTCGGATTACTCACACCATCAAGGGCTCTGCGGCTATGTTGGAGTTTGATGAGATGTCCACCTTGGCCCATGCTGTGGAGGATGTTTTCTATATCATCCGTGAAGATATTAGTAAGCTGGATATTGTTTTTGATGAGTTGTTTGATTTGGTATTCCAGTCATCCGACTTTTTGCGGAAAGAGATTACTGCTGTTCAGGCAGGAAACTATACCCCATCTGATGCTTCTGCTCTGATTTCTAGCTTCCATAACTTGGCAGCTGTGATGAAGGGCGAAGAACCAGCAGCTCAACAAGTGGCAGAGAATGCACCTCAGCAAGAGCAACCAGCTGTTGTAGAGGAGCAGCCAGCTCCTGTGGCTACTGGTGGCCATGAAGCAGGAGATGTTTTGCAAGTTCGTGTATTCTTCCAAGATGGATGCCAGATGGAAAACATGCGTTCCTTTATGCTGATTTCCCAGCTGAAAGGATGCTGTGGCACAGTAGAATCTATCCCCGACCATCCCGAAAGAGATGCAGCAACCAGCGCAGAGATTGTGAAAAATGGCTTGGTAGTATGTTGTAGTGGGTTTGATTCTGAAGATGATGTAATAAAAGTTATTGAGCAGGCTTTGAACATCAAAAGCTATGAAGTTATCTCCGAAGGGGAGTTGTCTGCCGAGCAGCCTCAACAAGAGGTTCCTGCCAGCACCACTCCTGCTACACCACAACCTGAGAAGGTTGAGGAGAAACCAGCGGTACAGGCAGAACCTGTGGCACCACAACCAAAAGCAAAACAGGCAACTGTGGAAACCAGTAAACCTGCTGCCTCAGCTCAACCTGCTGCCAGCGCAGCTGCAAATGCTAATGCCAATGCAGCAAAAGCGGGTGTAAAGCAGAGCTTGATTAGTGTAAATCAGTCTAAACTAGACCATTTGATGGATTTGGTGGGCGAAATTGTTACTGCCGAATCTATGGTTGTAAGAGACCCTGACTTGGAGGGATTAAGACTAGACCACTTTACAAAGTCTGTTCGAGAGCTGCGCAAATTGACCGATGAACTACAAGATGTGGTAATGAGTATTCGTATGTTGCCTCTGCATGGAACATTCCAGAAGATGTCTCGTATTGTTCGTGATATGGCCAAGAAATTGGGCAAACAAGCAGAACTGGTTACATATGGCGGCGATACAGAAATAGATAAAACCATCAACGATGCTATTGCTGACCCCTTAATGCACATGATTCGAAACTCTATGGACCATGCCATTGAGCTGCCTGAAGAGCGTGTTGCAATGGGCAAGCCAGCAATGGGCAAGGTTATGTTGTCTGCGCGGAATGTAGGCGGAGAGATTTTGCTGGATGTTTCTGATGATGGTTGTGGTTTGGACCCGAAGAAACTGCTTGCAAAAGCAAGAGAAAAAGGTTTGTTGGTAAAACCAGAATCGGAGTATACAGACAAAGAAGCATACCAACTGATTATGTTGGCAGGATTCTCCACCAACCAAGAAGTGACAGAATATTCTGGTCGTGGTGTAGGCATGGACGTTGTTCGTAAAAATATCGAAAAAGTAGGCGGCAGCATCGTTATTCACAGTGAATTGGGCAAGGGAACAACCTTCTCTATCAAAATTCCTTTGACATTGGCCATTGTAGATGGCATGAACTTGTCTGTGGGTGACACAGTGCTTACCTTGCCCATTACTTCCATTAAACAGTCCTTTAAAGTTACTGACCCTGAGCAGATTATCCGAAACTCCAACGGCAGTGAGATGATTATGGTACGAGGCGAGTGCTTGCCCATTTTGCGTTTGCATGAGATGTACCAGATTGAGCCAAAGTGCACAAACATTACAGATGGTATTTTGATTCAGATTGAAAATAGCAGTGCCAATGCTTGTATTTTTGCAGATGAATTGCTGGGAGAATATCAAGTAGTGGTAAAGCCATTCCCCAAATTCTTCAATAAATACGATTTGAAGTCACAAGGGCTTTCTGGATGCAGTATCTTGGGAGATGGTACTGTAAGTTTGATTTTGGATGCAAATGCACTTATCAACAACCTGTAAGGGAGGAATGGACATGGCAGGAGAGGTTTTGAGCATGGAGCAAGACAGAAGAACCGAGTTGGAAGACCGGTATTTGCTGTTTTATATTGAACAGATGTTGCACAGCGTAGAATTGCAATACGTTATAGAGATTATTACAGTACAGCGGGTGACACACTTGCCTAATTTGCCTGAATATGTAAAAGGCATTATCAATCTTCGAGGCAAAGTAATTCCTGTAATTGATATTCGTCTGAAATTGGGCATGGAAGAACGGCCCTATGATGATAAGACTTGTATTGTAGTAATTGACATCAATGAAATGCATATTGGGTTAATTGTGGACAGTGTTTCGGAAGTGGTTACTATTTCTGAAGAAAGTATTTCTGCAACTCCTCCGGGAGATGTAGCAGCAAAATACATTGCTTCCATTTCTACACACAATGGCACAACTGTGTTGAATATTGACTGTGAAAAACTCTTTGTAAATGATTTGGAAACAGTGGTTGCAAACGCATGATATAACCTAAGGAAAGGAGACCAAAAATGCCCATAGATTTAAGCCAAGACCGAATCATCAAGCTAACAGACCAAGAATTTAAGGATTTGGTTGGCTTTGTTTACAGCCACTATGGAATTGACCTGAGCAAAAAGAGGCAGCTGATTGAAGGCAGACTTTCTCATACATTGAGAGGAAAAGGATTTTCTACCTTTTCGGAATATATGAGAATTTTGTTTCAGGATAAAAGCGGAGAGGAACTGCATGGTTTTTTAAACAAAATTACAACCAACCATTCCTATTTTGCTAGAGAAAACGAACATTTTGAGTTTTTGATGAAAGTGGCTTTGCCTCAACTGGAAAAAACCAGACGAGGAGATTTGCGTATTTGGAGTGCAGGCTGCTCTGCAGGACAAGAGGCATATAACATTGCTATGGTGATGGACCAATACTTTGGACCTCGTAAGCCGCAATGGGATACCACAATTTTAGCAACAGATATTTCTACAAATGTACTTACTAAAGCACGTCAGGGAATTTATTCCATGGATAGTATTAAGGGGTTGCCCGATGCATGGAAAACGAAGTATTTCAATCGGCTTCCAGACGGAAATTTTCAAGTGTGTGAGAAAATACGAAAGGAAGTTGTGTTCCGTATTTTCAACTTGATGGACCCTTTTGTGTACAAAAAGCCCTTTGATATTATCTTTTGCCGGAATGTGATGATTTATTTTGATGCACCTACCACAAACAAAACGGTGGAAAAATTTTATGATGCAACTGCAATGGGTGGATATTTGTTCATTGGACATTCTGAAAGTGTTGATAAAGCAAATTCCAAATATACCTACCTGATGCCTGCAATTTATCAAAAGCAGCCGAACAAGGGAGGTAGATAAGTTATGGCTGACCCAGCAAGAGTGCTCGTTGTTGATGATTCTATTCTTTTTCGGACAAAACTGCGGATGAGTCTTTCGGAGGACCCTGCTCTAACTGTAGTTGGAAGTGCAATGGACCCAGAAGACGCTATGCGCAAAATAGAGCAATTAAAGCCAGATGTAATTACGCTGGATGTAGAAATGCCTAAAATGAATGGCATTGAATTTTTGAAAAAATTGATGCCTCAAAAGCCTATTCCAGTTATTGTTGTAACATCTTTGCCCATGAATGCCCTTGATGCATTGGAAGCTGGTGCAGTAGATTTTGTAAACAAACCCCAAGCAGGAGAGCCCGGGGCTGTGGATGAGTTTTTGCTGAATTTGCGGAATAAGGTAAAAATGGCCGTTCAGGCCAAGGTGCGCCGTCCAGCTGCTGCCGCTGCTGTGCGGAAACCTTCTTTGATGCAGCGGATGCCTCCTGTGCTGAAGGTAAGCAATGAAACAATTATTGCCATTGGAGCATCTACTGGCGGAACAGAAGCTATTATCGAAGTGGTAAAGGCTTTGCCAGAGAGCACACCAGGAATTGTAATTGTTCAGCATATGCCACCAAACTTTACAAATTTGTATGCCCAAAGGTTGAACCGTATCTGCAAAATGAAGGTAAAAGAAGCCCAAGATATGGACAGAGTTGTGCAAGGACAGATTATTGTGGCAGCGGGTGGCTACCATTTGGTTCTGAAAAAGGACGCTAAAGGGTATTATATACGCAGCATGCAAGGGGAGCGTGTCAGTGGGCATTGTCCCTCTGTAGATGTGATGTTTGATTCTGTGGCAGATGTGGCAGGTGCTAAAGCGATTGGTGTAATTCTGACCGGAATGGGAGCCGATGGAGCAAGAGGAATCACAAAGCTGCGCCGAACAGGAGCATATACCATTGGACAGGACAGAGAGAGCTGTGTTGTATATGGTATGCCTATGGAGGCGTATAAAATGGGAGGAATCACCAAGCAGTTGCCTTTAGACCAAATTGGTGATGAGATTTTATATAAACTTTCTCAATCCTCAAAAAAATCCTAATAGGAGGTATTTTACATGGATACTATGTCAATTGCTGCTATGAGCAGTAGCTATGCACAAAATCAGGTGCAGCTCCAAGCTTCTGTTTCTGTTGCAAAAAAAGCAATGAACTTCCAAGAAGCACAGGCAGCCCAGCTGTTGGAAATGCTGCCTCAGACCAATTCCTTTGGTCACCAGTTGGATGTATATGTATAACTTAGAATTAAGGTTTTAAGGCTATAGAAATATATCAAGAGAGTAGAAAACTTCCCGTTTTATCAAAAACGGGAAGTTTTTTAAAAAAATATAGCAAAAAGCGTTGACAAAAGGAAAAAGGGTTGATATAATAAGCAAGCTGCCTCGTGAGGCGGCAAGCCGAAAAGTCAAAAATAAGCAATGCCTGAACAAAAGGGAACAACTTTTGAAAAGAAATTGAAAAAAGTTGTTGACAGATTAGAAAATCTGTGGTAGGATAATCAGGCTGTCAGCTGAGAGGCTGGACGGCGCAGGACCTTGAAAATTAAACAATATTGAAGAAGCTTGAATGGAAACCCTTAGAGCACATGGAATGAAAGTGTGACATAAATAAGGAAGAAAATTCCTAAAGAGTAATGACAGGACGCAAGCGATTGCGTTGTGAGCATTTGATTTAAATTCAGAGTAATCTGGTTTAGATACCATATTATAAAGAGTTTGATCCTGGCTCAGGACGAACGCTGGCGGCGCGCCTAACACATGCAAGTCGAACGGA
>CALWZC010000026.1 GCA_944385935.1 uncultured Anaerofilum sp.
ACAGTAGTTAAGCTCGGTCGTGCCGAAGATACTTGGCTGGAGACGGCCCGGGAAAATAGGTAGGTGCCGGCTTTCTCGTTTTACATAAAATTTTTTACAGCCTGCTATTGCAGGTTGTTTTTTTATATGCTATACTATATTTAGTTGTTAATACGACTTTTTGTAATTATTTTAAGTGGCAGTACTGGGCAATGTTCTACAAAAATTTGATGGGAGTGTAATGGATATGTCTAAAAAATATGATTTAACAGCACTTGAAGTATTAGAGTATTTGCATCAGGTTGAGGACTCTGAGTTTAGCGAACCTTTTTCAGGATATTCTGAGGAAGAAATTCAAGAAGCTGAACAAAGATTAGGTGTTTCTTTTCCTAATTCTTATAGAGAATATATGATGAAATATGGTCGTCATCCTGCCAATAATGCTCAAGATAGAATGGTTGAACCCAGCGAAATAGGAAGCACTTATGAATATTTGTCTGAAGATTTGGATTGCTATGAAGAAGACCTTGAAGGTTTAACAGAGGAAGAAAAAGAAAAAAAGGCTTTGGAAAATGTAAACTACCGCTTGTGTATGTTGCCAAAAGAAGAATGGTATAAAATTACAGAAGATTATATTTTGATTGCCTTTGAAAATCAGGGATGTTGGAGTGCAGGTTATCTAAGAAAAGATTTAGATAATGGGGTAGAAAATCCTCCTATTTATATTTCCACTGAGGACGATTTTATTACTTATAAAAAAGTTGCTGATAATATACAAGAATTTTTAAAAGTAATTTTCTTTATGTCAATGTGGTGTTTGGATATCGCTTATGAAGAGGAAGAAAATGCTTGGGCCACTTTAAAAGAGAAGGGTATAGACACTTCAAAAATGGTTCTAGAAGGTGTTCATTTTTGCTTGGATACAGAAAATAATATACTGTATGGCTGCGATGTAGCCAAAGGACAGCTTATTACTTTACTAATAGCAGACCCCACATGGAATGATGAAGAGGATGAATAATGAAAAAGAGTAGGACTCTTTTGTGTCACAATTTTTTGCCTACACTTTGTAAATAATAAAGCAAACCGGAATGACATTTTTATGTTGTCCCGGTTTTTGTTTATTTTTATGAGCTTTTTACAATAGCGGTCTGTTTTTTCAAAAGGGTTCATATAATACAAAAGAATTGTTTGGGAGGGAGCAATCATGTTTTATTGTATGAACCGTCAAAAAACATGGCGTTTTATTGGAGTGCTTTCTGCTGCCGCACTATTACTGGTAGCAGGACTATGGGCAAAACCAGATACAAATTTACAAAATGCCATTACAGTATCAAACCATGAATGGGGACTATCCTTTCAGGAGGAAAATCAACCACCAGTTCCCAATCTTTCAGCAGAAGAATTGGCACCCTATGATGCTTATTATTACTATCCCCAACAGGGTCAGAAAAAATTGTATTTGACCTTTGATGCAGGATATGAAAATGGAAATATGCCCGCCATTTTAGATGCTTTAAAAAAACATAACGCTCCAGCAGCATTTTTTGTGGTTGGCCCATATATCAAAGAAAATCCTGACTTGGTGAAACGAATGGCAGAAGAAGGCCATGTTGTGGGAAATCATACATGGCACCATCCCAATATGACCAAAAAATCACAGCAAGAGTTTGAACAAGAATTAAAACAAGTAGAGGAAATATATCAACAAACAGTTGGCTCTCCTATGAAAAAGTTTTATAGACCACCAGAAGGAAAATTTAGCGATGAAAATTTATCATGGGCCAAAAGTTTGGGCTATAAAACAGTTTTTTGGAGCCTAGCATATGTAGATTGGAATGTGGATGCACAGCCTTCCAAAGAAAAAGCATTTGAAAAATTATTGCCTCGCACCCATGATGGTGCTGTCGTTTTGTTGCATTCTACAAGTTCTACCAATGCTCAAATTATGGATGAGTTGCTGACCAAGTGGGAAGAAATGGGGTATTCTTTTGCAAGTGTGGAAGAATTGGGTAGTTGATATATTCTCTGGTATTAAGAAAAAACAACATATTTGGAAGAGAATTGCATTTTTTTGTGTGTTATGGGCGGCAATTGGGCAAGCAGCATTTTGGATACAAGAGGCTTTTGTAGTATCTACTGGAGTCGAGGCCTATCCATTGCAGCAAACACCTCCTTATACAGTGGCCTTAGATGCCGGACATGGAGGATTTGATACAGGTGCTGGATGTGGCAATCTTCATGAAGTAGATATCTGTGAAAAAACAGTGGATAAACTATTCACCTTACTAGAGAATAATCCCTCTTTTTGCCCTGTAAAAACACGAGAAAATGGAGAAGGCTGTTCCATTTCGGACCGTGCAAAAAAAGCTGGG
This sequence comes from uncultured Anaerofilum sp., assembly GCA_944385935.1. GTDB lineage: Bacteria > Bacillota > Clostridia > Oscillospirales > Ruminococcaceae > Anaerofilum. Next base: position 2,355 of record CALWZC010000026.1, read on the forward strand.
GAGGAAAAAGCAAGTTTACTACTAAGTATTCATATGAATTATGACCCTTCTACCTCCCAATCCCATGGTTTTGAATGCTTTCCACTACCTCCGGGAAGAACGTGGAGTGATAAATCTATGGAAATTGCCCATTGGATTGCGGAAGGTATGGGGAATGAAGGTCATAGACTACGGGGAAATAATGGAATTCGATTTGCTTATTATAGTGGGAAACGAAAGATTATTGTAGATGCAGAAGATAACAAAGAACGAACCTTGAAAAGTTTTGGAATTTTGGAGCAGGTTGCTTGTCCTGCTGTGTTGGTGGAACAATGTTTTATTAGTAATGCAAATGATAGAAAAAATTGGACTACCGAAGAAGGATGCCAAAAGGCAGCAAATGTATACTATACGGCAATCTGTCAATACTTTAGAGTAGACCCCCAAGCAAAACCAGAGCCATCCTCTCCGCTAATTCAAGAAAATTGGTGAAAAAATAGACATAAAGTGTCCAAAATAAAGAATTTTTAAAAGTGTCTTGACGAAATCTTTTTGATAGTTTATACTATTAAATATAATAATTGATACTGTATACTGTTAAAGAAAGTAGAGGACACTTGGGATGGAAACACGCAATACAATTCAAAAGCAAACAATTTTGCAGGCGGTGAAAGAATTGGCAAACCACCCAACTGCAGAGCAGGTATACGAGAAAGTTGTGGTAAAGTTGCCTAATATTAGCCGTGCTACTGTTTATCGCAACCTTTCCAACATGGCTGACCGTGGACTGCTACAACGCATTGGTGTTCCCGGTGGTGCCGACCACTATGACCATACCTTACAAGTACATTATCATGTGCTTTGTACACACTGTGGAGCACTAGAAGATATTTGGCTGGAGAAACCTGCAAAAAATCTTATGGAATTGGCAAACGAGAAAAGCACTTTTTCTATTCAAAGTTATCAGTTGGTATTTAATGGGGTTTGTCCCTGCTGCGAAGCAAAACAGAGGAAAGAAAATCCCATCCAATAACAAAATATAAAATAGAAAGGATGTATTACAATGGAACTGAAGGGAAGCAAAACAGAAAAAAACTTGTTGGCAGCTTTTGCCGGCGAAAGCCAAGCACGAAATAAGTATACCTATTATGCTTCTGCCGCTAAAAAAGAGGGCTACAACCAGATTGCAGCAATCTTTGAGGAAACTGCAAACAACGAAAAAGAGCATGCCAAAATTTGGTTTAAGCTGTTGCATGACGGAAAAATTGGCAACACTTTGGACAATTTGGCAGATGCAGCTGCTGGCGAAAACTACGAGTGGACTGACATGTACGCAGGTTTTGCCAAAGAGGCCCATGAAGAGGGCTTTACTCACATCGCAACCTTGTTTGAAAAAGTAGCTGAGATTGAGAAAGAGCACGAGGAGCGTTACCGCACCTTAGCAGAGGCTATTGAAAAGGGCAAAGTATTTGCAAGAGAAACCGAGCAGGTTTGGATTTGCTCTAACTGTGGCCATATCCACATTGGAACTCATGCTCCTCAGGTTTGCCCTGTATGTGCACATCCACAAGGATACTTCCAGATTCGTGCACAAAATTATTGATAGGTGCCTGTTGATAAGTTTTGTGAAGTGTGTATAAAAATCAGGTGAATCAGCAAATGGTCTGGTTCACCTGATTTTTTGTGTTATAATGTAGAGATGACAAAGTAAAAAATGGAGGTTATCAATGGGTATTTTGGCTGTTGCCACTGGTGGGGTAGGATTTGGAGAAATGCTTCAACATGCGGCCATTCATGGGATAGAGGATACCATTCCCATGTTGCCGTTTTTGTTTGTGGCTTATTTGTTTATTGAATGGATTGAACATTACCACAGCAGTTCTTTGCAAAAAACATTATCTGGTGGGGGAAAATGGGGATTTATTCCCGGTGCAGTGTTGGGGTGTGTTCCTCAGTGTGGATTTTCAGCCATGGCGGCAAATTTATATGCAAGTAGAGTAATTACTTTGGGGACACTCCTTTCTGTATTCTTGGTAACAAGTGATGAAGCAGTTCCTTTGTTAATTGCTGTACCCCAGCAATGGCCAGCATTGGTAATGCTGATTGTTTGCAAAATAATCATTGGAATTTTTGCAGGATTTATACTGGATAAAATTCTTACAAAGTATTTGCCTGCTGATTTGGTGGGGGGCTATACAGGAAATTTGGACGATTGCCATTGTCATCATCATGAAGAAAAGGATTCTGTGTGGCTGGCAGCAATCAAACATACCATAAGAATTGGCCTGTTTGTATTGATTTTTAATGTTGTATTTGGATTTTTTGTAGAATGGATAGGAGAGCAAGCAATATCAGCCTTTTTGCAAAATCAAGGTTTGTGGCAGCCTTTTGGTGCGGCTTTAGTGGGTTTAATTCCAAATTGCGCTTCTAGTATTTTGTTAACACAGCTGTATTTATCGGGAACATTGGGTTTTGGTGCAGTTCTGGCAGGGCTTTGTACCAATGCTGGGGTAGGATTGGCTGTTTTGTTTCGGGTAAACAAAAGTATAAAACAAAATCTATTTGTTGTTATGCTGTTGTATACCATTAGTGTAATAGCAGGTATATTGGTGCAAATACTAGGCATATAATAACTGACAAATTGTTTTTGTTTAAAAAATTGCAAAAAACTATTGACAAAAGTAGAAATATAGAATATAATATTTTTTGCAATATGGCCCGTTGGTCAAGCGGTTAAGACGACGGCCTCTCACGCCGTAAACAGGAGTTCGATTCTCCTACGGGTCACCATATGCACTTTTAGCTCAGTTGGTAGAGCAGCTGACTCTTAATCAGCGGGCCCCGGGTTCGAGTCCCTGAAAGTGCACCAGATGATTCACCATCCATTTTATACGGATGGTGAATTTTTTTTTGTGCTAATACCCATAAAAGTGAATTATACCAAAGAAAAAGCCACCCAACCAATAGGTGGTTTTTGTTGTACAGTGCAAAAAACAAGGTAGATTTTGTTCTTGTGCTTTTGGATTTTTGGAATATAATAAAACATATGGTCAATAGATAAGAGATTGACCAAGGGAAAAAGAGAAAAGAGGAAGAATGGGTATGGAAAGTAAAATAAAAGTTGCATTTGCAGGTTTGGGAAATCGGGGAAAGGATGCTTATTTGCCTGCATTTATGGGGCTGAAAGACCCTGTGGTGGAAATTGCTGCTGTTGCAGATATTGACCCCGAAAAGGTAAAAGATGTTGCAGAAAAATACAATCTTTCTGACGAACGTTGTTTTTCCAGTGCAGAAGAACTTCTCGCCCAGCCAAAGCTGGCGGATGCTATCTGCATTACTACCATGGACAGACAGCACTATGGACATGTAATTGCTGCAATTAAAAAGGGATATGATGTGCTTTTAGAAAAACCCATCTCTCCCTTTGCCCAAGAATGTAGAGAAATTCAGCAGTTAGCGAAAGAGTATGGTACAAAAGTGGTAGTTTGCCATGTGCTGCGCTATACTGTTTTTTACAAAAAGCTAAAGGAACTTGTAGATAAGGGTACCATAGGCGATGTTGTAACCATAATGGCCATTGAAAATGTGGGTTACTACCATCAAGCACATAGCTTTGTGCGAGGAAACTGGGCAAATTCCGATACCACTAGCCCTATGATTTTGCAAAAGTGTTGCCATGATATGGACTTGTATTTGTGGATTGCAAATAAAAGCTGTAAACGGGTTAGCTCTTTTGGGGGAATCTATTTCTTTGATGAAGCCCACAAGCCGGAAGGAGCAGCCCAACGCTGCATGGATGGTTGCAAAGCAAAAGAAAATTGTCCTTTTGATGCAGAAAAAATCTACCTAGACCATTATAAAATTGGTGTAAAAAATGGAAATACCGGCTGGCCCAATGAAGTATTGGCTTTGCACCCCACTGTAGAATCCATCACCAAGGCCATTCAAGAAGGCCCCTATGGAAAATGTGTTTTTTCCTGTGATAACAATGTAGTAGACCATCAAGTGGTAAATTTGGAAATGACAGATGGCTCTACTATGAGTTTTACCATGACAGGATTTACCGAGCACAATACCCGCTACGCCAAAATTATGGGCACAAAAGGCGAAATTGTAGCAGACCTGAACACAAAGCAGATTGTAGTAAATCTTTTTGGACAACAGCCAACGGTTTACGATATGACAGAAGAAATGAAAAATGCTTCGGGTCATGCAGGTGGTGACACTGGACTGGTAAAGGAGTTTGTGGAATATCTTTGCACCGGAGAACTTTCAGGTGGCCTTACCAGTTTGGATGTATCTATGGAGAGCCACTATGCAGCATTGGCTGCGGAAAAATCCCGCTTGCAGGGTGGTGCTCCTGTGGATTTAGCAGAAGTGCAATAAAAATATACAACAATAAAACTGCTGCACCGTTCTTTAGAGTGGTGCAGCAGTTTTGTTAGTAAAAGAATTTACTGTGGATAAATGGAGGTAATATCTAAATATTCCTCTAAGCACAGTCCACTTTCATAGACCTTGGTAGCGGTGTCTACACCTAGATAGCGCAGATGCCATGGCTCGTATTTAAAACCAGTAACAGATTCTTTATCAGCAGGGTAGCGAATGATAAAGCCATATTCATGGGCATGTTGTGCTACCCAATCAGATTCGGGAGTATTTGCGAAAGAATCATCAATAGAATTTAGGTCAAAAGCAAGGCCAGTCTGGTGTTCAGAATGTCCAGGACGTGCAGAGTATGTGTCTGCCTGTTGTTGACCATCACGAGCAACATAGTTGTTATAAATTTTTGTTTGGTACTCATAGGAGCGAAAAGCAGAGGAAATATAGATGTTTAGTCCCTCTGCTGCGGCAGCTTGTTTCATTTGCTCAAAGGCAGCTTTTGCTTCCTCATTGACACCAGGAGCATAGTCCGCCGGCAGAGAATAGGTTTTGTTGGCAATTAAAATTCCGTTTACATAGGTGATGCCATCTACCACTTCAATGGAAGATTGCTCTGGTACAGGAGTAGGGGAAGCAGTAGGGGCAGGGGTTGCTGTGGCTGGAACGGGGGTGGAAGTAGGTGCTGTGGTAGGTGCGGCCGCTGCCACAGAAGAAGACTCAGAGGAACTAGAGGATGAATTAGGAACACTGGAACATCCGGCAAGTAGTGCAGCCAACAATGCCACACAAATATAATATTTCATAAAGAATTACACTCCTTTTTCAAGCATTTCTATCAGCAGTGTACCCAAAATATATGGATACCATTCCTGCCATGGTTCATAGGTATTATACACAACCCCTAGCAAAGATACAATAGAATTACCTGCCAAAGGAAGTAAATGCCTATGATTTGCAGGATATACACAGAGCTGCTATAATAGAGAAAATGGAACACATACATAAGTATTATTACAAACGAAGTGAAAGCGGAAAATCTTTCATATTTAGGGGGAAACAATGCAACAATATATTTTTCCAATTCAGTCCGCCATTTTTATGTTTCCATTTTTGGCGGCTTTGTTCACCTTACCCTTTTTATTGGTGCAGTATCATCGCTATGGTGCTGTTCCAATTATTCGGGCTGTGGTGGTATATTCTTTTATTCTGTATCTTTTGTGCAGCTATTTTTTGGTTATCTTGCCTTTGCCGGATATTGAGCAAGTAGCAAAACGAACTGACCCATATATCAATCTATATCCATACAAGATTATTTTGTCTTTTTGGAAAAATCGACAGTTGAATCCTTTTTCACTGGATAGCTGGAAAGTTTTTTATCATACAAAGATTTGGCAAGAGTCTGCATTGAACTTGCTGATGACTATTCCTTTTGGGGTGTACTTACGCTATTATTTCCGCCGAAAATGGTGGCAAAGCATTTTCCTTGGTTTTGGATTAAGTCTCTTTTTTGAATTAACCCAATTAACAGGTTTATATGGGATTTATCCCCGCCCCTACCGTTTGTTTGATACAACCGACCTTATCAACAATACAGTGGGCACATTGTTGGGATTTTGGATAACCCCCTTGTTGGTGTTCTTTTTGCCCAGTAAACAAAAACTGGAGGAGGTTGCCTACCGCAAGGGAGCACAAATTTCGGTGTTGCGCAGGGCTATGGCATTTTTGGTAGATTGGTCAGTGGTGGGAATTTGTCTGGTTGGTAGTTTGTTTGCTGGATGGTTGGCACCTTTTTGGCTGTGTGGCCCATTGTATTTTGCATTGTTGCCTGCATGCACCAAAGGGTATACCATCGGAAGCTACTTATGCAGCTTTCGCATTGTGGACAGACAACAAAATCCCCCCGGTTTTTGGCGGTGTATGTTGCGGGCAGGAGTGCTGTATCTGCCCTTTTCCAGTGCAGTATCTTTGTGGGTTTTAGAGGCAAAGCTGCGAGGCAGAGTGCCAAAATGGACATTGGATGCTGTGGTAGAACTGGGAAATATTATGGAGTTTTTGTCCATGGTAGCTTTAATTGCCTTGGTGGGACAAAGCATTATCAAGCTATTTTGGAAAGAACGGCGATATTATTACGAGTTGATTTCTGGCACACATTTAATTAGTACAGTTTCTGCTCCTGAAAGTCAAAAAACAGAACAAAACAATGGGGAAGATACTAAAAAAACAACCCCAGAAGCTCCTTCAGAGGAAACAGATGATAACCAAACCCGTTGGGTATACAGCGTAAAAAATGAACAAGAATAATAAAAAGCAGTTTTGCTCCTTTTTGTTGAAGGGGGCAAAACTGCTTTTTTGTTTATTTATCTTAGGATGGAGAAATATAATTCAAAGGATTTACACGGCTGCCATTTTGTCGGATTTCAAAATGTAGGTGGTTTCCGGTGGATTGTCCGGTGCTTCCTACAGTACCAATAACATCCCCAACATTTACCACGCTGCCAACACTTGCCATGCGGGCAGTCATGTGAGCATAAATACTTACCAAACCATTACCATGGTCTACCATAACTACGTTACCATAGCTAGCACTGTAATAGCTGTTGTATACAGTACCAGATTTAAAAACATGAATGGGAGTGCCTGCTGGTGCTGGAACATCTACACCACCATGGCCATTGCTCCAGTAGCCGGGCCACAATTCTCGGTCCTCTCCAAAATAACTGGAAAGCCGAGTGTATCCGGGCAAAGGCCACATAACAGTTCCATCGCCTACCACAGCAGCACCGGGGTTGCTGTTTGCCAGTCGGTCAAATTCCTCTTGTGCTTTTTTCCAAATGGCATAGGCAGCCTCGTATTCCTCTTTTGCTGCTTGTTCATCGGCGGCGGCAGCACTTACCTTTTCATCTTGTGCTTGAATTTGCAAGGACAAAGCAGCTTTGGTTGCATCTAGTTGATTTTTTTGGCTTTCCATATTTAACTTTTGGGATTCCAAAGCAGCTTGTGCAGTTTCTAGCTCTGTCTTTTGTAACTGCAACTCATCTTGTAGTTGTTGCAATGCTGCTTTTTCGGCAGCCATTTCGTCCATCACTTGACGGTCATATTTGGAAATCTCTTGAAGGTTGTCCGAATATGTAAGAAAACTGGAAATGTCGGTGGCTTTTCCCAACATAGCAATGGTACCCCCTGCCTGCATAACCTGCATGGCAGCAATACGCTCTTTAAAGTTTGCCCAGCGTTGGTCAATCTCTGCTTGTTTTTGGTCAATCTCCACCTGTTTTTGGTCAATTTCTGCCTGCTTTGCTGCAACTTCGTTCTGTTTTGCTGCAATTTCGCTTTGCTTTTGGGAGATTTGCCCTACAATGGTAGAGATTTGTCCACGTAAAGCCTGTTCGTCATTTTTCAAAGCAGTGCTTACTGCCTGTTCCTTTTTCGAGTTTTCCTTTGCTTGTTCTAGCTCTTTTTCTGCTTCCTGCTTTTTTTGTTCTGCCTGTTGCAGTTGATTTGCAAGGTCAGATGCCTCATCAGCCAAAGCGGTAGCAGGTGCCCCTGCCATAGAAATCAGACAGGCAGCCGCCAAAGCAAGACAGCCAACCCGAAGTTTTTTACGCTTCTGCATGGGGGATTCCTCCTTGATGGTAATTCCACGAAAACCAGACCAAATATGCGGTTTTCTCACAGTCTATTATAGTATATCTAAGAAAATGGTGTCAACGACACAGAAACAAAATTCACATTTGAAACGGAGTCAAAATATCCCTTACCATCCAAACAATCCCTTTTTTACAGGAAATTCTGCCAGCATACACTGGGAAGGGTCGTTTTTATCACATAACAGCTCTATGCTTGTTCCCTCTGGCTTTTGGTCTACCTCAGCAATTTGGTCATCTAATTGAACTTCATAGGATTTGCCTTCTACTTCATAGGACAATACAGTGGCAAACACTGGTCTGCCTTTGCGGTCGGCTCCTTCTAGGGGAGCATAGCGGCAAACCTTCCCTTGCACCGAAATACAATGCTGCTCCTTTAACTTTTGTTGCCTTTTTTCAAAATATTTGCTGGCAAGCCAACAGCCACCAGCCAACGCCAACAGCAACAGGGTGTAGGGGATGTTCATAACACTTCCTCCAAAATTTCCTGTTCAAAGGGGCGTTTCTGAAAATAGTAGAGCTTGTCCTCAGGGGTAAGGGGACGAATGACACGGCAAGGATTACCAGCAGCAATTACATTGGCAGGAATGTCCTTGGTAACTACACTGCCAGAACCAATCACCACATTGTTACCAATGGTAACACCGGGATTGATAACAGTGTTGCCGCCAATCCACACATCATTTCCAATGGAAATGTCAATGCCATATTCATAGCCAGAAGCCCTCATTTTGGGGTCTACTGGGTGGCCAGCAGTATAAATGGATACATTGGGAGCAATCATAACACGGTCGCCAATGGTGACCTTTCCAATATCCAAAATGGTACAATTATAATTGCAGTAAAAATCTTCACCAAGATGAATATTCCAGCCATAGTCACAGCGGAAAGGCTGCTCAATATAAAACTTTTTTCCTGTACTGCCCAATAGTTTGCGAAACAGTTCTAAACGCTTTTCCACTTCAATGGGGGGGAGTTGATTGATTTCGTAACATAGTTGCTGGGCATGTTGGCGGTGCTCAGGCAGACCATCCATCCAAGATTTATAGGGAAGGTTGGCACACATTCTTTCCTTTTGATTCATAGAGAAACATCCTCCTAAAGGGTGTTATTACAATGATTGAGGGGGAGCATCAGAGTTGGAAGGGGCTGATTCATCTGGGATAGGAAGTTCCACATAATCCTTTTCGCTAAGCTCAAAAATTCCCTTTTCCTGTTGGTTCTTTAGCAGTTTGATGGCAGCAACACCAGCCGCAAGCCCTAAACCAATGGAAAGTAGCCGACGAACAATGCCCATGGTTGTTTTCCTCCTTAGTCATCCAATTTTAGCACAGCAGTGAAGGCCTCACTGGGCACCTGTACAGTTCCCAACTGGCGCATCTTCTTTTTGCCTTCTTTCTGTTTTTCCAACAGCTTTTTCTTTCGGGTAATATCACCACCATAACATTTTGCCAAAACATCTTTTCGCATGGCTTTTACGGTTTCACGGGCAATAACCTTACCGCCAATAGCTGCTTGGATGGGAACTTCAAACATCTGGCGGGGAATGTTTTCTTTCAAACGCTCTGCAAGGCGGCGACCTTTTGCATAGGCTTTATCAGCATGAACAATCATGGAAAGAGCATCCACCATGTCACCATTCAACAGGATGTCCAGTTTTACTAATTTAGATTCTTTAAAGCCCTTCATCTCATAGTCATAGCTGGCATAACCACGGCTGCGAGATTTGATAGCATCGAAAAAGTCATAGACAATTTCACCTAGAGGAAGCTCATAGTGAAGGTCTACACGGGTTTCATCCATGTATTTCATGTCAATCATGGTGCCACGACGGTCTTGACACAAGTCCATCAAACTGCCCACATATTCGGTAGGAGTATAGATATGAGCATCTACATAGGGTTCCTCAGCACCAGCAATGGTGCCGGGGTCAGGGTAGTTGGTGGGATTTTCAATGGTGATTACACTGCCATCGGTGAGAGTGATACGATACTCTACACTAGGAGCAGTGGTAATTAGGTCAAGGTCAAATTCCCGTTCCAGACGCTCAATGATAATTTCCAAATGGAGCAAGCCCAAAAATCCACAACGGAAACCGAAGCCCAGCGCAACAGAGGTTTCGGGGTCAAAGCTCAGGGAGGCATCGTTGAGCTGCAATTTTTCCAATGCGTCTTTTAGGTCAGGGTAGCGGGCTCCATCTGCTGGGTAGATACCACAGAATACCATGGGGGTAGCAGGGCGGTAGCCGGGCAAGGGCTGGGGGGTAGGGTTGGAAACCAAAGTTACAGTATCGCCTACACGGGTATCCCGCACATTTTTAATGCTGGCAGTGAGATAACCTACCTCGCCGGCGGCAAGCTGTGCACAGGGAGAAAGGGCAGTGGCTCCCATATGTCCTACTTCCACTACGGTAAATTCTGCACCGGTTGCCATCATTTTTACAGTATCACCGGCCTTCAACGTGCCTTCAAACACGCGAATGTATACAATAACTCCTTTATAGCTGTCATATACACTGTCAAAAATCAATGCTTTCAGAGGAGCGTTTTCATCTCCCTTGGGTGCAGGAATATCGGAAATGACCCGTTCCAGCACATCATCAATGCCAATGCCCATTTTGGCAGATACACGGGGAGCATCCAAACAAGGCAGACCGATTACATCTTCTACCTCCTGTGCAATGCGGTCAGGCTCAGCAGAAGGAAGGTCAATTTTGTTTAGGATGGGTACCAGCTCTAAATCATGTTCCAATGCCATATAGGTGTTTGCCAATGTTTGTGCCTCCACGCCTTGGCTGGCATCTACAACCAACACAGCACCTTCACAAGCGGCAAGGCTGCGGCTAACCTCATAGCCAAAGTCAACATGGCCGGGGGTATCGATGAGGTTAAATTCATAGTCTTTGCCGTCTTTTGCTTTATAATTAAGAGTAACAGCACGAGCCTTGATGGTAATTCCACGCTCACGTTCCAACTCCATATCATCCAAAAGCTGGTTTTCCATCCGTCGCTCGTCCACTGCACGGGTTTGCTCCAAAATGCGGTCAGCTAGGGTAGATTTGCCGTGGTCAATATGGGCAATAATACAAAAATTGCGAATGTTATCTCTTGCCACAAGGGCACCTCCAATAAATTGATAGTTTAAACAATGTTGTAACCCATTCCTTTTAATAAAGAAAAGGTGTTTTCATGGTCAACAGGGTTTGGGGCAGCGCATAAATTGCCCAAAACAGAAATTTTGCTAGACAAAAAGTTACTATGTAATAGGATAGCGTTACTTACAACACAAATGTTGGTTACAATGCCACACAAAGCAATTTCTTCGGGTTCTCCCTGAAAAAGTTGGCGTACTTTTTCTGGCAAAGCGGCACAACCAAAGGTGGGTTTTTCCAATAGATGTACCCCTTGTGGTGGGTTGGATTGATATTGTTGTAAACTGCCATATAGGTTCCAGCCTTCTGTGTTTTTGATACAGTGGGGAATGGGCAAAAATTGCCCCTCTCGGCTGGAGAGATATTGAGAATCATGGGTGTCAAAGGTAAAAAGCACCTGCCAGCCGTCGGCCAATGCTTCTTGCACCTGTTTTGCAATGGGTTCTTCCAAAGTTTCTGCTTGTGCAAATCCCAAGGCTCCATTGACAAAATCCTTTTGGTAGTCCACTACAACCAATAACTTTTTCATGCAAAACACCTCCATTGATTGGTTTTATTATACCTATTTTAAGGTGCTTCGTCAAAGAGTATTCACCACAAAATTCTGTGCTAGATTTCATAGGCAAAACAAAAATTTTTTGTCTTAACCAGCAATTTCGCCACCTTCAAGACCGGTTTCCAAATCTCCTCGAACAATAACTACATGTCCCCAAAACATGTCATCATCGTCGTAATAGAATTGAAAACTGCCATCATTCGATATACATATTTCACTGATGGTCAAACGATTTGCAAATTCTTCTTCTGAAATGGGCGGAATGTCTTTACAGTCCACACCTGCAAATTCGTCGGAATCCATTTTCCATTCAGTGGCATCTTCTGCAAAAAGATGGGCTGCATATTTGCGAGCTTTTTCGTCCCAGTTTTTGCAATCAGCAAGCAGGGAACAAGCTGTTTTTGACGCTTCTTTCGCTGTATTTTCGTTGTCATCGTCAGTGTCAAAAAATACAGAACATTCAAAGCCATTCCAAAGGGTTTTGCCACAAAACATATTGAATTCTTTATCTAAAGTCATTTCCCCAAAGCCCTCTAAGAAAAATGAAACAGGATTGCGGAAAATTTCCAATTCTTTTTCTAACATAGGGTGATGGCAGTTTCGTTGGAGAACATCCACAACTAATAGGCTGTGGGCACGGGGTAGATGACCAATGGCAAGAGATTCCCGCACTTTCAGGCGGTAAATGGTTTGGGGTTGTAGGTCAAAAATTTTTTCTTTGGTGTTACATTCCTCATCCGTCATAAGCCAAGTGAGGTAGGGAATGTGCTCTTGATATAAAAGGCTATCTTTGTTTGCACAAGCAATCACCGGTTGCTGTGCACTCCAGTACCTTGGAGCACCACCTAGAAGCCCTGCACCTAAATAACGCATAGTCAAAACAAAGATTTCTTTTTCTTGTGTATCATAACGGTTTTCAAAGTTGATTTTTTCCTGACTCAAATAAATCACTCCCTAACTTTGTTATTCCAGATAATTGGTGAAAAAAGTAGGAGAATCACCATCCCGATACAGGCGAGGAACCCGGCGGCTAATGCGGCAAAGAAGTTCATAGGGAATGGTGCCACACAGTTGGGCAGCCTCCTCCACAGTCTGTACACCACCAGCCCCAAAAAGGATGGCTTCATCTCCACGCTGCACATTAGGCACAGCGGAAACATCTATCAGCATTTGGTCCATACACACACGGCCAATCACAGGGCAGGCAACACCGGCAATGGATACCATACCGCAGCCAGAAAGTTGGCGAGGGTAACCATCTGCATATCCAGCAGCAAGGGTAGCCACTCGGATGGGATGGGAGGCAGTGAACATACGCCCATAGCTAACACTTTGCCCGGTCAGCAGTTCTTTTACTTGTGTGACTACTGTTCGGAAGGAAAGCACCGGAACCAACCCTTGCAGTCGAGCTTGCTCTGAAGGTTGATGTCCGTATAAGATAATTCCCGGGCGAACCCAGTCCATGCACCATTCTGGGTGCAAAAAGGTGGCGGCGGAATTGCAACAGTGAACAGTGGAAAAAGAAACGCCTTTTTGTTGCAACGCTTCAAGAGCTTGCAAAAATAGGTTGTGTTGGGTTTCTGTATACAACATATCTTCCTGTTCCAAGGAATCCGCCACAGCAAAATGAATAAAAGCACCTTCAAAATTTAGATGTGAGAGAGAGATACTCTCAGAGGCTTGCTGCACAAAAGAGGGAATATCCTGCAAACTACGCACACAAAAACCAAGGCGCCCCATTCCGGTATCAATTTTTAGGTGGCAGTTAATAGAAATGTTTTCTTTGTAAGCGGCTTGGTTGAGTGCTGCTGCATACTCGGAGGAGTATACCGTTTGCAAAAGGAAATGTTGTGATAGCAAAGAAACCTGTGAAGGTTGGGTATGACCTAAAATTAAAATAGGAACCTGTATACCAGCCTTTCTTAATCGAACCCCCTCCGCAAGGCAAGAAACAGCAAAGGCTTTTGCCCCTTCTTGCTCTAAGGTTTGTGCAATGACTGTATCCCCATGCCCATAGGCATCCGCCTTTACAACAGCACAAATATTGCTACTTTTGCGTTGCACCAGACGAAAATTACTTCTTAAAGCACCAAGGTCAATTTCTGCCCAACAGTGTTTTTCCAACTGCATCTTCTATTGCCTCCTTTTTGGACTGACGACAGCCAGAGCATACAGGTGCCCAGCCATCAATGCCACTTTTTTGCAGTGCTCCCAACATTTTTTGTCGGAAGGCAGGGTCTTCCTTCACCTTTTGGTGAACAAATTCCTTTGTTTCTTGGCGGGTGGTGGCCCCATCCGCAGGGCAAAGGCTTTTTACAATGGGAAGTTCTGCCCGTCGAACGGCTCGCACTACCTCAGATTCTGTTGCTAAAAACATGGGGCGAATCATGGTAAGCTGTTTGCGAGAAAGATAAGTCACAGGAGAGAAACAGCCAATGCGCCCTTCACGGAATAGATTCATGAAAAAGGTTTCAATGGCATCATCCAAATGATGACCCAAAGCGATTTTATTGCAGCCCAGTTCTAAAGCAGTATCATGAAGCAACCCACGCCGCATTTTTGCACAAAGAGCGCAGGGGTTTTGCTCGGCTCGTTCATCAAAAACAATGCGGCCAATATTACTGCGCTTAATTACATAGGGAACATTGTGCTTTGCAAAAAGTTGTTCCAATCGGGTATAGTCACTTTCTACACCACCAAAACAAGGGTCTAAGGTAAGAGCTGTAATTTTAAAAGGGTGTTCAAAATAGTTCCGAAGGTTTGCCAGTCCTATGGTGAGGGCAACGCTATCCTTGCCACCGGAAACACCAATACAAATATGGTCACCAGCCGAAATCATGTTATATTGTTGCAATGCTTTTCGCATTAAGCCTTCCAATCTTTGCATATATCCTCCTGCCCCAATAACAATGGGCTGTGCGTAAAATATAATCCGTATCATTATAGCACTATCTTCTTCAAGAAAAAAGCAGAATCCACAAAAATACATTGGATTTTTTTCGTGAGAGGGTTTGCAAAGAGAAAAAATTGTCAAAATCACTATACTATTGCTGCAAAAATTTACGAAAAAACAAAAATGAGTTTTAAGAAAACGAGAGAAAACGAGAGAAAATAAGAGTATAAAAGAGATTGTAAAATCTAAATTAAAAAAATCGAAAAAAGGTGTTGACTTTCAAAGTGGGTAAGGGTATAATCTATCTTGCGCCCTTGGGAAAAGGGACTTGATATGATTCGAGCAGACAAGCAGATGGCTGTCTGCATACCAAAATTTTTTAGGAGGAACATCCATGAGCACTACTTTGGCTAAAAACAGCGAAATCGAGCGCAAGTGGTACCTGATTGATGCTGCTGGCAAGCCTCTGGGCCGTGTTGCAGCACAGGCTGCCGTTCTGCTGCGTGGCAAGCACAAGGTAAACTACACTCCCAATGTGGATTGTGGCGACCATGTTGTTATCATCAACTGCGATAAGGCAGTTTTGACCGGTAAGAAGCTGATTCAAAAGGTTCACTACCATCACTCCGGCTGGGTTGGCGGCATGAAGGCTGTAAACTACAAGACCTTGATGGCTACCAAATCCGACAAGGCTATGACCTTGGCTGTAAAGGGCATGCTGCCCGGCAACACCTTGGGTGCAAAGGCTTTGACCCGTCTGCGTGTATACAAGGGTGCAGAGCACAAGAATGCAGCCCAGAAGCCCGAAACCTACACACTGTAATAGGAGGCAAGGAGTTATTATGTACGAGACAAAACCCTATTTCTATGGCACTGGTCGCCGTAAAAATTCTGTTGCCCGTGTTCGTGTGTACAACGGCACTGGCAAAATCACCATCAATGACCGTGATATCGACGATTACTTCGGTCTGGAAACCTTGAAGTTGGTTGTACGTCAGCCTCTGAATGTGGCTGAGGTAGAAGGCAAGTTTGACATCGTTGTTCGTGTTGCTGGCGGCGGTGTTTCTGGTCAGGCTGGCGCAATCCGTCACGGCCTGTCCCGTGCTCTGTTGCAGTACGACGAGAACCTGCGCTCTGCTCTGAAGAAGGCAGGCTTCTTGACTCGTGACCCTCGCATGAAGGAACGCAAGAAGTACGGCCTCAAGGCTGCCCGTCGCGCTCCGCAGTTCAGCAAGCGATAATTTTAGTTCAAAACAGCTCAAAAACCCCGAAACCATGCGGTTTT
>CALWZC010000027.1 GCA_944385935.1 uncultured Anaerofilum sp.
TTTTCAAGGCTTTTGGAGGATTTTATTAAAACACTGTAACCTCTGTTGAGAGGTCATAATTTACTGATATTCAAATTTATTTTTGAGTGTTTCAAGTTCTCTTTTATAACATGGAAATTTAGATTCACTGACGTTTGCCTATCTTTTATTAAGAAATTAAAGAAAATAAATTCATAGATTACCGCAAAGGTTTTTGTAAAAAACACCCTTGACAAATCTCTTTCCAGAGAATGCTTCTGTATGATTACCTGAAATCCCATCCGGAGTTTCAGGACTACCGGATTATAGAAAAATGCGACGATGGCTACAACGGGAAAAAGTTTGACCGCCCTCAGTTTGTTGAGCTGATGGAGCTGGTCAGACGGCGGGAAGTGGATTGCATTCTTGTAAAGGATTTTTCCAGATTTGGCAGAGACTATATTGAAATTGGCGATTATCTGGAACAGCTCTTCCCCTTTCTGGGAGTCCGGTTTATCGCGGTGAACGACAGGTATGACAGCCAGGAAGGAGGAAAACAGACCGCAGGCCTGGAGGTGGCCTTCAAAAATTTTATCTATGATTTCTACAGCCGGGATACATCTAAAAAAATACGGAATGTCCGAAACAAGATGGCAAAGGCAGGCCTGTTCGCCAGCCCCAATGCACCTTATGGGTATCTGAAATCAGCGGAGGATAAGCATAAGCTGGTCATTGATGAGGAAGCGGCTGCTGTAGTCCGGGAGATTTTCCGGTTGCGGCTTTCCGGCCTTTCCGGGAACAAAATTGCTGCTATCTTGAATGAAAGGAAAATCCCCTCTCCCGCCCAGTATGCGCTGAATCATAAGCGGGGAATGGACTGGCGGCGGGTGAACCGGAAAACCGCATGGGCTCCGGAAGGAGTGCTTGCAATTTTAAAGGACGAGCGGTATGCTGGGAATATGGTATCTTTTCGCAGAACGCTGAATGGCATTTACGGAGTTGCTATTCCGGTGGAAAAAGAAGAATGGATCAGAGTAGAAAATACACATGAAGCGATTGTCTCTTATGAGGACTTTGCAAAAGTTCAAACTACTTTTTCGACTTATCATAAAAGCCAGCCAAAGGCTATACAGAGGTACAATGCCTTTACCTGCGCTTACTGCGGGAGAAAATTATCCTTCAGTAAGGATCGAAAAAGGCTGTTCTGCCGGTATGGAGAGGTAAATCCTTCAGAACCTTGCTACAAGGCTGCTTATCCTGCAGAGCAGTTGAGAGGCGCAGTGCTGGACAGCCTGAAATGGCATTTTGAACAGTTTGTCCGGTGGGAACAGATGAAAGATCAGGCCGACCAGAAGGAACAGTCCCAGCTGGACACATCGGGACTGGAAAAGCGGATCGACGCACAGGAAAAAGCAAAGACGATTCTTTATGAGAAGTACCGGGATGGCAGGTTAAGCCGCGAGGAATACATCTCGGAGAGAAATCGTGTGAATCTCCAGCTGGAAGAAGTCCAGAAGCAGCTGAAACAGATTCGCATGGAGCGGGAAGCCAGAGAAAGCGGAGAGACAAAACTCAGTGAATTTTCCCGCCTAGTTCAGAAGTACAGATATGCGGAAACGCTGACCAAAGAGCTGGAACAGACATTTGTAGAGAAAGTTCTGGTATTTGACGCGGAACACATCAAGATAACCTGGAAGTTTGAGGATGTGTTCGCCGCAATCGAGGCGATGGAGTAGCAGCCCAAAGTGCTGATACTCCGGAACCTCAAAATTTTTTATTCCTAATGGGACACCAGCAGATGTAAAGCTACGCCCTCTGCGGTTTCTCCATATATCATCTTGCCATTTTCAAAACGAACATCACTTGATGGATTTGCACATCGAAAAACCATATCAAAGCTAGTGGGACGCACTGCCATACAGGCATAGGCGAGAGTACCATCCACATATCTTCCTAATTCAAATTCCGTTCCATTTTGCCGGATTCTAAACTCCCTTGTAGAATCCGAGCCAATAACAAAAGAATTGCCACCGTAAGATTTTATATCTCCTGTAAGAGTTCCACCGGTTATAGGCAATGCGCCTGTGTCGGTAGCGGTAAGACCATAGCCCGCTTTTTTCCATGTACTCCATACACCAGTATTGTATCGCTGTCTAAATGCAATATAACCGTTGACGGTGTGCGGGATAGCAATCTGCGAAACGGTAAACCCCGAGTCTATTGCTTGTGGAGGGACGGATACCATTCCATATAACGGTCATCACTCCAGTAAGCCGACACAATGCGGTTGCTGTACTCATTGTTGTCCACATACGCTTTGCCGCCATTGATGTCCGCAAAGGTAAGCCCATCTTTTCCTACAGCATATAGTCTGGTTGCAAAATTTTTGCTTTGTGCTGTGCGGATGGGCTGCTTTCTTAGATTAAGTTCATCGGAAAAGTAGGTACCAGTGGGGGAGATGTCATCAGGATTTTTTAGTAGTACCCGCTTTGCTTTTCTATCAAAGCGGATAGCAAGCCCATATACATCTGGTATTTCACGCAAAATTTCCAGCGCAGTGGCTCCCTCCATAGTGATGGTACGGCGAATGGTGCTACCAGAGGTGTCCTGTACCGTCCAGCCAGTGGGCAATACTTGCCGGATAGTTCCAGCAGCTGTGTCACTACTATTTGTCCAGTTTAAGTACATTTCCTGCCGAAACTCATCCAAATCAATTTGTGCAGTAATATCGCCTTCATCGGTTTGGGTAATTAAAAAAGCCTGTCCGCTTTCTTTGTCGGTCAGGCTTAACTGATTGAGCATGTCAGGGAGCTGTGGATGGTCAGAGGGGAGAGAGAATACAAGGGTATCATCTCCACCAAACCACTCTTCTTGGATGTAGTAGTTGTCATAATCTAGTACAATACTTTCTCCATTTTTTATGTATGTAAGCAAAAAATCCCTCCTTTACAAATAGGTTGGGTAATATTCGATTGTCAAAGGGTCAGGGGCGGTCAAATGGTTTTCACCGGGGTGCAGCTTTACCCATTGGGTCAAATCGTTATCTAAGGCAGCGTTTGCTCCATTTTTCAAGACTTGTTTTTTCAATCCATCTATTACAAGCACATCTCCCGTCTGTACATTTTGCCATGTGATTCCTGCCATTGTATACCGCTGTGCCGCTTTGCCGACTATGCAAATGATACAACAATCCATGAAAGGATGAGTACCTTGTACAAAAAAATTTCCATGTGTTGTTATCTGTTGCAAAGGGTCACATTGCATACCAGTCAGTTCATACTGGCAGGAGAGAATACAGCCATCTTGTGTGAGTGCTTGACAACTTCCGCTATCCGATAAAGCAGTACGGTACAGAAAACCGTCCGGCATTTGCAACTTTACAATGTCTTGCATTAAAGCGGAAATTAGCAGGCTTCGCTTTTGCAGCGCATCTCGTGGACTACTGCCATAAATATGCACTGGTAAGGAGATGGTCTTTAGCCCTATAGTAAAACCGAATGCTGTAAAAGTTGTGCAGTTTTTGCCCTGTAAAAAGGTAGGGGAGAGAGCTGCATCTTTTACGCTCCAGCTTTGCAGCAGCCGGCAGCCAAACTCACCTGAAGGAGAGTTGTTAATCCAAAAATCCTGTTGCATGTTCCCTCCTTAAAAAAGAAATTCATCCACATAGGGTGCAACTACTTTGCCCAAGGTTCGACCATCTACCTCAACAATGGTGGTATGGGTGGTTTGCAATGCAGCGTTGACACTAACAGCACTGGATGTACTACCAGCAAGAGCAATGCTTCCACTGGGGGTATTATTGGCATACAAAGCGGATTTTGCTTTGTCTAGCATTGCTTGTGCAGATAGTTGCACACTGTTTACCGCTTTGCTAGTATCTGCTTCCACACCAATGGCCATACCTTGAGGAATCATTTTACCAATCTCATCACGGAAAAGCCTAGAAGGCGAGTGGATACCAAGAAAGTTTTTAGCTGCTTCAAATGCACTTTTGGCAGCATTTACTGCTGCATTTACCAATCCACCCAGTGCACTACCAATACCACCAATAATTCCGTTGATAACATTTGAACCAATACTGCTCCAGTCAACAGAGGTAAAGGCATGACACACTTTCGAAATTGCACTTTTGCCAATGTCAAATAGTTTAGAGGGCAAAGAGGTAATGGCATTCACGATACCACTCAAAACGCTTTTAGCAACCCCAATAACAGTGGACAGCATGCCACGAATGCCACTGGAAAGAAAAGAGATTGCAGAGGAGCCAATATTTTGCAATGTACTTGGAAGATTTGCAATAATGCTTTTCACTGTTTCAAAAATTCCTTTTGCCGCTTCTGTAACAGCACCTTTCATAGCAGTGATTCCGTTTTTCAGCATTGTAATGATATTACTACCCAAGGAAATCCAGTTGAATGCAGTAAATACAGAAACGATTGCCTCAATAATTTGCGGTAAAGCAGCAATGATATCCGGTATTGCCATAAAAATACCCTTTATGAGTTCCCATATCATAGAAAGACCTGTTGCAAGAATTTTTGGGAAGTTGTCATTGATAATTCCTGCAATGTTGGTGATAATTTGAGGAACATTTTCAATCAGAGCCGGTAATGCCTGCACAATGCCATTCCAGATATTTTGTATTAGTTGTAAACCGATATCTACCAGTTCTCCAACTTTTTCTCTCAACCCCTCTGTAAATGAAAGTAGTTGTGGCAACATATTTTGTAAAAATGTAGTAACACCAGTGGTTACATTGGGTAAGATAGACTGTATTGCAGTTAAAATCATGTTACCTATTTGCTGTAAAGCAGAAAAAACAGTTGGAGCGAGTTGAATGATTCCGCCCACCAATGTTTGCAAAATTTGGCTGGCAGCAGGTAACAGTTGAGGCAATGATTGTACAATACCATTGACGAAAGACCCTAGCAAACTAACTGCTGTTTCCACGAAACTAGGGGCTGCATTAGCAAGCATCAAAATTCCTTCTGCTAGAATATTACCTGTAGCTGCCACTACACCAGAAATTCCGTTGGTAGCTAATTCTTGATTTAATTGGTCAATCCAAGAGATAGCTTGTTCAATCAACCCACCAAAGCTAGCAGTAATGCCTGTTGTTAATTCTCCAGCAAAAGCCATGGCATTATCTTTTAATGTGGAGAGTCTACCATTGATGGTTTTAGACTGATTTTCCATGGCATTATAGAACTGACCACCCTCATCTGTTGCAATACGCAATGCTTCAGATAGTTCTTCAAAAGAAACACCACCATCAGACACCCGCTTTCGCAAATCAGACATAGACTCACCTGTTTGTTGTGCGATGATATTGAGAGGGTTGAATCCTTGGTCAATCATCATATTGATTTCTTCCATAGATGCATAACCATTAGATTGGATTCGTCCAAACGCTGTTGCCATGGTGCCGAGTGCCTCGGCATTTCCTTGTGCAACATCTCCAAGTCTTTTTAACTGGTCTGGAATTTCATCTGCTGTTGAACCAAACGCAAGCAATGTTTTGGATGCATTTGCTAAATCTGTCATTGCTAATGGTGTTTGTGCTGCAAGTTTTTTTAGACTATCTGTCAAAGCATCTGCTGCATCAGCACTTCCAAGCATAGTTTTGAAGGCTGTCTGGTACTGTTCCATACTGGCATTATAAGATACACCTGCCACTGTAAGGGCTCCTAGTGCAGCCGCCGCTGCTGTAGTGGCCTTTGCAATGACACCAAATCCTTTCTTTGCCACACTGCCCAGTTTGCTGACCGTTTCACCCCATTTTTTTAACTGCTCTGTATTTTCTTTGGTTTTTTTTGAATTTTCCTCTTTAGTCTTGGAATTTTCTTTAGTTTTTTCAGAATTTTCCTTTTGTTTGTTGGTATTTTCCTTGGTTTTTTGAGAATTTTGATGAAGTTCTTCAGAACACTTTTTTGATTTATCAGCGATTTCGGAAAATTCATTTGACACTTTGGAACAAGTAGATTCTGTTGATTTAAGTGCATCATTCGCTTTTTTGGCATTAGCAGAAACCTCTCCAAGTGTATCAGCAGAATCTTTGCCCATCTTCACAATTACAGAAAATCCTTTTTGAGATACTTGCTTTAATTTTTCTACTGCACTTTCAAAGCCTTTGGTATCCAATTTTGTGTCACCATGGATAAAAAAATCAGCTGCCATTCATTTCACCTCTCTTTCTGTCTAGTTGTGCTTGCAGGTACTTTCTCCGCTGCTCAATGCGTGCCAAAAATTCCATATCCCTTTGTGCCTGTGTAGTTGCTTTGGGCCTATCAAGTGCAAAGCGGGACTGCATCCGCATGGCGTGCTTGCGTTCCTCACCTTTCAGCAGGGCAAGGTTTACAGTGCGGTAATACATAATCTGTCCAAAAGGGGAGTCATGGGGCAGATTTACAAGCAAGGTATGGAACTTGAACCAGTGCAGCGGCTCTTTTTGTAGGTCAATCTGGTATTCTTGTAAAAAAGCGGTATAGATTCGCTGGGCGTCCTGCTCAAAATCGTACATCCGCTTTGTACAATGATTTTCTTGTTTATTTCCCTCCAGCTCTTGTCCGCAGCAATAATACCACAAAAGCCCATCCCAAGTCTTTTGTAGGTCTGGAGTGGGCTTCAAAAATATAAGACCGGGGGCAAGTAACATCTTATCTGCCGCTGGCACAGTATCATCCAACAGCAGCAACTCAAACTGCACCATACGGCGGTAATCGGTGTCAATGGGAATGCTATTTAGACAGCGGGGGAAGTCATCCAACAGGAGATTCATGTACGTCTGCGACCTGCGGTGTATTTTTTGAATTTATCCAATCGTTGCCGCTGTTGCTTTTCTGCCTCATCCACTGCTTGCTGGTACGCCTCTACAAAATCCCATATAGCATTGTTATTGGAAAGAGTAGAAGTAGGTTTGTCTACCAGTTTTTCATAAGCACCAACACCCAGCACAGTATCAAAAAATGTTTTTGCCGCAGCACATTGTTTCCTGGCAACTTCACTTGCTTTTTTGCCTGTAGTATCTGCGTTTAATAGAGCTTCATGGGCTTTTTCAAACCGCTGTAAATCTTCTGTATCGGAAAAATCAAAATCAAATTCCATTCCTTTCAGTTGCATATTTCTCTCTCCTTACTCTGCGGTGTAGGTGAACTCCTCCGGTGTGGCGGTGCCCATCAGGTCAATGGCAAAGGTAGTATTGCCGCCTACATCGCCGCCACCGTCCTCGGTAACATTCACAGTCACATTGCCTTTTTCGCCTTTGCCGGTGAAGATATTAAAATACACATAGGGTACCACCACACTTTGACCAGTTCCAAAGGCCATTTTCAAAGAGAGTAAAAATTCTTGTGCAGGGTCTGCCAGCATACGGTCACCGGTAACGGAAAATTGCCGCTGGGCACTGGTTCGGACAGTGTTCTTTCCAGTACGGATATATTGACTGTCGGTGGTTTCGCTGTTAATGCTTGCAGCATGAGAGGTTACACCGCTTTGAATAACAATATAGTCTTTCTCGGCAGATTGTCCCTCCTCGGTTTTAATAGCGAGAACCCAATCATCTGGGGTAGTAATGCCGGCAAATTCCGGTTTTAAGGTGTGTTTTGCCATCAGTTCGGATACTTTCATGTTATCGTTCTCCTTTTTGGTAGTAGGTGACAGATAACTGTATCTGCCACCGTGCAGTTGTAGGGGTAGTGGACAGTAGGTAATGGGTAGAGGTTACAGCCACCTTCCTTACTCGCTTTGTGGTTCCAAAATCAGGATAATTCCGCAAACGGTTTTGTTGCTCTACCCAGTGGGTAAATTGTTCCCAAAAGCCGGATTCTGCAATATTTTGCAAAATATCCGGGCTTTCGTCTTTGAGGGCAGCTAAGGCAAAGACCTTTTGACGAATGCTGCTGCCATCCATGTACTGGGTGACAATGGGAGTAGTGGGGGCTTCTACAATGGCATATTCTATCCCATACCCCAGCAGATGATTTACATTTAGCCGCTGGTCTGCCAGCAGGGGGCAGGTGAGTAGCCATTCTCGTATTTTTTCAATCATTTTTTCACAGCCTTTTTTGCAAAAGATTGTAGATGTGGCAAATTATCCGCTTTGCAGCGGTCGCCCCAATGACCTCCTGCAAGGGAAGAATAGGGGCGGCTGTCAGCAGTAGTATAATACTGAGCACCAGCATAAGGGGTTGACCAAATCAGTTCACCACCCCCAATATCACTGGCAATCAAAGCGGAACGGGCAAGCATATGGGTATCATAAGGTACATAGGGTTCTATCAATCGCAGAACTTCTTCATCAAACATTGCCTGTGCCTTTTGAAAATTGTTTGTCCATTTAGGAGCAAAGTTTTTATTCCATTGCAGTTCAATTTTTCCGTTTTTAGTTTGTATCACTGCACCCCGTGGAGTTTGAATGAGGGTTGTCCGTTTTGCCATAGGTCAAGCACCCTCTATATAGATATGCTGATTCAGCCCATACAGGTTTTTGTGGACATCCAGCACGGTACAGGCGGTAGCGGTTCGAGCAAGGGTAGCAAACTCTGCCCCTGTAATGGTATCCCGTTGCCCCAACAGAATCTTATCTCCCGGTGCCAGTGTCCAAAGACCGGTTTTATCTGGGGCTATGGTATATTGGTCAGGGTCAATATATCCCTTTAGCAAAGCAGCAGGAATACGGATTTTATGCAGCTTTGCTGCTTTGAGGCCGCCTGTGTCGGGGCTGTATTTGTTTTGCCCGTACCAGCTTACCCCCTGCAAAATGTGGCAGTGGTATACATCTATACCATTTTCAGTAGTGCGATTGATAACGGTAACAGTTTCAATGGCTTTCAGCATTGGCAACATCTCCTGTAAAATCCTGCATAGCGCAAGGGATGGCTGGGGGGAAGGTACAAATCTGCTGCCTGTTGTAACCGTATGGTATTTTCCGTCCGTTGGCTGGCTGCATCCGTAAAAGTCACAGCATATCCATCGTTGTTTTCGCTTTTGATTCCTTGCAGAATTGCGGCAGAGGAGAGCTGTTTGCTTTGTGTAAACAGCTCCTCTGCAACGGAACACACTGCCATTTTTACGGCAGAAACCACAATCCAACCCTGGTGCAATCTCCAAAAGGTCAAGTGGTCAATATAGGCGTCTGCCTGACGGGAGAAGGTATTCCAGTCGGTTTCCTCTATCAGGGTTCCGCCAAAGGTCAGGCGGTAATATTCAAAATCCGCATACATGGCGGTACCTCCTTTGTTAGCTGCTTGCCAAAATTCCAGCTGTCCGCAAAGCGGCAAGCAGAGCATTAAACTCCGCCTGTGTAACCTGTTCGCCGGCTGCGTCAGATACAGCGGCTGCCTGTTTTACAAGCCCCAAAGCGGCTTTGGTAGCGGCGGTATTCTTGTCCAATTTTTCACCCAACTTATCACCTACGGTTTTGGCATCTGCTGCCTGTCCCTCTTGGGATAGGCTTTTGTCAATGGTAACAGCTGCACCCCCTGCACTTTCTGGATAATTCTCTGCAAGGTCAGAAATCAGTAGTGCAATGTTACTCTTTTCTGTTTCATGGGTAGTGATTTTATGGTATAGCTTTTGCAGAGCTTCCGCAATGGTCATGGCTTACTCCTCCTTTGCAGGGAATTTGACAGTTTCCTCTTTGGTACTACTGCTGATGGTAATTTCTCCGTTCATAGTACGATAGCCGCTGGCTTTGATGGTATAGGGATAGGTGCCATTGCGCAGATTGAATACCGCTTTGCCGCTTTCATTGGTCTTTTTGATTGCACCATTTACGTTGACAGTGGCACCTTTGACAGGGCTGCTGCCATTGTCCTGCACAGTGAAGGTAGCAGCATAGTCAGTGACAGGGGAACCAGCCTCAATGTAAGCAAAGGGCACATTGCTGCGGTCAGGGTTTAGGCGAGTGGCAGGGTTGGGCAATGCCCATCCCATACGGAAGGTAACACGCAGAGCAATCATATCCTGCTGGGCAAGGTTGTAAACAATTTGTTTACTGGAAGGGTCTTGAATAACCGCCTCTGTGAGGATTTTGGTTTGAATGTCCTGTCGGATGGCGTATACCAGTTGATTCCAGTTTCCTGCCACCATTTGAGCAATAGAGGTATCAAAGGCCCCATTTTCCGAAAAATACATAGGCGCACCATCCAGAGCGTAGCGGGTGGCACCCTGCATATCAGTAACAAAAATGGGTCTGCCAGCATCGTCCTTGATTCCACGCATGGCACTGCGGGCAGTCATAGCAGCAGCCACGCCATTGACAGTGTAGCCTGCTGCTTCTACCTTGCCGAAAAGTCCGTCTGTACTCAGCAAAGAATCATAGGTGATACCACCAGAAACATTGTTGCCAGCCTGTCTTGCAAGAGTGACAATATCGCTTTGCCAGTTGGTGGGGCGATTCAGGCCGAAAATCACCGCTTTGTCTACCATCTGTCCAATGGCTTCGTTTACACGGGGTGTTACTTCTCCCATAATGTCAAAAGCCCCATCATTGACAACAGCTTCGGGAATGGGTACGATTACCGACAATTCTCCGGCATCCAAATACACATTTTCCCATGCCTGCTGGCTGGTCTGCTTATAGCCGGTGTCGCCGTTTACCCAGTAAGCCATGGGAAGCATGGACAGAACAGGAACACGGGTCTGGTTACTGGTCATGTTGGGCAAACGCCTACCCAACTGCATAACAACAGAATTTTTCGGGGCATCTTGCATGATGGTGTCTGTTATCTGTTCTCTAATAAGTGCCTCTGCATGGTTTCTCAAAATTGCGTCCATAAAAAGTCTCCTTTTCTTTTAAGATTGTGTACCAAAGGCAGCCCGAATGGCTGCGTTTGCTTGGTCTTTTAAAGTGCCACTGGAGGCAGTTCCCATTGCAGTTGTTGCAAAGCGGGGTACCTGTTCTTGCTGAGCAAAGGCGGCAGGGTCGCTTTGTTTGTATTGCTTGACAAAATCATCAAAGCCCAACATTTTGCCCTCTTGCAACGGCAACTCTTTGGCGGTGAGGTCGGCAATAAAAGCCTTTTTTGCACTTTCGCTGGAAAAATGTAAAGCAGCGGTCTGCTCTTTGGTAGCAAATTCCCGCTGCAATGCTGCGATTTTATTGTCGGCATCCTGTTGTGCCTGCTGGGCTTTGGTTTTCCAGTCAGGGTCATAGCCTTGTAAGGTTTCGTTTGCTTTGCCTAGTTGCTGCTCCAGTTGGCTTTTGGCGGTTTCCAATGTTTGGATGGTTTGCTGCTGTTTTTCCAACTCTGAGGCAGACAGAGCAAGCACTGCGGC
>CALWZC010000028.1 GCA_944385935.1 uncultured Anaerofilum sp.
TGGAATGGCATACATTAGAAACAACAGAAGACATAAAATATTTGCTTGATACTTATGGAAATTTTTTAGACTCTACATTGGTTTCGTATTATTTCCAAAGTGGAAACTATGTTGATTCTGATAGAGTTGGTTATGAATTTAATGATAATAACTTGTATCTATTGTTTCAAAGGTTAGATGATAATCCATTTTCTATTGAAATTCTGTTTGAATACACAAAATTTTTTAACTTTTTTGCTCCAGTATCAAATGAAGATAATTGGAACTCAGAGATACAATTTGCCAAAATAGTTAAAAGTGGTAAGTGGTATTATTGGACAACATGGGATGAGTTTAATCCAGATAATCCAGAACATTTTAATTACAATGATTTTATTTTGATTCAAGCACAAAGTGTAAAATGGAGAGTAGTCGAGTAGCTAATTTATATCAAAGTATAAGAAAAAATTGCTCAAGGCTAATAATTTTATTGTACTTTATGCCTTGAGTGAAGCAAAAGGGATGGAATAAAAATGGACATAAAATGGGGAATGTACCCATGGTTTGTGGAGCGTGGAATGGAATTCATCCATCCAGATGACCTTGAAGCTTTTAAAAGTGAAGCAAGCAATTGCAAAGTATTTGCATGTATTAAGAAGAATGACTATTTGACATTGCGATACAATGATAGGTGTTACAGGGTAAAAGATAAACTATTTAGGCCAGTACCGCCCCCAAAATTTCATTTTGGAGAAAAAGTAATTATCAATGGAAAAGATGAACAAGCAATAATAACAGACATCATGTGGCATATGGATAAGCATGAGCATTATTATTTTGTTTCCATTGGGAAAAAGAAAAAATTAAAGAGATTTTTTGACTCGGAATTATCACAAGTTGACTAAAATAGCCAATTAGTTTTATAAAAATAATTAAAAGAACCATTTGTATGGCGGAAAAGTGACTATCCAACAAGTATGACAATCACAGAAATATATGGATAAATTCTGTATTTCATTAGCATTATAACTTTAGATTTTGAAAGAGAGAACATTATATGTCATTAACTCATGAGTTTGCTGTAATTGAAAAGGGGAGTAATATAAATTGTATTGATAAAAGTATGGATATGGTGTTTGTGTCTGACAAAGTAATTCTGTATATTAAAAGATTCATTGGATTGGATAGATACTTACTGGAATGGAAAAACGAAAAGGAATAAAGGATTGAATTACTATGGTTACACAAAAATAAGAGGACAGGACATAGAACAATTAAAGAACATTTTAGATGCTTGGATTCTATTATTTGATACAGCCCCTGAGCAATTTATACTGAAAGGTGATTATTTAATAGAGGAAAATGAATATGAAAGAGATTTATACTCAAAAAGCGAACTATTACAGCAACTTCAATCTTTAAAAGATATGTGTATAGATGCAATGAACCATGATATGGACATTCTTCATGAGGGAATTTGATTTTTCAATCAGCCTTGCTAGATAGTAGTTTAAAAATAGGGTAAAATGTGGTGCGCTACATTTATTCAGTTAAAAGAGAAGAAATAACAAATTTTGTTTACAAGTATAAAACCCTGCTCTGGCAATTATGCCAAAGTAGGGTTTTTAGTCTAAAGACAAGAATAAAGCTATATTATTGTTGTTGCATTTTTGTTTCTGGCTTAGGCAAAAATCGTACAGCTACCAACTTATGAAAAATTGCTGCAAACACCAAGCCAAAAGCTACCCCTAAAACAGTATTGACAATACGCAAAACTACAGCACCTTGAACCCCATAAATACCTGCTCCCAGCATCAACGCACCAAAACAGTTCATAGCTGTTTTATAGCGATAATCTGTACAAAACCCTAAACATAATCCTCCCAATGGGCCCATAAATGAGTGGAAACTATCTAATGTTAACTGGTAGAGAGCAAAGAAAGCAAAAGAGCCTACAACAGCACCAACAATACGATGCCAAAAGCGTGTGGTTGTATTTCCAGAATAGGGATACTCTGAAAGCAGGGAAGCACAAGCAAAGCCCATCCACATAAACCGTTCTACACCAAATATCTGCCCAACTGTAAGGATTATGCTTACCCCTATAGCCATTCGAATCTGCCATAGGTGTACCAAATTAGAAAGGTCAAACTTTTTTATTATATGATGGAAACGAGTTTCCTTGTGCATATGTCTATGCTTGGCAAATAAAATGGCCCCACAAATGCCATAGCCTACCAAAGCCATCATTCCACGTCGGACAAGGGCTTCTCCTATAACAGGATTTCCAGTCAAATATACATAGGCAAAACTATATAATCCACCATTGCCCAGTTCTGGCCGCTGTGTAGTAATATACAGCAATGCAAAAAAGGCTACAAAATGCAACGGTATAAGCAATATAGGGGGAACTATTATTGCCATAGTGGCTGCTAACACCAAAATTGCCAAAGACATGGCTAAAGTGGCTAGAGAATCCCCAATACAATATTCAAAATTAACAAAGCGAATCCCCAGCATAATGCAGAATAGTGCTACTGCTAGAGGTGTATTATCTGAACCAAACACACCCGAAAGAGCACTAATGAATACAATGGAAAATGCTACAATAAGAACAGAACGCAAAGCTATAGCCACCCAATAATAGAGTTTTTCTTTTTTGGTTTGACAAGCTGTAATTTTGCCCTTCAAAATGGAAGGGTCCATCTGTAAAGCATCATACAATTTCATGGTCAATGGTTTTTTCCTTTCCTTTTTCAATGTGTTGTGCCAGTTTGTCTGCATAAAGCAAAAAATGTTCAAAGTCCTCTCCTGCGCTACGCCATAGGTCATAAAAGGGTTGCAAGATACTTTCATATCCTTTTTTTAGTTCAGTAAGTCCGGTTTCAGTAATAAATAATTGATAACTGCGCTCATCACAGGTTTGTTGTTGTTTTCGGATACATCCTTTCTCATAGAGAGATTTTAGGCAACGGCTTACAGCTTCCTTTTTCATTCCGCTTTTTTGGCTAAGCAAAAGAGGAGTGTTTTTTTCGGGGTCTAGGTACAAACTTGCCAACAATTCACACTCACTGGCTGTAAGAATGGATTGTCGTACCGGTAGCAGAGAGCGTGTTAACTTTTGTATTTGTTGTTGATAACGAACCATATCTGTCCATTGAAGGTCCATAAACAACATTCCTTTCCTTATATTAGTTAACAATGTTAATCATATATCTAGAAGAATTCTTTGTCAAGGGGATACCCTCTTTTTGTTTTCTTTCTAATGCCTCTAATGGATAAATACCAATAAAAAACAAAATACCCAAAGCAGTGTATAAACTGCTCTGGGCATTGGTATAAAACTGTATTATAGTTGACCTTTCCAAACACGAGCTAGAATATCTTTTAGAACTAAAAGGGCATCTGTTTCCCATTTGGAGATGGTTTGTCTGCTCACTCCTAGTTTTTCAGCAACAGCTTCCTGAGAAAGACCCATCTTTTTTCTTGCATGATACAAACTACTTCCCAAACTCATTTTGCGGCCTCCTAATTTGTTGTAATGTATACTCATCAGTATACGGATTTACCACACAAAAATCCACCAACATTATCTTTCATTTATGCCCGCTTTTTTTACAAATTCCATGTGTTAAAGATTCGTTGGTTGTAGGGATGAAAAGAAATTTATAATGGAAAAACATCAAAATTAGTAATAAAATCTTCTGTATTTCCATAAAATTTGAATGAATGCAATTTTTGTAAAAATATAACAAAAAATCCCAAAATAATAAAGAGTTATATATACAGCCCACAATTTTGAGAGGCATTTTATTTGAAAAAATCTTTTTATATAGGCAAAAACTGGAATCAATGGGTAATTCTACAGATATATAAAGCAGGTCACTTTACTATTGGTAATTGATACCAAAAGAAAAATTCGTTATAATCGTATAGGCTAAGGGCTTTTTATTGTATGTAGAATAGCCTGTTGTAAATGTATCTAAACCTATAACGAATGGGAGGTATCTACTTTTGTTTCACATAGACAAAACCCTGATGAATCCAAATATACCAATTACAATACGGTTTACATCTGTCCTTCGTGAATGGCTGCGTAACAAAGCAGACAAAGAGGAGATATCATTCAATCAAATGGTATTACTTTGTTGTAAGTATGCAATGGATGAGGAAGAAGGACCAAGAAAAATAGTCCAACCCAAAGAGCACGAGGAGAAAATATAAAATCAAATTTTTAAAGAGTTAACAAAAAATTACCTGTGATGTATTTTTATTTTTAAGATTGGTTTGTTTTTATTTTCTATGGACAGGGAAGAGTGGTTGAAAAATCTTTAGTAGCTGTGTATAATAATCTTCAGGATAAAGAAAAAGGATTTTTTTATGGGAGATGTAGGCTGCAATTTATAAGGATAAGGCTGAAAAAGATGAACTTTCCCAACGAGAAAAAGGAGAACAACCATGATGAACAAACCAATGCCGCTGTATCCGGGCGCAAGGGTAGCACTGTTGTCTGCCAGCGAGCCGATAGAAGAAGCGGTGCTGACAGCTGCGGTAGATAGTGTGCGTATCATGGGCTTGCAGCCGGTGGTGTTTCCCAGTTGCAGCCATATTCACGGGTATTTAGCGGGAAGTGATTTTGCCCGTGCTGAAGATTTACAAAGGGCTTTTGCAGATGATTCTATTGATGGTATTTTATGTATGCAAGGGGGATATGGTGCCCAGCGCATTGTAGACCGTTTGGATTGGGAAAGCATTGCAGACCATCCAAAATTTTTTGGTGGTCATGGAGATGTGACTGCACTACATATTCAATTGAATCAAAAATGCCATATGGCAACATGGCATATTCCTATGCCAGCCACCGAATGGTGTAAAGAAGTTGATATTTTTACTTTGGCAAGTTTGCGCCGTGCGCTGTTTTCTGGTGCACCGGGGCCAGTGTATAACCCAGAAGAAATGGTATTGCGTTGTGTGGCAAAGGGCACTGCTCGTGGCCAGCTTACAGGTGGAAATTTGGCTGCGGTGGTAAGTACATTGGGAACCCCATGGGAGATAGATACCCGGCATAAAATTTTGTTTTTGGAAGAATCTGAAACGGAGCCTTGCCGAGTGGATAGAATGTTATTACAACTGAAACAGGCAGGAAAATTGACCGATTGTGCAGGGGTGCTATTGGGTAGGTTTGCTCCCTGTGAACAACAATCCCAAACCTATATTTCGCCGGAAGATATGTTCAAAGAATTGTTGCTGGATGAATGTAAGCCTGTAATTGCTGGTCTTGCCTGCGGTCATGGGATGCCCACTTTAAGCCTACCCTTGGGCTTGAATATCCTGATGGATGCTACAAGCACAACATTGACTATCTTAGAGTAATGCAATAGTTGAATGTGTTCCCTCTTGCTTATGGTGTTAAACCATGGCAAGGGGGATTTTTTTATGTATCATCTTTCTATTTTTGCTGGCGTATGTAGTAGAAAAAATAGAATAGAAAACATTTACACAACAGGTTGTTCACGCTATAATAAAGAGAAATGCAAATATTACCCCTCTAAGAAAGGAAGAAACCCATGTCCAATTTTCAGCCAAGCCGACCTTCTAGACAGATGAGTGCGTCAGAGCTTCGATTGCGCC
Organism: uncultured Anaerofilum sp.; assembly: GCA_944385935.1. GTDB lineage: Bacteria > Bacillota > Clostridia > Oscillospirales > Ruminococcaceae > Anaerofilum. The sequence continues at coordinate 5,611 of CALWZC010000028.1, forward strand.
AAAAATTGAGAGAAAAACGCCGAAAGCAACGACAGCGGCGACGATTGCTGCTTTTGGTGGTGATTATAATTGTATTGATTGGAGCTGTGTTTTTAGTAGGAAAGCTATTGAATACAAGTGACAAGGACAAGCCTTCCAATGCAAAAGACAGTTCTTCCCAAAGTATTTCCTCCAGTCAAAGCACTTCTGCTCAGACAGATTCTTCTGCAAGTGCGGATACTTCTCCTCAGTCACAGCAGACGGAACAAAATGGAGAAAGTTCCTCCCAAAGCCAGCAAATGGTGGATGTTTCTACCACCACTAACACAAATGATTGGAGAATGATTTTGGCAAACAAAAATACCCCATTGCCAGAGGGATATTCTCCTGAATTAACAACCTTGCAGGATTCTACCTTGCAAATGCAGACAGAGGCGGCAGAAGCCTTTGACCAAATGCGTGAAGCTGCCAATGCCACAGGATTGAATTTGATGGCTTGCTCTACCTATCGTTCTGTGGAACGGCAGACTGAGCTGTTCAATGCAGAGATAGAAAAATGGAAAAAACAAGGAATGAGCCAACAACAGGCAGAAGAAAAAGCCGCCACAGTGGTGATGATTCCCGGTTGCAGTGAGCACAACACAGGACTAGCTGTGGATGTGGGCAGCATTACCAACCAGCGTGTAGAGGAGGACTTTGAGAAGGAGCCCGAATTTGCATGGCTGCAACAACATGCAGCGGAGTATGGCTTTATTTTGCGCTATCCCAAAGACAAACAAGCAATTACTGGTGTTACCTATGAGCCATGGCACTACCGCTATGTGGGAGTAGAAAATGCCAAAGCCATCAAAGAAAGCGGCTTGTGTTTGGAAGAGTACCTTGCAGGGCAATCTTAATATTGGGTGTGTATCTCATTCCAGTAAAGAACAGGAGAAAAAGAATTGAAACGAATACAATTAGAACAAAACGCATATTTGAATATTCTTCCAGCGGAAAAATTCAATCGGTGTCGAATTACAGTACAGCTTCGGTATGAGGCAAGTCGAGAAAAGGCTACAGCTTGCGCCTTGCTGCCTTTTTTGATGGAGCGAGGGTATGCCGATTGTCCAGACCCAACAGCTTTGTCTTGTCGGCTGGCCCAGTTGTATGGTGCAACTCTCTCAGCAGATGCAACAGCAAGTGGAGCATGCCGCAGTTTGACCGTCAGTGTAGATGGTATCCAGCAAAGATTTGCTTTGCATGAGGAATGCTTAGCAGAGGAATATGCTCGTTTGGCACTGGGAACCGTATTCCGCCCTGCTTTTAAAGAAGGCATGTTTGATGCAGGGGAAATTGAGATTGAAAAAAAGAAATTGGCAGAGGAACTTGCCGGAGAAATTAACGATAAGCGATTGTATTGCTTGCGACAAGCTCGAAGAAAGTTTTTCGGCAAACATCCCGCAGGAATTGAGCGTATTGGCTATTTGGATGAGGTAGAGGGTTTGACTGCTCAGAAAGTAACAGAGGCTTGGCATTGGATGGTAGAAAATAGCCATGTGGAAGTATTCTGTTCTGGATTGGATGAAGAACAGGCAGCCGAATTGGTGCGCAAAGAACTACAAGCAGTAAAACGCAATCCGGCCCCACTGCCCGAAATGGATGCAATGCCAGTGCAGGAGCCTTGTGAGTATCTGGAAACCATGGATATGGTACAAGCAAAGCTTTGTTTGCTATTTACAGTGGCAGACTTTGACCCTGTTACAGAACTTTCTGCCATGCGTGTGGCCATGGCGGTGCTGGGAGGCAGCCCTACAAGCCGTTTGTTTGTGAATGTGCGAGAAAAGCAAAGCCTTTGTTACTATTGCTCGGCTTCCTTCAATTCCTATGGTGGAATGATGTGCATTGACAGCGGTATTGAGCCGGAAAATGCAAAAACCGCCCAACAAGCCATTTTGAATGAATGGAATTGGCTAAAGGAAAATCTACCCACAGAGCAGGAAATGGAAGATGCTCGCCGGTTTATTTTGAATAGTTTGGCAGCGGTAGGAGATAGCATTTCTGCCCAAGAAAATTGGTATATTGGGCAACTATGGCGAAACAGCACAGAATCCCCCCAGGAAGTGCACCAGCAGCTTTTGGAGGTAACTCCTCAACAGGTGCAAGAGATGATGAAGAAGTTCCACTTTTCGGTGGCATACCTTTTGACAAAGGAGGAATTGGCAGATGAAAACAACCATTAAGGCCCTAGAACAAGCAGCTCGTTGCCAACAGGTTCAACTGGAAAATGGAATGACAGTTTTGGTAAAGCCTATGGAGGGCTATCGGGATGTGCATGTAATTTGTGGCGCTCGGTTTGGCTCTGGTGATTGTTCCTTTGAGATGGATGGTGTAAAGCACACTTTGCCTGCTGGAGTAGCTCACTTTTTGGAACACAAAATGTTTGAAAGTGAGGAAGGGGATGCCTTTTCTCAATATGCAGCAGTGGGAGCTTCTGCCAACGCATACACCAGCTTTGACAAAACATGCTATTTGTTTTCCACAACCTGCGGGGTAGACCAAGCATTGGACATTTTGCTAAAACTGGTAAGCCGCGCTTACTTCACCAAAGAAACCGTAGAAAAAGAACAGGGCATTATTGGGCAAGAGATAAAGATGTATGATGACAGCCCAGAATGGCGGATGATGTTTGCTTTGTTGCAATCTATGTACCATCAACATCCTGTGCGGGAGGATATAGCAGGTACAGTGGAAAGCATTGCTCAAATCACTCCCGAAATGCTGTATGATTGTGTAAAAGCCTTCTATTCTCCTGCAAATTTGGTAATAGCCGCAGCAGGAAACATCACAATGGAACAAGTGCTTGATGCCATTGAACGAGCACAATTGCCAAGGGAAAAACCCAACGTGAAAAAAATTGCACCCCAAGAACCACAGGGAATTGCTTGCAAACATCGAGAGATTACCATGAGCCTTTCCAAACCTATGCTAGGAGTGGGATACAAAGAACAACCCACCACACAAGAAAATCAACTGAAAACAGCATTGATGTGTGACATGCTCAGCGAATTGGTTTGTGGTGCCATGACACCTTTTTATCGGGAATTGTACGATAGCGGTCTGGCGGGGGCAGATTTTAGCGGAGAATTTTTGTGTGTAGAAAATGCCTTGTGCTTTATGTTTTGTGGAGAAACTGACCACCCTCGGCAGGTGCACCAAAAATTACAACAAGAAATTGACCGGTTGCGTCGAGAAGGTGTAGATGAAGAATTGTTCAATTTGTGCAAGAACCAGATGTATGGCGGTCTGGTTTGTGAGTTGGACAGTACCAGCGGAATGGCAGGGGCTTTGTGTGCAGCCGAATTAAAGGGATATACCCTATACGAAGAAATGAATACCCTTGTAGAAATGAAAGTAGAGGACATCAATGCTGCTTTGCAGCAAATGCTTCGAGAGGAAAACAGCGTTTCTGTGGTAATCTATCCCGAAAAAGAGGAGGAAGCTGATGAGTAACCATGTGCAGTTTCCCGGGTTGGGATTGGAATTTGATATCAATCGGGTTGCCTTTGCCATTGGTGATTTCAATATTTATTGGTATGGCTTGCTGATTGCTGCGGGATTTTGTTTGGCATTGGTGTTTGCTTTTGCCAATGCCAAAAAATTCGGCATTGATGATGATAAAATGGTGGATGTTATCATGCTGACCACTGTGTGTGCTGTAATTTGTGCAAGGGCATACTATGTGATTTTTGCCCCTTTTAAATACAACAGCCTATGGGATACGATTAACCTCAGAGATGGGGGCCTTGCCATCTATGGTGGAGTTTTGGGAGCCGTTGGATTTGGAATTTTGTTCTGTAAGTGGAAAAAGGTTCCTGTGCTGCCAATGCTGGATTTGGCGTTAACGGGCTTTTTAATTGGGCAGGGAATTGGTCGTTGGGGCAATTTCTTTAATCAGGAAGCCTTTGGCACAAACACTACACTTCCATGGGGTATGTATAGCGAGGGTACCCATAATTATTTGGCATCGGTGCAACAAACACTGGCAGAACAGGGAATCACAGTAGACCCTTCTCTGCCTGTACATCCTACATTTTTGTATGAATCCATCTGGTGTCTTTTGGGATTTGTGTTTTTGGCATTGTATATTCCAAAGCGGAAATTTCACGGAGAAATGGCCTTGATGTATGCCATGTGGTATGGTGCGGAACGAGCAGTAGTAGAGGGGCTGCGAACAGATTCGCTCATGATTGGCGGTATCCGTGTAAGTCAGGCTTTGGCGATACTCAGTGTGGTGGCGGCAGCTTGTGTATGGGTTGTTTTAAGAAAGAAGTACAAAGGGCAACCTTTGGTAATTCCCGTCATAGAAAAAGCACCACAAAAATCCAAAGAAAAAGAAACTCCTGAAAAAGAGCAAGAATAAACAAGCAGGAAATTGGGGAAAGGGGAATAAGAAAATGGCAGCAGTGAAAATTGAAGGAAAAGTGCTGGCTCAACAGGTAAAAGAGCAGGTAAAACAGCAAGTGGAACAGTTAAAACAACAAGGAATAGAACCTTGTCTGGCTGTAATTTTAGTTGGCGACAATCCTGCTAGTAGCGTGTATGTTGCAGGAAAGGAAAAGGACTGCAACGAGTGTGGAATTCGCTCGGTGATTCATCGCCTTCCAGAGAAATCCACTCAACAGCAAGTATTGGATTTGCTACAAACATTGTCCAAGGATAACACTGTTCACGGAATTTTAGTGCAACTTCCGTTGCCGTCGCATATTGACCCACAAAAGATAATTGAAGCAATTCCGCCAAGCAAGGATGTGGATGGTTTTACTCCTGTAAATGTAGGGAAAATGATGATTGGCCAACCTTGCTTTTTGCCTTGCACCCCAGCCGGCTGTATTGAAATGATTGAAAGTACAGGGGTAGATATTGCGGGCAAAAATGCGGTAGTATTGGGAAGAAGCAATATTGTGGGAAAACCGGCGGCAATTTTGCTGACAGCAAAGGATGCCACTGTAACAATTTGTCATTCCAAAACCAAAGATTTACAAGAAAAATGCCGCCAAGCGGATATATTGGTATGTGCAATCGGCAAAGCGGGCTTTGTTACAAAGGATATGGTGAAAGAAGGAGCCATTGTAGTAGATGTGGGAATCAACCGCAATGCAGAAGGCAAATTGTGTGGAGATGCTGCAAAGGAAGTGGAAGAAGTTGCAGGATATTTGACCCCTGTTCCCGGTGGTGTGGGTTTGATGACTCGTGCAATGCTGATGAAAAACACACTTGTTGCAGCACAACAAGTAAAACTATAATATGTGATTAAAAAGGGTGGCTTTGAGTAGCTGCCCTTTTGTTTTTCAAAAACGAGAAGTTTTTTTAAAAAATATAGCAAAAAGTGTTGACAAAAGGAAAAAGGGTTGATATAATAAGCAAGCTGCCTCGTGAGGCGGCAAGCCGAAAAGTCAAAAATAAGCAATGCCTGAACAAAAGGGAACAACTTTTGAAAAGAAATTGAAAAAAGTTGTTGACAGATTAGAAAATCTGTGGTAGGATAATCAGGCTGTCAGCTGAAAGGCTGGACGGCACAGGACCTTGAAAATTAAACAATATTGAAGAAGCTTGAATGGAAACCCTTAGAGCACACGGAATGAAAGTGTGACAC
>CALWZC010000029.1 GCA_944385935.1 uncultured Anaerofilum sp.
AACTTTTTTCAATTTCTTTTCAAAAGTTGTTTCCTTTTGTTCAGGCATTGCTCATTTTTGACTTTTCGGCTTGCCGCCTCACGAGGCAGCTTGCTTATTATATCAACCCTTTTTCCTTTTGTCAACACTTTTTGCTATATTTTTTGAAAAAACTTCTCGTTTTTGAAAAAACAGCTATTTACTCTATATTTATTACACTATTTATAAGGCTAATTTTGTAATTTAGTTGTTTTTGACACAAACTTTTTCTATTTTTTCTTATTACGACTGTGCTATAATGATAAAAATAGGATTTGGTTTTATGGGAAGAGGTGAGAATCGTATGTTACATGTTACCGGTGTTGCTGCTTCGGCAGGACTTGCAGTAGGAACCATTAAGCGCATCCATCGGGCAAGGACTGGCTTGACTCGTGTTGTTTTGGACTGTGCACGAGAAAAAGCATTGTTTGAGGCTGCTATTTTATTGGCCAAGGATGAGCTTTCTCAACTAGAACAACGGGCAGACTCCAAAGACAAAGACATTTTTTTGTTTCAAAGAGTCATGTTAGACGACAAGGGGTTGCTAGATGAGATTTCCAAGGCTATTGACTCAGGAATTGGCAGTGCGGCCGCAGTGGAACGAGCAGCAGAAATTTATATCCGCCGTATTCGTAGCATTGAAAATGAATATCTGCGGGAACGTGCAACCGATGTTCAGGATGCTTGTCAGCGGGTAGTAAATATTTTGGATGGCCGCCCCAGAGAAACTCTCCACCTTTCCCAACCTGCCATTGTTGCAGCGGATGAGATTTATCCCAGTGATATTGTTTCGGTAGATAAGGGCTTGATTTTGGGTATTGTCACCGCTTCGGGTTCCGCCCAAGGACATGCTGCTATTATCAGCCGCACCATGGGCATTCCTGCCATTGTGCAAGCTGGAGAAGAGTTTTTAGAAGAGTGTGATGGCCAAATGGCTGCACTGGATGGATTTTCTGGGGAACTGTTTCTTTCTCCAGACCAACCCACCAAAGCTCGATTTTTGCATCGAATCCGCCTACGCACCCGACAAGAGCAAAAACTGGAGGCATTAAAAAAAGCCCCTTGTATTACGCCAGATGGAAAAGAGGTTTGTCTGTTGGCGAACTGTTCTTGTCCTGAGGATATCGAACTAGCCATGGAAAAAGGGGCGGATGGTGTTGGACTTTTGCGCAGCGAATTTATGTTGATGGCTGGAAAAATGCCTACTGAACAAGAACAATATATATTTTATAGGCGTTGTTTGGAAGCTGCTGGCGGAAAACCTGTAACTGTTCGTACCTTTGATATTGGTGCTGACAAAGAGGTGGAGGGCATTTCTCACCAAGAGGATAACCCCGCTTTGGGACTAAGGGGCATTCGTTTATGCCTTGCCCGTCAAGATTTGTTACAGCCTCAATTAGCTGCCTTACTAAGAGCTGCTGTTCATGGGCCTCTAAAAATTATGTTCCCCATGATAGCCACACCAGAGGAATTTCAGCAAGCAATGGAAGTAGTAGAACAAGTGAAAAAGCAGCTTTGGACTCGTGGCGTTTCTTTTTCGGAAGAAGTTCCCATTGGAACAATGATTGAAACCCCAGCCGCTGCATTGATGGCAGAACAACTTGCTCCTTTGTGTGATTTCTTCAGCATTGGCACAAATGACCTTATCCAATATGCTCATGCAGCAGATAGAGTAAACCCTCTGGTTGCTCAGTATTATCCCACTTTTAGCCCTGCTGTTCATGCTCTTATTCAAATGGCTGTGGATGCCGCAAACAAAAACCATATCTCCATTTCGGTATGTGGGGAATCTGCTGCCAATCCAAGCATTGCAAGGCATTATGTGGATATGGGAATTAAAAATCTTTCCATGGCGGTAGTAAGTTTGCTGGAAGTAAAAGAATCTTTGATGGAGTCTTCTCCATCCAATACAACCAATACCAATACATAAAAAAGCCCCAAAAGCATTGTAAAAACAAATGCTTTTGGGCTTTCCTTTTGTGTTTTGCTATGTATAGATAATTACAGCATATTTTGATACCGGTGATAGAGATAATCATCTGGATACCATTGGTCAAGCAATACTTCAATGCTGTTTGTGGCAGGCTGTCCCTGCTCTCGTTGCTGCAATCGATACAATGCCATACAAGTTAATATTCCATCCACAAGCAACAGTAGCACTAGTATCCATGTTAAGCGTTTACCTATTGCCATAGGAATTTTTTCAATTAGCTTTTCCATACGGGGATAAATTTCTTTTATCCAAATTACCGCCAAGGCACCCCAGAAGATACAATACAGCAGATTGATTCTTCCATTTAGGTTAAAAGGAATGGCACTGTAATCCCAAAATACTTTTCCGAAGGCTTTTTCGGTGATAACACTGCACATGTACTCATATACACCGCCCAAAAGTGCCCCACCAATAAAAATATAGCGGTCACTTTTTTCCCTCAAACCATACAGCACAATGGTAAGAAGTACACAGCCCAATCCCCAGACCACGCTTAAAGGACCATATAAAAGGCTACTTCTACTCATAAGCACCCCAGAAGTTGCATATACAAAAATGGTTTCAATGATATCTCCCACCAAAGAGCCAATTAAAAATAGCCAAAACAATTTATAAAATCCCAAGCCTTTGGCAAATACCGCTGGTGCTTCTTCAAAGGCTGTTGGCTTTTGCAAAGAAGGAAAGGCTTTTTGCAAGTGCTTTTTATGAAGTTTATCTTGCCAACCCTCCGCTTTTTGTGTGAGATTTTGTTCCAGTTGCTGGCTGGTTTTTTGCAATGCTGTTGCAATGGTTCCAGACAGTTTCCACTTTTTCCGCATTTGATGCAAACCCATCAGCAAAGCCAAGCAATCTACAACAAACACAGCAAAGCTGCCCACTGCCAAAAGATTTACCACAATATCCGGCAACCACTCTAATCCTTTTAAAAGCAATGGTGCCAAATATTTTACTGCCAGCCCTACCAAAACGCCTTTGGCTAAGCTGCTTTTTAAGCAGATATATCCCTTTAGGTGAAAGCGACTTTTGCTGTAATCCCACCAACGGGTATGGAAGATATGTTCCAAAATTACCCCCGCCAGCAATTCCACTGTTGCACACACAATGACAGAGCGTGCGACTTGTTTCGCTACAAGTCTTTAAAGATGAAAAGCGACACCCTCGTAAGAAGGTGAACTCTTGGTTTGATGTGTGGAATGATGGGGTAACGCCCGGAAACGCACACCCTGATACTCCGGCTGGCATATGTAAGCGAAAGCTGATATGTCAGAAGCCCGGTGAAGTCGGCAGAAGGATACCCAAACAGAAAGAGAAATCTCGCTGTGGAAAGCGACCCAGAGGTGGGTTGTGTATCTCATATGTCGGGGGTCTATAAAATATCTATGGTGAGAATGCCCAAAAGGCTGACGAACTTGCGAATGTACAGGTCTATATCATTAAGATGTAGAAATGCATCTGCTTCGTAATGAAGCGTTAGTGTGGTTGAGTAAAAGTGCTCAGTATGAAAGACCATACGGCGTTACAGGTGCCGTCAAGCTAACAGGTCCAGAGCAAGCACCTAAGGATATATGAAAAGATAGAACTAAGGGAACAAGGAAAGGTAGCAAGTAACTCGCAAGGGTTATCGGTTGACGAAGAACAATAAGCAACCTAATTGCTGCTGAAAAGTAGAGGTCGAACCTATGAAACCGCTGTAATGGTGGTGGAGGAATGGCCTCGAGTCGTTACAAGATAAAAGTTATACATCATTCCTCATAGGATTCCGGGTAAGACAAAAAAGTTGCCCGTCGAAAGATGAGGTGATGAACCTATGGCTACAGAAGTTCATAAGAAATCCAAAACTCGCAAAAACAATAATCTGCGATACGCGGAATACTACGACCAACAGGAAATTCTGGACGGTCTATATGCACAGAGTGCCGAAGGCAAAATTTTCGACAATCTAATGCCGTTAATAATGTCAGAAGCAAACATTCTCCGAGCATACCGCACAATCAAAAGCAACAAAGGAAGTAAAACACCCGGAACAGATAACCTTACCATTGAGGACATCGAAAAACTGGATGTAAACGAATTGGTCGCTGAGATACGCAGAAGACTTGGAAATTACCGGCCGAAAGCGGTAAGAAGGAAAGAAATTCCAAAGCCCAACGGGAAAACCAGACCACTGGGAATCCCGTGTATATGGGACAGGCTTATCCAACAATGTATTCTCCAAATCCTTGAGCCAATCTGTGAGGCCAAATTCAGCAATAATAGCTACGGCTTCAGACCATTAAGGTCTGCCGAGAATGCTATTGCGGAAGAGGAAAGGTTGATTAACTTGGTAAAGCTCCACTTTGTAATAGAAGTGGACATCAAGAGCTTCTTTGATGAGGTCAACCACTCCAAGCTGATACGCCAAATGTGGGCACTTGGTATAAGAGATGCAAAACTAATTTCGGTGGTAAAAGCAATACTCAAAGCCCCAATCCGGATGCCTGATGAAACAACCCAAAGGCCAACCAAGGGAACGCCGCAAGGTGGAATCCTCTCGCCCCTCCTGGCAAATATAGTTCTCAATGAACTGGACCAGTGGGTAGACAGCCAATGGCAAGAATATCCATTAGTGTACCAATACACCCCGGCACACAACGCCAGGGGAACCCTCAACAAGGGAAGCGGATACAGGGCAATGAAAGCAACAAACCTGAAAGAGGTATATATCATTCGATATGCGGATGACGTCCGTATACTATGCAGGAAAAGAAGCCAAGCCAATCATATGGCCGTAGCAGTAAAGTTATGGCTCAAAGAGCGGCTGAAACTTCAGGTCTCAGAAGAAAAAACGCGAGTGGTAAACCTCAAGAAAAACTGGTCAGAGTTCTTAGGATTCAAAATGAGAGTCGTCCCCAAGGGCAAAAGGATGGTCATGGAGTCCCATATGGGCGACAAGGCCATTGCTAAAACCAAAAAGATGCTAAAAGCCCAGATTGATGCTATCAAATATCCCAAAAACCAGAAAGAACAGGGCCTTGAAATAGGCAGCTACAACTCGATGGTCAGAGGGATACATGGATACTACCAGATAGCCACAAAAATTAGTCAGGACTGCCGAGGCATTGCATGGGAAGTCAACAAACGACTCTATAACAAATTCAAATATGAGATGACAAAGAAAGGCCAAATAGGAAGTCGGGCAAGGGATGGCAAGCGATACGGGAAATCCAAACAACTTCGATTTATCGGAAAACAATGGATATTACCAATAGGATACTGCCAAAACAAACACCCGAAAAGCAAAAACAAGGTAGCAAACCTCTATACAGCAGAGGGCAGGGCAGAAGTGCATGATATGCTGGCCATCCGCAATAAGTGGATTATGGCCTACATGGCCGAAAACCCAGTAGTGGGCAGGTCAGCAGAATATAACGATAACCGCATTTCTCTCTTTGCGGCCCAATGGGGCAAATGTGCGATAACCGGGCAAGAGTTTCTTACACCAGAAGAAGTACACTGCCATCATAAAAAGCCGCGAAAGCTGGGTGGAACAGATAAATATGCAAATCTGGTCCTTGTGACAAAAGAGGTGCATACACTCATACATGCCAGCAAGCCTGAGACCATCAGCAAATACCTTGCAATGCTCAACCTTAACCCTGAACAGAAAAGTAAACTCAACAATCTTCGCGTCATGGCAGGTTGCGAGCCTATCTGATGTGAATACAAATAATGAACTATGTAGTGAATGATTTTATGGCAATTAAAATGTGACGATGGAACGCCGTATGTGGGGAAACTCACACGTACGGTGTGGAGGGGGGGAAAAGCTGGAGATAACCTCAAAGGCTTACCTATCCCTATCTATCAAAAACTGTACTGGGCCATTGCGATGCGGTTCCAAAAACAAAAAGATTGCCATGGCCATAACACCATACAAAGGAACCACTGGCCCAAGCATTGCACCTTTGTTGATGTAAGTTTTTCGCATAATGGCAGTAACCAGCACCTCTGCACACCATCCCCCAAAGGAGAACAGCATGAACAGCAAGAACAATATTGCTGCTATTTGCATCTTTTTTCACCCTTTCCGACAAAAACTTGTTAGTTTCATTATAGTAAAAGCCTCTATCTCCGTCAAACAAAAACAGCAGTATAGAATTCTATTCCATACTGCTGCAATATTGACCAATGTACTTGTTTTTTATTTGTGCATCTTAAAAATATATAAGGATTTGGATTTTCTTATATTAGCCCTCTGCTCCAGCCAACAAAAGCTGTTCAACAATCTCTGTAAAACCATTTTCGGTGGCATAGTACAACGGGCTTTGCCGCGAATTGTCCAACAGATTTACATCTGCGCCGGTTTCAATCAGCAATCTTGTGATATCATTATGGCCCTTGTGAGCTGCCAGAATCAATGGGGTTTCTCCGTCCAGATTTCGGATATTGATATCTGCTCCGCCCAAAAGTAGAGCCTTGGCAATGGCATAGTTTCCTCCCAAGGCTGCATAGTGTAGCGGCGAGAAACCATCCAGCAACTTTCTGTTAGGGTCTGCCCCTGCCTTGAGCAGAATTTCTACCAGATAAACATTTTGATTTTCACATGCCATGGACAGGGGGGTATCCCCTGTATCATTGAGTGCATTTACATCCACTCGTCCTGTACTGATAAGTGCCTCCACCACTTCACTCTGGTTTTGATAGCAAGCATGATGAAGTGTTGTATTTCCTTCATGGTCTGTCTGCCTTTGCTCATCCTCCAGCAGAGCAATCACGTCCCGCATACCGTTTGATGCTGCATAATCAAATGCGTTATGTCCATCCTCGTCGGTCAAGGTCTTATCGGCCCCAAGTTCCAGCAAAAAGCGGCATACCTCACTTCTGCCATACTTAGCAGCATAAATTAGTGGAGTGCTTCCCTCTTTATCTGTTCCATTCAGCTCTGCACCCTTTTCCCACAGCAAGCGTATGATATCCTTATTTCCTATCTGACAAGCCAAGTGCAATGCTGTACGGCTTTGATTATCTGGGATAGATGGGTCTGCTCCAGCATCCAGCAAAAGTTTTACAATATCTCGGGAACCTTTGGCACTGGCATAATGCAAAGGCGTGGCCCCTTGCACATCCCGTTTGTCAAGCTGAATCCCTCCCTTTTTCAAAAACGCCTGCACAATTCCTTTTTGACCATTCTTGCAGGCTGTCAAAAGCATATTATCAAGATTCACAGACATGATAATTTCTCCTTTCTTGGAATGTAGTTGTTTGAAAAGCCCTTTTTTGCCAAAAGAAATAGAGGAAGTTCCCCATATCTAGATGCTTCGTTAGGGTTCAGCCCCTGCTCCAGCAGCCATGCAATTGCCTCTGGATGGGCATTTTGACTGGCAATGTGCAGCAAATTAACATCACCATACCCCTCCGCTTTTGCGTTAAGTTCACATTCTTGATACATGGGGAAGATGGTTTCAGGGTTTGCATTTTTCTGGTAAGCTGTCCAAATTTTCATGATATCCAATTTTCAGCCCTCCTTTTTGAGGTTTGAAGAAATGGTTTTCCGACACAATATTTACCAATCTACTTCTTTTTTATCTGTACGGCCTAAAATATAATCTATACTGGTATTGTAAAAACCAGCCAACTTTATAAGCACTTTTGTGGGAATATCATTTTCCTCTGTTTCATATTTGGAATATCCAGTTTGAGACATCCCCAAAAATTTCGCTACCTCCGTCTGGTTTAGGTCGGCATCCTCTCTTAAATCTCGTAACCGATTCATTGTGTTCACCTCGAACACAGTATGGCATAATCTAAAATAGGCTATTTACTTTTAACCTGTTTTAGATTAAAATAAAAGCATAGAATCTTGTCCTATGCTGCCATCCATTTATTGATTTATTTGCTTTTTATCTGTACGCCCCACTAAATAGTCTAGCGATACATGGTAAAAATCTGCCAACCTAATGGCTAATTCCAAAGGTAGTGCTCGCTCTCCTCTTTCATATTTAGAATAAAGAGATTGGTCACAAAGAAGAATTTCTGCAATTTGTTTCTGTGTTAAATCAGCATCTTCCCTTAAATCCAAAATCTTGAGATTCATATACATCACCAAAACCTACTATAACAAACAAAGGGACTATCTGACTATTGAAATTTAGGACTAAATAAAAAAATAACCCCAAAAGTTTGCACCTTTGGGGTTTGGCGGAGAGTTAGGGATTCGAACCCTAGGTTCCTTTTGGGAACACAGCATTTCGAGTCATTTCCCCCTTGTGATTTTTGGTGGAAATTAAGCGAAGATGGAAGTACACAACGGAAGCCCAAAA
>CALWZC010000030.1 GCA_944385935.1 uncultured Anaerofilum sp.
GGCAGACAGGGCAAGCACTGCGGCAATCTGTTCCTCATTCAGGTTCAGCGGTTGCAAATCTTCTTGTTTCATGGTGGTGGTTTTCCTCCTTTTTGTTTTTGCTAAGCGGTTTTTTGCCATGCTTAGGGCAAAATGGGTATAAAAAAACCACCCAATCGGGTGGTGAGCTAAACCAAATCAGTAATCAGTAATTTCGATTTCATCGGCGATTTCAGCCAGTGTGCGACCATCAAAGAAGGGGGTATTCATGACATCATCAATGCTATGCACTGTTTTTTCTTCCCCTTCAAACCAAAGCAAATAGTTTGTATGGCTGAGTGGGTCAACATGCCCTTCTTTCCCGTGGTAGAGAAAGACGAACAGAGTACATAGCTCATCAATTCGATTTTGGATTTTATTTTTCATCATAGAATATCGAGATTCTCCTCTCGCTCCGCACCAGTTAAGTTTCTACTGGGTCTGCCAGTTAGATTTCCCTTTTCATCGTAAATATAATCATGTGCATGTTCTCCATGTTTGCCAAAATGACTTTCGGCCTTGTGTCCATGGTCATTGTTACTGATTTGTTTTATTTGCTTACCGTCAAAGCCATAATAGTTGCGGTCAATCCCGCCCTTTGCGTTGTTTTTTTGAGTAATGCCATTTGGGGGTCCTTTGATATTACTCTTCTGCACTATTATTATCAATTTCCCTGAAGCGTTTGTCAAGGTTCTACTTTTGAATTCTGCCCTTGCTTTTGCCGCCGCACTTTTTCCAAAGCCAGCCACCTGCTCACGGAAATTATCCTGACGCAGACCTGTTTCTTTCAGAAAATCTTTCAGAGCCTGCCTGCGTTTTGCAAGGGTGGCGGCAGTTTGGGATGTATCCAGACCAGCTGCATCCAAAGCGAGATACTCCCGCTTTGATTTTCGGATTCTGCGTTCCATCTCTCGCTGGATCTGGCTTGCCTCATATCGGGTGTAGTCCTTGCCCTTGTAAGAGATTTCCTTTTTTTCGAAGTCTTTCAGTTGTTGACCGGTATACGCCCGTTTGTTCAAGCCCTCGAAATACGGATAGAAATTATGTCGGCAGTTCCAGCCGCAAAGCCCAGCCCCTGTACCGTAGCCGGTGGAGGTAGCGAAGTCAGGGTATTTGCGGCTTGTTCCGCTGCGGCTGAAGATCCTGCCCTGCCATACAGCATGAGAAGGTCTTGCCCCTGCGTGTGCTGTGGTCTCCACAAGGTCACAGCCTAGTTCATCCATCCGTGCAAGCTGTAATTTTGCAGCGGTCTGGTTTACACCAGTTAGAACGGCACGGCGAACCGCCACCTCTATGGTGTCTTTATGCCCGCTGGGATAAACAACGCTGTGTAGCCCGTTTTGTGCAAGGTCAAGAATCGCCCGCCGAATGGCCTGCTGGTAGGAAAAAGCTCCGGTATTCACTTGCAGCCAAGCACGGTCAAGAGCGTTTTCAAATTCTCTTGTACATTGAGGGTAGGTTTTTTGGTAAATCCATTCAAACTAGCCTCTCGGATGGTTTCCATCAGGTTGGTGCGGAAAAGATTACTCATATCCACGCTACTGGCAATCCCTGCAATGTGTTACACCCATTTCTCCAAATTTTTCTCTTTCTCACCATGTGGAGGTATTCTGTTGTATGTATTAACCTTTGAGTGCTCTCTATAAAACGCTGAATAACAACTGCTGGTCAGAAATCTTCTATGTGTACCAGTTGTATCAAAGCATCCCTCATGAGAAAGAATTTTTTTGCAGATATCTCTTTGAACATGGTAGCGACGAAGATATTTTCCTGTGGATTGATTGCAGTTCAAATGGTGATATATAAGAGGTTGCCCCATTGGACAAATAAGTATCCTATTGTACATAGTATGAAAATCTGTATTTACTTAGGTAATTAGGCAGCGAATAGCTGGGATATAACCAGCTATTCCTAATAGTTTCAAGCCTTTGTGAACAATACCAGTATCATACCCTCTATCCAAAGCAACTTTTCCATAGAAAGATTTAACTGTTTTTTCTGTCGTTTCAGATGACGCAGAACTAGAAGGCTTTCTTTTTCATTTGCCGAGAATACGTATACTCCTGTAACAATCCCATGTTTATAATCTATAGTTACTTCCATGAGGTATAAAATACTTCGTTTGTTGCCGTGGTGGATATAACCACACTTAGAACTGTTGTGCTGGTTGTAATCTTTCAATGATATGCAGAGTAAAATTTCCACATTACAGTATTGCCGTTTCCGACTACTTCGTGGTAGAATAAGTAGAAAATACGTTTATCTAAAGGGAGAAGATAACGCTATAAAGTTCGTTTTTAATGGATGATGAGCTTTTAAAAAGAAGATTTAAAATAGTGTGGCCCTCTAAATATAGGTCTGACCATACACTTTCTAATTTACCTGTCTTGCTTTGTTCCTTTTGATGAATATTCTATCTAGCAAGAGGAGGGATACTTTGTGTCGAATACCACGAAACAGGCATTGGAAGCATCACTAAAAAAGTTAATGCTCCGTAAGCCATTAGACAAAATTACTATCCAGAACATTGCAAACGATTGCGGCATCAGTCGTATGGCTTTTTATTATCATTTCAAAGATATCTATGACCTTGTTGAATGGGTCTGTGTGGAGGATGTGATGCAGGCACTCCAAGGCAAAAAGACTTATGATACATGGCAGGAGGGTCTGCTACAGATTTTTGAAGCAGTTCTAGAAAACAAGACTTTTGTTTTGAATGCCTTCCGATGCATCAGCCGAGATCAAATGGAGCGGTGTCTTTTCAAACTGACTTACCAGCTGATTTTAGGTGTTGTGGAAGAAAAAAGCAAGGGTATGCAGATTTCACAGGAGGATAAGGCGTTTATCGCTGATTTTTACAAATACAGCTTTGTGGGTATCATGTTGGATTGGATTAAGCAGGGAATGAGCGGAGATTATCATGTTATCGTCCAAAAAATCAGTATCACACTTCAAGGCAATGTTGGAAACTCAATTCACAACTTTGTGGAAAAACAGAAAAAATAAACTTTACAAAAGAGGGAGAGTGATAAAAAACTTATCACTCTCCCTCTTTTGTAAATGGTATAACTACTTGAAATGGGATAAGATAAAGCCATAGAAGAATAACACATACTGCGAAAGTAACAATGATAGAAAGGTGGTTCTTTTTATGGCAAACAAAAATATTGCAAAGTTGACAGTAGCTGCTGGGCTTGCAGGTGCAGGGGCTGCGGTGCTTTTGGCAAAAAAGCACCGCAGCAAAAATGTTCCTGAAAAAAAGGTTCGCTCTCAAGGGAAGGCTGCATACCACAATACAGAACGAGGTATGCACCAGAAAAACAGCAAAGGAATCTATTATACAAGCGGAAATTACGAGGCATTTGCTCGACCTGAAAAACCAGAAGGTATAGAGGAAAAAAATGCCTATATTGTAGGTAGCGGTCTTGCATCGTTGGCAGCAGCCTGTTTTCTTGTTCGTGATGCTCAGATGCCCGGCTCCCATATTCATATTTTAGAGGCAATGGATATTGCAGGTGGTGCCTGTGATGGTATTAACGACCCTAATCGAGGCTATATCATGCGGGGAGGTCGAGAAATGGAGAACCATTTTGAATGTTTGTGGGATTTGTTCCACAGCATTCCTTCTCTGGAAAAGCCCGGTGTCTCGGTGTTGGATGAATTTTATTGGCTAAATAAGCATGACCCTAACTACTCTCTGTGCAGGGCAACGGTCAACAGGGGCAAGGACGCACACACCGACGGAAAATTTAATTTAAGCGAAAAAGCTTGTATGCAAATCGTCAAACTGTTTATGACTCCTGACGAGGACCTGTATGATAAAACTATTGAAGACGTGTTTGATGATGAGGTGTTTAATTCCACATTTTGGCTGTACTGGCGTACCATGTTCGCCTTTGAAAACTGGCACAGTGCCCTGGAAATGAAGCTCTATTTCCAACGCTTTATCCACCATATTGCAGGCCTGCCAGATTTCAGTGCTCTCAAATTTACACGCTATAATCAGTATGAATCTCTTATCCTACCCATGCAGAAATATCTGGAAAATGCAGGAGTAGATTTCCAGTTTAATACTGAAGTAACAAATGTGTTATTTGATATCAAAGAAGGTAAAAAGGTAGCCACAGCAATTGAATGCAAAGTCAATGGAGCTGAAAAAGGAATTCTGCTCACGGAAAAGGATATGGTATTCGTAACCAACGGAAGTTGCACCGAGGGTACTATCTACGGTGATCAGGATCATGCTCCCAATGGAGACGCAGAAGTTCGCACCAGCGGTTGTTGGAATCTGTGGAAGAATATTGCAAAACAAGACCCGTCCTTTGGTCATCCCGAGAAGTTCTGCTCAGATATTGCAAAAACTAACTGGGAATCTGCCACTATCACCACACTGGATGACAAGATTATTCCCTACATCACAAACATCTGCAAACGAGACCCCCGCACAGGCAATGTGGTCACAGGTGGCATTGTCAGCTGTAAAGACTCCAAATGGCTGCTTAGCTGGACCATTAACCGACAGGGTCAATTTAAGGAACAAGACCCCGAAAAGGTTTGTATTTGGGTTTACGGCTTATTCACCGATGTCCCCGGTGATTATGTGAAAAAGTCTATGAAAGAGTGTACCGGCAAAGAAATCACACAGGAGTGGTTATATCATCTGGGAGTACCAGTAGAACAGATTGATGAATTGGCACAAAACAGTGCAATTTGTGTGCCCACTATGATGCCCTATATTACAGCTTTCTTTATGCCACGGGCAAAAGGAGACCGCCCTGATGTGATTCCGGATGGCTGCGTGAACTTTGCTTTTTTGGGTCAGTTTGCCGATACCCCTCGGGATACCGTGTTTACTACCGAATACTCTGTTCGTACAGCTATGGAAGCTGTTTATGGTTTGTTGGGTGTGGACAGAGGTGTACCCGAGGTGTGGGGCAGCGTTTATGATGTTCGTGAATTGCTGGAAAGCTCAGTGCGTTTGATGGATGGCAAATCTCCTCTGGAAATTGTACTGCCCGGCCCCCTGAATCTGCTTAAGAAGCCTTTGCTGAAAGCTGTTAAAGGAACCGTAGTGGAACAGCTGATGCGCCAGCATAATGTCATCAAGGACGGTATGCTGTAAAAAATAGGAAATAGAAAATTTATACTATATATTATAGCAATCAAATTCTGGGACACAGACCTAAGAACAGTTAGGCTTCCCGATATACATGGCTAACAGCAAGTTAAATAATTTGAGTCCCGTTGCTCCTCTGCACGGGACTCTTTTCCTTATATACGGGTTTTTTATTGACCGGTTACGATTCACCTTGTTTTTTGTCCTTGTTAAGCGGTTTCTTCGAGTGCAATGGCATCATACCCCTTCAAAATTTGCATAACTTTGCTCAAAAAGTTCAAACTGAAAAGCCTAATCGCTGGACTCCAAATTTTGTACAAAAATTTTTGTTTTCTCAATGTTTTTTTCAGTGTCAGCATCTATTTTCACCTTGATTATATCCCTTGTCTGTTCTGTGTTTAAACTTGAAATATCTCTAAGTAATCTGTTATAATGAAGCAAGCAGAAAGGCTATTTATTATGCTGTTAGTCTTTTGGCTTTGAGTGGTTAGCTATTGCAAGTAGTTAGCCACTCTTTTTTGCTATTCATTGAAATCAATATCTACAGAATAGCCGTGTTCTGCTGGTGTGAGAATAACAGGATAGACAGCTTTCATAGCAGATAACCTCTTTTTATAACATTTATTCTTGTTTTTTGATTATAGCATATATGCTTTATATATGTCTATCAATTGTTTGTTGTACTATCTATTGCTTTATGATAAAATTGACAAGGAAGCAAAACAGGTTTGCTTCTTTTGTTTTCAATTGGAACAGGTATTTAGTGGAGGAATTAAAATGGATGGTATTACATTAGTTGTTCTTTCTGTTGGACTAGCAATGGATGCATTTGCAGGTTCTATCTGCAAGGGGCTGGCATTAAAAAAGATTGCTGTAAAAAATGCTGTTTTAGTAGGCTTATGGTTTGGTGGATTTCAAGCGTTAATGCCTGTTATTGGTTATCTATTGGGATTGAGTTTTCAACAAGCTATTGCTGCCATTGACCATTGGATTGCTGTTGTTCTACTAAGTGTTATTGGAATTAATATGATTCGGGAGGCTTTTTCTCATGAAGAAGAGGAAAAATCAGATGCTTCTCTTACAGCTAAGGCTATGTTTCCTTTAGCTATTGCCACAAGCATTGATGCATTAGCTGTAGGTGTTACCTTTGCTTTTTTAAAAGTAAATATATTGTTTGCAGCATTCAGTATTGGAATTATTACTTTTCTTCTAAGTAGTTTTGGAGTATGGCTCGGTGGGGAAGTAGGTGCAAAATATCAATCGAAAGCGGAATTTGCTGGTGGTGTGGTATTAATTATTATGGGAATTAAAATTTTGCTGGAGCATCTTGGTGTTTTAGTTTAAAATAGAAAATTACAATGACAAAATAAAGAATATTAAAAGAAACATTTCGGATTACCTTGAAAAACATTGTTATTTTCGCTATAATACTATGGTAACCATATAGGGAGGTTAAAAAGGAATGAATTTTATGTTTTGGGATGCTGCTTCTGACCCTACAGCAGCAATGGGTACTGTAGGGACATTGACCATGATACTACCCATGGTAATTGTTCTGCTGATGATGTACTTGGTTTTATATCGTCCACAGAAGAAGCAACAGAAAAAGGATGCTGAGATGCGTAATTCTATCGAAATTGGTGATGAAGTTACTACAATCGGTGGAGTTGTTGGTCGTGTAGTTGCCATTAAAGAGGATACTTTTGTGTTGGAAACTGGAAATGACCGTGTCAAAATTCGCTTCCGCCGTAGTGCTATTGGCTCTGTTGAAAAGCTCAATATGGAAAGCAAGTAATTTTTTATGATGTTCTAAGAACACACCTCTATGCATATCTATTTATAAAATAGAAGCACATGGAGGTGTATTTTTGTGCCTGAAAAACGAAGACCATCCGCCAAAAATCATAATAATATTCTGCCAAGATTATTCTTTGTAATAACCAGTTTTCTTGTGAGCCTTGCAGGGTGTGTATGCCTGTCTGCATTTTTAATAACAAGATATGATTTTTCTGAGCCAATAGCTGGTTGGATGGCACTTTTTTCTGTTTCATTTGCCATGTTTGTATGTGGTTATATAGCAGTTGTTTTGTTTTACCAAAAGGGTGGTTGGATTGGACTAGCAATAGCAGCAGTTGTATTTCTCACAATTTTATGTATTGGAATACTTTCCGGTCAAACAAGCTTTACTTTACACAGTTTGATTGTGGCGTTATTTTTACTCATTTCGTCCTTTTTGGGAAGTAATGTGTCAGCAATGCTTGCAGACCGCCGTAGGGTGCACCATTAATATTTTTGCACAAGTGTCTAAAAACACTTGTGCTTTTTTGTTGTAAAAAATATATGTTCAAAATTTCTGCTATTTTTGATACAATGAAAGGGGATTTGTAATATATCTAGCAAAGGAGGAAATATATCAATGAGATTACCTTTAAACTCTGCTGTCAATAATCTTCAACTTTCAGGAATCCGTCAATTTACAAATTTGGCCAAACAAACAGAAGGGTGTATATTGCTTACATTAGGAGAACCAGAGTTTGATACTCCACAGCATATTTGTGAGGCTGCAATTCAATCTTTGCAAGCAGGGGATACTCACTATCCACCTAATAATGGTCAGGAGTATCTTTTGCAAGCATTGTCAGCATATGAAAAGAAAAACTCTTTATTTTATGAACCTGAAGAAATTATTGTTACTTGTGGTGCTACAGAAGCTCTATTTATGGCATTTATGGGAATTTTAGAACAGGGTGATGAGGTTATCATTCCAACACCAGCATTTGGTCTTTATGAGTCTATAATTACGCTGTGTAGGGGAGTATACCGTTCCTTAGATACAAGGCAGAGTCAATTTCAAATTGATTCTGAACAATTAAGAGGGATGGTGACACCAAAAACTAAAGCTATCGTCCTTACTTCTCCTAATAATCCTACAGGCTGTGTTTATAATAAACAGTCTTTTGATATTGTTGCTGAGATTTCAGAAAAAACTGGAATTTATATTATCTGTGATGACGTTTATAGCCAGCTTGTATATGATGATCAATTTACTAGATTTGTTTCTTCATATCCGCATTTAAGAGAAAATATAATTGTAGTGAATAGCTTTTCTAAGCCCTATGCTATGACAGGGTGGAGGCTAGGGTGGTTGATGGCAGATAAATCTGTAAAACAACAGTTACAAAAAATACATCAGTATAATGTTGTAAGTGTTAATAGTTTCGTTCAAGAAGCTTGTGTAAAAGCTCTTGATACAGATGTCTCCTTCATGCGTTCCACTTATTCGCGTCGTCGAGATTTTGTATATCAAAGACTTTGTGAAATGGGGCTAGAAGTCAATTATCCTAAGGGAGCTTTTTATGCTTTTCCCAATATTCAAAAATTTGGTATGTCTAGTGAAGAATTTTGTACACGGCTTATTGAAGAAGGGAAGGTGGCATTAGTTCCAGGAAGTTGTTTTGGAGCACAAGGGTATGTACGGTTGTCCTATTGTTGTGCGGACAAAATTCTTGAAGAGGGATTACAACGTTTAGAGAAGTTTTTATCTAATCTATAAATGTAAGAAGCCACTTTGAAAAGATGTTTCAAAGTGGCTTTTCTTCTACTTATGGTAACATCATTAGTTTTTTGTCTGTTTCTAATCCAACTAGTAGTACATTCTCATCAAAATCAAAAATATCAGAATGAAGGGGAATGCCATTCCCTATACCAAGAAGTAGAAACACACCAGGAATGTATTGCTGGTAAAAGGAAAAGTCCTCTGCTATCATTAAAGGTTCTTGTAGCTGTTGTAAATCAGGGATAGCCTCCTTAATCATATAAAAGAGCTCATTATGATTACAAACAGGGGGATATCCGGCAGAGAATTCTATAAAGAATCTACAGCCAGTTTTTTCTTCAATTTCCTTGGCCAATGTTTCCATCATTATTTTACATTGCTGAAACATTTCTTCAGAATAAACACGCAGTGTACCAAGTAATGTGCTTTGTGCACTAATAGCATTACGAGCTTGACCACTTTCTAACTTTCCAAACTTTAAAAGTCTTCGTTCTTGTGGGCTACCCAATTCTTCTATCCTTTGTGCTGCCAGAGAAATAAATTCAGCAGCGGCAAATAGTGCATCCGCTCCATCCTGTGGTTTAGCTACATGGCTGCTTTTTCCTAAAATGGTAATTGTTATTTCAGAGGCACGAGCAAGCAATGGCCCGGGGCGGCTGGCGATTACTCCTTTGGGAAGATCTGGCCATAAATGCCAACCAATAATTCTATCGCAATGATATTTTTCAAAAATTCCACTCTCACATACTAAACGAGCTCCACCAGTAGTTTCTTCTGCTGGTTGAAAAACCAATAAAATATTTCTAGGTAGATTAGAAATATTTTCAGATACAGACTTTGCTAATGCTAAAACCATAGCCATATGGCCATCATGACCACAAGCGTGCATCTTTCCTGTATGCTGAGAAACATATTCTGGCTGTGCATGTTCTAAAATAGGTAGTGCATCCATATCTGCGCGAAAAGCTGTAGTCTTTTCTTTTCCAGCATCAAAAAAAGCACATAGACTACTTTCACAAGGTGAAATAAGTGTGCAAGGGTATTGTTCCAATACCTTTTTTACATATTGTAATGTGCATGGAAGGTCAAAACCTGTTTCTGGAATGCGGTGTAAATCTCTACGATACTGAGTTAGTAAATTTTGCATACATCCTTCTTCCTTTCATTTTTTACTTATTTTACATTCTATTGATTTATAAAATCAACTATATTTGAAATTTTTTTCAAAATGTGTAATAATAATCACTACAGTTATACTATTGGGAGGATGTAAATTCAATGAATGCAGAACAAATTATTCAATATATTGCCAATGCAGAAAAGAAAACACCTGTTAAAATTACAATTCAAGAAAAAGAGCCTATTTCCTATGGAAACGCTAAAGTATTTGGAAATGGTGCAAAAGTAGTTTTTGGGGATTGGAAGGAATTAGAACCAATCTTAAAAGAGAATGCAGATAAAATCGAAGATATGGTAGTAGAAAATACCTGTCGTAATTCTGCCATTCCATTGTTAGATATGAAAAATATTAATGCTCGTATTGAGCCGGGTGCAATTATCAGGGAACAAGTAGAAATAGGTGATTCTGCTGTTATTATGATGGGGGCAATCATTAATATTGGCGCAATTATTGGCGATGGAACTATGATTGATATGGGTGCTGTATTGGGAGGACGTGCTACAGTTGGAAAACACTGTCATATCGGAGCAGGAGCGGTGTTAGCAGGTGTTATAGAGCCTGCCAGTGCAAAGCCTGTTGTTGTAGGTGATAATGTGTTAGTAGGGGCCAACGCTGTTATTATTGAGGGAGTTGAAATCGGGGAAGGTGCTGTGGTAGCTGCTGGTAGTATTGTAATTGAAGATGTTCCCGCAAATGCTGTGGTAGCTGGTGTACCTGCCAAGATTATCAAGTACAAGGATGAAAAAACTACTCAAAAGACTGCTTTAGAACATGCACTAAGGAAATTATAAGTTAGAGTTAGTTTGCAAAAAATAGGGGATGTATCTGTTTTAAAACTCAGATACATCCCCTATTTTTATGGCATATTTTTATGGTGTAAATCATATATTCAAGAAGGAAAATAAAGCAGGGGGAATGGAAAATGCTTTCTAAACAGATTCGCACTAGGTTGCCCATCTCGAATTCGTTGGGTAAACTGCCCATAAAGAAAAACTCTATTTTAATTGCATGTGTTAGTAGCTATTTTGTGGGGTTAGTACTTGGAGCTGCTAATATTAGTTATTTTCAGAACAAGGGAGGATATTTTGAACTTTTTATTGAAAAATACCTTTCTGTTCATCTCACAAATTCTATCTGGGATATTTGGCAAAGCGACTTTTTGTCTAGTCTATTTTTGTTTAGTATTTTATTATTCAGTGCACTATCATGTGTTGGTACACCAATTGCTATTTTTGTGCCTGCAATTCGGGGTATATTTACAGGTTTACTCACAGCATGCCTATACTTAGAAGGAGGAAGTAGGGGAGTATTACTAAATGGATTAACTTTTTTGATTCCCAATGCAGGAATTGCTATTGTAATGGTTTTGTTTTCTTGTGACTGTGCAAAATGTAGTTTATCCATGTTGAAAAATACTACACTACAAGTTCCTGCCATCTCTAAAGGGAAAGTTCGTTCATTATTTTGGAGATTTACTATGAGTAGTTTCGCTATGTTAGTGTTGTGTTTCTTCCAAGCTATTCTCTTGGCTATCTTCGGGCCTCTCTTCGGGTAGAGAAGAGTCTGTTTTTAA
This sequence comes from uncultured Anaerofilum sp., assembly GCA_944385935.1. Lineage (GTDB taxonomy): Bacteria > Bacillota > Clostridia > Oscillospirales > Ruminococcaceae > Anaerofilum. The sequence continues at coordinate 11,444 of CALWZC010000030.1, forward strand.
AGATTTTTCCCCTTGCAATTTAACTTCAGAAAGAGGAGTGGATTTTGCTGCATCACGCAGTTGTTCTGTGGAAATATGTGTATAAATTTCTGTGGTACTTACATGCTCATGTCCTAAAATTTCTTTTAGTGCAAGCATATCTACGTTTCCGAATCGGTACATCAAGGTTGCTGCGGTATGCCTTAATTTATGGGTAGAGTAACCTTTTCCAGATAAGCCAGCTTGTTGGAGTGCCTTATCTACAATTTGTTGCACACGACGCGCTGTAAGCCGACGTCCGGTTTTTTTTGAAACAAAAAGTGCTTCTCTTTCTTTTAAATTGGGTAGGGAACGGCGTGATTCACAATATCTTTTTAATGCAAAATCACATGCATCATTTAAGTATACCAGTCGTTCTTTATTTCCTTTTCCAATGATACGAATGGTTTCTTTACCAATATCATTTAAGTCCATTCCAACCAATTCAGATAAACGCATTCCACAGTTCAAGAAAAGTGTCAGTATGCAATAATCTCGTTCATACCAATCTGATTGTAGATTTTTTAATAAAGTGAGACTTTCTTCTAAGGATAAGTACTTGGGAAGTCTCTTTTTTTGTGCTGGACTTTCAATATCATCTGTAGGGTTGTGTTCTAATTTATTGCTTTTTATGGTCATATATCGAAAAAAGCCCTTCAAACTGCTTAATTTTCGGGCACGTGTGGCATTACTATTTCTGCGTTGACGGGTAATATAGTAAAGAAATTCATAAATTTCTTCTTTAGTAATAGCAGCCATAAAATCTCTGTCTAAGTTGGCAATATCTACAGATTCAAATTCAGTTTCAGGTGGTACTAACTGGCGACGAATTGCCAAATATCGAAAAAATGTGCGTAAGTCGATATAATATCCATTGATGGTTCTTGGTGAAAGTCCTCGAATTGTTTCACTGTAGTATAGAAATTCTTTTACATCTTTAGGGATATCTTCATAATCATTATGAATTAAAGGTTTATTAGGATTGATATAAGTACTCAAAATAGTTTTAGGGTTTGAGTAAAATATAATTTATTTTAAATATCTTAGAGTTGTAATATATATCAGATGAGGTGGTTGTTTCGGACGATTGGGAGTAGTTTTAATTGTGGATATCTCAAACCCGTTTTTTCGCTCCCCTCAATTTCGTTAAATTTACATTTAGCGAAATATATCCACATTTTTAATTTTTCATCTTCTCCCCATTAAATTGCCTGAACTGCCTGTTTTATATAGTTTACACCAATTAACTCCATTCCTCTAAATTGACTGCAATCAATTTGAGATAATCCATGTTTAGGAACAATGGCTTTTGTAAAACCAATTCTTTGTGCTTCCCTTAGTCGGCTTTCTAAATGAGAAACACTACGAACCTCTCCTCCTAATCCAACTTCACCAATAGCAATTGTAGAATCTCCTAGAGGCTTATCCAACAATGCTGATACAATTGCTAAACATGCTGCTAAATCACAGGCAGTTTCATCCAATTCCAGCCCACCGACAATATTAAGATACACATCCAAATTTCCTAGAAAATATCCTGCCCTTTTTTCTAGGACAGCTAACAATAGATTCAGCCTATTATAATCAAATCCTGATGCTGTTCTTCTTGGAGATGAAAAACCAGATTTACAAGCTAATGCTTGCACCTCAGACAAAATTGGTCTTGAACCCTCCATCGTACAAGCAACACAGTTTCCACTTACTCCCATAGGCCGACCAGCTAAAAGCAGTTGTGATGGATTTTCAATTTCACGCAATCCTTTTGCGTCCATATCAAACATACCAATTTCATTTGTAGAGCCGTATCGATTTTTGGCCCCTCTTAGAACTCTATATGGAAGTGTCTTGTCACCTTCAAAATAAAGAACAGTATCTACAATATGTTCCATGACTTTTGGCCCAGCGATAGCTCCGTCCTTATTTACATGACCTACAATGAATGTGGGAATTTCAAGACTCTTAGCAACATTCAACAATCTAGTAGAACATTCTTTTACTTGTGATACACTACCAGCTGTGGAATTTATTTCGTCACAGTGCATTGTTTGTATAGAATCAATTACTACCAGTCCTGGTTTTGTTTGTTCAATTAAATCACAAATTGCCAAAATATCTGTCTCTGCTGCTAGGAATATATTGCTCTCCTCTACTTCTAATCGAGCAGCCCGAAGTTTAATCTGTCGAACAGATTCCTCTCCAGTAATATACAGAACCTCAACTTTATCTGAAATTGCTCCACACAATTGTAAAAGTAATGTAGATTTACCTGCTCCCGGTTCACCGCCCAATAGAATCACAGAACCTATAACAATACCACCACCTAGTACACGATCCAATTCACCAATACCTGTTACAATCCTACTTTTCTCCTCAGTTGTGCTAATTTCCGTCAACCGCTTTGCTTCAATAGAATATCCCGGTCTACGTGTGATTCCTACAGAAGAAGTGGATGTTTTTGATTTTGAAGCCGTGGGAGTTACAACAACATCCTCTACCATGGTATTCCATTCTCCACAACTAGGGCAACGCCCCATCCAACGCAAGCTAGTTTCACCACAATTAGAGCATACGTATACAGACTTGACCTTATCTTTTGCCATAATTACTTATTCCTCCAATTTCTCTTGCTCCTGCATTAGTATCTCCCATTTGTCCATAAGCTCTTGCTGTTGCTGCTTTCTATTTTCTAAAGTGTGGCAGTTTTCCTCCAACTTTTTATAATCTTGTGCGGCATCTGGATAATTAATACTCTCTTCCAAATCAGAAATTTCCTGTTCTACATCTTCAATTTGTTTTTCAATTTCCTTAATTTGATTTCTTAACTCCGCTTTTCTACGCCGCTGTTCTTTTCCATAGGAATTTTTGGGTGAAACCTCTTTTTGCTTATCTGTAGAAGTTACTACAACAGTCCCCCGTTTCATTAGAGCATCATAACTGGGATATAATTTTGCCTGCCCATCCTCAATATATAAAATAGGACAAGCTAAACTATTCATCAAGTAGCGGTCATGTGTGACCAAAATCAATGTTCCCGTATAGGACTGCAATGCTTTTCCTAAACTTTCTCTTGTGTAAATGTCTAGATGGTTGGTAGGTTCATCCAAGAACATCAAGTTAGGACGTTCCAGAACCAACTCTGCAAAACGTAATCTTGCTAGCTCTCCTCCTGATAAGGCGGAACACGGCTTGAATACATCTTCCCCTCGAAAACCAAAACGTGCCAAATGACTGCGAACTTCCAACTCCACCATACGAGGCCATTTATCCCAAAGTGCACTTAATACAGTACCTATTTGTCGCAACTGTTGCTGCTCAAAGATTCCCGGTTTTGCTCCAGTGCCCAATCGAACCATACCTAAAGATGGTCTACGTTTTCCATCAAGAACCTGCAACAAGGTGGATTTACCTGCTCCGTTGGGGCCAGCAATTACCAACCTCTCTCCTCTTTCTACGGTAAAACTCAGGTGGTCAATCAAATGACGGTTTCCTACCTGCACAGACACATCCTTAACTATTACCAAATCCTTGTATGGTTCAACATCATACTCAAATGAAAATTTCAACTCTGTATGCCATGTACGAGGTGCCTCTGTAATTTCCATCTTTTCCAGCTGTTTGCGCCTACTTTTTGCCATACGAGAAGTAGATGCACGCTCAATATTTTTAGAAATATACTCCTCTAGCTTTTGTGCTTTTTCTACATCTGCATCATGCTGCTTTTGCTGTAATGCCTGAGCCATTTCTTTTTGTGGAAGGTAGGCGGAATAGTTGCCCTTATAGGAAATTAAATGGCAATCCTCTACTTCAAATATCCGATTGCAAATAGCGTCTAAAAAATATCTGTCATGGCTAACAACCAATACGGCACCAGAGTAACCTTTTAGATATTGTTCTAACCACTCCATTGTCATAAAATCCAGATGGTTGGTAGGTTCATCCAAAATTAAAACATCGGGATTTTGTGCCAGCAGCTTTGCTAAACGTAAGCGAGTGTTTTCTCCTCCAGAAAGTACACCACACCGCTTTGTCCATGTGTCTGATGCAAATCCCATACCATTCAAAATCTTTTTAATCTGAACATCCATATGATACCCATCAGCAGCTTGCACAAAAGCCATAAGAGCATCATGTTTTTGCAATAAATCATGATCTGAAGGATGTAGTTGCAACTGCTTCTCAATGGATTTCATTTCTTCCATAGCATGAAGTACCGGCAAAAAGGCTTGTTCCATCTCTTCATACAAACTCAATTCTGGATGAAGCGCACTGTTTTGCTCTAAATATCCAAGTCGGACATTCTGAGATATAAAAAATTCTCCAGAATCTGCTTCGTATTCCCCACAGATAATTTTTAATAGAGTAGTTTTACCAGCTCCATTCTCTCCAATAATGCCAATACGGTCTAGTTTTGATATAATAGCATTGACATTTTCTAGTATAACTTTTTCTCCAAAATGTTTAGAGATATTTTGCAATGAAATCAACATAACATAAAATTCCCTTACTTATTTCAATTTTCAAATTTGCTCACTATTGTACACTCTTTAATTAGACCATTATATCATATTTGCACTTTTGTCACAATTCCATGCGTACGGAAATTCTACTTTGTATATGAATTTTCGCTTACTGGTTGTCGTTCAATTTCGAAATCTTCAAAATCAAGATTATTCATAAATATTGAGAATGATTGTTCAATATAGCTAGTACCTTCCTCTAGCTCACTTAATAAATTCTTTCAAGAATCAGGTGCCCTAATGTCCCATAACGAAACCATCAGAAAAAACTTTCTAATATTTGCTGAAATATCCCCTAGTCAAAATATTCTTTGGTAAAGTAACCCTCAAAGACATTCTGTAAATAACAAATAATAAAGCAGTAAGCCTCTTTAAAAACTTACTGCTTTTATGTACTTGCTAATGGATAGCTAGCTATTTTGAACCTATAATGTTGCTAATTACTTTATGTTTAACACAAGAATATTTTCCCAGAATCTTTTTTGACGGAATTATTTACCTTTTAAAATTCTGTTATCAGATAAATAATTCATAGTTTTTTATATCTGAACATACTTTTTTCAATTTCAAACATACCGCTGAAAGTGCGACTGGATTAATTTTCCTAGCAGCATGAGGACATATAGAAACACAACGCATACAAGAAATGCATACTACTTCACGTACCTTTTTGGGATTCTCATTATCAATAGCCTGCACAGGACATTTTGCTGCACATATACCACATTTGGCACATTCTTTGGTAGGCATAGGTACCATGCTAATAACTCCACCTTTTTTATAGGGTCGGTTGCCGGGAATATCAGGCTCAGAGATATCTCTCGTAGAGAGCTTATCTTGAATCTGTTTTGCAAATGCAGCAAGTTGTTGAGAATCTTGCTCATCAGGTCTTCCAGTAGCAAATTGATGGGCAATGGAATGTTCTACAACAGCTGAAATAGCTGCGATCACCTTAAATCCTGACTGCTTTGCAGTATCTTCCAACTCTACTAGTGTATCTTCATAGGATCGGTTTCCATAAGCACAGACTAAAATGGTACGAGCATTATGACCATTTATGCAGCTTAAGCGGTCAATAACAACAGCAGGAACTCGACCAGCATAAGATGGTACAGAAATAATTGCAACATCCTCTTGCGTTAGCTGGACATCATGAAAATTCTGTTTACTATCAGCAAGGTCAACATAGATAGCTTCACCTTTCAGTGCATCTGTTAAAAGTGTAGCTACCTTTTGAGTACCACCTGTAGGGCTGAACACAATATTATAAAGTTTCATAGAAAAATCTCCTTTTATAATGCTGCTACGAACTGTGTTAATACTTGGTAAATAAGAATTAATCTAAACAGCTTTCTTACAAAACCTCTTTCCACATAAATTTGTTTGTACAGGATTTAGCTTGCTTTTTCTTAATAGGATCGATAAAATTATAGATATAATAAAGGACATCAAATTGAAGATGCCATCAGGGAAACCATGGAACATATTACTATTCAATCTATGATTGATGATTTTAATAAGTTTGCAAATCATGTAGAAAAATTATAATAAAATTGGAGAAAGACTATGGCTATCAGTAAAAAACTTGAAATGATTTATCACAATGGGCAACCAGATGGTATTCGTTCCATTCGTCGAAATCTTTCTACTATGACAACCTATGTCATTCCAAGGCCGCTGCTTTCAGAAGCCAAAAATATCTCTGGCATCAACCGTCCGGGGATATATTACTTAATCAATGAATATGATGGAAACAAAATTGTTCAGCTCTATATTGGACAAACTCGCAATGGAATTGCTCGGCTGGATGAGCATAATCGTTCTAAGGACTTCTGGAATAAGGCCATTATGTTTCTTGCAGAAAGTAAAACGTTTACACTAGATATGATAAGCGGTCTTGAAAAATTTGCGATAATGAAAGCACAAGAATCAAAGTGGTATAAGGTAGAAAATCTTGTGTATTGGCTCAATTTTTAATCTTATCAAGAATGGGACAAAAAGATTTATTCTCCTTATTGAAAATAATTACTGAAACTTTTACATCCCTCCAAGTTGCATAGTTAATAACCTGTTGAACTGTCCCTTGAAATATCTGCTCTCCGTACCATTTTTGCAGAATGTTTATCCAGTAGCATCTTGATGGTGAGTGTTAAGTGCAGCCAATAGGTGATCTCGTAGTTTTTCCCCTGTGTTAGCATAATAGGTTCGTGCTGTTTTCTCCATTGTTGTTCCACATAAAGAGCTACAAAACTCCGTGTAAAAAACTTGTCGTTATACGAGTACCCTGTTTTACTTCAAATAATTTAGGTTCTCTATCAAAGGGAATCTTAAATGTTACTCGAACTCCGTCCACCTCAAAGAAGTCTCTTTCGTGAGAAACTCCACAAAAAGATTTTTCCTTTTTGATTTTTATTGTGGTAAGGGTTTTCCTAATATTCGTTTCAAAAATTGCAGGAAACAATTTCTACATCACTCATTTGCTCTATTTCTGTTTTGATTGCATTATAAAATTCAGCAAAGAAGTTTTGTGTATTAATCACATTGAAAAGCTTTTTACTATATCCCAATATTGCCCCATAGCACATTTTTTCATGCCCCTTTCTTTAAATTAAGACGACCAACTTTTTATGGTTGATCGCCTTTGGCTTCATGTTTTATTCAGTTGTCATTTACAGTAACTTCTTTTGCTGCTTTAATTTTTTTATCTGTATATAAAACAACATCTTTTATTACGAGTTTTTGAACTGCTGAAATAATGAGTTCCATTTTCTTATAATCTGGCTGTCCGTTATTTATTGGTAACATAATATCAAGGTTATCAGCATCTTTAGCGTAAAAGTTTCTGCCATAATCAAACTGACCATTATGCGATGATTTATGAATTGCTGTTGTAACAAATATAGCTGCTTTCATTGGTAGTTTTTCTGTGTGGACAACTGCAACATGATCATCTCCACCGTATTCATAATTCCTATATTTCGCAGAACCAAACATATCAATTGTTGTCGTATTTTTGGAGAAAACATGAACTTGATTACCAATAAAAGCGGAAATCCCTTCATCTGCCTCACCAGCAGTGACGAATGGTAATTTGCCTGGAATTCTATCTGCACTTTTTAGCCGCTTTCCTCGAGTAGATTTTCCGAAAAGTACTTCTAAATTAAATTCTCCCCAATTCAATTTATCAAAATCACGCAGAGCTTCTTTTTCCTGAAGAGACAATTGTGTATCTTTTAGTCCAGTAACTGATAGATACGCCTCCAACTTAGCTGTACGTTGGGCTTCCAACTCGACTATATGCTGGGCTTCAAGTTCAGCTATAAAGGATTCCATAAAGTCAAAGTCGATTTTTTTATTGTTAATAGGAAGCTGTATTTTTGTTTTATTCATTTTTTCTCTGTTAAATTTATGACCATAATCATAATATTTACTGAGCGTTGCAATTCTACAAGAAGAAATTATAAACTCTGCAATTTTTTTATTAAAAGGTTTAAATTTTGGAATGAAATGCTGAACATGAGAATATCCAATAAAGTCATTTTTTTGATAGAACATTGTGTCAGCACCAATAGTTGTATCAGAGCAAGTTATCGTATTACCACAATTTAGCGGTTTTAGTGATGAAAAACCCATTACTCCATTATCAGTAGACTGATTTGAAACTAAAGGAACATCACCACCTGTTAGTATTTTTTCATTTGATAAAGGATAATACTTTGTTGGGTTAATTTCAAACAAATCGCCAAGGGTATATTCGCCCCACTTAACCGCTTGCAATTTCTGGTTAAGTGAGGCTTCTATTTTCCCAGGCGGTCATCCTCCAAAGGTTGCTTTTTCAAAAGTGTTGATACTTCCCACTTAAGATAGTCATTAACTGTCTTTTTGAAATCTGTTAAAGAAGGTGTAGTATCAATAGGTGCAGTTTGATTCCAATCTGCTCCGTTTTTTGGATCAATCCTACCCTCGTAATATTCTTTTTCAGTAAAAATACTAAGTTTAGATTTACCAAAACGAACTAAATCAACAAGTTCGGCATATCTTTCTTTTGCTCTGTCAGTGTCCTTAAGATTATTGCTTGCTTTTTTGCGATTTGTACGAGTATATCCATCATTGGAAAAATCAATAAATTTTACAATATCATCGGCTTGATGTGCTTCGCCTACACGGAATACATAAATATAAGTTTGAACACTTGACTTTCCAATAAACAAATCTATTGGCATTTTAATACTTGCCAACAGAGTATTTTTCTTCAAAATACATTTGTTGTATTCTGTAGCTTTTCCTGAACCTGATGAATTTTGAATGATGATGGCAGCATATCCCTTGTTCATCATACTAAGAGCTTTTTCAACAAAATTCATGCCATTTCCTGGTGCAGAATAAGGTGGATTTAAAACAAACGCCTCTGCCGGAAAATCATCCTCGGTATCATCATAACCATATTTACCATCAAAATCTGTCAAAGAGTCCTTATTCAAAATATTGGAACTGCCATCTCCCATTAAAATCATATTTAATACCGCAAGCATATAAACACTTGGTAGTAGCTCCAAACCGAGTAATTGTTTTGCTTTAATATGTACTGTTTTTGTTGCCAATTCATCAGGGGAAGTAATTGTGTTTTTCGCATCAATCAACATCTCATTCATTGCAGCTACCAGCAAACCAGCCGAACCAGTTGCAAAATCCCATACATAAGAATTTTTGTTGACTCTTGCAAGTTTTACCAAAAGCTTTGCAACATACGCAGGTGTAAGAACCACATCATTTAATTTATCTTGTGAAAATCCAAGCCAACTGTACATTTCATTGAACAATTTTCCTGTAAAATCTGTTGTCAAACCAATTTTATAGTAAATGCCCAAGTCATCTACAATTTTGGTAAACACACGCTTTAGCTGACTTTCGCCATTCTCAACCCTGTTAACATTATTGGCAGTCAGTGTGTTCTGCAAAGTTCTTACTATTAACTCTTTCTTTTTTTCCGGTAGATTCTTTTCACTTAAGGCTCTGTCACAACAAATGGTTGATTTTTGACGAGAAATAGCGTATAATAATAGTAAGAAACAGTACCACCGAA
>CALWZC010000031.1 GCA_944385935.1 uncultured Anaerofilum sp.
TTTAGCTCAGCTGGGAGAGCATCTGCCTTACAAGCAGAGGGTCACAGGTTCGAGCCCTGTAACTTCCACCATTTTTTGGTTCCGTAGCCAAGCGGTAAGGCAGAGGTCTGCAAAACCTTTATGCGGCGGTTCAAATCCGCCCGGAACCTCCACAATAGGGGAGTATATACACTTTTATTTCTATGTGTAATGCATGGATACAAAAGTGTATATACCCTTTTAGTATAGAAATTGTCGCACAACATGGAACCGCCAGCAACGGCAGTTTGCTTGTTCCCACTTCCCGGTGGGCAGCTCAATCGCTCATAAGTGCAGAGAAGGCTGCGGTGTCTGTTTCGGCACAGTGACAGGTTGCAAGGCTGTCAACAGCATTCCCCACCCATGACACAGTATTTCAGCTGTGCCAGTGTAGTGCGACTAATGTATACCAACTGTGTTAGTATTGCTTTATTTGATAGTGCGAATATCAAATAAAAGCTTTGTCAAGGTTCTGGGGATGAGCTTTTAAGCTCAAACAAAAGAAAAAGCACCACTCAGCCGGAAAACGGCGTTTGGTGCTTGACAAATCCTTTTATGTCTGGTTTAATATCAGACAAGAACTCTCGCAGTTGACCAAGGCCGTTCGGGGCTGAAGTTGACCGCATACAGGTAAAGCTGGTAACTTTATCTGTGTGCTGCGGGGGTTTTTCTTTTGCGCTTTTTTAGTATAAAGGTATTTTTTGGAATTGTCAATAGAAAATGAAATCCCTGTGAAAAAGGCATTACAAAAGAAAAATATCACTTTTACTCAACACAAACTATATGATTAGGGAGAGAATAAATATATGTCATTATTACTAAATGTTCCCTATACAGAAAAGGAGCAGGCAAAGTCCCTAGGTGCAAGATGGAATCCAAAATTAAAAAAGTGGTACATATCGGATAAAAATTTATATCATAAATTCAAAAAATGGTTTAGTAATATAGATTCAGATATAGTTGTCTGCAAGCAAATATATGTAGTAGAGGCTGAAAGGAAATGTTTCCGTTGTGGACAAAATACTCCAGTAATTTCTTTGGCAGCAGATTATTATGTTTTGTTTGGTGAGTTTTTTTCGGATGAAGGATATGTGATATCCAAAAGTAATACAGAAATTAATCTAATAGAAGGTATTGAATTTGTTCCGGATGTTCTTGCTGGATATTTAAAAGAGAGATTCAATTTCTATGTAGGTTTTTCCAAGCAAAATAAAAAATATAAATATTATGCCAATCATTGTAAACACTGTGGTGTAATACATGGAGATTTTTATCTGCATTCTCAACCAGATAGTCCTTTTTTTATCTGGTCTAAAGAAGATGCTCAAAAGATACGAGTACATAAAATTACACTACCCTATGATATTGAGATTGCTGGCAGTGTGGCATGGAGCGATGCAGATGAAATGATAGTAGCATACTCGCAATTTATTGATAACCCGTTTATGATGGATAAATACTGAAAGAGTAAACTTGCTTTTGTTATAACAGCTATACAAAATTTATAAGAGGATACTTTGCTATACCACAGCAAAGTATCCTCTTTGTATATTGAAAAATGCAAATAAACTTACCTTTAATTTTGAATTTCATTATAGACAAGCTATGTTTATGGTTCAAGATAAATTTGATGGTTCTGCTGGTGCATATGTTGCCACAACATTTCTGTTCGCTTCATTAACGCATTAGTCAATTGTTGTGGCCGCTGTGACTTTCCAAAAGGTGCCTGATATAATGTATGCAGGCATACATCACGCAAATTGAAAATGGCATCCCAATTTATCGTATCTTTCCAATGGTGCAAAAGTGTCAGCTGCTTTTGGTGGGTATTTTCAAAGCAAGAACTAGAATAGTCCATTGTAGGAATAATTTCACTTTCAATCCGGTCATTCCATAGAGAAGTCCCTGTATCAAAAATGGGAGCAATGCCTATCCATTCCAGAGTTTCCGAATTTCGCAATGCTCCAAAGTTTCCAAAATGACGGTCGGTGTTTACCATGAGATAGTCTAATAAAATCATTTGGTTGACAGAGAGCCTTGCATTTGGAATTTTCAAAGTGTCACAACAAGTGAGAAAATGGTCATAAAAGGACACATTTGCCTGCCGTTGTTTTGTAAGAGAGATATAATAAGCCGGAACCAATTCTATTTGTTCTGTGGTCATATTGGGACATAAGCTATAAAAATTATCATCTTGCTTAAAAATTTTATAAGGTACGTGGTTAATGTTCATAGCAGTACAAAGTAAAGATGCAATCACTTCGTTAAAAGGCTCTTGCTGGTAAGGTTTTTTTGAACCTTTCATCAAAAATCGTTCTCCATTTATAACCACCCATTTTTTAGGCAACCACCCATCTGATGTATTGTTAGGAGAGCATAAGTCAATCTTTCTCTTAGAAGTTTGCTGACCAACCAACAGTTTGCCAATGTCGTCTGAGAAATAATTGGTGTAAAAATTGATATGGTTCCAGTTCAATCCGCTGTTTTTCGGCTGTACCCAATATTGGTCTGATAGACTTAAGCCATAACATCTTAAAACCAATTCTGAGGATGACGTGATAATTCCATATTGATGTTCCAAGTTATTTAATGTTTGCTGAAATCCTGCACGGCTGGCAGGAATAGACCGACCTTTAAACCAGCGGCGAAACATAGCTATATTTAAGTGATTTTTTTTGCCCCCAGTGCCAACAGGCAAATGTTCAAAGGAAAATATCTTGCCTGCTGCAATTACAGTACCATCGTCTTCCAATAGGAGTTCCGCAACTGGTATGTTACGATGCATCAAAATATAGTTTGTTTCCATTTCCTTCTCCTTATGATTACTGAGTGAATTTCTAAGTTCATTGTAATACATCATTATGCTATATGTAAAGGTCGGACATCATGTCCGAGTGCTGCACCCCTTCACAGGTCGGACACCATGTCCGAGCACTCCAATAGTTTGCAATACATATCATCACAACCATTGTACTGGAACATATCAGGGGAATATGGGGCAAAAAATGTATGTTGACTAAATTCCTCCATCTGTTTTGTAATATCAGTTTCATCAGCAGGCGGTACAAAAGAAAAAAGATATTGAAAGCTACCATCATTCTCACGAAATGTGTAGTTAATTGCCTCTGTTTCCCATGGCTTGATTCCGCAGCAGATAATCTTAATATCAGACTGCAAAAATAGTTCATGGCTACACTCCTGAAAATTCCCAAAATCAAGTATGAGATACTCGTATTCTTTTTGTATCGTTGGTAAGCAATCGGGTGAAAAATACAACCGGTTTCCATTCACTGTGCAGAAATCCTTGTGCAGTTCGGCATCACTGTATACATCGGCATAAGCCGCAAGACAGGGATGGTTATGCATTTCTATAAGTGCTACAGCTTTATTTTGTAGCTTGAGGTGCAAAAGAATCTGCAATGCTTGTGTAGTAGTACCTATGCGGTTTCCAGCACCTGCAACAGCAATGCGCAGGGCGGTTTTACAGTTTTCTTTCTGAATGGCAAGCATCTTTTCCTGCAAAGCAATATGAGCTTGTGCGGTGGTAATTTCAGATGGTGGTAGTGTAGCAATATCCATTGTGGCAGGTAGAGGGTCTTGCAATGCTTTGGGAACGGTTACATCTTCCTCCTTTTGGCTATCCTGTGTTTCTAAGGATTGTTCTATAGTTTCATCATCCTCTGGTGTTTCATTCATGGGTTTTGTTGGACAAAAAGGTGTGATTTGTGAAGAAGGGTAATAGAAAATCTCTACCAACCTTTGACGTAGTGCCAACGCAGAAGAAAACAAAATGTCTTTGGATTCAATACCTAAATCCAACAGTTCTTTTACCACACGACTATCAGAAGGATATCCTTCCAGCAAAACCAAATATTCCACAGTGGTGGATTGTCGTAAACGAAAAAGCAGTTGTATAAAGTCATCGCTGTTTCCCTGCACAGCCTCTACATCTAAGAGAATATGGCTAAAACAGGGTTGGGATTCAATTGTTTGCACTAACTCTCGAAGCTGTTTGTGTTCCAAGATTCTGATATCTAAATTCCCACGAAAGTTCATTCCTTGCACAATTTCCTGAGTGGATTTTGTTGCAACAATGCCTAAAGTCATATTTACCATTCCTTTGTTAAATAAAAAAATACAGACAAAATGCCAAACACATTTAGCTTGTTTTGACTACATCGAACATTCCTTTTGTTAATTGAGAAGTACCGTAATTCAATCGAAGTCGGATAGATTCTGCATCTGCAATCGTTACATGACTATACTGAAGGTCAGGACGCAGTGGTTCAGGCAGGGATACAAGATATGTCCAATATCCCGGCGGTTTGATTTTACAGGGTTTTGTTCCTCCTTTAATTACAATAAACTCTCCCAATGGCATGGCGATTAAATCACTGGCAGCCATGAGTGGGCGACCAACCAAAGAAGTAGTAGTTGAAACTTTTCCTTGACTGCTGCTTGAGGAACCTGTCAAGATGGTTTCATTGCCTAGAATTTTGGATATTGTTTCTGCTGTATTGAGGGCCGATGGAGCAACAAATGAAGTAATCAAGGTCTGATTAGTACCCTTAATAATATCTGCCTTATCTTTGCTGTAATGTTTTTGAAGTTGAGCGAAATCCTGAATGGCAGAAATAAAGCGTCCTCCACGAGAACGATAAGCTGCACAAAGTGCATCAAAATCTTCAATGGGGGGCTGCTGTCCAAATTCATCCAGATAAACCTGTACTTTCCGTGGCAGTACACCATTGTATTCTTTTTCAGCAATTTCAATGGTTTCGTTCAAAATATTACGAACAGCAAGAGAGGACATGAAGTGTCGAGTGGTATTTTCATCGGGAGAGATAAAGAAAATTGCTGTAGGCTGTTGGATAAATTTTTGCCCATCAAAATCCTCATCATGTCCACAGAGAATTTGCTCCAGTTCTGCATCAATAAATTTTGCCAACTTTCCCAATGCAGAAGAAAATACATTCATTGAAGTGCGAGAGTCAGCACTGGTAGCAGCACCTGTATAGAAGGTGATTCGTTGGTTGCCAATATACTCTAATAGTTCTTGCAGCTTTGTTTTCTGTGTGGTATTGGAGGATTGTTGCTGATTAAGGATTTGTCCATTCATTTCCAGAATGAGGTTGAATACCGAGATAATATGGCGTTCTGTGGGGGCAGCATACTGGCTAACCATAAGTATGATACCAGTGAGCAATCCTCTTGCGGTTTCGTTGAAGTAATCACTGGCTTCTGATTTTACTTCACTGCTACTATTTCCAACTAACTGGCTGGCAGCCTGTTTGGCATACCGTTCTGCCTTGCCGTATGCCATTGCACGGGCAAGGTCGGTTTTGGCAACAAAATATTCATCCATAGCCTTATTGACATTGATAATGAAATTATATCGGCTAGACTTTACAATATTCCGCAAATCCAGTGTCGGAATACGGTATCCACAGTCAGCAAGGTGTCCGGCACATCGGCGAAAGAGTTCTCCTTTGCAGTCCAATATCAACATACTTGGCCCAGAGCCTGTATTTTTTTGGATAGCTGCGTTATAAAAAATGGAGGGGATAAAAATTTTTGTAGTTTTACCTGCTTTCGGTGGAGCAAGCAAAAGAACATTATCCTCACTGGTGTCTACCATCCAGTGACCACCTGAAAATCCCAGAACAAATCCCGGTTCACTCTCTGCTTCTTTTTGTATCGTGTGGAATGTTTGTTCTTTCAGTTCATCTTCCATCCATGTAGCTTTTCCGTGTTGCCCATGTCCTGCCTGCTTATCTTTTATATTGATAGGACGTTTTGTAAACCATAAGTATAAGAAAGCAAGAATACAATATATAAGCAAGAATAAAATTGCAAAATGCAACCAGTGTTCTGCTGGCTTTGTAGCAACTATCCAAACACAGGATATAGCATAAGCAATGAGTGAGGATAGTATCAGAATTTTTCTTTTCTTTATCCAGCGTTTCAAATTGCTTTACGCCTCCTTGCGGTTTGTCCATGGTTGAGAACGTTGACCTGTGGAAGTGTCTGTCATCAAATCTGCAAGAAAATTGTTTCGGATTTGTTCTGTGATATTTTCTTCTGGATAGACAGATGGGTCAACCCGTTGACAGATATAGCACAGAGCGTTGAGAAGATAGTTTGCTATGGTTAAGAGATTTGGCGACGGGAAAAGATTGTAATAGCAGTTTAACCCTTCTGCTGATTCTTCCAAGCCATACCGATACAATAACACCCATGTCAAACTTTCAGACAACAGATTGAGATACATACTGTCACCCTCCATAGAGTGGCTAACAGTAGTGTGGCATACTGCTGCTGCATACTCACGGCATAACCACCTTGCCCGCATCTGTGGACTACCACCAACAGGTAGTTGAATAGAATTGGTTTGTGCAAGGTAGAAGCTGCCGGAAATATTGCTGTTTTGCTGAATGGAGATACCCTGAGTTTTTGCAAGTTTTTCTATGGCATGAAACAGCACTTGAGGGTCACAATCACGAATAAAGGGGGTAGTTTTTTGAGTAATGGCAGTTTCATCCCATACCACTAAGGCGGATGGTTGTTCTATGTGGGATACGGGTAATTGACCTTGTGCGATGTGTGTACGCTCTGTTTGAACTGCATAAGACAAAGGGTAGCGATGTCCATTTCGTTCAAAAAAGGACTCCTGCACAGTGATGGGGAGGAAGATGGCATTTTTCCGTTTGGCTTCGGGAATAAAATAACCTAGCTTTTTCCATTGGGCAAAGGTTTGAACATAGGTGGGTGTTGGAGAGCAGGAATAGAGAGTAAAAATGTTTTCCAGAGAGTATTTTCTAAATTCTACTAAGAATTTTAAAAACTCTGCGTATTCCTTTTGCGCCAATTTAGGAACATTACAGCCACTGGGTGGAGAATTTTCCAGCAAAAGGTCAATGGCCTTTTCAGCAGTAAGCTGCTCAAACTGTTCTGTAGTTAGGTGATGAATGGTTGCATTGGGAAATGTACCAGACAGGAATATGCTTTTTTCCACAGCACTAACAACCTGTAAAGCACAATTTCCTATGCGCTTATTTAGTTGGCTTTGCAGGGAATGAAGTAATCGCAGTTGAATTTTATGTTGTTTGTGACATAAAGGATTCAGAAGATGTATAGGTTCAGCAATGTTAGGGATGAACATATCCCAATCCATGTCCAGTATGTAATAACTGCCATCCAAAGCCTCATAGATGGCAAAATCAGTTACATACCATCGTGCAATTGCGTATTGAGTATTCATACTATAATTTTCCTCCCACTTCAATGGATTTTACTTGGTCAACAATAATTTCCTTTTGAATTTTTTTCACCATGTGTTTGGGCTTGCTCAAAGGTGAATAATACTGTACTCCGGATAGTCGTCTGGTATCTTCTTGCAAGGATTGCCCAATATGATATAGCATAGAGCGAGCTGCAGCCTGTCGTGTCTTGTGCCGGTACATTTCTTTTTTGTATCGTTGGATTTCTTTATAATTTTCCCTGCTGGAAAAATTTAAAGCATATCGCACAATTATATTGTGTCGGCTGGTGTCCTGTCCTTTTTTAGGATGAAAAAAGGAAGATTCCCAAGCACTGAGTTTTTCCGCAATCGTTTCTTCATTATCAGCATAAGTATCAATTAAATTTCGTTGAGTTGTCCTATATTGTTTAAACAGTGTATTTATATCAGAATCAGTTTCTACTATCAATTTTAGGATTTCATCCACCTGCTGCTTAATATTTGCGGGTAAATATCCATAAAACTTTTTACCCTGTATCACAGACAGGTCTTGTTCCAATTGAAACAAATGCTCAAATATCTCTTTTGAAATAAAATGTGTGTTTAAAAATAGTTTTGTTTGTTCATTTAATGATTGTTTGGTATCAGCTTTTTTCACCTTAATATGCAGTAAATCTTCTCGGAAAATTTGATTGGCAAGGCTACTCTTTATTTTTTCACGAGAAAACTTGAATGCATCCTCCAATTTTTCACCTTTCTTTTTAACAACAAATCCCTCACTTGTAGTTTTGCTGCGCATGACAAAATGTAAATGTGGATGATGTGCTACATTATGGTAGCTGGCATATAGGATTAAATTTTCGGGAGAAATGTGCAGTGCCTTGGCAATCTCATTTTTTTGGGATTCTATAAGGGCTTTCATGTAGTCTCTGTCAATTTCAAGTCGTTTTACATCTTCTTCTTTCAGAGAGTAAACATGTCTCCAACATACTGTATTATAGTATTTTTGCATCATTTTCAAAGCGTCACTAAGTGGAATATCCTGCAATCCTGAAAATAAATCACCTTGTTTTGCCAAATATCGGATATAGTTGAGAACATGCTTTTGAGATTCAAAAAATTGTGAGTGCAGTATAATTTTAGGCATCAGTCCAATCCCTCCTTTAAAGAAAACACCCGGTTATTTTCTCTCAAAAACTCTACAGCCTGCTTGCGATAAAGCTCAACTGCATCAGGAGAAATATCCAAACTTTCTGCAATGATTTTTGCTAAAATGAACTGTTGGATTGCCAATGAACTAATCAACTGATTGCTCCGATTGTTCAGTTTGTGTTCCAACAGTTCCACCATACTTTTTGTTGCATTGAGGTAGCTTGTGTTTATAGCAACGGCTTTGTTTTCTATGTAGCAAGAATCACGATATAGTTTTAGTGCATCAGAAATACACGATGTAATGCTTTGATGATTTTCAGCAGCAATTTTGTAAACATCATCAAGCAGCGTTTGATCCAATCTCCATGTAACAGCTTTTAGCATAAGAAACCTCCCAAAAAATTCATGTTTGCCCAGAGGGGATAACGGTCAATCACTGTATTATGCCTGCACATATACAGTGATGCAGGATAAAGGGTGCTTGCAAAAGTGCAAGCACCAATCACAGCCAGCCGCAGTGCGTCTGGCTTTTTTTGTATTGCAGTTTGTATTGCATAGGTTCGGTGAAATTTGTTGATTTCAAAAAAATATCGATAGTAAGATGTTTTTTAAACATCTATGTATTGCAAACTTTTTAATTATAACGTTCTAACGTCAAAAATACACTTGCGCTGGATAGAGGGTTAGAAAAACGGCTTTGGGTCAGTAGGTTCATTGCCGATTCGCACCTCAAAATGCAAATGATTTCCTGTTGACCAACCAGTACTTCCCACGTATCCAATAAGCTGCCCAGCTTCTACAGTTACTCCGTCCACAATGCCATCAGCCCTTGCAATCATATGGCCATAAATATTAACCATCTTTCCATCTACAGAAATTTTTACAGCCACACCATAAGAGGAATGAACCTTTGTGTCAACAATTCCCCCAGCGGCAGCATAGATAGGAGTACCTTGAGGAGCTGGAATATCAATACCTTTGTGGAAGGCATATTCACCGTCTAGTGTACGATAGCCATAATCAGAGGATAAAGTCGTGTATCCCGGTACTGGCCATGCAAAGTGCGTGCCATCCCATTCAATATAAGGTGGTGCATCGCTTCCCATCCAGTCCTCCCACTCATCTGCTGCTACAGCTTTTATTTGTTCTGTTGGAAAATCCGAGTATTCACCCCAAGGTTGTAGTTTTGTCATAGGGTCAATATAACTTCCGCTGCTATCTTTCATTTCAAAGTGCAAATTATGGATATGGTTTGTGTCATAGGGAGTGCAAGAACCAGTCATTCCCACTTGACCAACGGGTTGCCCCATAAGAACCTCTTGCCCCACCGAAACAAGTGTATTGCTCAAATGTTTGTATATAGTTTGCCACCCGTCTCGATACTGGATAACTACAGTTTTTCCATCCTCACCATTCTCATAAACGGACTGAATGGTTCCACTGCGGCTGGCCACAACATAAGTGGATTCTGGAAGGTCAAAGTCTATCCCGTAATGTGGGCTTGGAATTTCCTCCCGAACAGTCTGTGTTACAGGCTGAGTCATAATATTCCCATGAGCATCTTCCATGGGTAGTCCATCCTCATCCAATATAGGAACATCCACAACAATTTGATATTCATGGATAATCACACGGTCAGGATTATACCTTTCACTAGGGACTGTAGTAACAAGAGTAGGAAAATAAAATGTTTCATCAAATGCCACCGCCATAATTGCCGAGCCAAACACAGCCAAAAAAACAAATGGCATCAACAGTAAACCAACCAAAAAAACCAGAACAAAACAAAAAAATTTCTTTCCGGCTTTTGTCTTGGATAGTAAAAATAGAATTTTTGCAGCAAGTGTCATAATCCACCTGCTGTACCGAACAGCTCCTTTTCATACTCCAGTGAGCCTACCTCAATATAATATCTTTCATCTCCGGCACATACCAGACAATGGCGTTTCCGTGGTTTGGATATTTTTAGCATTTCCCCTTCGGATAACTTCAGTTTTTCACGCATCATATCAAGGTCGATTTCACCGGGATAAAATAAAAATTTGTATGTGCTTACATTAAACAGTGCTGCTGTATACATGGCAATATCATCCCGCAGGCAGTCTGCCACCTGCTGGGTGGCTGTTCCAATCAGGGAGTTGTATTTTCTGGCTCGACGCACAAAGGACGAAATGTATTTGACCATGGTCATATTCTCAAAGAAAAGATACAATTCGTCGATATTAAAGGCGATGGAGCGTTCCCGTTTGGTTACCTGTGTCCAAATCCATGTGGTGATATTGAACAGAACAGCCTGTGTGCGGTCTTTGCTGCCTTCCAGCAAAGCTGCCACTGAGAAATTAATCATATTTGCATTTTGAATATTCGTGTGACCATTAAAAAGAATAGACATGGGGCCATCATAACACTCTTTTAGCCGCAGAAGTAGCACCGATACCAAATCTTCTGTTACCAAGCGACTTGCTGACACGTTGTATCCTTCAATAAACTCATATAAATGACTGAAAGTAGGATAATCTTTTGCAGTTAATGAGTAAAAATTCGTATCAGCAGTAATTCCATGACAAGCATACATTTCCTGTGTCAACATCATCAACGCAGATAACTCTGCCCCCTGTATATCAGGAAATAGAACAGTGAAAAAGTCTTTGAGCCATGACAGGTGCTGAAAAAACATTGCCATCCCCTTCATGGACGAAAGCAAAGTATCTTCTTCTGTATCGTCCTCATCTGCTCTGCGCAAGCATCGAACTTCTAAGGGATTAATTCTGGCCGCACCTTCAACACAGTTATACACTGTACCCCCTAGTTTATGATATAGGTCAATATATTCATCTTCTGGGTCGAGAGTAAAGCAAGACACTCCGAACATTGTCAAAAAGGTAATAATTTTCTTCATCAAATAGCTTTTTCCCATTCCAGCAGTTCCCACAATGGCAAAATTACTATTGGTCTGACCAGATTGTCGTGTTAGGATGTCCAAAAATAAAGGCCCTCCCTGTAGGGAGGAACCTAATAACATACCTTTCACGTCCATACGACTGCTATACGAAAAAGGATACAGTGCTGCTGCTGTGGTGGATGGAAGATTATTTGCATCTGATAAAAATAAATCTTTCCCCAGAGGATTTACAGATAAAAAACCTTCTTTTTGTTCTCGCACAAGGTTTTCTACAGTAATATTCAGTGTAGCAAGCTCATCAATTACAGCTGCAGCTCGCTGGTTAACTTCCTCATCGGATTTTCCATAGCATTCAATATAGACGGAAGTATAAAAGACAGACAGCTTTTGTCGAGTAATATCGTTGTAAAATTCCAATAACTGCTGTTGTTCGGTATTTGCTTCCAACTGGTCAGTAACCTCTCTGGAGCCTCGTTTCCATGCCCGTTGCTTTGCCTGCGCATTTGTGAGAGTACGAACTTGACTACCGGACATAGGGGATAGACGCATGGTAAAAGATGTATTTTTCATAGTGGCCACTTTCATCAGTGCAGCTTGTCCTATGCTGGAAGGCAAGTTATTTACCATAAGTGTACGACGGCGAACACCGTTCTGCACTCCATGGTAGACCAGAAAGTCCAATCGGTGGGGTAATAGACGACGTTCGATTTCACTGTGAATTTTCATAGGTTTTTTTGCAAGTGCTTTTTTCAGCTTAGGGTCTTGTAATAGTTCTTGCTCCAATGTGTAAATGTCACAATTTATAAATTCTCGAACAAAGTAGTTACGCAGCAAAGTGGCAAGCTCATTTTTAGTTGGAATTTCAATTCGATATCCTTTGGTTATTAGTAGGTTGTATAAGTCAGTTTTTGGGCTATCTGTGCAAAATACAAAATAAAAAGCCCTTTGCACAGCTGTACTGTCTGCGCTGGTGCTGTCAATTTGCGATACAATCTCACTAATGAAAGGGTCGTATTGAGGATTAAGATTTACATAGAAATTGCGAATAGGTGATAAGTCCTCAACTTTGTCCGTGGCAAACATACAAATATCCCTATCTAAAGAGTTGAACAATATTGAAAGATTTTCGATTTCATTATCAATCTCCTGTGGGGTCATAATATCTGTGTTTGGAGGAAAGTAACGAAAAAAATGGAAATAAGAGCCACCGGACAACACACAGTTGTCCAGCAGCTCAAACTGAATGAGAGATTCAATGTTTGATTTTTTCATTTGCCTTTTTTCTCCTTTGACTGCATCTTATAAATTGTTGTGGAAAAATAAAATGATAGCTTATCATAGTTCTCAAGATTTGTGCCAGACTTTTTCCTGCAAAAATTCGTGCTACAAACAAAAGCCACATTCCTGTCCATGTCACTGCATTTATCCAGTTTCCACTAAACCAGCCTATCAAAGATAAAATGGATGCAATTCCAAGTTCAGGTACAGTTACTCCTCGAAGTAAAAGCTTATTTTGCAGTTTAGGAGGTACTAAGTACTTTTCAATAGATTTCATATTCTGGATTATCCTCCTGCCAAGGTTGTAACAGCTTTTACAGCTCCTTGCGCTACACTTGCCCCAGTTGATAATACACTTGTCACACCACTGGACATACCATACTTATCTAAGAACTTCGACACATTCATCATACCAATCCATAGTGTGATGGCGATGATATATTGAAAATTAAAATATGCTACTAACCCTTGAAAAAACAGCACATATTGCAGAAAAAATGTTAAAAGAATTGCAATTGTCTGCCGAATCCAATTTCCCATAGAAGTGGTATGTCCTCGCACAATATCTGGTACATATAAGAATGCCGTAAATGCTTGAATCAGAATAGAGCAACTGCGCATCATGGTTACAATACAAAATCCACCAACAGCTATAATGATAACAATCAATCCAAATATTTCAGGAGCATTAGGAATATTGTTCAGATAAGGTGCTGGGTCAAAGGAATTAACAGAATCCACTACAAGATATAGACAAATAATGGCTCCTCTGGGAGCTGCTTCTACAAATACCACAGCCTTAATAAGATTAATTATAATAGTATTCCATTCCACAGCCTTGAATTGTTCATTTTTCATGCTCCCTATTTCTTCTACAATATCAAGCATCAATATAACAATCGTACAAACAAATAAAATACGTCCTAGCATCATACCCGTTTGTATAAAATCTTTTGTAAGTGGTTCCTCAAAAAGACCAAGCATTCCTTTGCTTACCAATTCGATTAAAGTCATGATAAGACGAATCATTCCACTTTTTATTTGTACAAAAAATGATTCCAGAAAAAATTCTACAGCAGATTCAATGAGTTCCTGCATACATAAAATTCTCCTTTAAATATTAAAGATAGGCCACCATGAATTCTTTGAAGCTAAAATTGTAGCAATAATTAAAGGGATTAATATAGGCAGTATTTTTCCTTTAAAAGCATTCTGCCCATTACCGTCATGATATTCAATACCACACTTTATAAGGTTGGTCACTACAACTATACCGCAAGTAATGACACCAACAGGAATAATTAGTATATCCATCAATGGATTTATCCATTGTAACGCAATCTCTGCAATAGATTGGACAAAGGAAGAAGGATTTAGAGCTAAAGCTGCAGTAAAAATAGAAGTGATATTCATATAAAAATCTCCTTACAATGTTTTCTTATCTTGTTTGTTGCAAAAGTTGGGATTGATTATGTTCCAGCACAATTGCAGTAGCCTGAGAAAGCTTTTTCAAGTCCTCATTGAAATCCTTGGAAACAGGAGGTTTATCTACAATTTGTCCTGTGTATTCCAATTTTTCCAATACAGAATGAGCCTGTAGTCGACTATGATTGCCAGCATCATCATTGTCTTGACACAAGTACACAGTTTGTATTTGGGGATTTTGTTTCAAATGGTACTCCAAAGCATTGAGAGAAGTACCTCCCAAAGATATAAAACCATATGTATCCAAAGGTATTTTGTAGTGTATCAACATGCTGGCCACAGACATGGCATCAATAGGGGATTCACATACAAATAACTTTGTGGGCGAGTGCTGGCCATATAAATTAAAATAGAATCCAACCTCTTTATGGCTACCAGATACGTCACCTCGATATTGTCTGGAGGAAAGCGTGCCACGCAAACTGGCATAGACAGGCTCATTGGTATGGGGCTTATAGCCCACAAAAACTACATTGCCTCGTATGTCCTGATACAAAAGGTTTTGCGAAAACAATTTAGATACCATCCATTTATCCAAACATCTGGTTTTGATTAAATATGCATAGGCTCTGCGATACCCTTGTGCGGAATGTTCTGGTAACTTCAACTCATTGCCTTCTGCAGGATGATTGTGCTGATGATACGTACTACTTTCCGTTTTTCGTACTGTATCCCATGCGGAAATGGACTTGCTTTTAAGTATGGTTCCCAGTTCCTGAATTGCTTTGGGCATATCTACACCAGTCATGGCCATATAAAAATCAATGACTGAGCCATGGATTCTTTGAGAGTTCCAGATAAACCGCTGGCATCCATTAGGGTCAAGATTAATCACAAGGCTGTCATGCTCCTGCAGTGTCCAGCTTAGTGTATTCCCCTTGCGCTGCACCGGATGGTACCCCAGCATTTCTGCACAGTGAAGGATTGTGATATTCTCCTTAATGCTTTGTGCAAGCTGCATGGATATTCCCCTCCTATCGCACCAATGTCAGGTTTTTCTTTTGTACATTGGTTTTGGAATGCAGCTGGTGCATAGAAGCAAAAAAACTTTTCTCCTTATACAGATGAAATCCCCTCAGCTCCTGCATCTGCTGGTGCAGATTTGCTGCATATGGGAAAAATATATCTGCCTCTGCTGTTACATTGCCGGCAACCTTATTGGCCACAAATGTACAATAGGGAATTTGGGGCAAATTTGCCTGCCATGCAGCAGACTTGATTGTTCCATCCACACAAACCACAACGGCATCTGCCTGCTCCAGTGCTGTGATTGTCAATTTATCTGTAAGACGGCTGCCAACATCCAAGATGATGGTATCTGTGCACATAGATAATTTTTTCAAAAGAGTTTCGCAAGCAACCGTAGAGGGAACAGGAAAGTCCTGCAAGCGGTCACCCGTGGCATATCCCAACACACCAATGGAATCCGTAGCAGCATCCATTGATGCTAAAATCTGCTTTTCGCTTAGGTCAGGGAAAGAAAGCAAAAATCCGAGAGAGTTTGTTTGAGATTCTTTCAGAAGATAGCTTTTCGGTGGAAGCATTGGGTCTGTAAGAATCAGACAAACCGTTTCTTTCTTTTCGGAGCAGTGCAGTGCCAGCTGCACCGCAAGGGTTGTGCTGCCGCTGCCGGGGGAGCCAATAACAGGAATAATTTTAGCCATTGTTTTCCTCCTCATTTTGTTCTGTTGGCACTTCTTCTGTTTGTACTGATAATATTTCCTGTTGTTTTGCCAGCAGTGCAGCTGCCTGCTCTGCATTTCCACGGCTTACCAGCACAGCGTGAAGATTGCTGTTCAGGTCTTGGTCTGCAAGTAGGCGTGCCTGTTCGGGGGTGGCAAGGACAGTTACGGTTGCAGGCAGTTCTGCCTGTTCCTCAGTGCTGTTTTTTTGATATTCGGCTGCACTGGGAGTAGATACTGCTAACACCTCCATATATTGCA
>CALWZC010000032.1 GCA_944385935.1 uncultured Anaerofilum sp.
TGAGCAGCGTATTTTTGTTTCAGGTATTCAAACTCCAACTGATTCCGTACCTGCTCTTGAGTAAATTCCTTTCCTTTCGCTTCTTTTTTTCGGAAAAGAATAGATAGCATCTTAATTCTTGTATTCTTGATTTTTATATTCTTAATATTATTATATGATACCGTTGTGAGGTTTTCCGCTGTTGGTTTTTCCGTTGTAGGTTTATCCGCTATAGGTTTTTCTGCATCTGGTGTTGCAGAGGACACAGCAGATTTATCTTTGCTTTTGGAAAGTTGCAGAGTATGTACAAAAGTGTACACTGTACCCCCAAGTCGACCTTGCATATCACGAGTTCGATTGCGGATAATATGCCCTGCCTCCTCCAATACCCTTAAGGCTGACTGAATAGCTGTAACACCACATCTGCACACTTTTTTTAATCCTGCGGTGGTGTATTTCCATGTATTGGGAAGGCTTTTCATCTTTGCAAAAATCCCCAGTGCCCTCAAAGTAATGCTCTTATCTCGTACTACACAGTTTTCGATGGGGGTAAAACCTTCGTCGTAAATATCTGGTGCCACAATGTACTCATTGTGGCTAAAACGGCCCTTGCTATCCACTGTCTGGTTCCGAATGAGATATTTTCTTATCTCCAATTCGTTCAGACTGCTACGAATACAAGTTGTACCATCTGCACACAAAGCTGCCAACCCTTTAATTGTGTATCTCCACTCTTTACGCAGAGATAAAATTTTAAGCATAAGTCCGGATGCGTTTTCGGATAAGGTCTTGTCCCTCAAGACCTTATTACTCATCCTTGTGAATCCTCTTACTGTTGTTGTATCATACATATTTTATTCCTCCTCTATATCTACGAAACAAAAAAGCAGCCAATAAATGGCTGCCAAAAGAAATATTGTTTTTTATTTCAGTGTGATAATTCTATTTTTGTCGATACAGATATGACCTCGATTTTCAAGTTCTTTTAATGCCTGTTCCAAATCTTCCTTTGGTTCAGATTGATTTTCATAAACGCATTCAACTGTGACTGGACCAATGGTGCTTTTTGTTAAACACCAAATCCAAACCCATAACCCATGTGCTAGAATACTTAAAGCATCATCTTGAAGGTTAGCAGATTGTATTAAATTCATAAGCTGGTTGCCTTTTTCGGTCAATTCAAATACTTCCACTGTATTTACAGTATTTCTCTTTTGGGGCTTTTTCTTTTTGTTTCGTCTTTTCATATATATTTTGTCCTCACCGATTGGAATACACCTTTAAAGCATCAAGGATATATGCCATCAATTCTTGTTGGTTCATTTCCTGCGGCAAATATTGCTGTAACTTGTCGCAAGGAATTTTTATGGTTTTGGGGGTTGGTTTCTTTGGTGGAAACAGTGTTGTGTCCACCTGTTCACCGGTTAAAGGCTGCTGCCGAGATAGCTCTTTCAGCGTTTTTGCCTTGCTTTCTGATAAAGCAGTTTTGTTGTGTAGAGTTAGTGTTTCAAGTACGATTTCCTGTTCAGTAGATGGCAGATAGGACAGTTCTACACCTGCAACAAATGTAATTACACCAGTATCCACACGCTTTAAAAATTCTGGAATTAAATTGTTTAAGCGTTTATACCGATGGATTGTGCGTACATGGTCACCTGTAATTTCACTGATAACGGCTGTTGTTTTATTCTGGTCAAGGTGCTTATTCGCTGCTGCCTTTTCAATACGCAGGTAAGCAGCGGCACGTTCTGCGGGGGATAGGCTTCGCCGCTGGCCCAAATTGGTGCTATCAAACATGATAATAGCTGCATCCTCATCCAGATGTTCCACAATCGCCGGAATCTCTGTCAGCCCAGCACGGCGGGAGGCTTCCGTTCTTCTATGTCCGGCAATAATGGTATATCTGCCATTCTCTTTCTTTTGTACATGAATGGGTTCCATAACTCCATTTTGCCGAACATTTTCAGCAAGCCAGTCCAGTTCTTCCTCATCCATGCTGTAACAGTGCTGCAACGGGTGAGTGTCCAAAAATTCGATTTTTATCATTTGAATTTGGCGTACTGCTGCACTGGAAGATACAGCAGGAACCCCCAACATTTTTGCAAGTTCGGCACTTGCCGCCCCCTGCGAGGGGGGCGGTGTAGCCGGTTTGAAATTGAAATTTTTAGCCATTCTGTTGCTCCTCTCTTTGCAGCAGTTCATCCACTGCCTGAACGTATTCCTTTCCCAATTTGCTGCGAGCTTGTGAAATTAGGCTTTGCTGTGCATAGGTACTTTCGGTGGCTTCTACACTGCGGCGAATTTGTGCGTCGAAAAGATACTCGCCATAGTTTTCCTCCAGTGCCTGCCGTACAGCTTTGGCCATATTGGTTCCGTCGTACATGGTGAGGAGGATGCCTCCGATAACAAGTTGCGGATTCAATGCTCGTTGCACCATCCCAATAGCTTGCATGAGGAAATTTACTCCATCCAGAGAAAATTTCTGTGCCTGAACAGGGATAATGACCTCTTGACTTGCTGCCAGAGCATTGGTGAGGAGGATACCCAAGCTGGGTTGGCAGTCAATAAAGATGTATTCATAATCTAAAAATATGGGATGTTGCAAAATTCCTTTTAACACTTGTTCTCGGCACATGGTTTGTGCAAGAAACATATCTGCACTGGCAAGGGCAATGGA
>CALWZC010000033.1 GCA_944385935.1 uncultured Anaerofilum sp.
CAGTTCGATATTATCAAATTTGTAAAACCGAATATTATCCATATTATAAATATATAGTTGAATAAAATATTCTTAATTGCATTTGGTTTAAAATGATTGTTCAATATATATATCATTGCTTTTGTAACATTATTTTGCTTATAATAATGCATTTCCCAACCTTCTGTATATTCAGTATATTCCAAAGTTATGATAGAATTATTTGTATGTAATTTTGTTTCTATTGAATCAATTTTATTAAGTTTCCTTAGAGCGTTTAAAAAATCTGGAATATTATTAAATTCGTTATCTTCTTTTTTTTGTATATTATCTTTTTTTATTGAATAGCTAATATTAATATTTATAGCTTGTATATTTTCTATCTTATCAATTTCATTAAACAATTTTTCCATGCCTGAATAATTTAATGATTTATTTGAAAAATATATTTTTTCCATTTGTTGTATTCTCCTTAATATTTTTTTTATTTTATCATAAATTTACATTATTTTCAATTATTACATATTCCGTTATTTTCATAATATTTTCTATTCCATAATATAACCTCCAGCATAAGTTTACATTGCATCTGTGTAATAAACTAAAATATAATACAATATTTATTTTGGCACATTTTTATTTTGAAGCTAATAACCAACATCTTACCAGTGAGCGAATTTTAGCTATTTTTACTATAAAAAAAATGTCCTATAAACCTTTACTTCTATATCTAAAATATCCTATAATGTATCGTCAATAAGGAAGTAGGAGGTTTAAAAAATGAATTTTGTTCAACCAATTAGAGATAGAGAAAAGTTAGAAGAAATGAAAGAAGAATTGAAAAAGAAAGGTACAAGAGATTATTTATTATTTTATACTGGAATTAATACAGGACTTCGTGTTTCTGATGTTGTTAAATTAAATTATGATGATGTAAGAACTCCTGAAGGAAATATGAAAACGCATATTACTATTATTGAAACTAAAACTAAAAAAGTAAAAAAATTTCCTTTATGTAATGGTCTTTTAATTGAACTTGAAAAATATACTAAAAATATGTGTAGAGGAGAATATTTATTTAAAAGTCAAAAAGGAATTAATAAACCAATTACAACATCTCGTGCATATACAATAATTAATGAATCTGCAAGGGCTATTGGCTTAGAAGAAATAGGAACTCATACAATGAGGAAGACCTTTGGTTACTTTCATTACAAGCAATTTAAAGATGTTGCATTATTGCAAACTTTATTTAACCATAGTTCTCCTTCAATAACACTTCGTTATATAGGAATAGAACAAGATGATATTGACAAGAGTTATTATAATTTTAGTTTATAATTTTTTTTAACTTTTTTATAAGTAAAGATATTTATGTTTAAATTATAATTTAATTGTGGTTTATCATAAAAATAGATGTTAGAGAGTATATTTTTACTTTCTAACATCTATCACTATCTTAAAACCTAATCTCGTTATTTAATTCTTTTATTTTTAGTAAATTTGCAATTTTATTATATCTATCTAAAGATATTAATTCTATTTTTATTTTTTATATAATAACCTATAATTATAAAGTTTTATACATGCAATACACTTATTACACTTTTTTAAATTAGTTATGATTATTTAGCAAAAAAATAAAAGCCTTGATTAACAAAGCTCTTATTAGTGTTATTTGTATGTTTTTATTTTTTAAAATCATTTTTATTTACTCTATTAACAATTTTCTGCATTACATCTGTCATTGTATCACTTATATTACTAATATTATTTATATTCGTTATATTAGTGGTATCACTCATATTGTCATTTATTTCAAAGTTTTCCTCTGGTAGCATTTCATTATCTTCAACATATTCCCAATTCAATACTTTGGGTGGGTTGTTTATTTGTTTATATGCTTTCCACATCATTTTAGCAATTATTTGTGGTTTTACATTTCCTACACTTCCACCGAAACATTGGTATTAAAATACTTTTAATATTGTTTTTTATAGCTACTAATAATGTCGTTCTCATACATTGGTATATAATGCGTGGGTCGACAATCGCTTGTGGCGTTCTCATTGTTGGAGTATGTATTAAATATTGGTTATCTTTATTAGTCGGTATAATAAAACTTGTTCCTACTGGTTGCTCTCCATAAAAGTTTTTTATTATATATTCTTGTACTCTTTCTTGTAACTGATTTCCATACCATTTTGATAATGCTAAATCAAAACCACCGTCCATTAGTCCAAATGAGTTAGCAGGGGATACAACACATTGTATTTTTTCTTTATTGTCTTTCATAAAATCACTAAAATCATCATTTAGTATCTTTATATTTTCTCCCTGGAAGTATAGAGATAAATATTTAATTTTTTCTGGGTCTCTTTCAAGTAAATATATTTGCATTTTTCTAATCTTCTTTCTATTAATAAAACTGGTTTTTCCAATTCCTTCTACACCTGCAACAACTATTAAATCATTATCTTTTATTTTCAGATTTTATCTATTTCATCATATTTTGTTTTTAACATTTTTTAATTTCCTTTATTATTTTATTATCTTACAATACAGTTATGGAAAGGGGAAAGTATAGGCTGACATTATACTCTTGATTATAACTGTATTGTGATGATGTGTATTATAAGACCTTTTGTTTATTTTTTAAAGAGGATTTTTAAAAGTTCTTAACTTTTAATTAAGAACTTTTATAATGTATAAATATTAATTAATTTCATTTGTTATGTTCATAGAAATTTTATTTGCTGTAATTCTTCCATAACTATTTATTTCCTTACCTTCTAAATTTCCTATATTAAAAGTTTGTGATTTTATTAACTTATTATCTAAATAAAATTCCACTTTAATACTATTATTTATTACTTTATCAGAGGAAAACACTACTGGATATGGATTAGGATATATAACAGTATTTTCTGGGTATCCTGCTATAACTCTATTACCATTAAACAAAATTTCCTCAAAACCATATTTACTACTATCAAAATTATTACATATTATTTCAAATGGTATATCTATCTCTATATTTTCAATATATTTATAGACTTTTAAATTGATATTTCCACCAGTAGTTTTTGTTCCTGCAGGAATAGATTGCTCCATAATTGTTTCATTTTTCTGTGCAGAATTTGTGTATACATATATCGAATTAATATATATACCTGAATTAGATAATTTTTTTTCTGCCTCTGATAATTTTAAACCTACTAATTGAGGAACTTCTGACATAGTATTGTTTTTATCATTATCATCACTATTATTGTTGTTACTGATATTATCACTATTATTGTTGCTACTGCTATTATTACTATTATTTTTATCATTATTATCATAACTATTATTATTTGAATCTATATTTTCTAATTGTTCATTTGAAGATGATAATTCATTGATTCTACTTGTAATAGAAAAAGACGAATTAATTAAATAAGAATTAGAAAAGCTTGAAAATGATAAATTTTTATCATATGTATTTGATATAATTTCTGGTGAAAAAGTTTGTAAAAAATACATAGATTCTTCTTCTGATAATTCATCATTTTTTTTACCTGTCAACATATAAAAAAGTGCTGAGCTACCTTTGAATTGATGTACTCCTTCTTCCCAAGAAACATCATAATCACTTAAGTTCTTTTCTGAAAAATAATAAAATCCAAAGGAAATTACTTTCTTAGTATTTTTATCGGTAAAAACAATAACTGATTTATAGCCATTTGTAATATAATTTACATAGGTAGAAGAATTTTCTTTTGTTATTTTTTCATATCCTACATCTAAATAATCATATGTTGATGTTTGCTCTAAAAATGCAATTAATTCATCTTCTGTAAATGTGAATGTTTGATTTTCTTCATCAATAAAATTTCCTTTTATAGAATTATTTCCTTCTGTTGCTTTATCACCTAGTTTAAATGTATAAGTAGCTCCAAAATCAGTAGTATAATTTAATTCTTCATTATTTATAATGTTAATCCTTATTTCATATTCTTTAAATGTTGGGTCTGGTTCACCTGTTTCCATTATCATATAATTACTATCTAGCTTTACAGTTAAAACAATTTTATCTTCACTTATTGTATATGTACCTTTTCTTATATTATTCTCTGAGCCAACAGGACCAAGTTGCATTTCAAAATCAGTTTTTGTATTAAATAATATAAAGCCTACCATATTCTCAGTTGTACATTGATATTTTTGACCTATCATAATTTTAGATGTTTCACTTATGCTAGATGTAGTTTGCTCATTATTCATATTATTATTTATATTTAAAAATACTATTAGACCTATAATAACTATTACAAAAAGAATAATTGGTATAATTATTTTTACTTTTTTAGGTATTTTGCTATTTTCTTCAATTTTATTTTTTTCGTTACTTTCATTGTTGATTGACTTTCCACAATATGTACAAAAAACATTACCGTTCTTTTATTTCTTTACCACAATTTTTACAAACCATTTTTTTACCTCTTTATTTTATTTTTCCCCAAAGTTGTTCTATTTGCCATTCTATTTCATTTTGATAACTTGTTTTACCATTATAAAAATAGAATAACTTTGTTGATTTATCTACTTTTCCACTTTCATTTATAGAAATATATTGATAAAAACAATCATCTTTTGAAATGGCAGAACCTGTAGAATATTTTACTTTATATATTTTCTCTCCATATTCAGATGTACCATATTTGGTATAACTACTATATTTTACTGACCCTTCATTAATATTTCTTACATATTCTGCATATCTTTCTATTATGGACTCAATTTTATTTCTTTCTTCATTTTCTTTTTTTTCATTGTCATTATATTCTTTTGTCCAAACATAAATATTTACATATTCGCCTTTTCTAACTTCTCCTGATGCACCTTGTTGTGTTTCGATTATTTCTTGGTTGCTACCACAACTTGAAACTCTTAAATTCAAATCTAATTTTTCAATTTCCTTTTGAGCTTCTTCAACAGTCATTCCTCTTAAATCAGGAATAATTACTTTTTCTTCTTTTATAGATATTGCTATTCCTATAATGCATATTACTATAAATATAATAATAATTATTATTATATATTTTTTATTATTAGTAGCTTTCTTTCCACATTTACCACAAAATTTTTCGTTTTCTTTTATTTCATTTCCACAATTTTTACAAAACATATTTAATACTCCTTTTACTAATACTTTTATTTTCAGTTCAATAATATCATTAATCTTCTTGATTGTAAAGTACTACTTTACAAGATATTAAAAATAAATATTACATATTGTAGAATATTCTTAAAGTAGTAGAGGTGGCGGCTTTTTCCAGGGC
>CALWZC010000034.1 GCA_944385935.1 uncultured Anaerofilum sp.
TATTCTTTTCCAATTTCATTTTCTGAAGGAAATACAAGATTGGCTTCTTCTATAATGTCATCAATGGGAATATTCCCTATGGAAACTATTTCTTTATCAGTCAGTTTTCCGTTTTCATCCAGCAAGTATAATTTTCCATCTACCCATTCCCAATTAACATTTAGTTGTGCTGTTGGCATGTCAAGAATGACAGAATGGGCATCATTTAAAGAAGATAGATATTTTGATACTTCATAGCGCAGTTCGCCGACTGTTATAGATGTATTACACATTGCTAGCAAATTAGCTTTTGCAATTTCGTAACCTTCCCAAAAATCTGTTAAAAAGGAATATTTAGGCAGTCCTTTTAAAAACAAAGGATGGACATCTTCTGTAAAAGTGATGAGTTGCTCAATATCCGCCGTTACTTGGTCTGCCGAAAGCACAAAATCAGGGCTTCTGGCAATTTTCGATTGAAATTTTTCCATATCTTTTGGCCGATGGCTAATAGGAAATGTGAAATACACATAAACACACACAGCCGCAAATATCAAAACTAAACCGCCCAAAATACAAGGAAGTATCTTGCAAAAAAACTTTTTCATCTTCTGTCTTTCTCCCCTCTAAATGGATAGAAAGTATATGGATAAAGAATTCATTTCAAATATCCATATACTTTCTATGTATCAACTATTATTACTCCAATGATGAAGGATCCATTCGAGGACTACAAGCCAATGTCCAACAATGACTTGAGCAACCTTGTTGATGACAAGGTTGTGGTGGAGTAGGGCGTGTATAGTCTACTCCAAAATTAATCCAACAGTGACAGGAACAATTATCAAAAGTTGCTGTATCATTGGATTCTACCAAGTAAGTCATACAAGTTCCTCCTTTCTTCAAAATTTGTATTGGGCTTTAATGGATATTGAACTTATCATTTTATCCATTAACAATACCAAAATTCATTTGGATAGGTTCCATCGACTCCAAAGTTTTATCTTTTTCTTTTGCTGCTGCAACAACATTGTTATTAATCATCTTTTTTGCACTTGCACAAATAGTATGTCCTTTGTCAATTCGTCTTCTAGGGCATCCACCCATACAAATGGGTATAATAGAACAATTTTTGCACTTGGGATCAGAAAAGACATCATAGTTGAAGTATTCAATCAATCGTTTGAACTTTGTATCACCCTTTATAATATTTCCTACACAATACTCATCATGTCCAATATCACACCAACATTTTGTGAGGTCCCCATTTGGATCTACCACATATCCCTCAGAATCTGCAAGACAGGCATTAAATTTTGCACGTGGATACTCCGCCATTGCAGGCTGTTCACAACACATTTCCTTTTGAAAACTCTCCCTAATATCTGCAAACTTCTCTGTTGTTAAGCACTTTTCATCATCGTAAAAGTCATTTGTTGCATCTACATGTCCGAGGTATGGATAAACATCATTCTCCAAATTATTCTGTTTTAAAATTTCAATAACATCTTTGACTTTATCTTGATTATATTGGTCGGTGTTGATTCTAAGAGAAATTTTGTTTGGGAATATTCCCTTTGTTGCAATCAGATTTGCAATGATAGTGTCAAAAGTACCTCCTCCGTTTTTAAGAGGTCTTTTGCTGTCGTGATATTCTTTGGGGCCATCGATTGTAATTTGGACTGTTGATACATTAAAATCTCGAAGCTTCTGTGCAACTTCTTTTGTAAAAAAATAACCATTTGTAATAATTGATGAATAATACGATACATTGTTTTCTTTGCACAATTTCAAAAACTCATTAGTTAAATTTTCAATTACATCCATAGCTAACAAAGGTTCTCCACCATACCATGTAATACTTAAATGGTTGATTTTACGAATTCTGCTTTTGACAAATTTAACAATGCTCTCTTGAACATCCTTACTCATTTTTTTTGCTTCGTTATGTTCCCCTTGATAACAATAGACACATCCAAAATTGCACGCCATTGTTGGAGCAATTGTTAAGCTTAAAGAATTTTTAGAAAATTGGGAAGACTTTTGTAAATACTTTAGGACTTCAATTTCATTTTCGTTATCATCAAATACAAATTGACCCTTTTTTAATTCCTGCAAAAAGTTTTTTTCCTCTTGATTGGTATATTCAAAATTAGAAGAAAACAACTTTTTATACAATTCCATTTCTTTCTCACTGATAACTGCCAGTGCAGTGCTTTTGGCATTAAAAATAACAAATCGACTGGTTCCTTTATCTTCAAAGAAAAGGTTAAATTGTGATTGTTTCATTTCATTACCGCCCTATCAAAAACTTTTTTAAATTATAAAATACAACACATTTCTTTTCAATATGGAATAGTTTTTTTGTAAATTACAACACAGTTTTTGAATAACACTTATAAAAAATTCCAATTTTTGTATTTTTTATAGCAATAAAAAAATAAACAAAAAATGAACAAAAAACTTTTTATTCTATTTTGAATAAACATCTGACTAATTTTCAATTTACAAATTCAGCACAGCACTAAATTTTCAAACCTTATTCGCAACCAAAATTAACCCTTGTAGTATTGAATGTCCTGTAACCAACGCATCCATTGTCCTAATTGGTACCACATCTGTTGCCTTGTCAATCTCACCTATTTTTTCTTTTTTGCACACATTCTTAAATTTTCTATCCTTGCCTGTTCCCACCACTTCAATACTGTTGGCTTACTCAATCCCGTATCACGGATACAATCAGCTTTTTTTCCTTCTATATGCTGTCGCTGCCATTCCTTTACCCGTTCCAATGCTGTTCCACTTCCTTTTGGTCTACCCTGTAAAGGCTTTCCATTATCCTCATTCATAATTTCAAGGGTTGCTCTTGCA
This sequence comes from uncultured Anaerofilum sp., assembly GCA_944385935.1. Lineage (GTDB taxonomy): Bacteria > Bacillota > Clostridia > Oscillospirales > Ruminococcaceae > Anaerofilum. The sequence goes on from CALWZC010000034.1 coordinate 2,848, forward strand.
ATCTTCAAATGGGTAGTTTGTTTTCTAAAATTTCGCTTATTTCTCTCCACACTAATGCCTGAACGGTTCACAATAGAGTTTAAAGGATAGGTGACAACCCCCTTATCTTCAAAGCTCTGCAAAGCACTAACCACATCCTTCTCAGTAAAATGATTCGTATCATCATCAGTCCGGCTCTCAAACAGCTCCATAAGGCTAAAACAATCCTGTTCTAGCTCCTCTTGTGGAATATTGCACTTCACCGCATAGATGGATAGTATCATCATACAATAATAACGATGTCCTACCACTGCTTCAGCGATAATCCGACGCTTCCACCAATCATACAAATCCCGTTTACACACCCAACATCCTTTTGGCTCATGCCGAACAATTCGCTTTTCATACCACTCTGGGAACTTACCCTTTGCATCATCCAAAGAAAACTTGTGCTTGTAAATTTGAGTAATTTGATTCTCTGGACTAACATAACGATTCATATACTCAATAGAAACAGGTACACCCGTACGGAACGCTTCAGTCTTATCTCCATTTTTTGTTAGCGTCCCCACCATACGAAACGGCTGGAAAATACTTTCCTGCTGGATTTTATCGCCGGTATCAGTGGTTACATGACGATTCCAGATTTTTTCTGTCAATTCACGTTTGAACTGTTGCAACTCCTTAACTACATTGGAAAATAAAGGGATAGGATTTTCAAAAAGATAGTACAAATGCAACCCTGTACCACTTGCTACAGTATAAGTCGGACAAGGTATCCAATACACCCTATCTGACCACTGGGTAATAAGCCGTTCCAGCCCATCTTCCTCAATTAAATTGTCTAACTCCACTACCAGAGCATACATAAACCGTGCATTTTTACTCTTCCTAGACTTTCCTGCATAGGTTATTGGGGCAATAATACAAAACCCCTCACTCTGTTGCAACTTATCTACAACCTCCAAATCATCAGTAACCGTATATCGTTTGATAAGTTGTTTCTCATTTGACCGCTTCATAATCTCAACTGCAATGGCCGTATATTTCCCCTTAGTATTTGCACCATACTTATCCAATTCCCCAAACGGAAAAATCTCTCGATAAAAAGTCATTGGCTCTACAAATTCAAACCATTTCATAAGTTTCTTTGACAAAATATTCATAGAAATACACTCCCTTTCTTGAAAAACGCTCTTGGGGAAAGGCGTTCCCCCTTTCCCCGCCGCTAAGCATCCCCTATTCCCCTATATATGTCCGTTATATTATCAATAGATTTTTTTTACCTTTTTTCTCCCCAAAAAAACAGCATATATTCCCCTATATATGTCCGTTATATTATCAATAGATTTTTTTTACCTTTTTTCCCAAAAAAACAGTGGATTTCTTCAATAATCTACCTTTAGCTATATTACGGGGAGATTGTCCAATAGATTTCTTTCCTATTTTAGTACATATAGAGCAAAAAAAGATACCAATAGAATTAATGTGATAATATTGCAGCCCATTCCTGCCCAAAATAGATACATTTTCTTTCCTTCATATTTGAAAAAGCTATTTTTACTATTCTCCAATTCTTGAACTTTCTTCTTCATCACACCTACCATGGCATCTGTTTCTTTCTCAAGGGCTTTTGTTTCTCTTTGTATTGCCTCTAAATTAACCTGCAAGACACTTTTTACCTCTTGAATAGTACTTTCCCTTACCTCATCTTTCAGACTCCCAATCTTGGCTGATATGATGTCTTGAAGTAGCTCGTTGCTGCTCTTTAGATTCTCTACCTGTTCCTTTAGGTCGCTTATAATCTGCCTGTTCCATTCTACATCTCTCTGCCTGTTCTGCTCTGCCCTCACTAGTTCTTGATTTGACTGCTTCATCAATTCTTCGCAGTTCTCGCTCGATAAAGCTAAGGCTTCCTTCAGCAAGCTGTTCTCCAATTCTATCCGGCTTTGTTGGTTCAATTCCTGTAGACGCTTGATGGGGCTGTACTGCTCTCTCTGCTGCAACTGTTCTTTGGCTGTTACTCCATCTATTCTGCTCAAGCTCATTGGTTATTGCTCCTTTTGTGTAGTCTGCTCCAAGTTTTTCACCACGAATGGATTTTTCTTTTTTGGGATGTTTATAGGCTATTGTTTTTTCTGTATTTCGTGTCAATGTTATACCATAGTCCTTCAAATAGTTCTCAAATTCTTGCATGGTTTTTGTATCCTGCTTAGCAAGTTGAATAACCTCTCTTAGTTCTTCTTTCCAACTTGTATCACCTTTCAGTTCCACACGCAGCTCTGGTGTTGTAATTCGTTCCCTAGCTGGCTTTCTAAAATCTAGTGGTGTAAACCCTCGCTGTATTCCTAATTGGTTGGCTACATCTTTCATTCGACCATACGACGCATTTCGTATATCTAACTTTTTACCTGTTTCAAAACTCACAGCGTTCACTATAATATGACTGTGTATCGTATTTGTGTCAGTATGGGTCGCAATAACACATTCATAGCCTGCAAAGAGTTTTTCTGCAAGAGCCTCAGCATACTCTTGATGTGCTTCAGCACTCACCTCGTCAGCATGGTCGCACGATAGCTTGAAGTGGTAATATTTTCTTTCTTTATACCGCCTGCATTTTTCATACATCTGGGCAGTTTCTCGGAACTGAACTGCATAACTCCTACTATCATCAAGATTTCGGCTACTCACATATATCGCTTTCTTCTTATCCACAATGTAAGAAATTGCTTTACTTGGTGTACTTTTGCAACCTTGCCCTTTGAACAACGGCATAACTTCACTCTCCTAGTTTCAATACAAGCAATTTCTGGTAGAGTTCATGGCATTCCCGAAGAATCTGTTGTGTGCTATCTTTGGTCGCAGATTTCTCATGTAAAGACCGGGCTATTTGATTCAAATTATTCCCTTGTCGTTTCAATTCTGTAAGAAATGGTACAAGTTCATTGACAACAATGATAGGCTTACTAGCCAAAAGCTGCATCACAAAATCTGTTTGATTTTTTGCTCCAGACTTTTGATACTGACTTTGAAATTTAGATAGTTCATCCATAGTTAATCGCAAAGTGATGGCTTTATTTCGAGTACGTTTTATTGCCACGAGAAATAACCTCCTTTGGGGTTTGGGGGTCGCAACCCCCAACGAGGCGGCACTTGTGCCGGGGAGTGGCTTGCCACTCCCGTACCTCGCTATTATCTCCTATGCAACTAATTATATACATCCTCTACACCATCGTCAAGGTATGGGAGATTTGGCTTGCGTTGCAAGCCAAAAAAGGCTGTCCCTGTTTTGTATTGCTTTTTATATTACATTTTGTTATACTAACAGTGGAGAGGGGATATTATATATGCAATTTGAATGGGACGACCAAAAAGAAAAAATCAATATCGCAAAACACGGGATAGATTTTAGTACTGCTGCTTTGGTATTCGGTGATGAAAATCGTATCGAAAAATATGACGATGCCCACTCCCTGGATGAAGATCGTTATATTACGATTGGTTGTATCAATGGCGTTCCAGTCATCGTGATGGTTGTATATACCGAGCGTCCTTCTGCCATAAGAATTATTTCTGCCCGATTAGCTACAAACAGAGAAAAGGAGGCGTATTATAATGCTGAAACATATTGATGTATCTAAACAGCCTTCTGCCGAACAGTTGGCTATGCTTGAAAAAGCTGCTTTGCTTCCTATCCCCATCGATGATGAATATCCTGAATTTTCTGATGACGAACTTCTCCAATTTAAGCGAATTTCCTCAGAAAGAAAGAACGCACGTCAAAAACAGACCGTAACTCTCCGCTTATCTCCGCAAGCTTTGGCTAAAGCAAAATCCCTCGGAAAGGGTTACACTTCTGTGCTGAGCAGAATTCTTGAAAATGCACTAAATAACCCTGAAATTATAAAGCGCAATCTTTAATCTATTTAACATAATTACGGGAGCGTGTCTAAAAAACACGCTCCCGTAATTTTTATAATGGAATTTGTTCATCAGCAATAGCATAAAAATTTTTATCATGAGAAATTAACAATATAATTTTTTCTTGCTTAATTTGCAGCAATATACTTTTTAAAGAGTCAATTGTTGTGCTGTCCAGTGCAGAGGTTGGTTCATCCAATACCAAAACTTGAGAATCACTCAAAATTGCATTTATTAACGCTATTTTTTGACGTTCTCCACCGGACAAGTTTTTAATATTATCATTGATAATAGTTTTGTCTTTTTCATCAAGAGATTCTATTTTTTCTTTTAATTCAAATTTTTCAAGCAACATATCTAATGTTTTCAAATTGGCATTTTTGATATTTGCTGTCAAATTATTTTGAATTGTATCAACACTCAAATAAGGCTCTTGTGCAACATAAGCCACCAGTTTTTTTCTCATATGATACATATCCAACTCTTTAATATTACTGTCTTCATAAAAAATATCACCAGACAAATTGGTATTTATAATTCCTAGCAACAAGTCTAACAAAGTTGTTTTTCCGGCTCCATTACTGCCAACAATCGCATAAATTTTTCCTTTGTGGAAGGTATAAGAAAAACTTTCGATTACATTAGACTGCTTGTTGTACCCAAAACAAAGATTTTTTATATCAATTCGGTTCACCAAATCCAATTGTTTTTCTCCATTGTCTTCCAGTTTCATTTCATAAAACTCTTTAATTCGCAAAAAAGATACCTTTGCATTCTGATAACTTTCTCCTAAAGATAAATAATAAGTTACAACAGAAATAATCATATTACAGTACGAACTAATAAGTGTAAACTCGCCAATAGTTAATGTACCTTCAATAATTCTAAGTCCTGTAACCAACAAAATTAAAATACGCAATATTGTCGTACAAATACTATTCATCGAAGAAAAAATATAAGATATTTTGTTGAATGAAACAATAGATTCTAATAAAGAACTAAAGCTATTTTGGCACTCATTATCACTTTTTTCAAACAATACTTTTGCCTTAATGGTTTTTATGTTTTTGAGTGTTCGGTTCAATACAGAAAAAAAAATGCCTTGATTTTCTAGTAAATTCAGCCTTTTTAAATATAAGGGCTTTTTTAAAACAATATAGACCATTATATACAGTGGTAACACTCCAAAAATGACAGCAAGAATTTCTGCACCGTAAAAACAAAGCAACCAAACAGAGCAAAAAACAATAGTTAATAAGCCACTACCTGCTTTGATAACATTGCTCAGTAAAAAACTGATTACAGTATCACTATCACTGTTGATTCGGGTGCTTAGATATGCTGAATCATAGTTAGACAAATTCAAAATTTCAACTTTTTTCAAATGACGCAGAATATCATTCAATATTTCAAAGGATATTTTATTTTTTAGCTGAACAGACACCAAATTTTGTATATACGACAAAACTGTGCTGAGAATATTCAAAAGAATAATTACAAATACAATGGAAAACAAAAAGTTTTTTGAGGGTTCATATACAAGTTTGTCAATTGCTTTACTTTCCAAATATGGTGCTATCAGTCCCATTGACAAAACTGTAATTGATAATCCTAAAAATAGCACAAATTTTCTTACATGTTTTTCTATATATTCAAAGATAAATTTGGTCATTTGAATTCCTCTTTTGCTGAAACAGCTTCCTTTTGATTAAGAAAGGAAGCTGTTTGTTTTATTTGTCCTTTGTATTCTGATGAATATAATCCACAGCCACTTGCACGATATCTTCGGTTTTGTTTACATACACATCAGGTTGTAAAATAGGTTCTTCTACTTTTTCTTCATCAGGCCGTATGGTAATACCACTTGTTACTCTTCCATCAATTCCTGAATAATTTAATTCAAAATAAATCGGATTACAAAAAAAGCTGGTTCCTTGTCTACTTGGTCTCCCAATGATAGTTGCTGCATTACTGTCAGATAAGCGAATGGCAAATGTTTGAGCCAGACTGAAGCTCTCTTCATTCATTAAGATGTAAATATTTATATTTTCATCCCGTCGAACAGATGGACTTGCTTTCACTACACCTTTTCCTTCCGAGCGAATATATCCCGTTTGGGATTGTGAAAGAGGTGACATTCTGGCAATAGACTCTCCTCTTGGAATTTTTTCAATACCTAAAGCATGCATCAAGTCATCTGCGTATGGTACAATTCCACCACCATTATCAGCTAAATCAACAACATAGTTTTCTATACCCATTTCTTTATATTCTTCAATATCATTGATGATTTTTTCAAGTTCACTAAGACTTGTTCTACTGTAGGCAAAATCTTCCAAACTGATATAAGCAATATCATTATCTATCAACTTTGTAAAAGTTCTTTTGTCCTCCATCCCATTTTGAAAATTGGTATATGTGCAGTCCATTTGTTTCACTTGATTATTTTCAAGGTATTTAACGGTTGTACCTGCACTGCTATTTATTCCAAAATGCTGCAAAATCACCTTACTTTTTGCATATAGTTTTGCATTGTATCCTTCTCCAATCTCATTTTCTGAAGGAAATACAAGATTGGCTTCTTCTACAATGTCATCAATGGGAATATTGCCCACTGAAACTATTTCTTTATCCGTCAGTTTTCCGTTTTCATCTAGTAGATATAATTTTCCATCCATCCACTCCCAATCAACATTTAGTTGTGCTGTTGGCATGTCGAGAATGACAGAATGGGCATCATTTAAGGAAGATAAATATTTTGATACTTCATAGCGCAGTTCGCCAACTGTTGTAGATGTATTACACATTGCTAGCAAATTAGCTTTTGCAATTTCGTAACCTTCCCAAAAATCTGTTAAAAATGAATATTCAGGCAGTCCTTTTAAAAACAAAGGATGGACATCTTCTGTAAAAGTAATGAGTTGCTCAATATCCGCCGTTACTTGGTCTGCCGAAAGTACAAAATCAGGACTTCTGGCAATTTTGGGTTGGAATTTTTCCATATCTTTTGGCCGATGGCTAATAGGAAATGTAAAATACACATAAGCACACACCGCCGCAAATATCAAAACTAAACCACCCAAAATACAAGGAAGTATTTTACAAAAAAACCTTTTCATCTTCTCTCTTTCCCTCTTTAAAATATTTATATACTTTCCCTTAAAACTTTACGTATGCTCTTTTATGTAATCCACAGCCACTTGCACGATATCTTCAGTTTTGTTTACATACACATCCGGTTGTAAAATAGGTTCATTCACTTTTGTTTCATCTACTCTGATTGAAAAACTTGTAGCCATTGCACCATCAATACCTGAATTTGTCAGTTCAAAATACACTATATTCCCAAAAATGTTGGTTCTTTGTCTGCTTGGTCTGCCTATTACAATTGTTGCATTTGCATCCCTTAGACTGACCGCAAATCTTTGTGCATCGCTAAAAGTTTCTTCATCAACTAGAGTATAAATGTTTAAACTTTCATCACGCCGAATGGATGGACTTGCTTTTACTACACCTTTTCCTTTCGAGCGAATATATCCCGTTTGGGATTGTGAAAAAGGTGACATTCGGACAAAAGTTTCCCCCTTTGGAATTTTTTCAACTCCAAGTGTATTCATCAATTCATCTGTATGACTTACATATCCTCCACCATTGTCAGTTAAATCAACAATATAATTTTTTACACCAGCTTTCTTGTATTGTTCAATGTCATCTATGATTTTTTCAAATTCATTAAAACTTGTTCTACTGTAGGCGAAATCTTCCAAACTGATATAAGCAATATCATTGTCTATCAACTTTGTAAAAGTTCTTTTGTCCTCCATCCCATTTTGAAAATTGGTATATGTGCAGTCCATTTGTTTCACTTGATTATTTTCAAGGTATTTAACGGTTGTACCTGCACTGCTATTTATTCCAAAATGCTGCAAAATCACCTTACTTTTTGCATATACTTTCGCATTATATTCTTTTCCAATTTCATTTTCTGAAGGAAATACAAGATTGGCTTCTTCTATAATGTCATCAATGGGAATATTCCC
>CALWZC010000035.1 GCA_944385935.1 uncultured Anaerofilum sp.
ATAACAGTTTGTAGGGGAGTTCTGATACTCCCCTATAAAAATGGCTATTTATCAACTGTTTGTTGTGACATAGCCTCACTTAAAAAAGCCTTGATTTTTCTTAAAATAATATCACTATCAGTATTTTCTTTTTCTAATGATGATTTAAGCTCGGACTTTTCAAGCGGGGCTACCTTTCCCGGAATACCAAGTGTTGCAATAATAGAAGCAGCTACCAGATATACTCTATCATTTTCTCCCAATCCTTTTTCATTCTGGTAAATATCATTATTTAGTTTAACTAAGCTGGCATCAATTTCTTTTTCTCTTTGTTCTTTCAACTTGTCAATTTCATCTTGTGATAATTGCAAATTTTTAATTTTCTCAATAAAATCATCAAAGTTCTCTTTTTTCAGGAAGGATAAGTCTGAGTATTCATCAACCTTTTGTCCAATACCAAAGTTGCTTTTGGAAACATAATAGACACCAATAGAATGATGTATTTTTCCGTTGTCATCTTTGTATCCGGTCATTCCGATAGCAATAATGTCGGTATAGCTTGTATGATGTAGTAATGCATTTGCATAATGGACTGCACCATTGACTGCATAGGAATTTATGTTCTTGAGATTAGGCTCGTTTTTGGTATTTTTATTGTCAACCTGTCCACTGCTATTGAGTTTTACCAGCTTGTCCTTATGTCCTTTATATTCCTAGTTTATACGATCTAAGCCAACCATTTGCTAAATCAGCAATATTCGGCTCTATTGACTTAACAGCTGCTTTTGATGCCATCTTTATTTCTCCTCATCAGTAAATTTTAAAATATTGTCAACACCACAATCAAGAGTTTTACAAATCTTTTCAATTGTGACCAAAGACAAGTAGTTGTCACGTTTCAATCTTGTAATCTTTGCATTGGTCAAACCTCTGCCAATCGTTAAACGGAACGGTCTCTTTCTTATAACCTACTGCCATGTTTTCCCTCCTTATTATTTGCAAGTTTATCACACAGGTATGAAAAAATCAATGTTTCAAAAGTACTCGTTTTTATATCCGTGCTAAGAGATATTTATGATACCATTGTGTAAATTCATGGTCATAATATCAAGTGCAAACCTGACATCATGGCATAGGTTGGCGTGACAGATTGAAAAACTTTTTATTATATTAGATGTTCCATTTAAGATTAGATTTTTAGAAACAGAAAAACCTTAGTGCATACAATGTATATTTTATTAATAAATATACATTGTATGTGTAAATATATTTGATATATATAAGCGTTTTATTGGAAAATTAGTCTATTTGAGCATAAAAATCCCGTTTCACTTCGCTAAACTACTATTTAGCGAAGTGAAATGCCTTATTTTGTTATATATCAAAACACATTTAAAATGAATTTTCATACATTCAAATTTTATTTTATAAGCACTGTACTAGACTTTTAAACTAATTAAAATTTATTGTAATCTAATCAGTTATACTACATTCTATTTATAAAAACTATAATTAAGGATTAATAATCAAACAATAACTCCTTTATTATGAGTATTTCACAATAACTTATTAAGGAGATGCACTATGTCACATAAATCATCTTTTTCTAATTGTTATCAACAATTGAAAGTCGGAAATGTGGAAGGTATGCATAAGTCAAACACATATAGATGTCTTGTAATTATATATCTGATTACACAAAAGCTTTATACAAAGATAGATGGTGTGGCAATGAGTTTCATTATACTGGCATAGGCAAAATTAGCAACCAAGTGTCCTTACCAAGAATCAAAACAGGACACTATACCATTCAAAAACCAATGGCATTAAACTTCATCTTTTTGAGGTTTTTGAAGCTAGAAAATACATCCACTGTAGTATAGTGACATTAACAAACACGCCCTATCAAGAAGATCAGCCTGATGAGAATGGTATCGCTCGAAAGGTGTGGATCTTCCCTATTGCTCCCAACTTGAATACCAGACCTTAATTTCTCGTAATAATCCATACTCTAAGCTCGCTTTTCGTCCACATATTCCAGACATTTTAATCTTTCCAATGCATCTTTAAAAATTTTGTATCCACTTAAATTGAGCAGTCTCTAGTGGAAGAAAAATATGTATGATATGACCATATCTGTTTTCATTCTTATAGATGAAGGAAACAATGAGACTTTGCAGTTACACTTTTTAAATGACTTTGAACATCTGGATGGCTTATCTGACACATTCCCGTTTCAAAGTAAAGAGGACCGTGATAGAGTTCCTTTTAGGAAATATTCCTCACCCATTGAAAGAGTATTTGGTTGTATACCGTACATGTAACCAGAAAGATACTTCATTGCAAGCTAAAAGACCACTTTATCCCAAAGGAGAGACTATGGAACCGTTTATCTGTGCAGGCAAGATGGTTGGAAAACCAAAAATGCCGAACTGCTCCCAAAAGCAATCCGACATTTCACTCTGATCATATACATGGCTGTCAGGCTACACATAGAAATATGCCATTAGTTCCTAAAGGGTTTTAGCAGTCTGAATTTCTATATCAGCCTATCTAATGTTGAAATGAACATACCTATAGTTTGATTGACAGTTTTGCTGACGGTATCAAGATTTTCTCCATTATCATTCCTAAAACAAATATAAATTTCCAAAAGTGCATCAGAATTCTTTCCTCCGTGGCTATCCATTGCAGATTCCCAATCCTGCCTGATTAAAAGAGTAAGCTCATCAATCCCCACATAATTTCCCTTCCTACACATATCTATATTCCTTATTATTCTTTTGCAGAAATCAAAACTGTGTGGATACCTGCCAGTTAAATTCCTTTTCATATAAGAAAGCAATCCAAGTATATAGAATTGTATATATTCTAACTGCTCTGGAGTATAAATATCATCAGAAATAACCGCTTTTCCTCTAACAATTTGCATGTGTTTTATATTCTCCAATTCCTTTGACATAAGGTCTGGATTTTGATTAGCTTTATTCATTAGCAAATACTTCTCCTTTTTCCTATTTCAAAATCTTAAAACTATTGTGCTCCAGTTCAAACTTTCCTGCGGCCTGATAGTACAAAATTCTTATGTCCATTCTGGTAGCTTTTGGGATTTTATTCAATCCCATTTCTTTGCCATCAGTACATAATCTTGTTCAGTTTCTAGAATTTGTAGCAGACCAGCAGAATCCCAACAGCAGGAGAGGACGATTTATTCAGCGTTTCTGCTGTTTAGTGGCTGTCTTTTTTTGTTGAATAGCCGGAAACCGCTTGACCTTTTTCCGACCTTCACTCGTGCCAGCGTAAAAACCACATGTTGGTGGGCTCAAAGAAGCCAATATCTTTTTTCCAGCTAATTCCACGTTTGCAGTATTGCAGTTCAGGAAACTGGCAGTGCATTTTCAGTTGCACGCTGGACTTATCTTGTTGATTTTTCCTATACCCCCCTTTCACTCTCATCTATATCCCAAATATGTTTTTAATCATCTTTACCAATTACTCTTTAGAAGTTGTTGCTACAAATTTGAGTTCTTCTCTTCCAGCAAGTGAATATAGACCGACAGCTGTGATAGTAAATTACTTGTGTAAAATTCAGACATCTTTTTTCACCATCCCTACAAAAGTTTTCTGCTGTCATTGTAATCACAAACCCCCGAAAAGAGCCAGACTTATGGCTTTTTCGGGGGGTATATAGAGCATAGAAATTTTCAGTGAAAACCCCTACTTTTGGGGCATATTCCAACTAGTCAAATCTACACTAGCTCTGTAGGCTGCTCTGGATGAATCGCCTTGGGCTGCTCAATGTGCATCTTTGCATGAGCTATATGAACTATTCTCACAGTAGCTGTTTTGCTTCTGTGTATTTCGGAGCAGTTGGTATCTTACCATTATCCAATTGTTTATAAGGCAAGACAAATTCATCTGCTTACCACAGAAGTACCTCTAATATGAATAGAATACCCTAGAATGAACCTTCACCCGGAAATTATTGAGCTTAATATTCCACACCCTTTCTCGCTGCAATTCCTTTCTCATAAGGATGACGCCAACAGTGCATTTCGGTGCAGTAATCGACAACCTCCATCATCCAGTCTGCCGGGTTCCGCCCGGTGAGAACTAATTCCTGCTCCTCTGGCTTTTCCAAGACGTTTTTTTTCAGAAAGGCTTCGTCTACCATTTTCAGTTGTACAGCAGCGCAGGCTTCATCCAGAATTAAAAGGTCCGCTGACTGCTGTAGAGCTGCAAGTAGATTTTCCTCCTGCACCTTGCGTGTTTCAGCCTTCTCCTCTTCTGTCATCTGGAAAACAAATTTATGTCCGGCTTTGCCACGATAAATCTGGGCACCCAATTGGGAAAGAAGAGTAATTTCCCCACTTTCTTGGCACTTGAGAAACTGGACAATGACCACCTTTTTCCTTGCGGCCAAAGCCCTCATGGCCATACCCATGGCGGCGGTGGTCTTTCCTTTTCCATCACCCCAATAGAGGTGAATGAGTCCTTTTCCCATACTACCGCTTCCTTTCCAGCAATGTATAAATGGCCTTCATATCCAGCGCATGACGGATGCCTTCCGCCAGTAAATCAAACTGCTGCTCCTGATATTCGGCGTGGGAAAGCGGTGCAGCCTGTTCACAGGAAATGCCCTTGCGCTGACACAAATATTCCGCCAACTTCTGAGTTAGGCTTCCGGTATCAAACAGACCATGAAGATAAGTGCCGAATACATTGCCACTGACGCAACCGTCCGGCTGTCCGCTTTCCAGTATGCAAAAAGCATCCCCCCGCACGCTAGTCTTTCCAGTATGAATTTCATAGCCATCCAGCTTGGCTCCAGCGAAATTAGAAACCAGCACTTCTGCCTGCATCCGAGTACGAGTCTTGCGGTCGCTGAACACTGTATCAATGGGCAGAAGTCCCATGCCGTGCATTTTCCCGCCTCCTTCAGTACCATAGGGATCAGAAAGGCTTTCACCCAGCATTTGATAACCACCACAGATGCCTAGCACCGGAGTACCAGTATGAGCCAGCTTGCACACTGCCGCTTCCAGTCCGCTTTGCCTCAACCACACAAGATCGGCCATAGTACTCTTGGTGCCAGGTAGAACCACCAGATCCGGGCTTCCTAGCTCCCGGGGGCTCCCCACATACCGCACACCCATAGCAGGATGCTCACCCAGCAAGGAAAAATCAGTGAAATTGGAAATTCTGGGCAGACGAATGACAGCGATATCCAACAACTTTTTTCCACCTTGATTTTCCAAGCAAGGAGCCAGAGAATCCTCGTCATCCACATTGACCTGGAGATAGGGTACGACGCCCAGCACAGGAATTCCAGTTTTTTCCTCTAACATGGTGAGACCCGGACGCAGAATAGCCTCATCTCCTCGGAACTTATTGATAATCAAACCACCGATGCGGGCACGTTCCTGCTCTTGCAGTAAAGCTACAGTACCATATAGCTGGGCAAACACGCCGCCCCGATTGATATCTCCTGCCAGCAGCACAGGAGCATCCACTAGCTCGGCCATACCCATGTTCACAATATCGTCGGTTCGCAGGTTGATTTCGGCAGGGCTGCCAGCCCCTTCGATCACGATAACATCATTTTCTGCGGCAAGGCCGTTGTACGCTTCCATAATATCTGGAATCAACTGCCGTTTCATGCGGAAATACTCGGTGGCATTCATCTGCCCTCTAATCTCGCCGTTGACGATTACCTGACTGCCAATATCGCTGGAAGGCTTGAGTAAAATGGGATTCATGCGCACATCTGGTTCTTTCCCAGCGGCCTGGGCCTGCACTACCTGCGCTCGTCCCATTTCGAGACCATCCCGGGTCACATAGCTGTTGAGTGCCATATTCTGACTTTTAAAAGGGGCCACTTTCAGCCCATCCTGAGCAAAAACACGGCACAGTCCAGCACATAAAAGACTTTTTCCTGCTCCAGACATAGTACCCTGTACCATAATACACTTGGCCTGTTTCATCGTACTACCTCATTCAACGCCTGTATTAGGCAGATGTTTTCTTCATGGGTACGCACCGCAGTGCGGTACCAGTTTTCATCCAGTCCATGATAATTGGAACAACTCCGAAGCAAAATTCCTTGCTGGCGCAAAGGCTGAATCAAAGAAATGGGACAGTGAAACAACAGATAATTAGCTTCTCCGGGTACCACTCGCATGCCCAAATTTGTCAGCTGCTCCATTATCCATGGACGTTCCTGCATAACCATTTTGCGCACGTTTTCCACATACGCAGTTTCGTCTAGAGCTGCTTCTCCGGCGGCTTGTGCTAATGAGGAAACTGCCCAGGGCTGACCAGCCTCCCTCATTTTTTTCAACAACTCGCCATTGGCGCACAGGGCATACCCCAACCGCACGCCTGCCATAGCATAGAGCTTGGTAAAGGCCTTTAAAATTACCAGATTGGGAAATTCTGAAAGGGTATTTTTTAGGGTGTGAGTTTCTGGTTTTTCTAAAAAATCACCAAAGCACTCATCTAGCATGAACAAAGCCCCACAACGGCTGCACTGCTCCGCTACCCGCAGCAAGAACTCCCGGGGAGAGGAAACGCCAGTAGGATTATTGGGTTCACAAATGAACACCATATCAATACCTGGGATGATGGCCTGCAAAAAGCCTTCATCCAGTCGGAAATCATTCTCTTCCCGGAGGAAATAGTACTCCACCTGGCAACCGCAGGCCGTCAGTGCCGCTTCATACTCTGCAAAGGTGGGAGCCGGAAGCAGGGCTTTTTTGGGCTTTTGGGCTAACACTGCCCGAAAAATTAAGTCTGCTGCACCATTACCGCACAATACATCAGATTCTGACACCTGCTCATGGGCTGCCAGTTTACGACACAGGGAACGGCACAAGGGGTCTGGATATCGGTCAGCTATTTCGGCAGCGGCTGTAATCGCCTCTTTTATGCCTTGCGGTACCCCCAAAGGGCTGACATTGGCAGAAAAATCTAGAGGTTGTGTTCCATACTTCTCCGAATACCCGACCCAATCCCCACCATGTACTAAAGGTGCCGTGGAAACGCTGGTTTGATGGTTTTGGTCCATGGTGTCACCTCCATAAAATGGAATCAAAAATAGAACAATGCGGTTCATTCCGTATGGAATCATTTTAAAATTTCAGCTTTGTTTTTGTGTGCTATTTTTTATAAAATCCTGTGCAGCCCAAACAGCTCGAAAGCGATGGCTATATGAATTGCCAGCCCGACAACCACTCCCACCACACTGGCGACAATCATAATCCGGTTGGAACGCAAAATGTCTTCCAGCTCTATTTCACGCACAGCGTCCCCAATATAAGGTTTCTCTAACCGTTTGCCAAAATAACAGGCCGGGCCTGCCAGCTGTATTCCTAGAGAGCCAGCACATGCAGATTCTGTCTGTGCAGAATTGGGACTGGAATGATTGCGGCGGTCCCGCCGCCATATCTTCCACGCATTGCTGATATTCCCGCCTGCTAAAGGCGAAACCACAATCCAAAGCAATGCCGCAATTCTGGAAGGAATATAGTTTGCTACATCA
This sequence comes from uncultured Anaerofilum sp., assembly GCA_944385935.1. Classification (GTDB taxonomy): domain Bacteria; phylum Bacillota; class Clostridia; order Oscillospirales; family Ruminococcaceae; genus Anaerofilum. Next base: position 7,520 of record CALWZC010000035.1, read on the forward strand.
TCCAACTTAGCTGCTGCCCGTCCAAAATACAGGTATTTATCGTTTTTATATCCCACCATACTGTCCATGGTGTTGATAGCCTTATAAGTAAGAGCCAATGGCGCGCCACCGATGAGCATATACAGCAGGGGTGCCAGTACACCGTCGGAAAAATTCTCTGCCACAGTTTCTACTGTTGCCTTGATAACGCCCTGTTCCGAAAGCTGAGCAGTATCCCGGCCTACAATACGAGATACAGCATTCCGGCCAGCTTCCAGCCCTTCTGTTTTCAGACAGCGGTACACATTACTACTTTCTTTGGCAAGGCACCGCATGGCTAGTGCCTGCCAGCACCAGAGGATTTGCAGCGCAAGCCCCAGCAGCGGATGAATCCACCAGAGCAGCCCGCACAGCCCTCCACTGATGAGCAGCGTGGACACCAGCAAAGTAATGGCCAGTATGATGCCGCCAGTGAGTTCTCCCTCGGGCGTTTGGGGCAAACGGCGGCGCAACCATTTTTCCAGATGGAAAATGGCTTTTCCCATCCAAATCACCGGATGGGGCATTTTTTCCGGGTCACCCAGTAGACAATCCAGCAAGAACCCACACAGAACTGCCATCCAGATCATGCTTCTTTCCTACCTTCCTGATTTTCCTTATGGACATACTGCACCTCTTTCACCAACTGCAAGGTATGCTCTTTGTGCCAAATGTCTGCATCAGCTTCCAGCACATAACCGCCTGCATTGGGGCCGCACCAATGGTAGTAATCGTAGTGAGGTAGTCCATATCGTTCCATAATTGCCATCTGGGTACCTCCATGTACTATAATCACCAGCATTTCCTCTCCGTTTTCCAGAGCTTCTTCCACTAGTGGTACAAAGGCATTACAAGTCCGGTCGCAGAATTCCGCTTTCCGCTCCCCGCCAGGGCATCGGCCTTCACAGTTTTCGCCTACCCATGCAATATAGTCAGGGTCATGCTCCATTTCGATGTAATTTCTTCCTTGAAAAATACCAAAACACATTTCCCGGAAATCATCCACCACCACCTGCTCTGCTTCGGGAAATAGGACATCTGCTGTACTTCGGGCACGGATTAACGGAGAAACATATACTTTTTTAGGGAAAATATCAGCCTGCACCAGTTGGGCTCTTCCTTCTTCCGAAAGAGGAATATCAAGCGTACCTTGATACCGTTTTTCTGCATTATAACTCGTTTGCCCATGACGTAACAAATAAATTTTCACAGTATTTCCTCTCCTTTTAAAACTGTGGGAATCCCATAGAATACGCGGATAACGGTATCCGCTTTTTGGGCAAGCAGACAGGCAAGCCGCCCAGCAGCCTCACGGGCCGCACGTTCTTCGGCGGTGGCGGGTACAATGCCTCCTCCCACCTCAGTGGCAATGACCACCTGTTTTTGAGAAAGTTTCTCTACCAGCTGCTCTAGATTTTCACAACCAGCTGCTAGGTCTTGCACATTCCACATAGCATTCCGAGAGAGGGATTCCTCGTCCCAGTGCATCCATTCTTTCACAAATGTCTTTTTTCCGCTGTAAAGCGGCCCTGTCACGAAAACCATTTCATTCCCTCCAACAGCTGTACTGCGGCCAGTGCACCCAGCATCCAAATTTCTGCTCGCTGTAAAAACCAGCCAGCCAGATCACCGGTGATACCACCAAATTGCTTTAATGCAATGCAGTAATACCGCCACATCACCCAGCCTGCCACCAGTACCATAGCAGCACCAGCTAGACTGCCTACCACAATCAAAGCCACTGCCAGTGACACCGAAGCTACTGCCAATACAGTGCGAACCTTCTTTTTATCTGCAGCCGTGGCAAAGGTGTAGGCAAGGCCGGTATTTTTGGCAAGGGGAAACGCCGCATTGGCAAATCCAGAAAGGCAGCGTTCCAGCACAAAGGCAAGACCCATGCACCACAGTGCCTGGGTATTCCACTTAATGGAAGCACACAATGCGAAATACATCACAAACCATGTACAAAGCCGAATCACGGCAAAAGCACCACAGCGGGGGTCTTTTAAAATCTCCCGCTTTTTTTCTGGAGAACCATAACTTCCCAGTGCATCGCTGGTATCCGCATAGCCATCCAGATGAATACCACCGGTTATTAATACAGGAATAGCGCACAGTCCCCCTGCCCGTAACAGCACAGAACCGCTAACATAATCCATCAGGACGACCCAGCCCCAGCAGAAAAGACCGCACACGACCCCGATGAGAGGAAAGGCACAAAGTGTATAACGCATATTTTTTTCAGTCCACTCTGGCTGCGGGCAGGGAATCGCAGAAAACATGGCAAAAGCCACAGCAATGGTTTGAAAAAAGTTCATGTTGTTCTCCCCTTTCCCTTGTGGCGTACAGGAACCCCGCACACCACTTCATACACGATATTTGCTTCTTTTGCCAGCATCCAGTTCACTTGTGCCAGTATCCGTAAATATCGCAGGGTGTCTCCTTTATAATCAGAACCGCCACTAAATACCTCATTGGAAACGATGACCAACTCTTCACATTGGCTTGTTAAATGAAGGATTCCCTGGTGGATAGACTCCACCGCAGCATCCCCGGCACCATCTAAGCTGTATAGTTCATTGGCTACCAGATTGCTCATGCATTCCAACAATACCACCCCTTTTTGGGGCAGCGTAACCTGTTCCAAATTCACAAAGCACTCCACTGTTTTGAACTGCTTTTTTGCCCGCATTTCCCGGTGGCGGCGAATACGCTCCCGACACTCGTCGTCAAAGGGTTGCATGGTGGCAATATAATACCGGGGCCGGTTTCCGGCATCTAGCACCAGCCTTTCGGCAAACTCACTTTTTCCGGAGGCTGCGCCTCCAATTACTAACGTCATCATCAAGAGTCACCATATGGAACATAATGCTCAATGCCACCCTGTTCGAAGGTATAACTTTCCTGATACACAGTACAGGCCATATCCAGAAGAGGCATAGCGGCCACAGCACCTGTACCCTCACCCAGCCGCATCCCGGCGGTAATCAGAGGCTGGCAGTGCAAAGCTTCCAGCACCATGCGGCCCGCAGGCTCAGCAGAAACATGGCTGGCAAAGATGGCTTTTTCCGCTTTGGGACACATCCGAAGAGCACACAAAGCGGCAATTGTGCTGATAAACCCATCAGCTAACACTGGCACATTATAAATAGCACCACCCAAGAACATACCACACATTCCGCCAATATCAAAGCCACCCACTTTAGAAATGATATCCAACGGATCGTTGGAGTCTGGCTGATTCCGGGAAATGGCCTTTTCAATAGTGTGGATTTTTCGCTGCAAGCCTTCCTGAGAAAGCCCTGCACCACGGCCAGTCATTTCGGTGACCGATTTCTGTAGAAGTACACAAGCAACTGCACTGGAAGTTGTGGTATTGCCGATGCCCATTTCCCCAGTAGCCAACAATCGAATGCCCTGTTTCTTCTGCTCCCGCACCAGTTCGATTCCTGTAAGAACGGCCTGTGCTGCCTGCTCCCGAGTCATGGCGGGACCTTGTGAAATATCATAGGTGCCATTGGCAATTCGGCGATTAAGGACACCTTCTGTTGGTGGAAAATTTAGTACTCCCATATCTACTGGTACCACTTTACAATTGGCAACTGCTGCCATCCGGCACACGGAAGTACGTTTCATTGCCAAATTTTTGGCGACAGCAGCGGTCACATTGCTACCAGATTGGGTCACACCCTGGGCTACCACCCCATTATCGGCACACAGCACTAGAACAGCCCGGGGAAAGAGGCTAATTTTTGTACTGCCAGTAAGGGCAGCGATATTTTCAATAGCGGTTTCCAAAAGGCCAAGACTTCCCAATGGTTTGGCGCAGTCATTCCATTTACTATGAGCTTCCTCCCGAGCTTTTTCATCTGGCTCGCTGACAGTTTGCAGCAGTTGCTGCAATTTCTGTTCATTCTGTTCCATTCTGATTCCTCCCCTATAGCGTACACCTGAAATGTGGCACATTTTTAATTATTGCTCTTTGCTGTATTTGGCTGCGGCCTCCACAAACCGCTTCCCCCACTGAGGATTCCCCCAAAAATACAAATGTGGGAATGCAGCATACAGGTTTTTCTCCCCAAAACCACATTGCCAGCTTCTGCCCGAAATAGGCTTTTCTGCTACAAAACTCTCTCCGTTTTTGGTGGAATCCCAATAGTGGAATTCATGCACTGGGATTTGTTCTCCTTTGGCAAAAAGCAAACTATCCTTTTTTGCCGTCAAATGGGAATACCCAAAACGTACCAGCTTTTCCTTTTTTATGCCATCTCCAAGAAGTACCCCGGCCATGGGAAAAGCCTCTCCGGTTTTGTCCTCTAGACTTTTCCCCAGATAAAGAAACCCGCCGCATTCTGCCACGGTAGGCAGACCATTTTCAATGGCTTTCTGAATGGCTTCCCGCATGGTTACATTTTGGGAAAGCTGCTGGGCGTACAATTCTGGATAACCACCTGGCAGATACAGCCCGCCGATATTTTCTGGTAAACTGGTATCATGCAGAGGACTAAACTCGACAAGTTCCGCTCCGGCATCCCGGAAAGTGTCCAGTGTTTCTGCGTAAGTAAAGCAAAATGCTTCGTCGTGAGCCACAGCAATACGGGCTTTTTCAGGGGGATGAATTGGGTTTAGAGTACTTTTTGATTCCCGGCCTGCAAACAGCTTCAGCAACCGTTCCATATCAGTGGTTTCTTCCAGCTTTTGCGCCAATGCATCAATGCACTGTTGTAGGCCCTCAATTTCCCTAGCAGTATATAGTCCCAGATGGCGACTCTCAAAAGCGGCCTCCTCCATGTGGGGCAGATACCCCAAAACCGGCAGGCCAGTTTCCTTTTCCAGCATAGGTGCTAAACTGCGGAACAACGTAGGTGAGCAGTCGTTGAGGAAAATCCCCTGAATCCAGCTGTTTTCACGGAAACTGCAAAGCCCCTTAATCTGCGCCGCCAGTGTTAAACTGGCTCCTTTGGGACGGACAACCAGCAAAACAGGCAGTTCCAACGTGTTTGCCACATGCCATGCGCTGGCTTGGGTAGTGCTTCCGCCTACGCCGTCATAAAAGCCCATGACCCCCTCGCACACTACGGCCTCATGACCGGAACAATGGCACTCATACAGGGCACAAAGCCGTTCTTCTCCACAAAGGAACAAATCCAGATTGTGACTCTCTACCCCTAGCACGGAACGGTGGAACATGGGGTCGATATAGTCCGGCCCACACTTAAAGGCACAGGGAGAAAATCCTCGCTTTGCCAGTACAGCAAGAAGTGCGCAGGTAACAGCAGTTTTCCCGCTGCCAGATGCAGGAGCTGCCAATAATAACTCAACCATCGCAATTCCCCGCAATCAGAAAAATAGGATTATTGGCCATAAGCAAATGGAGAGAACCGGCCGCTTTCCCATGGCTGATACTGATTTGGGTCACCTCTGGCTGAATGCCTCGATTTTGCAGTACATTTACTGCCTGATAGAGCGTCTCAATGCAGATAGCCGAAATGCAGATTCGGGCTTTGGAGTTCCGATTCAACACCAGATTCACCACCTTTTCCATGGAACCTTTGGTTCCGCCGATAAACACCGCATCTGGGATTTCTAGCCCGTCCAAGACCTGCGGAGCTGTGCCCTTAATCAATTTCAAGTTCCATGCCCCCAACTTTTCCCGGTTCACTCGGATAAGTTCACACGCCTTTTCATTGCACTCTATTGCATAAGTGCGGCCCCAAGAAGCCGCCAGTGCTAGTTCGATACTCACACTGCCAGTACCAGCTCCCACATCCCATAGGATATCGTTGGGGTTAGGGGCAAGTTTTGCCATCACTGCTGCCCGTACCTCTTGTTTGGTCATAGGCACTTCTCCCCGGGTAAACAAGGAATCTGCGAAACCTGATGCTCGGCGGGTAACAGCCGGAGCAGGCTCTGCCAACAATACGCTCAGGGAGTCAAACTTCTCTTTAGCAAACTCGCCAGCAGTACCTCTACGAATACGCTGCTGAGGATAGGAAAGATTTTCCCCCACTACAACAGAAATTTCATGTAGCCCCGCCTCCGTCAGCTGACGGCAAAGTTCTGCTGGGTCAAGCTCTCCGCCGGTAAGGAAAAACACTGGTTTTCCCTGCATAACAGCTCCCACAGGGTTGCAGTCCACCCCATGAGCAGAACAAAGCAGCCAATCCTGCCATGGTGTGCCGAGTGCTGCCGAAAGCAGTTGCACACTGGAAACGCCGGGAAAAACGGTGTAAGAAATGCCTTTGTTTTCCAGCAGAGGGATTAGAGAGCGAGTACCGGAATAAAAACCAGTATCTCCACTGTAGAGCACCACACAACCCTCTCCATGAGATTGAATAACCTCAAGGATTTCCCCTGGGCGGGTAGCTGACACACGGTTTTTTGTGTAGGTTTCGGCAAGTCCTTCTAGGAGTCTCTGGGCCCCGATGATACAGGAGGCATTTTCTAGCACCCGCCGGCAATCCTCAGTCATGGTACCCCAGCTTCCCCCGCCGGACGCTGCTAATATCACCTGCATCCCATCATCTCCTTACAAAATTCCAAAATAGATTCATAGGGTTCTCCGTCCTCTTTTGGACGGCGAATGATTACCAAATGCGCTCCAGTTTCTTGTGCGGCTTTTGCCTTTTCTGCAAAGCCTCCCGCCATGCCGCCGTCCTTCGTCACCAGCCATCCAATAGAAAACTGATGAATCAGTGCCACGTTTAGTTCATAGGAAAAAGGACCCTGCATGGCAATAACATTGCTCCGAGGAATCCCCATCTGCTCACAAGCAACCAGACTTTCCTGCATTGGCAATACCCGAGGATACAGGCGCTGCCGCTCTACCTGTGAAAAAGCTCCTAACTCCTTAGCACCGGTAGTAAGGAGGATGTTTCCCTCTGTGTCCAACAAAAACTGGTCGGCATCTGCGGTGGAATCTACTAAAATGCAGTTCGGAGGCAATTCACTTTCTTGGCGTAGAAGCCTGCGATAGGGGACGTTTGCTATTTCCGCTGCCTTGCGGATATTCTGGCTGGCTTCTCTGGCATAAGGGTGGGTGGCATCAATGCACAAATTGCAACCCATCAGTACCTTTGCCATCTCCCCCACATCCATTCTGCCGGAAATAGTCTGGGTACCCGGAACGTGCTCCTGCATGATTTTCCCATATTCTGTGGCGACACACACCACCGTTTCGGCACCCATGGCCGCAGTTTCAGCGGAAAGCTGCCGGCCTTCAGTGGTACCACTAAAAATTACCACTCGCATTTTTTCTCATACCCCCGGGGGGTCACCATCCGCCCAGAAATCTCCTGGGTGGTAGAAGAACCAATGAACACTGTGGTGAACATATCCAGTTTTGCCTCCCGAAGCTCTTTCAAAGAAAGCATCTGTGCGCTCTGACCTTCCCGGCCAATGTTACGTACCCAGCCGCAGACGGTATCAGGGGATTTTCCCTCTGCTAGCAGAATATCACAGGCCTTAGCCAGATAATCCGCCCGCTTATGGGAGCTAGGGTTATACAGGCATAGACAGAAATCTCCCCACACCGCACAGCGCAGCCGCTTTTCGATAACTTCCCATGGGGTTAGAAGGTCCGAGAGGGAAATTACACAGAAATCATGACCCAGCGGTGCACCTAGCACAGCTCCACCAGAAAGAGCTGCTGTAACCCCTGCTACCACTTGAATTTCCACACCGGGATACTGGGGAGATAACTGGAGCAGCAGTCCTGCCATACCATACACACCGGCGTCACCGCTGCACACCAGTGCCACATCTTTTCCATTCTGCGCTGTTTCCATGGCCCAGCGGCATCGGTCTAACTCTTTTTTCATGGGAGAAGTGTAGATTTCCTTTTCAGGGAACAAAGGTGCTATCAAATCCACATATACAATATAGCCGCACAACACTTGTACCTTCTCTAGTACTTCTCGGGCCTGCCCTGTAAGGAACTGCTCTCCTCCGGGGCCAAGGCCCACAACATATAATGTATTCATGCTCATCCTCTTCTTTCGTGGGAAATTTCCGACAATTACCGATTCCAGTTCCAGTCTAGCCACAAGGGCTTTTCTGCTGCTGCCATGGTCACGCCATCAGCAGCAAATTTTTTCACAAATAAATCGCCGTTGCTTACAAACACGGCACTGCGCTCACAGACATTATCCACGCCGGTGATTTGGCTGACAAAGGCCGACGGGGTGAATTCCCCGTGCATCTGCCAGAGCTCCTCTGCAGTACAGGTCTGAAACTCCCAGCCATGGGAACGACAAAAATCAATCAGTCCCAGTTCTTCTTTTTTTAGGTCAATACTGGCAACAATGCAAATGCTTTCTATATGCAATCTGTTTTTCTGCAAAAAGCGTTCCAACACCGATTGAATGGTACTTTGGGGTGTACCCTTTCGGCATCCTACTCCCAGCACGACTGTTTTCGGCACCAGCGACAGCACCGCTTTTTCCTGCCGGACACTCACCACCACATCAGCGGGAAGGGTTTCGACAACTTCCACTCCCGACGGGCAATTTCCTTCTATAGGAGAGGGGCTATACACTTTCACACTTCCCCCAGCCAAGAGTTTGCCGGAAATGACCTTGATGTGCTGGGGGTTGATAACAGTTAATCCCTGACACCGGGCCCATTCATCCACAGCCAACACACCATTAACATCTGTTGCGGTGGTGATGACAGCCTGTGCACCGCACACTTCACTGACAGCACGGGCTAGACAGTTTGCCCCACCTAAATGACCGGAAAGTAGAGGTACGGCAAACTGGGCACATTCATCCACAGCCACCACAGCTGGGTCTTTCCACTTTTTTTGAATATAAGGGGCAATGGCCCGGACAGCGATACCTACTGCTCCCACGAACACCAGCCCGTCAGCATCGGCAAACTGTTTTTTTGTCCAGTCCGACAGGGAATCTGGGTTTCCGCATCGCATTACGCTGCCATTGAGGGCCTGTGCCAGAGAACTGGCAAGGGCAAAGCCCTTTTCAGTAAAGGCCAAAAACGCCAGTTTCATCTTTCTCACCGCCAGTCTTTTCTAAATATGAATTGTGATATTTTTGTATATGGGGAAAATAGGGGGTGACTATATTCCTAACAAAACAGGGCCTTTTTTCTTTCAAAAAGGAGAAAGAGAAAGTCAAGGCTTTGTTTTCTAAAGTTGACGCAAACATCAAACTTTGAGCCCCTTTGGAAATCCGATCACTAGGAAGTGCTATCCAGACATACTAGTATTATTTATTTTCGTTCTGGTATGCTTGCTTCCCGAAATTCTGTGGTAAAAGTGGGGTCATACAGACGACTACGCTCATAACAGGAATCAAGAAAATCGCCAATTAGTAGCAAGGCTGTCTTGCGGATACCTTCCGCTGTGCCACGCTGTGCCAATGTGCCCACAGTGCATCGAATGACCTTTTCATCAGGCCATGTGGCCTTATACACGATGGCTGCCGGAGTATCGGCTTTATAACCGCCACGCAACAGCTCTTCCTGCACTTCGTTCAGCAGACCGGAGGACAAAAACAACACCATAGAAGCCTGATGCTGTGCCATGGAGGCCAGTTGTTCTTTTTCCGGAACTGGGGTACGCCCTGCCATACGGGTGATAATCAGGCTCTGGCTTACGCTGGGTAGGGTATACTCTGCGTTTAAAGCTGCCGCTGCGCCGCAAAAGCTGGAAACGCCGGGGGTATCATCATAAGTGATGCCCTTCTTGTCCAGTTCGTCCATCTGCTCACGGATGGCACCAAACAAGCTAGCATCCCCGGTGTGAAGGCGGACAGTCATCTTCCCAGCTGCTTCCATACAGTACATAACTTCCAAAACCTCTTCCAGTGTCATAGTGGCACTGTTGTAGATTTCACAGTTCTCTTTCGCCATTTCCAAAAGTGCTGGGTTCACAAGACTTCCAGCATAAATAATACAGTCAGCTTTTTTTAGCAGCTCTGCCCCCCGTAGGGTAATGAGATCAGGAGCTCCAGGACCTGCTCCTACAAAATGTACCATCTTCACTCACTCCTTCACAATCACAGTGGCAAAATATCCTGTGGAATCTTGGGGCTTTTTTTCTTTCAGGTTGGGGAATACTCGCTCGTCTGGTAGGCCGCAGTTTTGAATCATGGCACTCTTTGCAAGGTCTGCATGTTCATCAATAGCTTGCAAGACGCTGTGCATCTGGCTGCCGGACTTCATCAGTATTTTATTTCCCGGCCAGTGGAGAACTTCCTCCAGATTGGAACTGCCGGGGGCAATATGCAGAGGGCTGTTCATTTCCGTTAGGCTGATTCCCAATCGGGCGGCGATGGCGCAAAAGCTGGGCACACCAGCCACCATCTGTGTTTCAAAACCCCGCTCTTTCACAATTTCCATTAAATAACAATAGGTGGAATAAATAGATACATCTCCCAAATTAGGCATGGCTACATCCTGCCCCTGTTCTAGATAGTGGCATACTTCATCTGCTGCCTTTTTGTGGGCGGCTCTTTGTATTGCTGCATCTCGGGACATGGTAAAATGCAGCGGCAAAATGGTCTTTCCCGAAACATCCATGGCTTGCCGAACAATGTCTAGTGCCAGCATTTCACCGCTTTTTGTCTGAGGACAGGCCAGCACAGAGCATTCCCCCATCATGCGCAATGCCTTTACCGTCAAAAGCTCCGGGTCTCCGGGGCCTACACCTATACCATAAAAAACACCTTTTTTCATTTCCATGATTCTATAATCTCCTTCGCCATTTGGGTTTGTCCTAGCAGACCATACTGATTGGAAAATAGCACTGCGCCTATCCGATATTTTCCACAAACCCGGTGGTCAAGATGCTGTTGGATAGCTTTTAGCAAACAATCCAGCACCGGCTGGCGTAGCTGGGCACTGTCTAAGATTTCGATACATGCATCCGTGGTGGCAGCCTGTAACAGTGCCATACACACCTCTTTAGAAGCACCGCACACGGCAGCATAGGCACATACCAGCTCTGTGCGGCAATCCGCATACCGGGAATGGGTGTTCATCACCCCGCCGGCCAACTTTACCAGCTTGCCAATGTGTCCCATCAGCAAAACTTCTGTAAAAGGATGGGTGCTTGTAATATCCAACGCATCTCCTATAAAATTGGAGCACTTGACCACTGGAACCGCATCCCCAGACATCTGGTTTTTCCTGAGAAAATCCTCGCCGTAATTGCCAAGGGTGAGAATAAGACGCTTGGCTCCCAAAGCCGCCGCCTGCCGCAGTTCCAAAGCGATGGTATCCACCAGTGCCTGTTCACTCATGGGCTCTACGATGCCGGAAGTTCCCAAAATGGACAGACCGCCCTCTATCCCTAACATGGGGTTAAAGGTTTTCTGTGCCACTTCTTTGCCATCAGGGATACAGACCAGTACCTCAATTCCGCCGTCATAACCTAGTGTGTCGCATACCTGTTGTACCTGCTCTTCAATCATCCGACGGGGCACCCGATTGATGGCAGCAAACCCCACCGGCTGGTCTAAACCGGGCTTTGTTACCCGACCTACCCCTTCTCCCCCATCAATGAAAATTCCAGGAGAGGAAATTTTTTTCACATGGGCTTCAATGGTCAGACCATGGGTCACGTCAGCATCATCTCCGCCGTCCTTCACCACACCGCAAACAGCGGTTCCTTCCTTTAATAACAGAAAAGCGGGAATGGTTTCAACAGGGATTCCCTTGGGAGTCATGAGGGAAAGGGTTTCTGGCTTTTTTCCTGAAAGGAGAAACGATGTTGCCCCTGCTGCCGCCAGTGCCACACAGGTGCCGGTGGTATACCCACAGCGCAATTGCTTCTGGCCGCTACGGATGTAGTAGTCCAATGCCATCTTGTTCCCTTCTCCCTATTTTAGAAGTTCCTGCAAGTGCTGACGGTATATCCCCTGTACTCCGGGGAGCACTCCCAACCCCTGCATGATACATTCCACCTCATACCTTTCTCGGGTGAGGATACTTTTCCAGCTGTCCTCTTCGTTTCCGGCCATATCATTGAGGGCGTGGTCACCTGCCACCAGCATCAGAGGCGCGATACGAACATGGGTATAGTTCCTTGTTTGCAGTTGGCTGCAAATTTCCTCAATCTCCGGCCAGCCCTCTACAGTACCCACATACACGTCCTTGCGACCCATTATATGGAATACGGCCTGCATGGCGGGATATACCACATTAGAAAAATGAGGAGTACCGTGACCCATGAGCACCAGTGCTGAATTGTCCTTTTTGGGAAACTCCTCCGACAGCACCTGAGCCAGTGCCTGTAAATCCGCGATACCAGAGAGAAGTGGTGCTCCCAGCAATAGGGCAGGAAAACGCTTTTTTGCCTCTTCCACGCTGGCTTTTAGACTCTCATATTCCAATCCATATAAAAAGTGGGTGGGCTGAATCACCACACGGTCATAGCTACCGTCTGTCAGGTGTTCCAGTGCTTCGTCCATGCTCCACACCCGTTCCCCTTTGGAAGCCAAAATCTGTCGAATGGTTTTACTGGTAAATACCCGGTAAAAATCTGCTTCGGGCATTTCCGTGTGCAGGGCTTCCTCCACAGCGGTGATGCTTTTTCTAGCGGCAAACACACTGGTGCCAAAGCTGACACAAAGCAAGGCAGTTTTCATTCTGTTTTCCTCCCAATTTTATAATCTGCAAGTTCTTCGAGGCTTTTCGGCACCGGGATTTGCAGTACCTTTGCCACTTTCCATAATAAAGGCTGATCCAGACCGCAACGGGAAAGCAGTTCTTCCTCTGCAAAAACAACTTCTGGGGGAGCATCCTTTTCTAGCCGCCCCCTGTGGAACACCAACACCCGGTCTGCCCAGTGCCATGCAAAATCCACATCATGGGTAGCTACCACTAGTGTCATTCCTTTTTTGTGAAGGGTTTCTAGGGTCTCCTCCAACAACTGCCGCCCTGACGGGTCCAAGTTACTGGAAGGTTCATCCAACAGCATGATTTGGGGCTCCATGGCCAACACATCCGCAATAGCGACCCTCCCCTTTTCTCCACCGGAAAGGTATTGTGGACCTCGGTTGCGGTATTCCGTTAATACTAGGCTTTCCAGTGCCATTTCCACACGGCGGCACACTTCTTCTTCCGGTAAACTCAGATTCATGGGGCCAAAGCTGACCTCTTCTTCCACGGTACCCGCCAAAAGCTGGACATCTGGGTCTTGGAACACCAGCCCCACACTGCGGCGTAGCTGCATCCGCTGTTTTTCTTTTTTACCTATTGGCTCTCCATGTAATAGGATGGTACCGCTTCGAGGGCTGAGGACACCATTAGCCAATAGGAAAAAGGTGGATTTTCCCGCTCCGTTGCTTCCTAATACTGCAATTTTTTCTCCTTCATACAAACACACAGAAAGCGGGAAAAGGGCTTCCCTCTGCCCACCGCTGTCGTAATGATAGGAAACCTGCTCAAACCGAAGCAGCTCTTTCATACTTTATAATCTTCTCCTTTAAGAAAACAGCCATATCCCAGCCAGCATTCCGGCAAGCGGAAAACCCAGCAGGCAAATGAGCTTACCCGTTACTTGCTTTTTGGGGGTAAAAAATACAATCTGCCCAGTATAGCACCGACTCTCCATAGCATCAAAGCAGGCCCCAGCTCGGCGAAAACTGTTGGCCAACAAAGCCCCGTATATCAGTCCGGTAGTACACAGGCTTCTTTTTAATCCCTGATACCCCAACCGGCTGGCGGCTGAATGCTTCATATCTCGAAAGGTGGCCAGCAAAATAAAAATATATCGGTAAATGAGCACTGCCAGCTCCACCACGATGTCTGGGACATGTGCTCGGCGCAGTACCGACAACAATTCCGACAATGGAGTGGATAGGCTAAGAAAATACAGACAGCTCACCGCCCCTAATGCCCGAGACAATACCAGCATCCCCAATGCCTGGGCGGCAGGAACTACTGCCAGCCATCCCCCGAAAAAAGGAAGGAATAGTACAGCTTCTTTGGGAAGCTTCTGGTAAAAATCCCACAAAAGGGTGAGGCCAGACAGCATTAGAAACATCGCTGGAAGCCCCAATAGGGAGAAATATTCCCGAAGCTTGACTCCTCCTGCCGCCACCGTAACAATGGACAAAAAGAGGAATAGGCAAAGAGGCGGAATCGGGGAGGAAGAACAGACACACATAACAAGAAGGCACAAGCTCCCAACTGTTTTAAAAGCAGCGTTTTCCCGGCAAAGCTGGGAACGCCGTGCATATACATCCAAGGTCAGCATACTATCATGACGGTGTGATCCTCCCAACAGGAAAAGGAACACCACCAGCAGACAGACTGCCGCCATCCACATAGGCGGTAACTGCCCAGCAAAGAGGCTGAAGAAAACCAGTCCTGCAAGCGGTGCCGCAATCACAGTTGCTCCTCCTTATGGGAGGGCTTCTCCTCCTGCATTCCACCATATTTCTTACGAGCTACCAGATAGCCAAAGCCATAGGCTAGCACCCCTACCCCCAGGCCGGTCTGGATACAGAAAAACAAGCTCTCCACTTCTCCCGGGAGCTCACCACCGATGATTTGCTCCAGCACTGGGGTGAACCATGGCTTGTATTCCTCCCCTGTAACTTCTTCTACTTTCACACTTCCCGCATCATCGCTGCCGCCAAATTCTGCGCCCCTTAAAGCAAATAGCGGAGCCAACGCTAGCACAATAACTGCCAGTAAGGAAAACAGGACGATTTTTGTGTTCCGGCTCATTTGAACAGCCCTCCTTTGGCACAACAAAGCTCGTGTAATTCGCTTTTGGCGTAGGTTTCTAGACCCATCATCACCAACATTGTGAGAATGCCTTCAATAATTGCCAGTGGCAGCTGGGTGGGGGCAAACACCGCAAGAAACTCCATCATGCTGCTCCACATGCCGCCTTCTGCGCTAGGATAAGCCAAAGCAAGTTGGACGCTGGTGACACAATAGGTAAGAAGGTCACCCAGCATAGCAGCCAGAAACACGTTAAAAAGTTTGGGGAGCCGCAGTTTTTTGCCAGCCTGATATACCCCCCATGTAAGCAGTGGGCCTGCAATGGCCATGCTGAAGGTATTGGCACCCAGCGTAGTGAGCCCACCGTGGGCCAGCAACAGTGCCTGAAACACCAGCACGATTAAGCCCAGTACAGAAGTGGCCGGAACTCCAAAGAGAATGGCTCCCAGTCCGGTACCAGTCATGTGGCTACAGCTACCAGTAACCGACGGAATTTTAAGCGAAGAAATGACAAAAACAAACGCTCCAGCCATTGCCAGCAACAAAATAGATTTGCGGTGTTGTTGCACCAACTGCCGGATTGTGATGACTCCTGCTGCTAAAAATGGGAGACAAATGGCACCCCATCCAATGCAGAATGCCGGGGGCAGGTATCCTTCCATAATGTGCATTGCTAGCGCAGTCTGGGGTACACAGAACACGAGTCCAGCCACTATGGAGAAGGACATTATCTTTTTTTCTACTGTTGTCATGTTGATTCCTCCATCTGGTGAAAATAAAAAACCTTCCTCAAAGAACTTGAGAAAGGTCAGAACAAAGCAGGGAACTTTCTTCCCTGCTTCATCATGGAAACGTTTAGTCCGTCCGCTCCACGATTTCTGCCCTTTCGGCAGTATGGAACAGAAGGCAGGTCTTCCGGCTGAGGTGTCATCGCTTTGGTTTTGTCTTCCCATGTGTACCCCACAGTGACATATTAAAACCAATGCTCGACCATTACGGCGGCGGTCCCGCACGGGCTTTGCACCCGTTTCCCTATTATACCAGCTAAGATAAACAGTAGATGGTCACCTTCTATTCTTTTCCTTGTGAGAATACCACATTTCCCGCAGGATTTCAAGGGAAAAATCCATGCAAAAATTTTGCCATCTGTTTTTTTGTTCAGCGCATAATCTGATACAAAAGGGCATTACAAATGGCCGCAGCCACATTGCTTCCACCTTTACGCCCTCTGGCAACGATGTGGGGGACCTCAGAGTTAATAATTAGTTCCTTACTTTCCACCACATTTACAAATCCTACCGGTACACCAATAACCAGTTCCGGACGGAAAAGCCCTTCTTTCATCTGCTCATGAAGGGAAATCAAAGCGGTGGGCGCATTTCCTATGGCAAAAATACAGGGCTTTTTCAGCTTTGCCGCCCGTTCCATGGAAACGATTGCACGAGTAATACCACGCTCTTTGGCTTCTGAGGCTACATCCGGGTCAGACATAAAGCAGTGGACTTCCCCGCCTAATTTTCCCAAAATGGTCTTATTGATGCCAGCTTTAGCCATCTGGGTATCGGTCACAATATCGCAACCACTGCGAAGAACCTCAATCCCTTTCTGTACAGCATGTGGTGAAAAAACTAAGTTGTCCGCATAGTCAAAATCCGCAGAGGTATGGATTACGCGCTTGATTACCAGCTCATTTTCCGGGTCCAGTTTGCGGTCTCCCAAAAGTTCGGTAATAATAGCAAAGCTGCGCTTCTCAATATCCATGGGCTTAATCTGTTCAATCATGAGGTATGAACTCCTTTCCCGTATGACAATCACAAATAATTTATAAAAAGCTGCGGCAGTACACAATGACTACCACAGCCGCTTTTCTGCAATGCACTCCCTATTCTACTAGACAACATTGCAGTAGTACTGTCTAAGAATCACACTCAGTTCTCTATCCTCCCTATTTTCCAACCGAAAAGTAGGAGACTCAAATTTTCTTTTATTTTATGCAGAGAACTCTTTTTTGTCAACTATTATTTCGAGTTAAAAGCAATGTTGTAAAATGAAACCCTTTCTTTCACAGTTGACAAAGAAATATTCTTTACATCCCCATGAAAAGCTGTTAAAATGAGGTGTATCCTTAGTTTGGGGACAAAATTGCTCATATTGACAAAGTTTTTCCCGATTGCTATAATCAAGACAAATTGATACCACTTGAGTGCTGCTGAATCCGTTTAGGCCCAGTAGAGAATAGGAAATCCGGTGAAAATCCGGAACGGTACCGCCACTGTATATGTGTAGGCCTTACACGTGGTGAAAGCCAGTCATTGGGACATCCCGAGAAGGCTGTGTAAAGGCTGACGAGGCATAAGTCAGGAGACCTGCTCAACGTGATTCTTTTGCCATCCGGCGTATATCGGAATGGCGGAGTTTTTGTGCGCAAAAAACGGCTGCGGCAGTAATAGTTACTGCCGCAGCTTTTACATTCTAGGATACAAAATAACTTGTTTGCAAATCAGGAGCGTGAAGTACTTGTGAATATCATCATGTCAGGTTTGGAACATAGCCTTGCACCCATCGCTCTGCGGGAACATCTGTCCTTCACTAAACAGCAGACAGCTGAGATGGTGAGTAAAATCCAATCCTTTTCCCAGATTTCTGGCTGTGTGCTAATTTCAACCTGTAACCGTACGGAACTGTACCTATCCTGCTCAGAGGAGAAAAATCCTGGCGAGTTGTTGTGTCAGGTGTCAGGAACGGAATATGGCCTTTACAAAGATGCTTTTGTCACCCGTTGCGGAAAAGAGGCTGTAGAGCACCTGATGGAAGTGGCAGCAGGGTTACGTTCTCGCATTTTCGGGGAGGATCAAATCATTTCCCAAGTAAAAGGGGCCATTGCCATTGCCAGAGAAGCAGGCACTACAGATGCCATTTTAGAGACTCTCTTTCGTTTTGCCATTTCTGCCGGAAAGGAGATACGAGCAAAGGTACGCCTTACTTCAGTGCCAACCTCCGCTGCTAGCATGTCAGTGGCTTTATTAAAAGAAAAAATGGGGGAACTGAAAGGAAAAAAAGCCCTTGTCATCGGCAACGGGGAAATGGGAAGGCTTTCTGCCTCTCTGTTGCTACAGGCTGGGTGTCATGTTACGGTTACTTTGCGCACCTATCGTCATGGGGAAACCGTTGTGCCGCCGGGCTGCGGTGTGGTGCCCTATGATGAACGGTTCCAGCATATGGAGGGCTGCGATATTTTGCTTTCCGCTACCACTAGCCCACATTACACAATGACAGTAGAACAACTAAAGGAACTCCCCTCTCTCCCGGCTGTGATGGTGGACCTAGCAATCCCCCGAGATATTCAGCCAGAGGTGGGGCAGCTTTCTGGTGTGTCCCTGTATAATATTGACGATTTGGGAAGTTATCTGGAAAACCGCACTGTTCCCCAAGAAGTGACAGACATTTTGCGGGCACAGATGGAAAATTTTACCCGATGGCTTAACTATAAGGACTGTATGACCTCGGTGGAAAGTTTAAAACAGGCTATTGTCAACCGCCTTCTCACAGCAAAAGAACTGAACGAAGAACTGACCGAGGCGGAAATCATTGAGCTATCGGTGAACAAGACCGTAGACCTGCTGGTCACCGGGTTGGCGGAACGCATTACCTCTGAAAACTTGATGAAATGCGAGAGTAAAATCCGCCTACACACCACTGGATGCCCGGTGGTATCCTGAGAAAAAAGGTCGCATATGGATTACATAAGATATCAATTCCCCCTGTTTATCGCGCTCAAGGGAAAAAGGCTGTGATTATTGGCGCCAGAAGGGGCCACATTTCTTAATCGACCTTATCTAATGAGGCGACCTTCGTTGCCCTTCGGAAAATCTGCATTGTTATTGGAGGAGTTGGAATGAAACAGATACGCATTGGAAGCCGGGAAAGCCGACTTGCTGTGATTCAATCAGAAATGGTTATAGAGGCTATCCACAACTGTGCTCCAGAAATGAACACCGAACTTATCACCATGAAAACTACCGGAGACAAAATTCTGGACAGGACGCTGGATAAAATCGGCGGCAAGGGGCTGTTTGTGAAAGAATTAGACGCAGCACTTTTGGATGGCCGAGTGGATATTACCGTACACAGCAGCAAGGACTTACCCATGGAGACTGACCCCAGACTGCCTCTAGTGGCCTTTTCTAAACGGGCTGACCCTCGCGATGTGCTGGTACTCCCAGAGGGAAAGAACACCATTGATTTTTCAAAGCCCATCGGCTGCTCTTCCCTGCGCCGCCAGTTACAGCTGAAAAAGCTCTTTCCAGAGGCCACCGTTGCCCCCATCCGTGGAAATGTTCTGACCCGGCTTCGCAAACTGGATGATGGGGAGTTTTCTGCGCTGGTTCTGGCCAGTGCAGGACTTATCCGCTTAGGGCTGGAACACCGCATCAGCCGATATTTCTCTATAGAAGAAATCCTTCCCGCCGCTGGGCAGGCCATTTTGGCAGTACAGGCCCGGGAGGGTGTGGACACTGCATGCCTGCAAACCTTTGCCGATAATGACGGCCGGGACTGCTTGCTGGCAGAGCGTGCCTTTGTCCGCACACTGGACGGTGGGTGTTCTTCCCCAGTAGCGGCATTTTCCATCATTGACGGGGACACCCTTATTTTAAAAGGAATGTATGTAACGAGGGACCAAACCTGCTATTTTGAGACAATCTCCGGCCCACGAGAGCAAGGAGAAATATTAGGCACTGCACTTGCAAAGAAAATGAGGAGGAAATATCAATGAAAAAGGGACAGGTCATTTTGGTAGGAGCAGGCCCCGGTGACCCAGAGCTGCTGACCATCAAAGGTCATAAAGCCATTAAATCCGCAGAAGTGGTGGTTTATGATCGGCTGGTAGGCCAAGCAATTTTGGATTTAATTCCCGAAAATGCCGAGCGTATCAACGTGGGCAAGGAATCCTCTAATCATACTGTTCCCCAGGAGCAAATCAATCAGATTTTGCTAGAAAAGGCACTAGAAGGAAAACGGGTGGTTCGCCTGAAAGGTGGCGACCCCTTCCTGTTTGGACGGGGCGGCGAAGAACTGGAGTTGCTCAGCAAGCACGGCGTTTATTTTCAGGAAGTACCCGGTATTACCTCCGCCATTGCCGTGCCCGCCTATGCAGGCATCCCGGTAACCCATCGGGACTGCTGCTCCTCTCTGCACATCATCACCGGTCATCAGCGGGCCGGAAAACCGTTAAGCATCAATTTTGAAGCACTAGTGCAGACCAAGGGCACATTGGTATTCCTCATGGGGGTCAGCGCACTGGGAGAAATCTGTAGTGGGCTTTTGGATGCTGGCATGGAACCTGATATGCCTGCCGCTGTGGTAGAAAAAGGTACTACGCCCCTTCAGCGACCCATTTTAGCTACCCTCTCCACACTGTCGGAAGCAGCCAAAGCGGAAAAAGTGAAGAGTCCGGCCATCATTATTGTAGGCAAGGTATGCGCCTACTCCAATCAGTTTGACTGGTTTGATTATCTTCCCTTAAAGGGCAAAACTGTGGTTGTCACCCGACCTAAAGAGCGGTCTGGTACCTTATCGGAGCGGCTGCGTGCGCTGGGTGCCAATGTAGTGGAGTTCCCCTGCATCGAGACTCGTCCCCTAATTCCCTGCCCAGAAATGGAAGAAGCTGTAAACAACATCGGGCACTATGAGTGGCTGACCTTTACCAGCCCCGCCGGGGTATCAGCCCTAATGGAACTGCTGGAACGCACCAACCGGGATGTACGGGCACTGGGAGGTATCAAGCTAGCGGCCATTGGCCCTGGCACAGACCGGGAGCTTCGAAAACATGGCCTACGCGCCGATTTGATTCCTG
This sequence comes from uncultured Anaerofilum sp., assembly GCA_944385935.1. Lineage (GTDB taxonomy): Bacteria > Bacillota > Clostridia > Oscillospirales > Ruminococcaceae > Anaerofilum. The sequence goes on from CALWZC010000035.1 coordinate 28,089, forward strand.
AAGTTTACGATGGTGCTCATTTAGGGCAGGCATTGTGCGAGGCAAAGCCTGTCGGCAAAGTACTCATTCTCCGTGCGCAGTGGGGCACCAAAACATTAACAGACGCACTGGATAGGGGTACTATTTCCTATGACGATATCCGGTGCTATGAGACCCAGTACACTGCCCCCAATACCGAAGAAGTGCGAAAACTGCTAGTTCCAGGAACTATTGTCACCTTTACCAGTGCTTCAACCGTCACCGGTTTTGTTTCCGCACTGGGAGAAAATACGGACTTTTCCGCTATCACTGCCGCATGTATCGGCCAGCAGACCGAAGCTGCGGCACACCAATACAATTTGCATACCATCACTGCCGAAAAAGCCACCATGGATGCACTGATTCAGAGAATCGTAGAAAAAGAATAATCATGGAACTTATTCAAAGACCCCGCCGCCTGAGGTGTCTATCTGTTTCCCGCTCAGCTTCAAGCCATGTTCCTCTAATGTCCACACAGATATTGATATTGAAATACCATCGTTGTTGCAAAATAGGTATTGGACACAGTATAAACACAAACTTGCTAACAGACTAGGTTTATTTGTATACCTAGTCAAAACCTCGGTTTAAACCGGAGGCTTGAACAGCCCTATAAGAGCACAATACAAACAATACCCCAAAAGGGGCCCTGAACAGGTCTGCCAATGGCATTTCTTTTTCAGGCACCCTCTTAGGGGTATTATTTTATACCTTTGTTTCTTTGTTGCTTATAAACAGATCTGTGTATTCTTTTATGTCTATCTGGTCTCTCAGCCGATATTCTTAATGTATTCTTCTTATTAGGCTTGTTTACAATAGGTAATATCTTTTACCAATCAGAAACTTTATTCGTTATTCTGCTGTTTTGGGGCAATAAAAAGCACCATATTTCTATGATGTTTTTCTCTTACTCAAAAGTATTCTCTTTTATTTTACTTTCCTACAAATAGGAAGCTACCTCTCTGACATATATTTCTGTATTTCATCAGTGGTCAATTTTCGCATTTGTGTATTTGCATATTCCTTGTATTCTGCAACAGCAAAAATAGGCTGCATTTCTTTACAGAATTTGCCTTTGTTCTTTTTCATGTACAGCTGTAAATCCTCGTCACTTGCGAAAATTTTATAGGAACATCTTCCGTTTTCGCTTTGTATTTTGTAAATATCACAAGATTTTTTCATACTGTAATCAGCAGTACGCAAATACATTTTTGCGATTTCTAATGATTTGAAAGGGAAATTCCACCATTGCAGTCCACGTTTAGGGTCATGCTCAATACAAATACATCTTCCGCAAGTTCCACAAATATATTGCGTATGATTTTGTAAACATTCTATCGGATTTAACAGCGGTGTTATTCTATTTTCATCAATATAACATTCAATACACATTCTTATTTCATCTCCTCTCAAATAGGAATTTTCTGTTTTCAATTAGATATAACTTTTTGTTGAATATTATAGCAGAAGTCCTCAAGTTTTTCAATTATGCTGACAACTTCGACTATATTCACAACTTTATGACTTTTTAAGCACTTGCCCAAAAAGCAAAACTGCCATCAAATAGACAGCAGTTTTCTTTTGGCTGGCATTGATATAAGGAAAATCTTTTTTTAAAAAAAGCAGCGGCATTCTTCGCAACTAAACGTTACAAAAATCATTGACCACTACAGACCATTCCATTTTAACTTTGATTTCATCTGTTACTTGCCCGGATCGTTCAGTCGTTTTCCAGTCTCCTTATGGAATCGGTGGACATGAGCAGCAGAAACCGTCAACCAACCGTGGCTGTGGGGTTCTAGAATGCACGATTGGTCCAATACCATGGCAAAATCTCCAATACGTTCTGCCTGACCAAAAACAAAGGTTTCCCGACCTGTTCGTTCTACTGTATGGACTTCAGCTGCCAGACCACTGGGTTCCTGTGTCCAGCGCAAATGCTCCGGTCGAACCCCCAGTACTATCCCATCTTGTTCCCACAGATTCATGGGTGGCGAGCCAATGAACTGGGCTACAAACTGATTGGCTGAACGATCGTATACCATTTGCGGTGCATCTGCCTGCTGTAAAACGCCCTGGTGGAAAATAGCGATCCGATCCCCCATGGTCATAGCTTCGGTCTGGTCATGGGTCACATAGATGGTGGTGGTACCAAGCTGCCGCTGTAAGGTTGTGATCTCCCTCCGCATCTGCACTCAAAGCTTTGCGTCCAGATTGGACAAGGGTTCATCCATTAGAAATAGCCGTGGGGAACGAACCATGGCCCGTCCCAATGCCACTCGCTGTCGCTAACCTCCAGAGAGCGCACCAGGACGGCGCTGCAAAAACTCTGTGATCTCCAGACTTTCTGCGATTTCCTCCACTCGCTGCCAGATTGCTTCCTTAGGCCAGCGGCGCATTTTCAGAGGAAACGCCAGATTATGCCAAACATCCATAGTGGGATACAAAGCATAATTTTGGAATACCATAGCCATGTCTCTTTTTTTAGGTGCGACACCATTGAGGGGCTGGTCATCCAAATAAATCATCCCCTCATCCACCCGCTCCAGTCCTGCGATCATGCGCAGTGTGGTTGATTTTCCGCAGCCGGATGGTCCGACAAATACCAAAAATTCTCCGGGATTCACCTGTAGATCCACACCTTGCACAGCATGGACGCCGCCTGGATACCATTTGTTTACCTGCTCCAGCCGCAAGGCTGCTGGTCGTTGTTCTTTCATAACATACACCTCAATCCTTCAGTCCCGAGGCAGCAATGCCCGCCTCCAAGTAATTTTGCCCGAATAAGAAAATCAGCAGCGCTGGTAGCAGCATCATAACCGAAGCTACCAATGAAACGGCAGTATTTTCTGGTGTTACCGTCGGCAGATACAGAGAGATGGGCCACAGCATTTTGTTTTTAAGAAATGTCAATGGCTGCTCCAGCGCATTCCAGTATTCCAGAAAACCTAGAACTACTGCCGACAAAATCCCCGGCGCACCCAACGGCAGCCCCAAATACCAGAATATCTGTAAAGGCCCAGCGCCGCCGCTTCCGTGATGGTGGTGGGAATGGCTGTGAAAAAGCGGATCATCAGGAACACCGGAAACGTGGATACAGCTCCCGGCAGAATGATCGCCCATACAGTATTCATCAGCCCCAGCCGATCCAGCACAAAATAGCTGGAAACCATGGTCACCTGGAAGGGCAGTAGCATCAGGATGATATACAAGGCGTACAGCGTCCGTTTCCATGGAAAGGAGAAACGGGCAAAGGCCCCGGCGGCGGGTGCGCCGATTAAGATTTGGCCCAATACAATGGGAAAAACCTGGCCACAGGCATTCCAGAACATCACAAAAAATTCCGGAGTATCCAGCAGCAGTTCCACATAGGCCCGTAGCGTTGGAGCCTCGGCTATCAGCGGCCAATGGGCATAACCTGTGCCATTTCCTAGCACCGGTGCCAAGTTGTTAGCAGTTTTTGCCGTGCTCTGAAAGGATGCAGACAGCAACATCCATAAGGGCATCCAGACAAAAAATGCAAAGAGACACAACAGCATTAGAACCAGCCATTTTTTCAATGTCGTTCCAACCTCCCTAGAATTTGCTGTAACAAGGCCAAGAGCAAAAACACCACCAGAGCCAGCAAAACTGCACTGGCACACATTTTGTCAACATCCAGATTGAGAAACCAGTTATTGAACAGATGCTGTAACAGATAGATGCTATCATCCGGATAGCTCCCAGCCATCAGATAGGCCTCTCGGAATACCTTGAAGGAATTAAGGATGGAAAGTACCGTTACGGTAAAAAAGCTGGGGGCCAAATTAGGCAGCGTGATATGCCACAGCCGTTTCCACGGGCCTGCCCCATCCAGTGCTGCCGACTCGTGGAGAGACGGCGGAATAGCAGTAATGCCGGACAACCACAAAATCATGTCGTAACCAGCGTTTTTCCATAGACACGTCACAACCAGAACCCCAAACGCCCACGAGGTGTTGAGCCAATCGACACCAGCGGCACCTACTGCATCCAGCATTCGATTTAATAGACCGTTTTCGTGGAAAATCACCTTCCATAGCAGGGCCACAGACGCTGCTGGGATGGTCAGTGGAATCAAAAAGGATGTTTTTAAAATTCCACGACGCTCCTGCACCGCATCCAGTAGGATAGCCAGAAGCAAGGAAATGACGAGCAGCAATGGAATACATACAGCAGTAAATTTGGCAGTATTATGTGCTGCCAGCTGAAATGCCTCATTGTGAAATACGCTGATGTAATTTTGAAATCCCACAAACTTTCCGCCAATGGCTGAAAAGAAGGAGCGGCGTACTACATCGGCAAACGGTACCACCACAAAAATAGATACTGCCAGCAGACTAGGTAAAAGGAACAGCCACGGGACCCAGGCTCCTTCCTCATGAACATAGTCTTTCTTCGCCACTTTATTTCGCCATCGCTTCATTGGTCTCCTCCTATTACAATAAATTTGGACAGGAAAGCCGGGCAGCCAGTCCGGCTTTCCCTCCATCTCGAGCCTAAGCTACAATAA
>CALWZC010000036.1 GCA_944385935.1 uncultured Anaerofilum sp.
TTCTTCCGCAGACAGACGGGAGAAGATCCTCGATTTGTCCGAGCGGCTGCCCCAGGACAGTCTTTACCGGGTAAAAAACCAAAAGAAATATTTTGACGCTAATCTTCTCGGTGCGCTTGGTTATCCCACATTAAATCACTATACCTCCTTAACCTCAAAAAGCTACATGTTTGCCATGAAAAAGCTAGGGTATTCCTCCTACTGGATGGAGGTGAATTCCAACGGTGGTACGCTTCTTACGGATGCTATTCTGGGAAACCAATATAACGTGTACCGAAAAGACGATCTTCCCAACGAGAGCCGGATTGTCTATCAGAATGATACTTATGCCATCACAGAATCTCCCTTTCGTCTTCCATTTGGATTTGTTTTTTCACCTCAAGGCGATCTTGCAAAGCTTTCCGTTTTGTCGGAAGAGTTGTCCCGCATGGATTTGCAGCAGTGGCTTTCAGAATCTCTGTTTGGTACGCAGGAGCGCTTGGTGACAGAATATCAGCCACAGGAGACAGTAAACGTCACCGTCGAACATGGAGAAAAATGGGAGCTGACGCCTCATCTGGAAAATGGGCGGGCCTATTTCTATTATGAAATTCCGGTAGAAGGAACGCAGACACTTTATTTTGATTGCTTTGATGAACTGCATAATTATTTGTACGAGGCAATCAACGATTCTTTCCATGTTTTTGTAGGACAGGAGCTTATCGATCAGGACTATCCCTCGCAAAGCAGCAATGGTCTGGTGGAGCTCGGCACCTTTACAGATGAAACGGTCATTGTGCAGGTGGAGTTGCTCCGTCCCTGTTCTGCCCGATCGTTTGGCGTTTATGGGATGGATCATGCTGTGCTGGAGTCGGCTTTTTCCACTGTTTCAGGAGACGGACTTTCGGAAACACAAGGAGAGCTTTTGGGAACCTTTTCCGCTGAAGAGGGAGACTATTTGTTTTTGCCGGTTCCCAGCGATGGGAATGTTTTGGTGACTGTAAATGGGGAAGAAGTGCAGACAGAAACTATTTGGGATTGTTTTCTTGCTGTTCCGCTCACAGAAGGAGAAAATGAAGTACGCGTTTCCGCGTTTCCATCCGGGATGAGAACTGGACTTTGGCTGGCTGTTTGTGGATTGGCTGCACTCGTTTTGCTGATGCTCCTTTTGCGGAAAGGTTATCCGCCTGTCCTTCGTTTTGTGGAACTTCCCGCAAAGGTAGTGTTTTTCATACTTTGTGCAGGTGTTTTTCTCGCTGCTTATGTTGCCCCTGTGGTGATTTATTTACTGAGATAAAATCAGAGTTTTGAGCAAAAAATGAGCCGGAGGATGCGGTAACTGCATTCTCCGGCTCATTTTTATATAAAGAGATACACACCATCCTTCTGTACACTGTCCACGGACATCCCCATCAGCGCAGCAAAGTCATCCACGCTGATCCAGTAATAGTAGGTTGCTCCTGTGCTTGTACCGGATAATTGACTGTAGCTTTTGATTTTCAGTTCCTGACTGTTTTTAAAGAATTTTAAGCCGTTTTTCTGTCGCGTTATCAGATAGTGATCGTCGCCAATCTGATAAGAAGATGTTTGATCCTTTGTAGAAATGGAGTAATCAGCATCCGGATAATAGGATTCGATGATTTCCCGTTGCAGATAGTCTTTTACTCCTCCGTTATATTCTATTTCAATTCCGAAACCGACAAGAGCATAATACCGCTCATCTTCGAGGTTATATAAAAATTCAATCTCATATGCTTCAGACTGATAGGGATTCCCATTGATATACAAAGCACGAATGTATTTTTGAGGGATGGAATCCAGCAGCTCATTTGACAATTTTACATTGGAGACCAGCCCCATATCCACATCTGCTTTAAAATTCAGATATAAAAGATTTCGGGCATAGGAATAGTCCCAATCTCCCTGTTTTTCCACTGATATCAATTGTTTCTGATTGTTATCATAAAAAGTACGAAAATTTAACTGAAAGTCAAACCAGTCCAGTTTAACCTGAGGAAGATGATCCTGGAGGAGAAGATAGATTTCCTGAAAAGCTTGTGCTCCCGTATCGATCTGCTGCATATCAGTAATATGGTTCTCCATTTGGATTGAAGAGCCGATTTCTTCCACTTGTACCAAATACTTTTTTGTAATTTCTTCTATTTTTTCCGAAAAGAAATTGAGAAGCCGTTCGCTGTAATCGTTGGTGGAATCAGCAACCGTCCCACTGAAGAAAAAAGCATCCTTTTGATAATTCTTATAAGTAAAGACAACACCTTTGTTATCAATTGTAAATTCTTTGAATCGATATCCATTTTGATCTTTTCCACTTTTTGCTTGCAGAATAACAGCATCCGGAAAAGCCTTTTTTATTCCGGCTTCTACCTCACGGCTGTTTTGAAGTGTTCCGCATCCGGCTATACCGGAAAGGAGGAAAAGAAGCAACAGGCCTGGTATCCAACTTTTCCATCCTCTTGTTTTGATTTTGTGCATGATAGCTTCCTCTCTTTGATAAGTTTCTGGAAACAAATGATACCATATCAGTTTGTTTTTTATTATATCGGAAAGAAGTCATCAATTCAACCAGGGTAAGAAATACATAGAAAGTTTAAAAAGTAAAAAATTGGACAAAAAGAAAGAATAAATTAAAAAATATACTTGACATCGGAATCATTAAGTGATATATTAACGATACAAGATATCAATAAGGATTGAATATCATGAGTCAAAGAAATACACTTCAATGTCAAATTGTTTTGGAAACCGTCGGTCACCTTGGCTGCCATGCCACTGCCGATGAAGTGTACCAAGAAATTCATCAGCAGCATCCAACTATCAGCCGTGCCACTGTGTATCGCAATTTGAACCGACTGGCACAAATGGGAAAGATCCGTAAGCTGGAAATTCCCGGCGGTTGCGATCATTTTGATCATCGCTGCCATGACCATATTCATGTGAAATGTGAGAAATGTGGGCATGTTTTCGATGTAGACATGGACTTTGTTTCAGGTTTGGAAGAGCGGATTCGGGATTCTCATGGCTTTGATTTCAGTGGCTATGATATTATTTTTCGGGGAATCTGTCCTACCTGCAAACAAAAGGAATCCCGTGCCGTGAAGGCGGGTGAGACCCGTAAATAAATATTTAAAGGAGGAAATGAGTATGAGAAGTATCACAAAGCTGGATCTGCAGTATGCCCATCGTTTTTATGGTTTTAAGGGGGAGGCCCAGTATCTGCATGGTCACACCGGCGTGCTCACCATCGAGGTGGAAGATTCCGTGGAGCCAGGAGTGAACATGGTGTTCCCGTGCAACGAAATTCAAAAGACTGCGTGGGATGTTCTCAAGAATTTTGACCACGCTTTGGTGTTGCGCGAGGACGATCCTCTGCTGCCTGCGATTCTTGAAGTATATGAGAAGCAGGGGATCAAAGACGGCGCCCCCAACAATAAGATGAAGGGCGAAGCTTTTAAGACCGAGCTTGCCACCGCTTATCCTGATTGCCGTTTGGTTGTGACAAAGGAAACCATGACGGTAGAGGGAATGATTAAGATTGTTTATGATCTTCTCAAGGACAAGCTGAACATTGCTAAACTTACCTTCACCAGCGGTGTAAATGCTGCGACAGCCGAGTTTGAAACCAAGAATCAGATCGATCGCTGCCCGCTGTGCGGAATCGCACTGAAAAACGGTGTGTGCCCCAAATGTGGATACAAAAAGGGTTGAGCATATCCCCACAAGCATTAAACGATAAAATTTGTGCATAGCACAAATTTTTCAGTGCTGTACATATGAAAAGACCAGAATTGCTGAACTTTTAGGTCAGCAATTCTGGTCTTTTCTGTTGGTTGATGGCGTGTTCCAGTGTTTAGGCCCTGTTTTCCGGCTCTATGGAAATCATTCCCGCACAACAGGAGAAACGATAAAATTTCAGCTGTGGGAATTCACGTTTCATTTCATTGATGACAAAATAAATTTCCTCCTGATCCCAATCATCTCCAACAGTTTGGCGAAAATTCTCCAGTTCCTCCCTTGTTTCAAAAGCAATATCGCCAATGAGGATTTTTCCATCGTCGTTCAGGCGTTCCAAAAGCTGCCGCAGAAAGGTATATTTTTGCGGATCTGTTAAATGATGCAGCGCATAGGTGGAAACAATAAAATCATATCGTTTGTTTGCCAGCGGCTCCGCCAAACCTTTTACAAAATCCCCTTGATAAAGATGTGCTCCCGGCATTTTGGCGGAAGCCAAGGCCAACATTTGGGAGGAGAAGTCCTGGCCATATATTTCACAGCCCTTTTCATAAAGCTTTGCGGTCAGTGTACCGGTTCCAAATCCAATATCCAGCACAGTGAGGTGGGGTTTTGCCATAATGGTTTCAAAAATGCTGGCTAAAATTTTTTTGTATCCGGCAAAGGGATAACAGTTTTCCTCGTTTGATATTCCTACATCT
>CALWZC010000037.1 GCA_944385935.1 uncultured Anaerofilum sp.
GCTGCTGTAGCTTTGCCGGTAACCGTTTGCTTAAGTCATCCTGCAACCGGTATTTTGTGCCGTCAAAACCGGTTTTTAGTAAGTTCAAGCGGATAAGTTTGTTGTCCAGTTCCATTTTCTCTTTTAGATAGGGATTACTGGAGCAAATCGCCTTAACCTCGCCATAACTCAAAGCCAGCTCATCCGCATCCTCATACACACGCATGGGAGATTTAGAAGTCATAATCTGGCTGATGAATTTCTGTTTGTTTTCTATGGTTTGCCACAGATAGGCGTCAAAGGTATCTTCCGTTACATACCGATACACAGATACACTTTCATTTTGGTTGCCCTGTCGTAAGATTCTTCCCAGCCGCTGCTCCAAATCTCCCGGACGCCAAGGGCAATCAAGGTCATGCAAAGCAATCAGGCGTTTTTGTACGTTTGTACCGGCACCCATTTTTGCAGTAGAGCCAATCAGCACACGCACTTTACCAGCACGGACGTTTTTGAAAAGAATGTCCTTTTGCTGGTCGGTTTTTGCATCATGAATAAAAGCAATTTCATTTTCGGGAATGCCTTTTGCTATCAGCTTGCTTTTGACATCGCTGTAAATATCCGTAAAACCACTACCGTCCTGTGGTTTGGGGGTAGAGGTATCACAGAATACAAGCTGTGCTGCCTTGGTATCGGTATGTTTTTCCCAAATCTCAAAGATATTATTTACACAAAGATTCACCTTGCTGTTTGGGTCATCCGGTAGAGAAGGGTCAAGCAAACGAGGGTCAAGCCCCAGCTTTCTGCCGTCGCTGGTAATCTTCAGCATATTATCTTCAGACGGGTCAACGGCACCATCTTTGATTTTCTCTGCTCGTTCTGCAATTCTTTGCATAAACTGCTTTTGAATGGGGCTGGCTTTTGCAGCCACATTGATAAACGCAGCCTTGGGACGAGGCAAATTCAGTTCATCTGCGGTTTTGATGTCTGCCACTTCTTTGAAAACACTGGTCAGTTCCGGCAAATTGAAAAATCGGGCAAACCGTGTGCGAGGGACAAACCCTTTGCCTGTTGGAGAAAGTTCAAAACTAGTGCTTGTTTCTCCAAAGTCTGCGGCCCATGAATCAAAGTGCATTAATCCCAGTTTATTCAAACGGTCATACTGCAAGTAACGTTGCATGGTGTATAGCTCTACCATGCTGTTGCTCACAGGTGTACCTGTGGCAAAAATAACACCTCGGCTGCCAGTCAGTTCATCTAGATAACGGCACTTCATAAACATATCCGAGGATTTCTGGGCATTGCTGGTGGAAATACCAGCAACATTCTGCATCTTCGTTACAAAAAACAAGTTTTTGTAGTTGTGTGCTTCATCCACAAAAAGCCGGTCAACCCCCAACTGCTCAAAGGTAACCACATCATCTTTGCGGTTTTCGGCACGGAGCTGCTCTAGTTTGGCTTCCAGAGATTTACGGCTGCGTTCCATCTCTTTCACAGAGAAACTTTTTCCGTCTTTTATCTTTTCTGATGCAATTCCCAGTTGTACCTCTTCAAGCTGCTGCTCTAAGATTTTTTCCTGATACTCATGGGACATTGGGATTTTTTCAAACTGGCTGTGACCGATGATAACAGCATCATAATCGCCAGTGGCAATTCTGGCACAGAATGCCTTGCGGTTTTGGGTGGAAAAATCTCTTTGTGTGGCAACAAGGATTTTTGCTGCCGGATACAAAGAGAGAAATTCTGCCCCCCATTGTTCTGTCAGATGGTTGGGAACCACAAACATGGGTTTTTGACACAATCCAAGCCGTTTACTCTCCATGGCTGCCGCTGCCATTTCAAAGGTTTTGCCTGCTCCCACCACATGGGCGAGCAAGGTGTTTCCGCCATATAGAATACGGGCTACAGCGTTTTTCTGGTGTTGGCGAAGCTGTACCTGTGGATTCATTGCCGGAAAACTCAAATGGCTGCCGTCATACTCACGGGGACGGGTGGAATTAAACAGGTGGTTATATTTTTCCACCAAGGTCCTTCTGCGTACAGGGTCTTCCCAAAGCCAGTCTTTAAATGCCTGCTTGATGGCATCCTGCTTGGCACTGGCCATAGAAGTTTCTTTTTGATTCAGCACTCGGATTTCTTTTCCGTCTGCATCTTCTTTTGTATCGTATATTTTTGTTTCTCTTTGGTTAAGACTATCTTCCAAAATGCGGTAGGCGTTGGCACGGTGTGTACCATATGTGGTGTACGCCATCACATCATTTTGAGAAATATTTGATTTTCCTGTGATATTCCATACACCGGTAATGGGCGAATACTCTGCACGCATGCGACTTTTTGCCCAAAATGGTGGCTGAAAAGTTTGGTGCATAAACTGGGTAATGTATTCTTTGTCAATCCAGCTTGCACCTAACCTAACTGCAATTTCACTGGCATCCAAATCCTTGGGCATTACCTGTTCTAAGGCTCTGATATTTTGAAAGAAAGAGGCATCTTCTTCAAAGGCTTTTTTTGCCTGTTCCAGTTTTTCTCGAATGTTACCTGACAGATACTCATCTGCCGAAACATATACAGCAGGCTCACTGAAAGGCAACTGATAAATGATACCTTTTAAATCTTTAATCAGTACTTCATCTGATTTTCCTGTAAGACCGGACATATAGTCCAAGTCTACCTGTCCTTTTTCGGAGAGTGAAATACCCAATGCCTCTACCGCAGTGTCAGCATGGGTGATTTTTCTGGGAGGTCGGATGGTGCGTTTTGTGAAAATGTCCGCCTTGCCAGAAAGATTGCCGTCCTCATCCAGCTGCTCAAGAGAGGAGAGCAGATAGTAGCTTGAATCCCTGTCAAAGACTATTTTGTTTGCACGGGAATTGATAAGCCCGTGTTTTTTGCTGAAAGAATCGTACAGGTCATTCAGGTTCTGTTGCTGTGCTGTGATTTTCGCTTCCTCTGCATCCTCCAGTTGGAGATTGATGAGAGCATATACACAGTCACGTAACTCTATCAGGTCTTTCACCCGTTCCAGTGGTTTGCCCGACAGCTCGCAAAGGCTCATGCTGTCGTTCTCACGGAAATATACCTTACCATCAACAATTCCAAAGGAATACTTTTTGATGGAATTTTCAGCAGTTTGTCTGGTTTCCTCTGTCTGTATTTCCTCTAAATCGGCAGTGGGGACAGGGGTATATGTTCCTGATACAAAAGAAGAAACAGCATATTCCAGTTGGCTGGCAAGGTCTGTATCTGGG